>CAZEDX010000021.1:0-56540 GCA_964511015.1 uncultured bacterium | reverse complement strand
AGGTGAGGTTCAGGTCGTTCGACGCCTGCGTGACCATGTGGATCTTCGATTCGCCGAAGACCTCCAGCGCCGGAGCCAATTCGTGCAGGATGGTGCGAATATGGCGGCCGATCAGGCTCACCGAAGCACACGGGCCGATCTTTTTGACCTGGCCGATGCGCGCCAGATCGCCCATCAGCGGGGCCAGCGTGTCCTCGCCTAGCACGTTGGCGGCGGCGTCGAGCGACACGGTGATATTGGTTTCGGACGTCGAAACCTGATCGACGGATAGACCATGGTGCTGGAAGCAGGCGAACACATCGGCCAGAAAACCAACCTGATGCCACATGCCCAACGTTTCGAGCGAAATCAGGGTGAGGTTATATTTGGCCGCCACCGCCTTGACCAGAGCGCCTTCCGGTGGCGTCTCTGCGGTGATAACGGTGCCTTCTATCTCCGGCCGGTGTGTACAGAGAATGTGAATCGGAATGTTGTGGTCGGCCAGCGGTCGGATACAGCGTGGGTGCAGCACCTTGGCGCCGAGTGTGGTGATTTCCTGGGCCTCATCGTAGTCGAGCAAATGAAGCAAGCGGGCGGTCGGAATGTCGCGCGGATCGGCGGTGAATATGCCGGGCACGTCGGTCCATATCTCACACCGCTTGGCGGCTAACAGTGCGGCGAAATAGGCGGCGGAAGTGTCCGAACCGCCCCGGCCGAGCAGCACGGTGTCCCCCGCGCCATTGCGTGCGATGAACCCTTGCGTCAGCACTAGTTGCTCGGGTTGCGCCGCCAACCGTTCCTGCCATACGGGATCGGGGCCGACATGGCACGAAGCCGCTAAATACGCCTGCCGCGGACCGCGTCGCGGGTCTTCTTCAGCCGTCAACGCATCGCGCGCGTCGAGCCAATAGGTGGATAGGCCCTGTTGAGTAAGAAAGGCTGCACCCAGCCGGGTAGACATCAATTCGCCACAGGCCAACACCCGCGCATGCACTCGGGGGCTGACTTCGCCCAGCAGAGCGGCACCCTGGGACAATCGCGCCAGTTCGTTCATTGGGGCGCCAAGCAGGCTTTCATAATCGACGCCCAGCTCTTCGGCCAGTTCACGGTGGCGATTCTGGATGCGCGTCAGCACTTCCTCTTGTTTGCCGTTTCCGGGTTCGGCCAGCAAAGCTTCGAGATCGTTGGTAATGCCGGCAAGCGCGGAGCACACCACCACCGGCCTCAGGCCGTCGGCCAAACGTTGACGCGCGACGGTGGCGATTGTTTCCCAGTTCTGCCGCCGCGCCACGCTCGTGCCGCCGAATTTCATCACTACCCAGTCGCCCACTACCGGCATTTCTTTTCTCCGTCACGGATGAATACCGAGTTTTTCTCATACACAGACAGAGCGGGAAAACGCAAGCAGAATTTGGAGGCGGGGGAAAAATCCGCGCCGGTGGGGATTACTTTCGCACCTGGCCGTCACCCAGCACGATGAACTTGCTGGCGGTCAGTTCGCGCAGGCCCATCGGGCCGTAGGCGTGAAGCTTGGTGGTGCTGATACCGATCTCGGCACCCAAGCCGAGTTCGCCGCCGTCGTTGAACCTTGTTGACGCGTTGACCGCGACGCACGAAGACTGCACGCCACGCAGGAAACGGCCCGCGGTGGTGTAATTTTCGGTAACGATCGCCTCGGTGTGTGAGGAGCCGTAACGCGCGATGTGCGCTAGTGCGTCCTCCAAGCCGTCGACTACACGCACGGCGCAGATCAGGTCCAGATACTCGGCGTACCAGTCATCTTCGGTGGCTTCTTTCAAATCGGGCACGATTCGGCGCGCGTTTGCGCAACCGCGCAGTTCCACCCCATGTTCGCGCAAGCGGGCGCAGATTACCGGCAGAAAAGGCGGCGCGACCGGGGCATCGATCAGCAGGGTCTCCATCGCATTGCAGACGCCGGGGCGTTGCACTTTGGCGTTGATGACGATCGGTTCGGCCTTGGTCAGATCGGCGTCTCGGTCGACAAAGACATGGCAGACGCCTTTGTAGTGCAGAATCAGGGGTACGCGGGCCTGCTCGTCGACGAAGCGGATCAATTCCTCGCCGCCACGCGGGATGACCAGGTCGACCATGCCGCGCGCCTGCAACAACGTGAGCACGTGTTCGCGGGCGGTGTCGTGCACCACCTGGGCGGCCGCGGCGGGCAGGCCGCCTTCGGCGCATGCCTCGGCGACCACCTCGCCCAAGGCCGCGTTGCTGGCAGCGGCTTCCGACCCGCCGCGCAACACGACGGCGTTGCCGCTCTTCAGGCATAACGCGGCCGCGTCGGCGATCACATTGGGCCGGGCTTCAAAGACAATCCCGATCACGCCAAGTGGCAAGCGCATACGGGCCACCTGCAGACCGTTGGGCCGTACGGTGAGGTCATGGATTTCGCCGACCGGGTCGGGAAGGGAAATGATCTGTTCGACCCCTTTTGCCATCGCCTCGATCCGCGCTTCACTCAGGGACAGGCGATCGATCAGCGCGGCGCTGCGGCCAGCCTCGCGCGCCCGGGCGACGTCCTGCGCGTTGACCGCCAACAATGCGGGCTGCTTTTCGCGCAGCAAACGGGCCAACGCGGCCAGGGCCCGGTTCTTGGTATTGGTGTCGGTTACCGCCAACTGTGCAGCGGCTTCACGCGCGGCGCGCAGCATCGCTAGCAAGTCTTGTTTTTCGGTCATGTTTGCCTCACCGATTGCGCGTCAGCACCAAGTCGTCGCGGTGCACCACCTCGTCGCCGAAGGTGAACCCGAGCACCGATTCGATCTCGCGGCCGTGTTTGCCGCGGATGAGCGCCAGGTCGGCACCGCCATAGCGGGCTACGCCGCGGCCGACCTCTTTCCCGTCCGGATCCATCAGGCGCACTGTATCGCCCCGCACGAAAGCGCCGGTCGCACGTATCACGCCCTTGGGCAAGAGGCTCTTGTGTTTTTCCCGCAACGCCAAAGCGGCGCCGGCATCGACGTGGATCGTGCCTTGCACGCTTGCCGCCCGCGCCAACCAACGGGCGCGGCCGTCGACCCGCGGCCCAGACGGAACGAACGAGCCGATACGCTCACCGGCCAGCAGTTGGTCAAGCTGGTCGGCCCGGCTGCCGGTGATGATGCAGGCGATGCCGCAGTTGCGGCAGTATTGAGCCGCCAACAACTTCGAACGCATGCCGCCGCTGCCGAAGCGGCTGGGGTGGTCGTCGACCATTGCCAGCAGTTCTTCGATCGGCTGGGTGAGCTGGTCGATTACCCGCGCGTCCGGATGCGTCTTGGGGTCGGCGTCGTACACGCCGGCTACGTCGGTCAGCAGCACGAGTAAATCGGCGTCGATCAGTGCCGCAACCAGCGCCGACAGCTCATCGTTGTCGCCGAACTGAATTTCTTCGACGGCGACCGAATCGTTTTCGTTGACCACCGGCACCACGCCCCACTCGAGCAAGCGCAGCACGGTTTCACGCGCGTGCAGGTAGCGGCGGCGGTCGTCGAGCGCATCGCGGGTAAGCAATACCTGACCGGTGTGAAGAGCAAGGGTGGAAAAGAGTTTTTGGTACAGCGCCATCAGTTCGGTCTGGCCGGTGGCGGCACAGGCTTGTTTGTCCTGCACGCGAACGGGTCGCTTGGGTAGACCCAACTGGCGCGCGCCCAGCGCAATCGCGCCGGAAGTGACCAGCACCACTTGTACGCCGTCGGCATGCAGTCGGCCGATGGTGGTCACCAGCTTACCGAGGAAACCGAGGCGCACCAGTCCGTTTTCCTTGAGGATGGAACTCGTGCCGACCTTGAACACGACGCGGCGCAGGTTGGTCGGATCGAAGCGGCGCATCAACGTCCGTCCTTTGTTGGCGGTGATTGGTGTCAAAAAAGAATGATAGCGCGGTGCGCTGGCGCGTCAACGCGACGAGCGCTTGGGACGGACGACGCGGTAGCGCATCCAGACCACGCCGCCCTTGAGGCGGTTGGCGGACAGCAGTCGCAACGGCAATACGCCGTCCGGCGATTGCAGGTCGGGAGCGCGATAGAACGAACGGGGCGAGGAACCGCCGACCAGTGCCGGATACACCAGCACGCTGACTTCGTCGACCAGTCCCTCACGCAGCAGCACGCCGTTCAACGTGCCGCCGCTATCGGTGCGTACGACTTTTACATTGTGCTTGTCGCGCAATTGCTGCAACGCGGCGCGCAGGTCGACCTGCTTTTGGCCGGCGACAATGTACGGCACATGACGTTTCTCGAGAAAACGGAGATAGCTTTGCGGTGTAGAACGCGAAACCAACGCCATCACGTCGCGCCAGAATCCGGCCATGCGCAGGCCCTGCCAGTTGCGGACCCGGCCGCCGCTGTCGGGCACGACAAGCAATGCCCGCGAGTCGCGTTTGCAGACCGGTGGTTTTTCGAAAGCGCGGTCGTCTTCCGGTGGCATCGACTCACAGGCCTGGCAGACGGTGTGGCTACCTGCGAGCGTGGCATCTTCCTTCCAGCGGCCGACCAGTCCATAGAACTGGCCGATGTCGGGCGTAAACCAGTCGAGGCGACCGTCGGCGCTGGTGGCGCAGTGAATCACCACGCGAGGCAGCATTTAGCTTCTCCTTTGGCGCGGCTCAGTCCCCGCAGCCGGAATCGTCGTTGTCGTCATCATCGTCCGCGGTGTCATCGTCGCCCTCGTCGTCGTCGGAATCGTCATCTATCTCGTCGTCGTCCGCGTCGTCATCCGCGGCATCATCGTCGCTAGCATCATCATCCGCGGTGTCGTCGTCAATCTCGTCGTCATCCGCCGCATCGTCGTCGAGAGTGTCGTCATCAACCAAATCGTCGTCCGGCGTATCGTCATCCGTGGTGTCATCATCGACCGCATCATCGTCGCTGGTGTCGTCATCGGCCGTGTCATCATCGGCAGTGTCGTCATCGACTACGGGAACCAAGTCGGGCGCATTGAAGCCCCAAAGTTGCGTCGCCGCGGCCTGGTCTTCGGCCAGTACGCCGCCCAGTACTTTGAATACCTCATCGGCATACGTTTGCGAGCCGAGCGCCGTCGGGTGGACTTCGTCGATCAGATAGTCGTCAAGCCACAGATCGCCAAGCGCAGAAAGCGTATCGGTGATCAGCACGCCGTCAACATCACCTGCGACGAACCGTTCGGTGCCGAGAACGTACGGGAACAACTCGGCCACCAGCGGCTGGAGCGCTTCGCCGATGTCATTGATCATATAGGTGCTGTTGCCAAAGTTTGGATACATGATGAAAACCACATCGCAGGTTTCGTTCACGTCGTGGATCGCCTGCAATAGTTGCTCAAGGCGCGGCAGAATCTGCAGCAGGTATTCCGGTTCGGCAAAAAAGTTCTGGATGATTTGCCAGACATCGTATGGGGGACTCATGCCTTCGACGTAGGGGGCCAGGTCATTGCCAGTAATGGTTACGGTGACCACGTCGGCGTCGTCGATCACCGGCAGTAAGCGATCGTCGAAATAGCCGGTGTCGGCGCCGGGCAACCACTGCCAGCTCGTACTGCCGCCGACGTGAATGTTGTGTAAATCGACTTCGGCAAATTGTGACAGCCGAGCGGCCAGCCGTACGGGGTAGGGGTCGACGCCGGGCTCGTTGTACACGCCGATGCTGTCACCCAACGAGATCAAATGAATGACGCCGGCGCGAATCGCATCGGGCAAGCGACGCGCGCGATTATTGCTGGTGCAATCGTGATCGCCCAGGTGCAGATCAAGCACGTAATCCATCGGCAACACATCGGCGAATTCGAACCGGCCGGCTTCGTCGGTATAGGAGGAAATCTCGTTGACGCCGTCCAGCAAATCAACCTGAATGTTGGGCAGAAGAACGTCACCGTCATCGATTTCCTGCACATAGGCTGAACGTGATGACAAATTGGCGTCATGGTAAACCGTGCCCGATACCGCTTGTCGGGCAAAGACCGCCACCGGCCACACGCACAGCACCGCCAGCAATCTGAAACACAGCCAGCGTTTCATTGGACTTTGACCCCTATTTTCCAGTTCAGTAGTGCCACACAAAGCGATGGCACAGTAGGCCCAAACCGGGAAAGGGTCAAGAGTTGAGGGTGTGGACAGAGCGGCGTTGGTGGGGTGTAATGCTGCGCATGATCAAAGGCAAACGAATCATTCTGCGGTTGGTGGACGAGGCGGATATCGAGCCGATGTGCCGCCTGGAAAACGACGTGGCCGAGGTCGGCGAATTCTTGCCGCCGCGGCTGACCACGACGACGGAACTGCGCAAGAAGCACCAGGAAAACGGCCTGTGGGAAGAAGATCGCGGCATGCTGCTGATCACCGCCCCCGATGGCCGTTTCATTGGCCGAATCTGGTTTTTCAAATGCGCTCCTTACGCCAGCGGGTATGAGATCGGCGCAAAAATCTTCCGAGTGGAAGACCGTGGCCAGGGCTACATGACCGAAGCGGTGCAGCTATTTTGCGCGTTGTTGTTCGAGTCGAAGCCGATTCTGCGTTTACAGGCTTGCGCCGCCGTGGAAAACAAGGCCAGTCGACGCACCGCCGAGAAGGCGGGCTTTCAACTCGAAGGCATCAAGCGGCACATGGTTCAACGTCACGGCCGACCGCTGGACATGGCGCTCTATTCGTTGCTGCGCGAGGAGTGCCCCTCGCTCAAGGATCTGTTGGCGCGAGAGTGAGCCGCCGCCATTACTATTGACAACACCCCGCCCGCGAGTATGTTTGTTTGTCACTCAAGGCGGTTATCCGTCCTCTAAGGAGGTATCTGTTATGGCCAAGAAGGTAATCGTGGCGCTGTTCGTGATCAGCGTGCTTTTTCTGGGCTTCACGGTCGGCCGGTACACCAATGTGTTGCCGGGGACCAAAGCCAGTTGGGCCGCGAAGCAGAATCAGGAATTCAACAAGTTGGACGAAACACAAACGGCGCTCGCGCTAGCCATCGCCGCGGCGAGTCCGACCATCGCGCAGGAAATGGTGAAGTATCTCGAGCGGGGCAACGTCAGCCAGGACGCCATCGCCTCGTTGCAGAAAATGGCTGCGAAATCGATGGGCCAGGGCGGTCGCCAGGGCCAGCAGCCTGGCCGGCCATCGTTTGAAGAAGAAATGGCCAATGTGCAAGAAGTGAAAGTCGCGGCCAACGCGTTGTCGCGCGGTCCGGCCGGTGCGCCGATTACCATCGTGATGTTCACCGAGTTGATGTGTCCGTTCTGCGGCCAGCTCGATCCAATCATCGAAGAAGTAATGAAGAAGTATGATGGCAAGGTCCGCTTGGTATTCCAGACCTTCCTGATTCACGGGGAGAAAGCCAACTTCTGGCACCGTGTGGCCTACGCCGCCGCGAAGCAGAACAAGTTCTGGGAATTGGCGAACCATCTGTTTGCCACACAGAAGGAATGGTCGCGTGGTGACATCAGTGACGTAGATGCGGTACTCAAGCCACTGGCCGACAAGTTCAAGCTAAATCTCGGCAAGCTGAAGAAGGATATGGAAAGCGACGAGATCAAGAAGCAGATCGAAACCGAAGTCGAACTGGGCCGCAGCCTGGGTGTGCGTGGTACGCCGGCGGTGTTCATCAACGGCCGGTTATTTAAGGGCCGGCGCGATGTTGACTTCTACAGCAAGGTGATCGACACGCTGCTCGCCGGCCGCTAAGCCGTCGGCAGCGCGGGCGGCTCCGGCGGCCGCCCCTACATGAGGAACAACCCGTAGGGGCGTATGATTCATACGCCCCTTTTTGTTCGATAGTCGTTCGCGGAGGAAACCATGCCGCTTCGGGTCTACAACACCCTGCGTCGAAGCAAAGATGAATTCATTCCCCTGCAACCCGATCAGGTCCGCATGTACGTGTGCGGCGTGACTGTCTACGACCATTGCCACATCGGTCACGCGCGCAGTCAGGTTGTGTTTGACGTTGTCTATCGCTACTTGAAGTACAAAGGCTACCAGGTCACTTATGTTCGCAACTTCACCGATGTGGACGACAAGATCATCAACCGTGCGACCGAGTTGGGCATACCGCCGGCTGATCTGGCACAGAAATTTATCGACGAGTTTTACGTCGACATGGATGCGCTGGGAATCCAACGTCCGACCCACGAACCGCGTGCTACCACGCACATTGCGCAGATCATCGACATCATCAGTCGCCTGGAGAAGAACGGGTTTGCTTATCGCAAGAAGGGCGGCGTGTATTTTTCGGTCCGGAAATTCAGCGACTACGGCAAGCTGTCCAAGCGCGACATCGACGAGATGCAGTCCGGCGCCCGGGTGGGCGTGGATGAAGAAAAGAAGGATCCGCTCGATTTCGCCTTGTGGAAGATGGCAAAACCCGGTGAACCCGCGTGGGACAGTCCTTGGGGGGCTGGCCGGCCCGGGTGGCACATCGAATGCTCGGCGATGAGCAGCCACTACCTTGGCCAGCCGTTTGACATCCATGGTGGCGGGCAAGACCTGATTTTCCCGCACCATGAAAACGAGACTGCGCAGTCCGAAGCAGCGTTTGGCAGGGAGTTCGTGCGATACTGGATTCACAACGGATTCGTGCAGGTGAATCACGAGAAGATGTCCAAGAGCCTGGGCAACTTTTTTACCATTCGCGATGTGCTCGGGCAAATTGCCCCTGAAGTGCTACGTTTTGTGCTGCTCGGTGTGCATTACCGCCACCCGCTTGACTACTTCGAGGGGGCGTTACAAGAGGCGCGCGAGGCGGTCGATCGCGTCTATACCGCGTGGGAAACGCTGGAAGCGCAATCCTTCGTGCCGCTACCGATGGAAGAATCGCGCCTCCAGGCGCCGCAGGCGACAGTGTGGACCGGTTTGCAGAAGATTGTGCCGACCTTTGAGGAGGCAATGGACGACGACTTCAACACTCCGCGGGCACTTGGTCAGTTGTTTGAGCTTGTTACCATGATCAATACGCTTGCCACCAAAGGCAAACTGAAGGACGAGCCAGGCTATTCCATGCTGCTCACCGAAGCCAAGCGGGCTTTCGACGCGATCCGTGGTGTGCTGGGTTTTCCGGGAGCCGCGCCGGCCAACTATCGCCGTCGTTGTGCGGAACTGGTTTTAGCGCAACAGAAGATGACTGTGGCCGATGTCGAACAACGCATTGCCGCACGCAACCAGGCTCGCGCCGCAAAGGACTTCACGCGCGCGGACCAGTTGCGAAAAGAACTCGCCGAGATCGGTATCTTGATCAAAGACACGCCGACCGGCACGACGTGGTACGCTAAGTAGTCTGGGCTCTAGCAGACCACTAGCCTTCTCATTTAGTCGCACAGGCTGTCGTACCAGTCGACCAGCATGCCAAGTAGTTCGGAGAGGAGTACATCCACTCTGCCTTCCATCAGGCTGAGCCAGGTTTTCCTGAACCCGAGGAAAGCGAATATGTCACGTTCGCCGATTGAGTCCATCGTCTCACGCGCACCGACTCTGTGAGTCAATTCGACATTCTCCGGCGCGACGCCGCCATCGGCCAGTTCGATGTGTTCAGGATCCTGGTCGAAATGGTCGAGCAGCGCTTATATGGCCGCCACCGAAGTGGTGCCCGGCTGGATGCGCACGTCAGGCGAAGTGGCGCGGACGCGGTCGAGGGTAGCGATATCGCCGGAGTAGACATAGCAGCTGTTCTCCATTCCCGTCGCCATGACGATCTCGATCGCTTCCTCCGGCTCGCTGGTCTTCATGTCGATGTCCACCTAGCCGCCGTGTTCGGCGATCACCGTCAGCGCTTCCTGCAATGTGGGGCAGATCGCCATATATGTGTCCGTACATCCAATCTTTGATCAGCAACTCCTTGATTTCGGCAAGTGTCAAGTCAAACACCAGACCGGTGCCGTTGGTGGTGCGGTCGACGGTGTTATCGTGCATCGCCACATTTACACCGTCGGCGGTGTCACGCACATCGATCTCGACCGCATTTGCACCCTGGTGGAAAGTGATTTCCAAGCTGGGAAGCTTGTTTTCCGGGGCCAGAATGTTCGCCCCGCGGTGGCTGGCGATCGAAAGATCGGGATAGAGCGGAACCCAATCGTCGTCGGCGGTATCGTCATCGGTCACATCATCGTCACTAACATCGTCATCGTTAAGGTCGTCGTCGGCATCGGCATCAGCTTGATCATCATTCACAAGCGTGTCGCCATCACTCTTGGACACCATCGTTATCACTTGTAGAGCAGGAGACTCTCGAGTCAAAGGCAAAAAATAGCCGGCAACAACATCCGTACAAATTTCATCAGTTGACCCTTCGACCGTGACGCTAAGTTGGTGGTGCTTGGAAAAGCAAGAATTGACCTCGATCGTTACGTTGGTGTGCGCTGTCACGGAATCCTGTTCTTCTGCCGGTAGTGGCGCACAAAGTACCTGATTTTGTGCTAGTTTGTCCAATACGATGTGGACGATCGACTTCGGTTTGCCTATCCGGCTGGGCAGGTGTATTCTACTCCTACAGTGAATCTCGGAACTTTTCGGAATCGTTCCGTTTTGTGTGGGGACGGTGTTTGATTTTGACACCGGCGTGGCAACGGAATCCAGCAACCCAGCGGTAGCGGCTGCCGGAAATAGGCGAGCCCAACACGGAGGGAGACGCTCATGGCTAAGAAGCTGAACATCCTAATGGTATGCAGCGAAGTAACGCCATACGCCACAACGGGAGGTCTGGGCGATGTTTGCGGGGCCTTACCCACCGCACTAGCCAAGCGTGGCCATCATGTCGACGTGATCATGCCTTTCTATCAGGGTACGAAACTCGGCGGCGCAGTCACCGAACCGTTGGGCGAGCCATTGGCGATTCACATGGACGGCAATTCGGTGGAAGGCCGCTTGCTCGCCGCAAAGGTCGACCGTCCGTGGCGACTACTGTTGGTCGAGAATGCGGGCTATTTCGGACGCGAGTCATTGTACGTGGATCCGGACACCGGCCGCGATTACCCGGACAACGCGGCGCGGTTTGCATATTTTTCGAAAGCGGTCATCGAATGGATGCGGCGCGGCGCAGTGAAGTACGACATCGTCCACGCACACGACTGGCAGACCGCCTTGGTCATGAGCTATCTGCGTAAATGGGGTGATCAGAGTGAATTTCTTGCCGCTCCGGCAACGCTGTTTACCGTACACAACGCCGGCTTCGAAGGCCTGTTTCCCCCGCTTGAGGGGAGATGGTTTGATTTGCCGTCCGAGGCTTTCAACATGGACGAGTTGGAATTCCACGGCGGTTGGGGTTTGACCAAGGGTGGTTTGGTACATGCCGACTGGATTTCGACTGTGTCGGAACATTACGCCAAGGAAATTCAGACCGAAGAATACGGCTTCCGGCTGGCAGGCGTATTTGGCGCGCGAGCCGAGCGTTTGACTGGTATCGCTAACGGCATCGACACCGAAGTGTGGGATCCGGCATCTGACACGGCTCTCGCCCAACACTACAGCGCCGCACGTCTCGACGGCAAAAAAAAGTGCAAAACGGCACTGCTCAAGGAATTTGGTTTGTCTACGGAATGGACCAAAAAGCCGGTGCTTGGTTTCATTGGACGCCTGACCGAGCAGAAGGGTCTTGACCTGATCATGCCCATCACCGAAGACCTCGTTGCGCATGGCTTCATGATGGTTTTCCTTGGGGACAGCCAGGAACGCGACACCGCCGAACGCAAATCATACAAGACGCAGTTGCTTGAGCTGGCCGCGCGGTTCCCGGAATTCGTCGGTGTGCGTATTGGCTTCGATGATGTTTTGGCGCATCGCATCCAGGCCGGCGCTGACATGTTGTTGGTGCCGAGTAAGTACGAGCCTTGCGGACTGGTGCAGATGTGCGCCCAGCGCTATGGCACGATTCCTGTTGTGCGCGCGGTCGGCGGGCTCGACGATACGGTGAAAGGCTGGTCGAAGGGCGCACGTGGCGCGAACGGTTTCAAGTTCACCAACTACGAGCCGGAGGCTCTTCTGAAAACACTGGCCGATGCGGCCGATCTGTTTGAAGACCAGAAGCGCTGGCGCAAGTTGATCGACGCTGCGATGGAAATTGATAACTCGTGGGACACGCGTGTGGCCAAATACGAACGCCTGTTCCAGAGGATTATCAAAGCCAAGAACGAACTGACGCAACCGGCACGGCCTGCGCCGATGCCGGAAACGCCCGCGGAAGGATAAGTAGCCGGCTCTACGGCCAATTAACCCATTGCACAGACTTGTTTCCCGCGAAGCGCCGGGACATGACCTCGAGTGCCTGTGGGTTGTTGTCGATCAGTGTGAAGCGGCGGCCGAGTTCCAGGCAGGCGGCGCCGGTGGTGCCGCTGCCGGCAAAGAAATCGAGCACGCGGTCACCGGGGCGGGACGAGGCTTGGATGATCCGCCGCAGCACACCTAGCGGTTTTTGGGTCGGATAGCCAGTCTTTTCATGACCGTTGGTAGGCACAATTGTGTGCCACCAGGTGTCGGTCGGCAGTTTGCCGCGCGCGGCCTTTTCCGGCCCGACCAGTGACGGCGCCATGTAGGGGATACGCTCGATGGCGTCGCTGTCGAAAAAGTACCGGCGCGGATCTTTTACGTAAACGAGGATGTTATCGTGTTTCGGCGGCCATTTGTCCTTCGGTCGGCCACCGTAGTCGTACGCCCAGATGACCTCATTGAGAAAAGAGTCACGACCGAAGACGGCGTCGAGCAGTAGCTTGGCCGCATGCACTTCACGGTAGTCGAGATGCAGATACAATGTGCCATGTTGACACAGCACGCGGTGCGCTTCGATCAAGCGCGGTTCGAGGAAGGCCAGGAAGTCATCGAAGAAGTCAGCGAACGAATGGCTTCCGAGGCGGATGGTTTGGTACCGCTTCCCGCCGAAACCCGTGCGGTCACCACATGTCGCGCGAACGGTTTGCAGTTGTGTGCGCACTTGCGCTTTGCCGGTATTGAACGGCGGATCGATGTAGATCAGCGGGATCGACGAAGTCTTGATTCGTCGCAGCAACGGCAGGTTGTCGCCGAAATAGACGCGGTTGGGCTTCATGGCTTCTTCTTCGTTTGAATCTTCAATATCTGGCCGACCTGCAGTTTGGCCGAGCGCTTCAGGTTGTTCCACGCGGCCAAATCGTCGATTGTGCAACCCTGGCGCTTGGCGATACTGGCCAACGTGTCGCCGGAACGTACTTTGTATTTGGTCCAGGCTACGTTTTCGCGCCCGGCATTCGTTCGGCTGGGGATTTTCAGCTTCTGACCCGCCCTCAAGGCTGCCCGGGTGGACAAACTGTTGGCGGAAGCGAGTGCATTGGTCGTCACGCCGAACTTTTTGGCGATCTTAGCCAACGTGTCGCCGCGCTTGACGGTGTAGATCGTGTTGCCGCCGCTCGACGCGTCGGCCATCAGCAGCAACGTCTGGCCGGGACGTAGCGCGTCGGCGTTGGAGAGGCGGTTCCAAGCCATCAGGTTTTGGATGGACAGATCGTAGCGATCCGCAATCTCCGACAGTGTTTCGCCGCGCCGCACGATGTGGGTGCGGCGCGAAGGTGCCGGTTCGGCAATGGTGCCGCCGCTTCCTGGAATAGCCAGTTCCATACCTGGATAGATGGTCGATTCCGACGTGATGCCGTTGGCCGCGGCGAGATCGCGCACTGTCACGCCGTGACGATTGGCGATGCCGCTCAACGAATCACCGCGCCGCACGGTGTATTTCTTGGCGACCGGCACCGGCTCGCTGCCGACGTAGACCGTCAGCCGCTGGCCGACCTGGATCTGATTGCCGTTGTCCAACAAGGTCTTGTTCCACGCCTTCAAGTCGGCGACCGTAACGTCGTAACGCTCGGCGATGGTCCAGAGGCTTTCGCGCGGTCGAACCTTGTGTGCCACCTTTTTGGGTTTCGGCGTGGCAGCCGGCGCCAAGGTGGTTCGACGATCGTCGGGGTCAGCGGAGTTGGTGGCCGGTGAAGTTGAAGAGCGGGTGGCTGCCTCGCGCCGTTGCTCATCCTCGGCACGTTGGAGTTGCGCCAGCGCCAGTTGGTTGTCCGGATTCACCGGGACCATGATCACTTCGCCCGGCTCGGGCAGGTTTCGTTCCAGCAGGTCGTTGGCATCGATAATTCGTTGTACCGGAACGTCGTAGTGTTTGGCGATGGCGGCCGGTGATTCACCTTCGCGGATCCGGTGCGCGATCCAGATCACCGACTGTGATTCCAACAGATCATCGAGGTTGGCCAAGAGGCGGTCACGCGTGCCCGGCGGCAACCGTAAAACATACGGACGGTCGGGCGGGGTAGCGTGACGAATCAACGACCGGTTCAAGGCCATCAATTGGTTGGGGTTCTGCCCGATCGAACCGGCAATCGCGTCTAGCCCCACCGAACCACGAATGGTGATCGAGTCGTAATCGATCGGAGAATCATTAGGCCGTCGGAATCCGAAGCGTTCTGCGTCGTAGTACAGAATCATTGCGGCGATCCACTTCGGTACGTAGCCCATCGTTTCCGGATGCAGCTTGAGGTGCCAGTAATTGCGGGTGCCGGCGTGGCGAATCGCGCGGTCCACATTGCCGGTGCCGGTGTTGTACGAAGCGACCGCCAGTTCAATGTCGCCCTGATAGTGGGCGAGCGAATTCTTGAGGTAGCGGGCGGCGGCATCGGTGGCCTGGATCCAGTCAAGGCGTTCGTCTAGCCAGCGATCGACCGACATGCCGTAGTCACGACCGGTATCGGGCATAAATTGCCACATGCCGGCTGCTCCGGCGTGACTCACCGCGGTCTCCGAGAATCCCGATTCGATCAAAGCCACGCAGAACAACTCAGCCGGCAGATTGTACTTGGCCAATACGCGTTGGATGTGCTGGCGGTAACGTGACGAACGGTCAAGGTAGAGTTGGAACAGCTTGCGTCCGCGTTCGGTCCGGTTGAATACCGCCAACTGCGCGGCCACCCGGCGCCGCGCCGAAGAATCCAGACCGGCCAGATAGTGGCGCAGGCTGGGAATCGAACGCGCAGCTTCCACGCTCGCCAGATCCTGCGTCGAAGGTTCGGGGGGCGTCAAGATGAACCGCACGGCATCGGCGGGTGTGCTGCGCTCCGGCTCGATCAGTTCATCGAGCAACGTCAACAACATGTCGTATTCTTCGGTGAGACGCTGGCGCTGCTCGGCCGAACCGTCGAATGACAGAATCAACATCCGCGCCTGGTCGATCTTGGCTTGCGCCTGCTCCGTCTTGTTCTGCTTGGAAAGCGCCACTGCTTCCTGGGCCAGTCGGCGGATGCGCTCTCGCAATTCCTCGAAACGTTCAGTGGAGGCGGGAGTGGTGGAGGGCGCCGGAGCGCTGTCGTCGATCACCGATTCGCGGATCGGGCACGGAGTCGAGGTGGCCGGTTCGGCAACATCAGAGTTGGCGTGAGTGGCTGTTGGTCGCGGTGTGACATCGGGTTCAGACAGGTAGCCGTCAAGATCATCACGGCGCACCTGGACTTCCGGCGCACACATCAACGTTGCCGGCATCACGGCCAACAAAACCAAAAGTAGAACGAGGGCATGCGTTCTCATTGCTAAAAGATTAAAGTAAAGTAGTAGATATTGCAAGCAATTCTTTGATTTATTTGATTTTTTCTGTGATCACAGGTGGTTATGGGATGTCCTTTCAACACCTCGCTTCGTTCGAACCAGGTCGTTCAGGGCGCTTGAAAATTTTTGGCGGACAGTCGAAACTCGGCACAACCGAGGAGCACGATGAGCAATAGGCCGGAAGCATCAGACATCCGCGAGGAAATTCGCCTGACCATCAGCCGCCGGGTGCGTGCAAACCAGCTCGAAGTGCCGGTTCTGCCGCACGTGGCCCAGCAGGTGCTTACGCTGACCTCGCAACCTGACGCCAAAATCAAAGATTTCGTCAAGATCATCGAGCAAGATCAGCAACTCACCGCTCGCCTGCTCAAGATTGCCAATAGTCCCGTCTACGGCCCGCTGACGCGGATTACCAGCATCCAGCAGGCTGTGATGATCGTCGGCATGCGTTCGCTGCGTGATCTGGTTTTCTCCATCGCCTTGGGTGAGCGCGTGTTTCGCTCGAAGCTGTTGAGCGAACCCATGCGGCGTGTGTGGGAACACAGCTTGGCCGTGGCGCATATCGCCAAAGAGGTAGCCCAGGCCAGACGGATGGACTCGGACTACGCGTTTCTGTTCGGTCTGCTGCATGATTGCGGCAAACCACTTTTACTCGAAACGATGGAGCGGTTGTGCCAGCAACACCAAGACTGGGGCCGAACGGTGGTTGCGCTGGCGGATGACGTCATGCGTGAGTTCCATGAACCGGTCGGCGGATTGCTGGCGCGGGCGTGGCATTTCAACGAAACGATGTACGCGGTCATTCGTTTTCACCGTGAGTATACTGAGGCGGGAAAAGCCCGACCGATGGCATTGCTCGTGAACGTGGCCGATCTTTTTGCCCGCTCGCTCGGTTTGGGCTCGTACGCGGAGGAAGAACCGTTCGATCTTGAACGCGAGCAGGCGATTCACGATTTCCAGCTCACGCCATCGGAAGTGCGTTCGCTGTTGAACGCCCTGCAAAAGACGACCCGCACACTGGTCGAGGAATTCCGCACGTAGCCGGAAAATGCGTTTACGCCAACGCCCGCCATAAAAAGGCCATGATACCCGCGGCGATGAAGTGCAGATCCACTGCCATGTCGCGGGACAATGTGGGCAAGTGGTTTGCGCGGTGGAAGAGCGATAGATAGAGAAACTCCAGAAGAATCCATGTCGCCAACAGCCAGGCCAAACCGGGCAACAGGCCGGTGGCCGCGCATAAGTACAACCCGATCGCCAGAGCAACGATCAATGTGTTGACGAGTGAGGCGGTTCGTTTTGGCCCGAGTACCAGCGGGACTGTCTCCCGTCCAACCAGTCGGTCAGAGGCCAGGTCGGACAGGTCCAGCCAAATCGAACGAATGCCCGTCACCAAGAACAGGAATACAAACGCGAGGGCCAGGCGCGTGACATTGCCCGCCTGTTGAACGAAGAACAGCGGAAAGATCGACACCAACGCCCAGGCGGAGGCAACGAAAATGTTCTTGCTGGCGGCGAGGTCTTTCAGGCGGCGGAAGCCTAAGACACGCATCCAGCTTTTGGGGACCACCCGCACCGAATAAAGCACACCGATGATCGAGGATACGAGCACGAGCAGAAAGGGAATTACGCCGAGTAGGAAGCCCAATACGATCGACAAAAGACCGGCGCCGATGCCGAATATTTGCAGCCATCGGCCGTAGCGGCGGTAAAACGCCTGGCGTTTGGGATCGTCGCGAAACTTGTCGACACCGCTTTCCGTAAAGCGGTTGATGACGTGCATGCTCCAGACATAGCAGAATACCAGCACGAAGAAATCGAGCCGGAACCCCAGGCCCATCAGTACGGCACCGACATAAGCCAGAAAGCCCGCAGCCAGGCCGGTCGTCAGGTGCACGCCAGCCAGCGCTTCCAGCATCCGTTTGGCGCGGGCGCGACTGGGGCTGGCTTGCGCCTCCTCGAGTTCGCGCAAACGCGTCATGACGCGATCGATGATCCAACTCGGCGTGCTGGCGCCGGCGGTAACGCCCACCAGGTCATACGGCGAGAAATCGATGCCTTCCAGCTCGTCGGCTGTTTCAATATGCCAAGTGGGAAGACCCAGATCTTTGCTGATCGACGCGAGCCGCCGCGTGTTGCCGCTGTTGTGGCCGCCAATCACGATCATTGCTTGTGCTCTACGGGCCAACTCGCGGATTTCTTCCTGTCGTTGCTCGGTGGCGGCACAGATGGTTTCGCGCACCTCGGCGTCGGGAAAACGTTCCTGCACATGCGCGGTGAGTTGCTGATAGCGGCTGCGGTTGGCGGTAGTCTGCGCGACCAGCGTCAGTGGAGTGCCCGGCGTCAAAGCCAACGCATCGAATTCCGCTTCGTTGAAGACCACGTGGCAGGGACGGCCGCGGGCGGCGCCGACCAGTCCAAGAATCTCCGGGTGATCCTTTTCGCCGTAGATCACCACGGTGCGTCCGCGTTCGGCGTGCGTTTCCACCGTTTTTTGTACGGCGCGGACCTTGGGGCAAGTGGCGTCAAGGATTTCCAGCCCGCGTTCAGTCAGCGTATCGATCACCGCCGGCGGCACACCGTGAGACCGAATGACGGCCAGTCCTTCGCGGATCTGGTCTACGTCTTCGGTGCAGGCGATTTCGCGCAAGTTTAGTAATTCGATGACTTGTGGGTTGTGTACCAACGGGCCAAGGGTTGTAATGTGACCGCGCTTGGAAGTGCTTTCGGCCAGCACCAAATCCACGGCGCGACGTACGCCAAAACAAAAACCGGCGCTGGCGGCCAACTCGAACTTCACTGTCCGACAACCTCCAAAGTCATTGTGGCGTCATTGAAGCCATTATTCTCGGCCAGTAGTGTCAGATCCTCCCCTGACACCGGCGTGACAGTGAACTCGGCCTGGCCTTGGTCGTCGGTCGTGGCCGTGCAGGGAGCGCAATCGCCGCCAGTGAGCGCGAGGGTCGTCCCCGCGAGAGGTAAAAGCGTGTCGTCGTTCAACACCGTGACGGTGAAAGTGCTGGCTTGACCGGCCGGTAAGGTCGCCTGACTCGTCGACAGGCGCATTGCCGGGACCAGCATTAGCGAGCCGCTAACCATCTGGTAGGCCACCCCGGCGTTGTTGAGATAGGCATGCCAGTCGTCAAACGTTCCCGGTTCGACCAGTTCCATGGCGTGGTCGCTGACCAGAATGAACGCCGTGTGTTCATACAGCCCGGCGTCGCGGTAGCGATCCATGATCTGACCAAGGTAACCGTCGATCTTGACCAGTTGTTCGCGTACGGCATCGCTGTGCGGACCATCGGTTTCGCCGGCGTTGTCGGTGGCGTAGAACGAGACGAGTGTGATCTTGGGTGCCGTGTGCGTCGGATCGCCCAGAATCAGGCTGACTTGCACCGGTACCGTCATATCCGCCAGTTCGTAAACCTGCGGATCGTAATCGCCGCCCGGAATGATCATGGCGGCGAGTTGCAGCAGCGCGTACAGGCCATAGTCCGCCCCGATGACAGTCATTTCGTTCACCGCCGCATTATAGGCATTGCCCCAAGTGCCGGGCCGGAGCAAATCCCACGCGCCGAAGCTGCGGTGTGCCGCTTCAAACACGTTTTCCAGCCCGCGGTCGGCTTCGTAGAACTGCTGGTAGTAGTCCATTGCGAGTTGCGGGTTCCGCAGCAACTCCTGTGCATGTTCGATGAACCAATCGAAGTAGAACTCCTCCCCGCTGGTCCGATCGTACACGCTGTTGGATACCAGTCCGTGGTGACCCTGGTATGCGCCCGAGCCGATGGTCGTGTGGCCCGGCAGAGACATACTCGGCCAGCCGACAATAGCCCCGCCTCGGTAGAAAACGCCTTGGTCCATCAACTCGAAGAAATGGGGAAGATCCCAACCACCCGACCCTTGGTGCTCGTAGTGGTAGTAAAGTTCGTTCGGTGTCAGGCCGTCGAAGGCGATGATGACCACCTGATCGGCAAGCCCCTGCACGCCGGGATAGGTCATGGCGTCGAGCAGCACATCGCCATCCTGCCATCGATGCAGCGCATTGGTAATGCGGTGTCCGCGCGAATCGATGCCCTCGGTCGGTTCGGTGCCAACGAGCGCCAGCGCCGTGGGCACTACGTCGGCTAGGCGAGCGGCGCGTTCGATCAAACCGTCTTGTTTCACGCCCGCGCCCGCCAGCATCAGCAGGGCTCGGCTTTGCATGACTCCCAGGTTGCCGTGGGTGCCGGTGCCGCTGCTGTGAGTGGGGTAGAGATCAAAGGCGAGGTCCGGCCCGTTTGGCGTGTCGAAGATCTGCGCAATACGCTCCAGCGCGAACGGATAACTGTATTGGTCGAGCGGAATCCAGCCGACGCGCGGATCGTCTATCGCATAGCCATGCTCGGGCATCTGGACGCCGTTGGGATTCTCGAAGAGCGCCAATTCAACGTCGTAGCCGGCCGCAAACATTGGATCGGTACTTGGAAACGGGTCCGGACCGGTCTGGTCGACGATTTCGAAGACCAAGCCCGCATCGCCGATGGTGCGGGTGAAGGTCAACTCGCCTTTCTGGTGCCACAGGTAGTAGAGATCGTTCTCGACATCCAACGTGGCGACCCACATAACGCTTGCGCTTTCGAGTAAGGCGGTCTTGGCCGCCAGACCGGCCGTCCACTCGTAGGCGTTCAGTCCTTGGTCGACGATTGGGCGGTACTCGTCCATCGACACCGGACCCAAATCGATGCCGCCCGACCAGTACGGAACGGTATCGTCATCCGTGGCGTCATCGTCCACGGTGTCATCGTCGGTGTCATCGTCATCGTTGGTGTCGTCATCGGTTGTGTCATCATCAACCAGATCATCATCCGTAGTGTCGTCATCGACGCTGTCGTCGTCCGCAGCGTCGTCATCGATGTCATCGTCGTCACCGGTGTCGTCATCGGACCAGGTGTCGTCGCCGCCGGAGGCGTCGTCATCATCGTCTGCGGTTTGACAGCCAATCAGTGGCGCCAGAAGCGCGAGCAGCATCAGCCAAGGGAGAAAAATGTTGCGCATGGTATGCCTTCCTTGCAAGTCGCCATTGTAACCGTGTGCGGGCAGTGACGCCACATGGCGGCCGGGGCGCAAGGCGGACTAGAAGTACGTCAGCTTCAAGCCCGCTTCGAAGGTGCGGCCGGGCTCGGGATAGTAGGGACGATTTTCGTAGTAGGTGTCGGTCAGATTCGCGCCCTGCAAGTAGACTTCGATGCGGTCGCGGTAAGTGTAGAACATGCGCGCACCAAGCAGGCTGTACCACGGCATCGTGTTTTCCACACCTTCGACCAGACCAAGCGTTTCATCGGCGAAGGTCGCGTTGACGCCGAGACCCAAACCGAAAGCGAAGCGGTAGCATGCCTCGCCGGCCGCGGTTTGCTCGGGCTGGTAGTACACAGCAATCTCGTTACCATGGCTGTCGAAATTTTGCAGTCGGCTGTAGTTGGCGCGCAACAATAGTCCGGGCAATGGGGTGGATTCGACGGCCAGGGTAAACCCGCGCGTAAGGTAGTCGCCTGAATCGGCGTACACCAACGGGCGGGTGGAGTCGTCAGTAGCGGTGAGTTTCGGTGCGCCCTGAGTGGTACGCAGAAAACCGACTGCGGCGACGCGCAGGTAGCCGACCCAGGCGTAGTCGAACCCGAGCTGGAGGTTGTCTACCAGCGCTGCGCCCAAATTCGGGTTGCCGATCTGCCCATCGAACCATTCTTCGACCGTCGGGAAGCGTGGGTTGCGGCCGGCCACCGCTCGGGCGGTGAAGCCGGCGAACGGACCGACCGCGGCGCCGAAACGAGCATGCCAGCCGGTAGCCGGATCCCCCGGTTCGAAATCGACTGCTTGCGTTGCCATCAAGCGGCCGTAGCCGGTGCCGAGACTGAACTGCAACCACGGGGTCGGTTTGAGCTCGTCGTTAATCGTTACGTTCAAGCGATTGGTCTTAATGCGTTGGCGGTACTGGTCGCGGATTTCGAAATCCAGATCATCGTGTCGTCCGCCGACGACCGCGGTCACCAGGCTGAGTGAGCCGAAATCCAACGCCGGGATGAGATCGCCGCCCATGCGGAGGTCCCGAGTACGCGACCGCGAAACAAGCGTGTCGTAGGTCGCTTCCGCATAGTCTTCCGTGTGTTCGACATATTCGAACAGGTAGCCGGTGGTGCGCAAGCTGAACGGACCAAAGGCGCCCAAGCGGGCGTTGAGTTGGCCGCCCAAGCGGTGGGTATCAGGGAATCGCACGTACAAGGGGTCGACCGCGCCCGTGTCGGCTGGGATGTCACGGTCGGAGCGGTCGTAGAATGCCGACACATGGGCCTCGGCCAGTGGACCAAAACTGGCGCCGGCGCGGCCGCGGAAGTGATCGCGCGTGGCCGACGAATTTTCGCGTACGCCGCCGTCTTCGTTGCGGTCGCGCGAGTAAGATTGCGGCAACGGGAAACCCGCGGTGGTGTCGTGATCGGCATCGATGAAGTAGCGGAAACCGCGGTAGGTGTCGCCCAAGCCGAGGGAGAAATAGCCGGTGCGGTGATCGCCGAGGCGGCCATCGAAACGGCCGATGAAATGCTCACCGGCCTGACGGGTAATGATTTCCACCACCGCCGCGCCGCCTTCGACGCCGTAGACGGCGGGGGCCGGGCCGGGATAAACGCGAATCAGAGCGATCTGGTCGGCGGGCAGATCGCGCAAATCCACAGTACCAAACACGCCGTGTTCGACCGGAACGCCGTCGATCAGCACGCGCAAATCGGTCGGCGCCGCTCCGTTGACGCGTAACATTCGCTCGCCGCGGTCGGGCCAACGATCCAGCCCATACACATAGCAGCCGGCGGCGAATTGCAACGCCTCGGCCGCGCTGCGTGCGCCACGGGCAATCAGCTCTTCGCCGGTCAGCTCCACTACGGTGGCGACGGCGGTGTTCCCTGACGCACCGTCTTGCCGTGCGCCGGCGAGGAACGGTTCTCCATAGTCACTGCCGCCTTCTTCGCCGGCGAAAGCGGCTGCCGCAAAGAAAAACGAGAAAAGGAGAATGACTCCGCGTAGCATTGGAACCAAGTGGCGGAAGGGCGGTCTATGGCGCCGGCGTGCCCATGGCAAAATTGGCCGATCCCCATCCTGTTTCATGTGATTGCGGACTCTCTTTCCAGGTTGATCGATCATAGGTGGCCCGTATTCGCCGCGTCAACCGATAAGTCTGGACAGCCGGCCCGACAAGTTCCAGAATAAACCAATGAAGAAGAAGTGGGCCGTCATAGGCTTTCTCTGCGTGTTGTTCACCTCGCCGGCTGTAGCGCAGGCGGTGGAGCGTGATTGGTGGCTGTTGGGGTACCGACCTGAAATCGCGACACCGGGGGGAACGATTGACCTGGGCTGGTCGACCAGCGAACCGAGCAGGATCTCGTTTCGCTTTATCGGCTATTACACCGTGCGAGCGAACCCTCGGAGTGAACATGTCCGCATTTGGCTGCCATTGCCGGCGGACGACGCTTACCAAAGCATTCATCTGTTTCGGGTCGATCCGGCACCTGTTCAGGTAATCCAAAGCCGCTACGGCTACCGCATTGCGGTATTTGATTTCGGGCGCCTGCGCAAAGGAATGGTGGCGCGGCTGCAATTCAACGTCGAAGCTACGCTCGGGCGTTATCCGGGCATGATTGACCCGGCCCGGGTTGGAACGCTGGAAGAGATCCCCGAGCAGATCAAAGCGGACTACCTCGCCGATCGGCCGATGTACAACATCAGTGACCCGACTATTGTCGCCGCGGCTCGCGAGGCAGTAGGGAGTGAAACCAACCCTGTGCTGATGATGGGGCGGATTGCGACCTGGGTGCGACAGCGACTGAAGTTCCAGGGCAACAACCACAAACAGCCGGCGCCGGAAGTGCTGAGGCTCGGCAACGGAACGTGTACCGAATACAGTTTCGTGATGATCGCGATGGCCCGCAGTCTTGGCCTGCCCGCCCGCTTCCTTGCGGGTATGCCGGTCAATCTGCTCGTGGCCAATGCCGGGCGCAATCACAATGCGTTTCACAAAATCGTTGAGGTCTACTTACCACGTATCGGCTGGACGCCGGTCGAATCCAGCGCTGGGCGCAAGTACCATGTCGACCGAACGCCGGAACAGCTTGTCGGATGGGCACCGCGGCGGATGTTGGTCATGGTGCATGAGCCCGAGCCCGACCTTGCGCCCATCGACCCGCGTTACAACATAACGACTTTCGTGCCGTTCCAATTGGACAGCCGTCTAAACATCAAGCGTGACGAAACGATGTATTGGCGTTTGGTCGACTGATCCCGATCTTAGAAGAACACGTGAGCGTGAGCCAGGTATTCGTCGTTCGCAATCGATTCCTCTTCCCCATTGTAGCGGTACTGTGCGTCGAACTCGAGGAATGGTAGGGGGAAGATGTTGACCCCGCCAGTGATCTGATAGTACTCGTCTTCGTCGATGTCCTGATTGGGCTCGAAGTAGTTGTAGCGCGCCTGCAATGACAAGCCGCGAATGATTTCCACGTCGACGTGGTGGATCATCGTCCAACCGTGTGCCCAGTTGCTGCCGTCTTCCGGATTGACCGGCCCAGCGTTTTCCTGGTCGAACAGATCGAACTCGCCAATGTAAGCAAAGGGCCCGATGCCGAACATCAGGTAGGGGCCGTACGCTTCGCGGATCATGCTATCGCGCGTGTTGTGGAAGAAGCTGCCCCCGACGATGAACTTCCAGAAGCGCACACCGCCCTGAACCGTGGCGGCGTAGTAGTTGCCGTCGTAGTCGAAACCCGACACGCCGAGATTGCCGTTGGTCAATGCGGCCATCACGTAAGCCGGGCCCGGCCGAATGCCGACTTCGATTCCGGTATCCATAGCCAAGGTGTTGAAGCCCAGCGGCGCGCGGGTAAACGCCGTGTGGTCGTCCATGCGCAAACCAAACGGCGGCATGAAACGGCCGGCTTTAATGTACAAGCCGATCGGCAGGCCATCGAGCAGGCCGAAAGTCTCGGTAGTGTTGGTGGCGACGTCATAACCGGCAACCAGGTGCAGAATCGGCAATAGGCGCGCGTCGCCGTAAATGTTGCCTTCCATAAAGAAAAAACTCGAAGAATTCTTGGTTTCTTCGTCACCCTCGGGATTGACGGTTTCGACTTGTTCGTTGTGAAACATGATCCACGCATCGGCACCCAACTGCACCATGTTGTTGATGATGGGATTGAACGTATAGCCGGGGTACTTGGTGTTGAGCCAATTCTGCGTGACCTCCAGCGATTGCGCCTGTTCGAGGCCCAACCCTTCTTCGGTGCGCACGCCGCCGCCGTAAGGATTCGTATGGCAGCTCCAGCACGGCGTCTGAGAGCGAGCCGTGAATTCCGGTTTGGCTAAAACGTTGCTTACCCAGACCGTTTGCAGCGCTAGCGCCGCCAACACAACGGTAAGAACCGTCAAGAGTCTGCGAGTCATGATCGATATCTCCTTTTCTGCCGGTTGCCCGGCCAACCTCTTTAGCGGGGGTATTCGCACCCAATCCAAGCCTGAACCTTGGCTCGTTCTTCGGCCGTGGGTTGGGGAAGGCTTGCCGAGGGCGGCATGTTCGCTTTGACCGTGGTGCGTTGCAGGATGCGTGCGGCGAACTTAGCTGCCAACTCGGATTGGTCGAAGTTCACGTTCGGTGGCGCTCCGCGACGCGCGGCACCGACCAGTGGCGTGGCATGACAAGTGTTGCAGTACTTGGTCAGGAACGCCTGACCGAAGTTGGTGTAGGTGGTGGCACAATCGTCACTCCACGCCGCCATCGCAGCAACAAGCAACAGACCAGCACACGCCATCGTCAACAACCGCCAATCGTGTTTCATGACCTGGTTCCTTTCGCTCGGTCAAATCCGAAATACGTTCGCGACAATACCGGTTGTCTTTCGACTTAGCGTTGTTTCACGTGAAACCACGTTTACGAGCACGGTATTCTTTTTTCTGATCCCCGAAGAGGCCCGGTTCACTACGGCGATTGCCGTCGATATACCGACACATTTGTTTCCAGGGAAACGATCTTGATTTCACCGTTCAGCATACTCACGTAGTACGTGTTGTCGTAGGAAATGTCCGACGATAGACCACCGTACTCGATCGCGATGCGATTCATTTGCTTAATCTCCGGAATGGCGCCGACCACGTCGATCTGCACGGGCCCAGGGAAAAACTCGTAGGAAGACACCGAACGAAAGCGTTCGCTCAATTCGTTGACAAATCCCGAGGCTTTGAAGCTGTTGGTGATGCCGTTTTCGACGGACAGGATCTTGGCTTCCGGTGCAAAGAACTTGCTGTACGTCGCGTAGTCGCGGCTTCGTTCCGCCTGGTTGACCGCTTCGATAAACGCGCGGGCATCGTCTTCGGAAACAAAGGTGCTGCTCAGGCCTTTCTTTTCGCGCTCACAAGCGGCGAACAATAAAAAGAACAACGCGCACACAAGGAGAAATCTAACGCGCATGGAGCCCACCTCGACTTTAAACGTACCGGATGACTCTAGTCTATCGGGTCGCGGTGGTCGCTGGCAAGTTCATTGAGCCGGGCGCCGGCGGGTTTTCAGCATCCTTCGAACCAGCAGCACCGCGCCGATCTGCAACAGCCAGAAACCAACCAGAACCGCGTAGAGTTGCAACGAGGAGTGAGTCTGACTCAGCGCCGTGCGTTCGACGTCCGTCTGGCTCGTTTCATTGAAAGTCGGGAAGAGGCGGAAGATCAACACGAAGCCGCCCCAGTACAAGGCGCCAAACAACAACCGGCGCGAGGCGAAATGTTTTGGGCCACAAAGCGTCGAGAACCACCAAGGCACGACGAGCAGCAATAGCAGCGAAGCCATGCCGAGATACTGGAACAGGCCAACACCCTCGCCGCCGATCCAAATCGGGAAGGCGACGACCACCCAACTCATCATTCCCAGCCGCAGTACATAATCGCGGGTCGTGACGGCCGGCTGACGGCGGTGCGTCAGGACAAAAACCACCATAATGAATGCCAGTCCAAGGTAGGGCAACCAGTGGAAAAGACGTCCTGGTTCGATGATGGCATTGACCTTGGCAATCGCGAGCCCGAAGGGCAAGGCGAAAGCAAGACCAAGTAAAAAGGCTAAGCCGGCCCAGAGGAGGGGGTGGATCGGTCGGTAAGTATGTGCCGGCTCAGACATCGGCTAGTGCTCAACGGCCGGAGTGATCACCGGACGGCAGGCTTTTTCATAGGCCGACAGTTTTGTCGCGTCGGCTTGCAGATCGATGTGGGCAGCGACAATAGCCTGTTGCGTTTCCGCACGCCAGAGACCGAAACGCAAAATGGTGCCCGCCGGGTCTTCCAACAACGAGTTCGCATAGCCCGCCAGCGCCACCGGATCAGCCGTCGGCGCAGGTAGCGGTTGCGCCGTGCGGCGTTCATTTTCGGCTTCGGCCTTGGCGGCCGCGATTTGGGTCTGGATCGCCTGACGCAGCGCTTCCCGCAGTGGTGTTAGGTGAGGCGGGAAGGCGACCGCACCGGGGCCTTCCAACATGCCGGCAATCCACGGGGTATAGAACGTCATGATCACCAAGGCGCTCAACGTGCCGACCAGGATACCGGTGATGCCCCATGGCAACGGCTCCATGGCCGTGTCAAATTGCAACAAGCGCCAACCTAACAAGCCTAGCACCAACCCCACCAACGGCAACAAACCAAGCAAGAGGAGTCTGGCACGTTGTTCCAATCGACTGAACGGCGCTAAATTGATTTCCAGTGTGTTGTTCACCTCGGCCGCGGGCGCGCAGAGGTAACGTGTTTCCATGGCTTCCACGCGAACGCCGGAGGCGCCATCGAGAAGAATCCACGTTAGGCGACGGCGCAACGTGACTTGTTTGCCGCGAACCAATGGCGGCAGTTTTTCTTCGTGCGTTTCGGATTGCAGAGTTTTGCCGGCAGCGGACGATATCACCGGCGGCACGATTGCTCCCAGGGAATCGGTCAAGCGTTCAAGCTGAATGATGTCGTCCAGATCGAAATGAAACACCCGCGGGAACCTCCGTTCGGGTATTGGGCAATTGCCTTGTGTTGGCTTCAGTTATTGATTGGCCGGCGCTTCGGCCGGCGGATTCTGCTCCGGCGTCGCCTGACCGGTTTCCCGACGAGCTTTCATCTCCTGGATCTGCTTGATCACTCCGGCCCGCAAGTCCGTCAGGCATTTGCTGACTTGGTTGCAGTCGTTTTCCGGTTTCATGCAGGTTTCCAAACTGTCGGGAACCATGCCTCGCGAACAGAGGGCCAGACAAAAGCGTCCACAACGCAGAACATTGTTGTAGCCTGGCAAATTGCACTGGCGGCCGCGCATGCAGGCGCTCTTGCACGCCGCGCGACATTTGGGACTGGCCTGCAAAGCAGGGGCGTTGCCGCCCGGCGCCGCCACGCCACCAGGGGTCTGGCCACCGGGTTGTGCTTGCGCCACATCAGCCGGCGGCGGAGTCGGTTGAGCCTTCTTCGAACACGATGAGCAACTCGCCAATGCGCCCACGATCAACAGCCATGCAAACGCGAGCAAGAGCGAACGGCGAACGCGAGGTGACATCTCACCCTCCGTATATTGTCAAGAAATCGATAATAAGGGCACCTATCGCGGGGTGTCAACGCGAGATCTGCACTCGGGTGGCAAAATGCGTGGCTGATGGTGGGAGAGGTGAGAACAAGAAGGATAGCGCCTATTCTCATCAAGACCGCCACGGTGAGTTGCCGAGTGATAAAAGGAGGACGCAATGCAGAAAAAGCGGTGGTTGTTGTTCATATTGTTGAGTCTGCTGGTGGCGAGCGCCGGTTGTTATCGCAACGTCGATAATGATGACGACGGGGACAGTGACGACGATGGTGGTAGCGACGACGATGACTTTGAGGCCGACGACGATGCGGGTGGTCCGCCTTCTTACCCGATCAACCATGATCCTTAAAAGCTTTGCCGTGAGCGCTCAGTGCCGTGTCTGCCACAGCCTGACTGGTGCGGATGATGACGACTACGATGACGACGAGGATGACGACAAATAGGTGTCGTTGATCTTGCCTCCGCCTTCGGTGCTTTTCCTACCACATCGGCCAGGAAAAAGATGCCGCTCAGAGGGAGATACTTCTTGGCAGTAGAGCGAAATTAGCTGCACAATATCGAATGCTTAGCATTATTTGCCACAATTGGCATCGGGTTTGCTCAAAAACACGGCGGACCGTATCAGGCGGAGTCTGTCATGAGCAGATGGATCATCTTGATTGTACTGGCTGTCGCTTTGCTAGGCTGTGGCGAAGAGTTCATGACCACAGATATGCAGACAGTGACCGATGCCAACGGCTATTCGCTGACCGTGGTTTCGTCACCCGACAACATCAACATCAACGGCGGCGGTACCGTGACCGTTTTAGTGGAAGTCATGGGGCCGGACGGTGAGGGCGTCGAAAGCGCGACCGTATTGCTTTCGGTCACCTTGGGAACCTTGGGAGCGACTTCCCTGACCACTGATATTGAAGGCTATGCATCCACCACACTGGCCCCGGGTTCGGAACCAGGGTACGCTGTGCTTGTCGCCACCTACAAAGGTGCGCAAGCAATGATCAAGGTCGACTTCTGGAGCGGTCCGACCGGCCAGTGACCGGCAGCCGACAACGAAGTTCCAGCACTTCTTCTTGACTTCCCGTTTGCGGATCAGTTAGCGTGACCCCGGCCTAACGCTGAGCCGATCCGAAAGTCGTTGCCTGATGAACCAAACCGATTCTGGGTCTTCTGCCGCCACACCAGGAATCGGGCCGAATGGCCTGCCACGTACAGTGCGTTCGATCGCCGCCCACTCCGCCATCTGGTCCTCCGTCGCCCTGGCGGTAACCACGCTTACCCAGATTGCCGCACTGAGTGTCCTCGGCCGGTTGCTTGATCCGAGCGACTTCGGTTTGATGGGCATGGCCATGACGGTGATCGGACTGTTCGGTGGCATGTCCAACCTGGGGCTGAGCAACGCCATTATCCAGCGGCAACAAATCACCCACGACGAATTGCATAGCCTGTACATCGCCAATGTCGCTTCCGGGTTGCTGACCGCCGTGGTGGTGTTGGCCGTAATTCCCTTCGCGACCTGGTATTTCCATGAGCCGAAAGTGGCTCAGGTGCTGCTCGCGCTGTGCGTGGTCTTCATCGTGCAGGGTTTCGGCCAGCAGTTCACCGCGCTACTGCGCAAAAACCTATTGTTCCGCTTGTTGGCCGTGATCGACGTCGCCGGGGCGCTCGCGAGTCTGGTTGTCGGCGTGCTTTTGGCGTTGCAGCATTTGGGTTTCTATGCCCTGGTCGGCCAACAAGTGGGCCAGATCGTCATCAAAACCGTTATTCTATGCGTCATTGGCTATCGTCGTTGGCGGCCTCGATGGCATTTCCGGTGGACCGAGTTGCGCAGCTACCTGAGCTTCGGTCTGTATCAAATGGGCGAACGTACGTTCAACATGTTGGCCAACAACGTCGACTACCTCATCATTGGTCGTTTCCTTGGCACAACCGCTCTCGGTTTCTATACGGTGGCTTACCAACTGGTCACGATTCCACTCAATAAGATCAACCCAGTGCTGACCCAATTCTCGTTCCCGGTGATGTCGATATTGCAAGGCGAGAACCGCCGAATCGCCGATGTCTACCAGCGAACGCTACAACTTGTGGTTCTGGTGACATTGCCGTTGCTGATCGGTCTGGGACTGACGGCGCGGCCGGCGATTCTCGTGTTGTTCGGTTCACGCTGGGAGGCGTCGGTGCCGCTGATCCAAGCGCTGACGCTGCTCGGTATCTTCCGTTGCTTGAACAACCTCAACGGCCCAGTCTTCCTGAGCAAAGGCCGCGCGGATTTCGGCTTTTGGCAACACGTCATCAAAGCCGTGGTCAACGTGGGGGTGTTCTACGTGGCGGTGCAAGCGGGCGTGCGGATGCTCGCTTGGAGCTACAGCCTGCTGGTCGTCATCGAGTACTTGATCGTGTTGTTCTGGATCCGCCATCTAGTTGGTCTGCGTCTAGGCCCCTTTGCGCGGTCGCTGGTTCCGCCGATAAGCGCTGCGGCGGTGATGGCGGGAGCAGTCCTGGCTGTGCAGTGGGTGATCCGCCTGGCCGGTCCGGCCGGTACCTGGCCGGTGATCGCCGAGTTGATGGTCGAGGTTGCGGCTGGTGGATTGGTCTACCTAGGCGTGATGTGGCTGTTGGACCGCGAACTGTTGCTCGCCGTCATTCAGGCGGTCACCAAGCGCGGCGCTGCCAATCAGCCCGCGCGTAGCTAGCCTCCTACCACTGATTTGGCATCTTCCGCCAGTTCCGCTGCAAAGGCAGCAAGGATGCGTTCAGCCTCTTCGGACGCCTGCAGCTCTTCTTGGCAGAACGTCGAGGTCAACTGCATTCCCACCCCGGCCGGTTTGGCGCCGCTCGCCGTCAGCGTGCGCTGCAACATTTCCCGCCGTTTTTCTAGCGCTAGCCGCCGGTGCCGGAGTTCTATAGTCAGCAGTTCGTGCAGCACTTTGACTACCTCTGCTTCGGCGTTTTTGCCGCGCGCCGTACGGTAGCAGATAAAGGCCCCATCGAGGTCATCGCGGCGCAAACGGCGAATCGCCTCGCCGACATAGAAACGGCCAGGCAACAGACCGAGTGCGCGGGGAATACGCACCCCGACTTTGAAAATCAGATAGGTGGCCAGATAGCCAAGCATAGCGTCATCGTAACATGGTTGGTGGATCGCTCAGAGCGGCAGGTAGAATTGCAATTGGATCGCGAAATTCACGTCCTCACGTAGCGTGTTGCGGCCGGAAACCGGATAACGGAGATCGACACCCAAGATGCCGGGAACGTAAATGTACGAAAGCGGCACGCCGACTTGGCCCACCACTTCCATGTAAGTCCGTGAAGGGTAGGCTTCGGTCGCGTCGAGCATCGCACGTAGATCCGCATCGCCTCTCAGGCGCGGCTTTTCTTCCCAACTGCAGGCGAAGCCCGCGCCAACGCTGAAGTAGTGGAAGCGGAAGGCGGTGCCGGCCAGGTAGTCGAACCGTGAGCCCGGAGTGACCCAATAGTAGTCGTCGGAGTCGGACAGATCCGGGAAGTAGCGCGGATCGATGTCGATCTCGTCCAGCCGGGCGTAGAAGGTCGGGTCGGGTTCCAGAAACTGCGGCACGCGCCGTTTGCCCCGGAAGAAGTAGTCGTAGTTCATCTCGAGCACCAACGCGACCCACCGTTCGTGTAGCGGCAGCCAGTAGTCCACCCGGTGGGAGAGACCGGCCGCATAGCTGCCGGAGCCGACATCGATCTGGGGGCCCAGGCCGTAGATCAAGGCCTCGTTCGGATCGGCCAAACGACCAGTGGGAAAAACACCGCGCACGGCCAAGGTCAGATCTGCCGCCGACGAACGAACGTAATTCCAAACCAGCCCCGCTTCCACGTCGCCCAGTTCCCATGCTTTGGATTGGTAGCGGTGGGTCGGCGCCGGTCGGCCAAGATGTTCCAACATTCGGAACCAGTCATGCGTGCTGCGGATGCCCACGGTGGCACTGGTACCCGCGACCAGATCGAAATCAAGCTTGAGTTCTTCGCGTTGCAGGGGCAGGCGGCTATACAGCGTCAGCGTGTCGGTGATACCATAGCTTGCTTCCAGGTTCAGGCGGTGGAGCCGGCCGGTGAGGCTGGATTCGACCGACAGGAATCGGCCTTCGGAGCCGAACGGATCGGCCACCGTGAAATCGGCAAGCACGTCGCTTTGTTCGCCGTTGGACAAATAGATCGAGTCGATCCGCCGGTGCTGGTAACCCATGCGCGCGCCCAGCGTATTGATGTGGGTCGGCATTGGTAGCCGGCCCCACATCAGCAGGTCGGACTCGGCTTCGATTTGCCTTTCAATCTCCATGGCATAGGCGAAATACCGTCGCGGCGCGGCTGGCGGCACCTCTGCCGCGGGCGGAGCGGCGGTTGCGTCCGGAGTCGGCTCCGGCGGGGGGGTAGGAGCGGGAGACGTAGTTTCGCCCCCTTCGGGTTTCTGATCTTGAGAGAATGCCGGCCACACGACCACCAGGACGCTGATCAAGGTCAGCGCGACGATGATCGTCAGTGGGGGGCGGAGCGTCAAATCAGCGTCCTTCTCGCAGCAATGCCCGCAAGGCATCGACAACCAACTGGCCGGTCTGCGGGCCGCAACTCATCGAACGTTCGTATCCATAGTGCGAATCCTGCCACTCTTCGGGCGTCATCATGTACGCCAGTTCATCGTTGGCCAGCCCCACCACGAACGGCGGTTTGGCCCACGGCATCGCCTGTTTCAGTAGGCCACCCACGCTCGGGAACGGTTCACCCGGCACCATGGCGAAAGTCGCCGGGCCAAGATCCAACGTCGCCACCAGCGAACGGAAGCGGTCTTTCTCTATGCCACGGTCCTGCACGCGCAGGATACCGTTATCGGCCGCAACACGAAAGAGGAAGTTGTGCATCGGCACCGAAATCGCGGCCGAACGCAGCTTGATGGGCGCCTGGTTCAGTCGCGGCTCGTTCGCTACCGTTTCGTTGGCGGTTCGCGCCAGGGTTTCGCCCAGGCGTTTGGCCCAGGCGATGCGCAACGCGGTCTTCCGGTACTTCGGGCGTTGCTCGTAGCGATTCGGGATGCCGGTGATCATGCCCCCCGACGCTCCCTGCAGGAAGACCCCCATGCCGCCGCCCTGTGCGCGACAGGCGTCATAGAAGTAGCCGGGGAAATCGGCGCTGATGCGCGGTTGGTCAAACAGCGTTTCGGCATGGCAGGCCCAATTGATGATGGTAGCCAACGCGTCGCCGTTCTGCTTCTCTAACCGGATCACTCCCATCCAGCGATCGTTCGGACCTTCGTTCTCCGGGAACCACAGGTTGGTGGACCAACCGGGTTCGACCTCGCGGTAGCCGAAGGCTATCCGCACCGGCTCGGCGCTGTCGATCGCTTCGTTCACCGCCAGCGCGATGCGCTGGAAGGTCTTGGCCAGCCAGTCTTCGTCGACTCCCCGATCGACCGGGATCAACAAGCCGGGGCCCCAATAGCCCATTGTGTCCGGGCCTTCGTGATTGTGGGTGGAGAAAACCAACACGCGGTCCGGCGCTTTGGTGCTGATCAGCTCGCGCAAACGTTTAACGTCGGGCCACATCAGACCAACAGCATCGAGCGCAACCATCACCACCGGTTCGCGGCCGTCGTGGAGATAGACCACGCGCGCGGTGACCGGGCTGATCACGCCCCGGCTCTTGCGGCCGGGGCCGAAGCCGGCGATCCAAGCCTTGCGATCGTAAGGCGTGATGTCGACTTCGCGCACACCCGCCACCAAGCCGCCGCCGGCCGGCGGTTGTGAGATGACGCGATCGAGGTGCGACGGAATCTCCTGCGGCTCATAGGGCTCCCGCGCCACGCCGGGGATTTCCATGTCGTAGGTGGCGCAGCCCACGACGAGAAGCACAAGCAGCACAGCAGAAACGGTTCGTCGCATCATGTGACCCGATCGATCAGGAAGTGGGCGACAACAACTCGATGAGTTGTTCGATCAACACCTGGAGATCAGCCAACAGCGGCCGTAGGCCTTCGGGTTGTGGTTCGCGGAACGTCTGACCCAGATCGATGCCATCGATGCCGAGCAAATCGAGCACTTCGATGATCGAGTTGATCCAGGCCAGATCGAAGTAGGCGAGCAATGGCTCGAGGCTTTCGTATTGGAACGGGTAGCCATCGACGAAGTCGATCTTGAGTGCAAGCAGCACATCGTGCACGGCCCAGGCCAGGTCGTATTCGAGTTGCGCGACACCCGGAATGATCAGCGGTTCGGGAACATTCCACTCACCATCCGAGTTTTGGTCGAGGAAGTGAATCGGATCGTCCGGATCGTCGCCTTCAGCCTCGACCTGTTCGATCATGTCGGCGAGTGCGCCGAACATCGTGCCGATCTGCTGGCCGACTTGCTGCAAGGTCGCTTCGCCGTCGGGTTCCAGCAAGGTCAGGAACGACGCGTGAACCGGGTCGTTGAGGATAACGTCGATCAGGTCGTCGACCCATTCCAGCAAAGCAACGATTTGTTCCACATCGCCGGCGCTCAGGTCGTCCAGGTCGATGGTCAGATCGGGCATTGTCATGAACATCGCCAAGGCCAGCGGATTGAAGTCCAAGTTGACGCCGAGCAAAGTCGAGAACAGCGTGTCCATGCCCGAGTAAATCGAGCGGAACAGGAACGTATCGGTGTAGTCGTGGCGGCCGGACAGCGATGGCTGCCACGGCAGGCTCAACAACGACACATTGTACTTGTCGATTTCAAAGGAAAAGTTTTCGGGTTCGGACTGTACCTTGGCTAGCGCATCATTCATTTCGACGTCGATGTCTTCCCAGAAATCCGCCAGAAATTCCTGCACGCTGGTGCCGACATCGGCAAAGCAGGAATCGATGCCGGTCGTGCAGTCGTCCGCCGCCAAAAAACATTCGAGCTCACCGGCCAAATAGAGCTGCGGACAATGGCTGGCGCATTCGGTTTGCGTCCAGCCACCGCTGACAAGCAGGTCGCATTCTTTCAAACGAGCGCAAGCGTCCGAACACAGTTCGGTGGAAGCGGGCAGGGTGACGCCGCACCGTTCGAACATGATGTTGCAATCGGGCGCGTCGATCACGCAGGCGATGGTGTCTTCGTCCAAGCCGAAGGTTACCGAGGCGATGCATTCGTTGAATGTAGTGGATACATTGTCGAGCACGCCGCACTCATCGAGCTGTTGGCACAGGCGAGTTGTGTCTTCGCTACTGACATCGGCCGGCGCTTCGGTCAGTAACGTGGATACCAGGTCCATGGTGGCGGAGAATTGCAGCACGTCGGCCAGTACCACTCCGTAGTGGGCCTGCAGACTGCCGCTGTCTTGATCGAGCGCGTTTTGGAACGCGACGTACGCGCCGGTGCCGTCGCCTTCGCCGAGCAGCTTTTTGCCTTTGTCAATCCACTCTTCGGCGCTGGGTTCCTTTTCTTCGGCCGGTTCACATGCGGCACATAGCACCGCTGCCAACGCGGCCAACAAGACCAGAATGACCAGCTTCGCCACGCGCATCACGCCCTCCAAGATCGCCGAACCCGCGGCGTTCGGTCGATTAAAAACCAGCGCAAAGACAAGACGTTCGCACCGATTCGCGGGCAGTGTAGCGACCGGCTTGTCACGGTGTCAAGCAGAACGCGGCTGAAGACCGCCCAGATTCCCCGTCCAAAAAACATGAATGGGCTTGATCCGGCGCCATGCTTGACGTTTTTCTTTCGGACTCGTACCTTGAAGACATGGACGAAAAGACTACCAAAGCGGCGGCCGCGGCAACCTGGCTGCGACGGATAATCGTGTGGACAGTGGTGCTTGCTCTGGTGATCTGGGCGGGATGTGCCATTTACCGCGTTTTTGGGCCCAAGGAAGAGATCGCCCCGATCGTTGGTCCAGAGGCCAGTGTCCTGCCCCGATCGACCGGTGAGGATCCGCATGCGCAGGCGCGCAAAATGCTCAATACTTCGCGGCAACTGCTGCGATCGGGCGACGTCGCTACTGGCCTGAAGGGATTGGAAGAGATCATTGCCAGCGATCCCGATTCGCCGCAGGCGAAACAGGCCATGCTGGTCCTCGCCTCGAGTCAGCGTTTCATGACTCGTGAACCGCAAAAGGCTATCGAAACCTACACTCGGTTTGTCGAGCGTTTTCCCGCCGATCCGCAGGTGCCGCAGGTCATTGGCTATTTGCGCGAACTGGCGGCGGAAACCAGCACCACCGATCGCACGGATTCGCTGTTGCGCAGCGTATTGCCGCAACTGGAGAGCGATCCCCGGGCCCTCGAGCGCGTTAAGAAGCTGATTCGATAGGCCGACCCTCACCCGCCATCGGCCGATCGTCAGTTGTCCATTCACTGCTTTTTCCCTTTTGGTCACCCTCTGCCTTTCCCCTTGCCGTTGCCGGTGCGGTTCGTTACGATGCGCAACGCCGACTCAGGCAAGGGAGCGACTTATGGCCAAAGCTCGGAACAAGTTCAACCGTGTCCTGCTCAAGCTGTCCGGCGAAGCGTTGATCGGCGCCAACGGTTACGGCATCGACGACGCGGTATTGGCGCAGGTGGCGGCGGAAGTTGCGGCGACGGCGCGAACCGGCGTGCAGTTGGGCATTGTCATCGGCGGCGGCAACATCTTCCGCGGCATGAAGGGCGCCAGCAAGGGCATGGACCGCGCCAGCGCCGACTACATGGGCATGCTGGCTACGGTGATCAATTCCCTGGCGTTACAGCACGCACTGGAACAGGCGAACTGTACCACGCGTGTCATGAGCGCGCTACCGATGGAAGCGGTGGCCGAGCCGTACATCCGCCAGCGGGCCATTCACCATTTGGAATGCGGCCGCGTCGTGATCTTCGGCGCCGGCACCGGCAACCCGTTTTTCACCACCGACACCGCCGCCGCATTGCGGGCTGCGGAGATCGGTGCGGAAGTGGTGATGAAGGCGACCAAAGTCGACGGCGTGTACGATTCCGACCCCGTGCTCAACCCAAAGGCCAAGCTGTTCCGCAACATTACGTTTCAAACCGTGATGGCGCAAAATTTACGTGTGATGGACATCGCGGCCATTTCGCTGTGCCGCGACAATTCGATTCCGATCATCGTGTTCAACCTGATGAAAAAGGGCAACATTCTTCGCGCCGTAAAGGGGCAACCCGTCGGCACGCTAGTCAAGGAGTGAACCGTGGTAAACGAGGTATACGACAGTTGCAAAGGCGGCATGGACAAGACCATCACCAACCTAGTGCACGACCTCGCCAAGGTGCGTACAGGTCGCGCCAACCCATTGATTCTTGAAGGAATTCGGGTTGACTACTACGGCACACCCACGCCGATCAACCAAATGGCGACGGTTAGTGTGCCGGAAAGCCGATTGATCGTCATTTCACCGTGGGAACAGCCTAAGTGCGCCGACATCGCCAAGGCGATTCAAGCCGCCGATTTGGGCCTCAATCCGCAGACCGACGGCCGCGTGGTGCGCATTCCGATTCCGCCCTTGTCGGAAGACCGGCGCAAGGAACTGGTCAAGACCATCAAAAAGATGGGCGAAGACCACAAGATCGTCATCCGCAAAGAGCGCCGTGACGCCAACGAAATGCTCAAAGATCTGCAGAAAGACGGCGAGATCACCGAAGACGACATGCATAAGGGCACCGAACGCGTCCAAAAGCTTCACGATGAGTACATCAAAAAGGTGGACGAACTCGTCGCGAAGAAAGAGAAAGAGATAATGGAGATCTAGTGCCTTCGCCAAGCGCCGAAGACCACTTTGCCGATCTCGATCCTCAACGCCTGCCGCAGCATCTGGCCGTCATCATGGACGGCAACGGGCGCTGGGCGAAACAGCGGGGTCTGTCCCGCGTGCAGGGGCATACGAAAGGCATTGACTCCGTTCGCGAACTGGTGCGCGCGTGCAGGAAGCTCGGCATCCCGTATTTGACCCTGTATGCTTTTTCCACTGAGAACTGGGGACGGCCGACTGCGGAAGTCGAAGGGCTGTTCGATTTGCTGGTCCGCTTCATGAAAAAGGAGCTGCCGGAATTCGAAAAAAACAACGTGCGGCTAGGCGTCATCGGGCGGCTGGACCGGGTCAAGCCGGAAATCCGGGCGCAAATCGCCGATGCCATCGAACGCACCAGCCGTAACCGGGCGCTGACGCTGACGGTGGCTTTGTCGTACTCCGGGCGCGATGAATTGGTCGAGGCGGCTCGTCACCTGGCCCAGGCGGCCGCAGCCGGGTCATTGGATCCGGCCCAGATCGACGAAGCCGTATTGGCCAGGCATTTGTTCACCGCCGGCTTGCCCGATCCGGACTTGCTCATTCGCACCAGCGGTGAAATGCGGGTATCGAACTTCCTATTGTGGCAGATCGCCTACACCGAGTTATACGTGACGGATGTGTTGTGGCCCGATTTCGGTCCGGCCGAACTGCGCCGGGCCCTGGTCGACTATGCCCGCCGGGAAAGGCGCTTCGGTCACACCAGCGAACAGTTGGGCGAGGAGTCGTAACCTGAGGACTCGCTGGGCTTCGCGTTCGGCAGGGAGAGGGAACACATGGACAAGAAGAAGATTCTAGCTGCGTTGATTCTGTTGCCGGTTTTCGTATGGCTGGTCGGGTGGGGCCCGATCTGGTTGATTTTCGCCATCGTATTGCTGCTTGGCGCCGGACTCGGCGGTTGGGAAAGTGCCAAGCTGGCCTTCGGCGAAGACGAAACCTCATGGCGCAAGTTGGCCACTGCCTTGTCGATGCTTGCCTGCGTGGCTTCGGCCACCGGAGACGACACCAGCATTGTCATGGCTTTGCTGGGCATCTTCTTCCTGGCCTTCGTGGCCACCTCGCTGTTCTCCGGCGAGTTGAATCGGACTCTGCTCCGCACGGCCAAGCTGATGTTCGTGGCGCTGTACCCGGGCCTATTGATCGGCTACCTGATTGCGCTTAAAGGCTACGAGCCGCTGGTGCACGGCAGCAAGTTGCTGATGATGCTCTTCGCGCTGGTCTGGGTGAACGATTCCGGCGCCTATTTCACCGGCAAGCTGAAGGGCAAACGCAAGTTCGCGCCGGTGATCAGCCCGAACAAGACTTGGGAAGGCGCGATCGGCGGTTTCGTGGCCACGCTGTTGCTGGGCCTGCTGATCGGCTGGGCCTCGCCGTCGTTTACCGCCGGCCAAGGTCTGACCCTGGGCGTTGTGCTTGGCATCGCCGGCCCGGTCGGCGATCTGCTCGAATCGGCCATCAAGCGTGGCGCGGGCGTCAAGGATTCCGGCACGCTATTGCCCGGACACGGCGGGGTGCTCGATCGCATCGACAGCGTGATCGCTTGCGCGCCGATCTTCTACTACTACGTGGCCTATAGCCAACACGCCGGCGTTCTGCATTGGCTGGCGATCGGACCACAATGACCAAACACGTCGCCATTCTCGGCTCGACGGGCAGCATCGGCGTTTCCACGCTTGAGGTGGCGGCGAAACATCCGGACCGTTTGCGCGTCGTCGCGCTGGCGGCGGGTGACAATATCGAACTGATGGCGGACCAGGTGCGGCGCTTCCGGCCGACCACGGTCAGCGTGCGTACGGCCGAGGGCGCGGCGCGGTTGCGCGCGTTATTGGGTGCTGAAGCCCCAACCGTCGGCCACGGCGAAGACGGCGCATGCGCGGTGGCGCAGCATCCGGCGGCCGAAATCGTCGTATCGGCGATCGTCGGCAGCGCCGGCCTGTTGCCGACGTGGCGGGCCATCGAAGCCGGCAAAAACATTGCTCTGGCCAACAAGGAAACCCTGGTGATGGCCGGAGCGCTGGTGTTGCGCGAGGTGGAAAAACGCGGGGTACAGTTGTTGCCGGTCGACTCCGAGCACGCGGCGGTCATGCAGTCGCTAGAAGGACACCGCCGCGAGGACGTGCGGCGCATCGTGTTGACCGCCAGTGGCGGCCCTTTCCGCACCTGGGACCGCGACCGAATCGCGCAAGTGACCAAGGACCAGGCGCTCAATCACCCGACCTGGAACATGGGGCCGAAAATCACCATCGATTCCGCCACCCTGATGAACAAAGGGCTCGAGGTCATCGAAGCGCATTGGTTGTTTGGTGTGCCGCCGGAGCGGATCGACGTGGTCATCCATACCGAATCCATCGTGCATAGCATGGTGGAATTTCAGGACGGGCAGGTGGTCGCGCAGTTGGGCGTGCCCGACATGAAAGCTCCCATCGCTTACGCATTGACCTATCCCGAACGCTTGCCCGACGTCGTGCCGCGCCTCGATCTGGCCCGCATCGGCCGGCTGAACTTCCACGAGGTCGACCGGGTCAAATTCCCATGTCTGGATCTGGCTTATCGGGCGCTGGCGGCAAGCGAACTGTCGCCGGCCATTCTCAACGCCGCCAACGAGGTCGCCGTCCGCGCCTTTTTGGACGGGCGGATCGGGTTCTATGACATCTCGCAAATCATTGCGGACGTGCTTATGATGGTGCCAGGCGGACCGGCCCGGGATTTGTCCGCCGTACTGGAGGCCGACGCCAGGGCGCGCCAAGCGGCGACCGGGTTGGCAGCGAGCATCGGGCAGGAGAACTGAATTTGATTTCATTCCTGAGCAGTGTTTTCGGGTTCGTCGTGCTGTTGTCGATCGTGGTGTTTGTGCACGAACTCGGGCATTTCACCGCCGGGCGGATGCTCGGTCTGGGCATAGAGCGCTTCGCTCTTGGATTCGGCCGCGCCTTGTTCAAGAGAATGCGAAACGGCATCGAATACCGCATCAACTGGATACCGTTTGGCGGTTACGTCAAATTTGTCGGTGATGAACCTGGCCAGCCGGTGCCCGACGAATTGCGCGCCGTCGCCTTCAACACTGCGCCGGTCTACAAGCGCGCGATCACCGTCGCCGCCGGACCGATGATGAATGTGCTATTGGCCGTCATGCTGTTCTGTCTGGTCTATCTGGTTGGCCAGCCCAATCCGACCACGCTAATCGGTGATGTCGAGCCGGACAGCCCGGCGGCCAAGGCCGGCCTGCGCGCCGGCGACCGTATTGTTGCCGTTAACGGCGACCATGTGGAGTTTTGGGAACAGCTCTCGAAACGGATCACGGAAAACCCCGGCCGACAACTCCGCTTGACCGTCGATCGCGCTGGCAAACTGCTGACCGTTACGGTGACCCCCGATCGAATCACCGCGATGAACATTTTCGGCTTCGATTCCGAACGTGGTTCGATCGGTGTGTCCCAGACCGGTCCGAAAGCCTGGATCGGTGTCACCAGCGCCGACTCGCCCGCCCATCTGGCTGGCCTGCGAACCGGCGATCTGATTCTTACCGTCAACAGCCAGCCGATTCATTTCCTGGCCGATCTCGACCGGGTGTTGGCGGCACAGAACAGCGGTCCGCTGACCATCACGGTGGCGCGGGGCGAAGACAACATCACCGCCGCCGAGCCCCTGACATCATTCACGGCGCATGTTCCGGCCGCGGCCGACGCCAAACCATGGTCGGCCGCCACCCTCGGCGTGGAGGCGGGCGAATTCTACGTGCAGAGTGTGATCGATGGTTCGCCGGCGCAGAAAGCCGGGTTGCAGATCGGCGACCGATTGCTCGCCCTGAATGGTGCGCCGGTCACTTCGTGGGAGGATTTCGCCAAAACGGTGCGCGAAAACGCCGGCAAGTCGTTGGTCATCGATGTCCGTCGCAACTGGCAAACGGTGAGGCTGAACGCGACGCCGGAAAAGAAGACCGACCGTGACCTGCTTGGCAAGGTCACCAGCTTCGGCCGCCTTGGTCTCTCGCCGCAGTTGTTGTTTTCGGCGGTCGATACCAAGGTCGAACGCTACTACAATCCCTTGAAAATCATCGTGCGCGGCCTCAGCGAAAGCTGGCATTGGACCGCGGTGACGATCAAAGGCTTCTTCTATCTGATCATCGGTAAAGCGCCGGCCACCAGTCTGGGCGGCCCGATTCTGATCGCCCAGCTCGCCGGCGAATCGGCGCGCATGGGGTGGATCCCCTTCGTCTTCTTCATGGCCGTGATCAGCCTGAACCTGGCGTTCATCAATCTCTTCCCGATCCCTGTGCTCGATGGCGGGTTCCTGTTTCTGCTGACGATCGAGGGCGTCCGCCGCCGGCCGCTGAGCGAACGCGCGGTCGGCATTGCGCAGCGGGTGGGCCTGACGTTGATCGGCGCCCTGATTCTGCTGGTCTTCTACAACGATCTGTCCCGGGTCTGGTTTGACCTGAAGGACCGCTTCTTCGGATGAAGGTTCTCGCCCTCGACACCTGCACACGGGCCGGGTCGGTCGCCTTGCTGCAAGACGGCGCTTTGGTCAGCGCTTACGTGCTCGATGTCACCGCCACCCATTCCGAGCGTTTGTTGCCATCGATCGACCGCTTGCTGGCGGATGCCGGGTGGCACATCAACGATCTGGCCTTGATCGCCGGCGCCGCCGGGCCGGGCAGCTTCACCGGGTTGCGCATCGGCATCTCCACCGCCAAAGGCCTGGCCTTCGCGGCGGACAAGCCGCTCATCGGCGTCAACGCCTTGGAAGCGCTCGCGTTGGGCTTCGCCTTTGCGACCGCGCCCGTCTGCGCCATGATCGACGCGCGCAAGAGCCAGGTCTTTGCCGCGCAATTCCAACCCGACGGACGAGGTGGCGTGACGCGGTTGACCGCGGACGTATCGACGCACGCGCGCGACTACGCCGCCGGCATCGCCGGACCGTGCTTGTTCGCCGGCGACGGCGCCGAGTTGTTTGGCGCGGAAATTCTGGCGGCCAAGCCCGATGCGTTGTTGGTGCCCGGCGCGCTGTGCTATCCTCGAGCCGTGGGCGTTGGTTTGCTGGGTGAACGCCTGTATCGCGAGGGTCAGCGGGGGCTGGTGGCACACTATGTGCGAGCCTCTGATGCGGAGCTGAATCCGAAATTCGCCGTAAAGGAGTCATGATGCCGTTGCGTGACGATCCGGACCTTCAGCGCTTGGCCGCGCAACATCCCGAGCTGCGCCGGCTGCTCGAGGAGCATGCGGAACTTGACAAAAAGGTGACTGCGCTCGATAAACGCCACGTGCGGACCCCCGCCGAGGAGATGGAGCGCAAGGAGCTGAGCAAGCGCAAGCTGGCCAGCCGCGACCGCATCACCCGGTTGGCGGCCGAATTGAAGAAACAGTAGGGCGCCCAGCGAGGCGCACCGGCCCGTTCGGGTGAACCACCGTTCGCCCGCGCACGGAGTAGCGAAGATACATGCGCAACCGCAATACGATTGTTTTGCGCGAAGGGCAGCCGTTCATCATTGCCGCTCTGGTTCTGCTAGCGCTTCTGTGGCTGCTTTCCGCCCCTTGCTGGCTGTTGGCCGTCTGGCTGCTACTGACGGTGTTTGTGGTGGCGTTCTTCCGTAATCCCGAACGCGTCATCCCCACCGGCGAAGGACTGATCGCTTCTCCGGCCGACGGAGAGGTGGTGGCGGTCGAGGAACTTGAAGATCAGCGCTTCGGCCTGGGCCGTTGCCGTCGCGTCTGCATTTTCATGAGCCCGTTCAATGTGCATGTGAATCGCGTGCCGGTCAGCGGTCGCGTGCGCGAAGTGCGCTATCGGCCCGGGCGCTATTACGTGGCCTCTGACGCCAAGGCGTCGGAGCACAACGAGCAATGCGCCGTCGTGCTGGAGACGCCCGACCGCCAGCGCGTGGTGATGGTACAGATCGCCGGCATGCTGGCGCGCCGCATTGTCACCTATCCGCGGCCGGGCGATGAACTGATCCGCGGCCAACGCTACGGTCTGATTCGTTTCGGTTCGCGGGTGGATTTGTATCTGCCGTTCGGTTCGACGATCGACGTGCTCCGGGGGGATCGCGTGTTTGGCGGATCGACGGTCATCGGGAGGATGCCTCATGACGGAGAAAACGCCGCGGCCCAAAGGTAGGTTGCACAACCGGCTGCGCCGGCGCAAGCGTTTGGACGAAACCGGACGGTCGGCAGAACAACCCGAGGAAGGTGAAGAGCAACTGCGGGAAGGGCCTCGCAAAGGCTTCTTCCTGCTGCCCAATTTGCTGACCTCGATGAGTCTGATGGCCGGCTTCTACAGTATTTCCATGTCGTTCGGCGCTTTCATCAACCCGAAGCCCGGCATCGACTACTTCATTCGTGCCGCCTGGGCGATTGTCGTTGCGGCGATCTTCGACGGCTTGGACGGTCGCGTGGCGCGCTTGACCAAGACAACCAGTTCCTTCGGCATGCAGTACGACTCGCTGGCCGATCTCATCAGCTTCGGGGTGGCGCCGGCAGCGTTGATATACAACTTTGCGCTCCGTTGGGGCTCCCGACCGGGCCTGGGCTGGGCCGTGGCGCTGTTGTACGTCATTTGTGCGGCGTTGCGCCTGGCGCGTTTCAACATCACCACTGAGAATCTGCCCAAGGGCGTGTTCCAGGGTCTGGCCTCGCCGCCGGCGTCCGCGGTAATGGTGTTCACCGTGCTGCTCATGTTCGACCTAGGCTGGCTCAGCGATCAATGCACCGCCTTGGTGTTCTGGCCGTTCCTCTTCCTGACGCTGGTGGTGGCGCTGATGATGATCAGCCGCTTCCACTACCCGAGTTTTAAAGAAGTCGACCTGCTCAAGCGGCATCCATTCGGCACGTTGATCGTGGTGATCATCGCGCTGATTGTGGTGTTCGAGGAACCGGTCAAGACTCTCTTCCTGCTCGCCGTGGGCTACGCGCTTTCGGCACCGATTCGCTGGTTGTGGACCCGGGGCCGGAACAAAAACTCGCCGGCGGAGGTCAATCCGGTCTGACGTACTTTCCATCCATCCGCCGGAGGTAAAACATGGGCAAGAAATCCAGTTACAACGTGGCCGTCGTCGGCGCGACCGGCGCCGTCGGACAACAAATGCTCGAGGTGCTCGCCCAACGTGAGTTCCCGGTGGCGGAATTGCGGCCGTTGGCCAGCGCGCGCAGCGCCGGCGAAATGGTCGAATGCGGCGACCTGACCGCTCGCGTGCAGGAGCTGAAGGATGACAGCTTTCGCGGCGTCGACATTGCGTTGTTCTCGGCCGGCGCGTCGGTCAGCCGGCAGTTCGCGCCGTTGGCGGCGAACGCCGGAGCCGTGGTGATCGACAACACCTCGGCCTTCCGCTACGACGACGACGTGCCGCTGGTGGTGCCCGAAGTCAATCCGGATGCCGTGGCCGACTACCCAGCGCGCCGGATCATCGCCAATCCCAACTGCTCGACCATCCAAATGGTGGTCGCCCTCAAGCCGTTGCACGACGAAGCGCGCATCAAGCGCGTGGTTGTGGCAACCTATCAGTCCACCTCGGGCGCCGGGCGGCGGGCGATGGACGAATTGGCCAACCAGTCGATTGCGCTGTTCAACCAGCAATCGGTCAACATCGAGGTCTTTCCGCACCAGATCGCGTTCAACTGCCTGCCGCAGATCGACGTCTTTTTGGACAACGCCTACACCAAGGAAGAAATGAAGATGGTGTGGGAAACGCACAAGATCCTCGACCCGGCGATTAAGGTGTCGCCTGCGGTGACCTGCCGTGTGCCGACCTTTGCCTGCCACGCCGAGGCGGTGAATGTCGAATTCGAACGCGACCTTTCGCCCGACCGCGCGCGCGAACTGCTTGCCGCGTTTCCGGGGGTCGAAGTGGTGGACGACCCGTCACGCAAACTGTACCCGCTCAACATCATGGCGGCCGGTCGCGACGAGGTATTCGTCGGTCGCATCCGGCGCGACGAAACAGTCGAGCACGGCTTGAACCTGTGGGTCGTGGCGGACAACCTGCGCAAGGGTGCAGCGACCAACGCGGTGCAGATCGCGCAGTTGTTGATCGACCGCTATTTGTAGCCGCGTCGCGCGGGCGACGTGTCGAGGGGCCCCGATGAGCGAAGTACGAGCGCGCAAGATCATCAAACGCCTCGTCTTCGCTTTGGTTGTTGTGCTGCTCGCATTCGGCGGAGCCGAACTGGCGTTGCGTTGGTCGGGCCTGTCCATCAACACCGGTGACGTGACCTATTCCGACCGGTGGCTCTACAACCCCATCGGCCACGGCGACTACAAGTGGGACGAATACATCACGCTGGGCGCACATGTATATCCGCTGTCCCCGACCAACTACAATCTGGCCGGACCAGTAGGACCGAAGTCGGCGGGAGTGACGCGCATCGTCGCGCTCGGCGACAGTTCGACCATCGGCGCCGAAGTGCGTCCGGACCAGCCGTATCCGCAGGTGCTGCAGCGCGTGTTGCCGCAATGTTGGCCCGACCGGAAGATCGAGGTGCTCAACTTCGGCCGGCACGGGTACAGCAGTTACCAGGGGCGGTTGTTGATGGAGACCACCTGGGATCTGGTGCAGCCGGACGTGTTGATTTTCTACTTCGGCGCTAACGACATGACGGTTGCGCCGATCCGGCAAGACAAAGACTGGGCAGTCATGCCCCGTTGGAGCCTACAACTTCATCGTTGGTTCTATCAGCATAGCACGCTGTACCGCATGTTGCGCAACGTGAACCTGAGCTACGTCAGCCGCCGCATCAAGCTGGGCGGCAGCGGCCAACCGGTTGTGCGCAACCGGGTGAGCGTCACCGATTTCTTCGCCAACCGCGATGCGCTCCGGCGCCGGGCGGAGGCGGGGGGCGGATTCGTTGTTCCGATTGTCAGCGCCGGCATACAGCATGACCGCGTTGTGCCAATGACCTGCTACCTTGACTACGCCGCCAACGCCGGAGAGGTGGACGAGGTCGCACTGTTCCGCCCCGAGTTCGAGGCCGGGCGCAACCCGTTCGCCGACCTGGTGCATCCCAACCCGCACGGCCATCGCCTGTTGGCCCGCGCCATTGTCGGCGAACTGGCCCGGCACTGGGGTCCACCACAGTGCAATCTCGATAAGATCTTTGCCGCCGAGGCCGCGCGCCCCTAAGGCGGTTCGCTCCATCATCCATGGACAAGCTGGTCGGTTTCTGCTATGAAAGCCGCCGCAGCTATGTCAGGTTCCACTGAGAACCATCCCGGCTGCGCTCAGTTACTATTCCGGCCTCGGCCGAAAGGAGCGCGTTACGCCGATGACACTGCTGCGTTCCGCCTACGTCGTTCCCGATGAGTTACCCGCTCGCTGTGCCTCTTGGTTGCGTACCCTGACCGGCATGCGCGGACGGGCGTCGCTGGATCCGCGTTTGCGCCTCGGATTGTTGGTGCTGGACCTCCAGCGCCTGTTTTGCGATCCGCTTTCTCCAGCGTTTTTGCCGGCTTGGCCGGCCAGCGCGGTGTGTTGCCAGCAACTCATTCGAACCTTCCTCGCCGCCGGACGGCCGGTTGCTTTTACTCGCCATGTACACTACTCCGCCTCCGTCTCCAGCACCTTCGAGCATTTTTTTCCACGCCTGCTCCGCTCCGCCGATCCGCTGAGCGAACTGATGTCGGAATGGATATTTCGTTTCCCCGCGGCCCGGATATTTGAGAAAGACCAGCACTCCGCCTGGTCCAACCCCGGGGTGGCGACGTGGTTCCGGCATTGCGACGCGGTCGTATTGGCCGGCGTTCAGACCCAACTCTGTGTGGCGGCGACGGCCTTTGGTGCCGCGGCATTGAATCAGGTGCCGATTGTCGTGGCCGATGCCTGTGTGGCGCCCAATGAGGCGCAACACCTTGCGGCGTTGTCCACCTTGGCCGCCGGTCACGCCTATGTCGCGGGCACCAACGAGATCCTGGCCTTGTTCGCTCAAGGGGGCGCGCAATGACCGTTGATCTGCTTGTGGTCGGCGCGGGACCCGCCGGCGCGGCCGCCGCCATTCAGGCCGCCGGTGACGGCCTGTCCGTTGTTCTGATCGGCGATGAAGCAGTCGGCGGATTGGTGCGGGCGGCATGGCGACTTGATAACCTGCCTGGTTTTCCGGCCGGAATTACCGGGACCGAATTCGCGGACTTGTTGGCTGCCCATCTGCGGCATTTGGAGATCACGCTGTTGACCGACCGTGTTGTCCATTGCGTGGAAAGCGACGACGCTTTCCAGAGCCAAACGGACGGTGGCCGGAAGATTCACAGCCGGGCGCTTGTGTTGGCAACCGGCACGCGCGCACGGTCGCTGCCCGTGCCGGGACTGGCGACACTCGAATCCCTCGGCCGTTTGCACCACGACGTTCGCACCTTGCCGCCGCGGCTCGTTGGGCTAGAGGTGGCGGTGGTTGGCGCCGGCGAAGTGGCCGCGGATACCGCTTTGTCGATTCTGCAGCGCGGCGGCCGGGCGAGGATCTTCGCGCGCAATCTGGTGCCGCACCTGCGTCCGGGACTGGCCGCCGAAGTCGCCGCAGCCGGCATTCCGCTGCATTTCGGCTGGATGTTGGCGGAGGTGCAGCCCGAACCTCTGATGCTGACGTGGGATATTCCCGGCGGTGGTCGCGAATCAACCGCGCCCGACCAACTCATGGTTTGTGTCGGCCGTGAGCCGCGCGCGGAACTTCGGCGTCAGTTGTTTCCCGCCGCCCCGCCGCCCGCCACGGTCCAGACCGATCTCGCCGGGCTCTATCTCGCCGGCGACCTGATTCGCGGGCGCGACCGCTTTGTCGCGACGGCGCTGGGTGACGGACAGCGCGCCGCGCGTGCCGCGTTCGCTTACTTGCGCGGGCAGTAAGGGCGTTCGCTTACCAGCAGGGAAAGGTAAAGGAGAATCATGGAAATCGAGGGCACCTGCGGTATTTCAGAACTGGCAACGGTGTACGTGGCACGCATGCGCGGAGCCGGCGGTCCGCTGGTGGAATTTGTTGATGGCCTCGACCCGCGCCACGAACGCGGAGAGAAGTGGATGGTGAACATTTCGACGCAGTTCGGATGTCCGGTCGGCTGCCTGTTTTGCGACGCCGGCGGCGATTATCGCGGCGACTGCACGGCCGAGGAAATGCTCGACCAGATCCGGTTCGTTCTGGCCCGCCACCCTGGACTAGCGTCCACCTGTCGCAAGCTGAAGGTCCACTTCGCTCGCATGGGCGAGCCGTCGTTGAACGACGCCGTGCTGGAGGTGATTGCGCGCCTGCCGGCCGTGGTGCCGACGCCCGAGCTCTGGTGTTGCGTGGCCACGATAGCTCCGCTGGGTCGCCGGAGTTGGTTCGACCGGCTGGCCGACTTGCAACATCAGTTCTATCCCCGTCGTTTCCAGTTGCAATTCTCGCTCAATTCCACCGACGAAGCGGTGCGGCGTCGCCTGATGCCGATTGCCTTAGAGGATCTCGATTGGGTCGCCGTTCGCGGCACGTTGCATTATTGCCCGGGTGGTCGCAAACCCGTGCTCAACTTTGCGCTGGCGCAGGATGTGCCGTTCGATCCGCGCATGATCATTGCGCGCTTCGATCCGCGGGTGTTTGCGGTGAAGCTGACGCCGCTGAATCCAACGGCCGAGGCGGGACGTCATGGACTAAAATCGGTGTTGCGTTCACCGCGGGCGGAAAAGGTGGACGAAGCCGTGGCGTCGCTCCAGGCGGCGGGATTCGATGTGCTGCTGTCCGTCGGCGATGCGCGAGAGGACCGAATCGGCAGCAACTGCGGGCAGACCGTACGCGCTCGGCAGGCCGCCATAGTTGACAACCCCGGTCCCGCCACGTAGAAACGCACTCATATTCGCGAAGATACAAGACGGCAGTACCTGGCAGGCCTTTTTACCGAAATCCACGGAGGCGAAAATGGCCGAAACGAATGTCCCGGTGCCTGAAACGGCGGCTGCTCCGAGCCCGGACATCACCCCCCCACCGGTGCCCAAGCCGCTCCGCCGCATCGATTGGACACCGCGGCGTGTGTTCGTGCTGATCTTTGCCCTATTGCTGGTGGTCGGCGCTTTCAACGGCGCCGCGCGGCCGGTGGACGACGCCTACATCACGTTCCGCTTCGCCGAGAACCTGCTAAAGGGTCACGGTCTGGTGTTCAACGCCGACGGACCGCCCGTCGAAGGCTATACCAGCTTCGGTCAGATTCTGCTCAGCCTGCCGTTCATCGCGATCGGCAAAGGCCTGGCCGCGTTCGGCATGGTGTTGGTCGGTTTGATCGGCTGGTCGCTGGCCGTGGCGCTGCTGTGGAGCTTTATGCGCCGCCAACGCCCGGGCGAGATGGACCGGCCGGAGTGGTTCTTCCTCATCTTTCTCGGCATGTGTCACCCGGCGGTGATCTGGGCTTGGTCGGCCATGGAAACCCCGACCTTGGCCCTGGCCTGGGTTGCCGCATGGTTTTTTCATCAGCGGGAATATGAACGCAACGAACTGCCGAAGTTCTCGGCGCTGCTGACGGTGGCGGCGGGACTGCTGCATCCGGAAGGTGTGCTGATCGCCGTCGTGCTCGGCCTGTCGTGGTTCCTGCCGTGGGACAAGAACCGCCTGAAGAACGGCTTGCTCTATGCCGCGATCGTTCTGGGCCTGTTCGGCGGCTACTGGATCTGCCGATGGGTCTACTTCGGCTATCCGCTGCCTAACACCTTCTATGCCAAAGTCGGCGGTGGCGGCGGATTGGCGATGACCGGCCTGCGCTATGTGTGGCTGGCCGCGGCGTCCAACCTCCTGCCGATCTATCTGCTCTATCTGGTCGCACGGCAATGGCACGAACTCAAGAGCTGGCCGCGCTGGCTCTGGCAGTCGCTGGCGGCCATTGCTGTGCTGGTGACCTACAACATCGCAGTGGGCGGCGACTACTTCGCTTTCCAGCGCTTCTTGTTGCCTATCTTTCCCTTCATGATGCTGGCGGTGTGGGAACTGTGGCATCGGCGCCGCGCCCAGACGGCGGTCGAGCGCGAACGCGAGCGGCAAGAAGACGCGGCCAAGGCGGGCGCCGCCGCGGCGGCCGAGGAGCCGCCGGCCAAGCGCCACCCGTTGTTGTTTGCTGTGGTTTTGATGATTTTGCTGATGATCTGGTCCGGCTTCTTCAAGTTCCAGATGATTCAGCACCGGCGCATGCAGAAAATCGTGCCCGAGTTTGTCGATGCCGGAAAAATCCTGGCTCGCCAGTTGCCGAAGAAAGCGACCATCGCCACGATTCCGATCGGCGCCCTCGGCTATTACGCGGACCGCAACATTCTGGATATCACCGGCCTGACCGACACGCACATTGCGCATCTGGCGATTCCGACCGGCATGCGCAACGTCGGCCACGAGAAGTTCGACTACGGCTATGTCTTCAGCAAGCGGCCCGAACTGATCATTCAGCTTCCGATCCTGGCGGTGAAAAGCGACCCGGGACTCAAGCTCTGGATGTTCCAGACGGCAATCAATCCGATCCAATACCGGTTGTACGACCAGCCGCAACTGGCGCAGGACTATGTGCTGGCGTGGTTGCCGGTCAAAAAAGACAGAGTCCTGGTGCTCGAAAATAAGAAACCCAAACGGCAAAAGATGCTGGTAGGCGTATACGGCTACCTGCGCCGCGACTTGGTTGGCCAGCCGGGGTATCAGAAATGGGAAGTGTTGCCCGAAACCACACAGGCCTGGGTGCGCGAGCAACTGCCATTGTGGGCCAAGAAGAGCCCGTTGCGCAATCGCAGCCTCGGCGCCTGGCGCTTCTCCGGTGGTGAAGGCGAGGAGGGAACGGGCGAGACGCCGGCCGCGCCGCTCATCCCCGAGCCGGTGACGCCGCCGCCCACTCCGAGTCCCGAGCCGGCCACGCCGCTGGTTGCGCCGGACATGCCGGCCGCGGCGCCCGCACCGACGGACACGACACCGGCGCCGGCTCCGGAGCCCGCCCCGGCGCCGTGAGGTTCATCAGCTCTGATCGTTGTTACTATTGCACGTAGCCGAGAGTTTTGAGCTGGTCGTTCACGCCGGCGTCGCGCAATTCTGCGGTAGGTTCCTGAAAATCGAGATTCCGTTCGCGCGCCAGGTGGTTGTGCGCGGCGCGGAGTTGTTCGAGGGTTTGGTCCAATCGGCTGCCCGTCTCAGATGGTGACGCGGAGAGGTCGGCTTGTTCGCCGGGGTCGGCGGCGAGGTCGTACATTTCGGTGGCACGTTCGCCATGGCCCCGGAATTTGAGAACCTTCAATCCGTTGACATCGCGCACGCTCGACCACATGCCTTGGGTGCCGTGCCAGCCGTAGCGCCGGCCGGCCCTCGTTTCGCAATAGAAGAAGTTGCGCGAGGGCGCCTGGCCGGCGGTAATCAACGGCAGCAGGTCGTAGCCGTTAATCTTGCCCGGCGGCTGGCGCACTCCGGCGAGGGCGAGAATGGTGGGGAACAGATCGACGTTTTCCACCAACGTGTCTACGGTGCGCGACCGCGGGGTCAGCCAGGGCGCGGCGATCACCAACGGCACCCGCGTCAGTTCCTCGTAACAGGTGAAGTTGTGGCCGGTAGAGCGGTGCTCGAGGAACTCCTCGCCGTGATCGGAGGTGATGATGATCGCCGTGTTCTTTGCCAGCGGCGAACGTTCCAGCCAAGTCAGCAACTCGCGCAGGTGATCGTCCACGTAGCGGATCTCGCCGTCGTACAGCGCCACAATGTGTTGCAGGTCGCGCGGGTCGATGCCCGGCACAATGTCGTCACGGCGGCTGTAGTTGTCGGCGGTGATGGTGCCCCGGTAGTCCGGATCGAACAACTTGGTGTACTCCGGCGGCGGATTGTAGTCGTAGTGCACATCCCAGTAGTGTACGAACAAGAAAAACGGGCCGCCGTTCTTCTCGCGCTTTTTCAGGTAGTCGAGCGCCTTGTCCGTGACGCGGCGGCTCGTTTTGATTTGCCGCACGTTGGGCCGTTTGGTTCGCGCGATCTCCTCATCGTAATTCACGAATCCGCGGTCGATCAGGTAGGCGGCGCGCAGAAACGGTGCGCAGACAATGGCGTGCGTGTCGTACTTCGCCTGGCGCAGCACCTCGGCCAGCAGCACGTTGTCGGAGTCCAGAGAGCAGTTGGGGGAATAGGCGCGGTGCACGTCTTCGTACAACCCAGTGAACATGGAGACGTGGCTAGGCAGGGTCCAAGACGAGGTGGCGTAGCTCTGGGTGAAGCGCACATGCTTGGCCGCGAAAGCGTCGAGCGCGGGCGTGGTTGGCTTGGCGTATCCATAGCAACCGACGTGGTCGGCGCGCAGGCTGTCGATGACCACCAGAATCACATTGTGTTCCGGTCCGGCAGAGCGCGGTCCGTGGCACGCGCCAACCAGCACCGCCAGGCCCAGGACTATCAGCAACGCCGCGCGCCGGCTCATTGCAGGTATCCGAGGCCGCGCAACATCTCGGTCTGTTCCTGATCGAGTTGTTCGTCGCCGTTAATGGCCAGTCGATTGTTGAGGTCGCGGTCGCGCCGGCGCATCTGGCTCAACATGCGCGTGAGATCCTCGAGTTGAGTGCCCCTGGCCGGCGCCAAATCCTGCCGCTCATGCGGGTCGCTGTTCAGGTCGAACAGGAAGGTCGTGTCCTCATTCGCGCGATAGTAGCGATGCAACTTGAGGCGTGACGGCGCCAGCAGGGCACTCCAGCGGCCAATCTTGCCTCCCGGTTGCAAGCGGGCGGCGCGAGTCTCCATCAGCAAGTGACGAGGTTCCAACGGCTTGCCGGTGGTCATCATTTCAACCAGGCTTCTTCCTTGCACCGCTTGCCCGTCGTATTTCAAACCGACCAACGACAACACGGTGGGAAAGATGTCGATGATGCTGACTTGCTGATCGAACTGCGGCGCGACGGTGCGCAACCCCGGCGAGTAAATGATCAACGGCACATGCATCAGTTCTTCATAACAAGTCCAGGTGTGGCCGGTGCCGCCATGGTCGAGGAATTCCTCACCGTGGTCGGCGGTGACCACGATCAGCGTGTTGTCCAGCAGCCCGCGCTTTTGCAGGCCGTCGAACAGCGCGCCCAACGCGTCATCGGTGAAGCGGATCTCGCCGTCGTATAGCGCGATCAGATGGCGCAGGTCGCGCGGATCAATGTCCGAGGTAATGTCGGTTCGGTTCTGGATATCCAGCCCGTTTTGCTTGCCCTGATAGCCCGGGTCGAACAGGTCGATGTATTTCTGCGCCGGGTTGTAGTCGTAATGCGGATCCCAATAGTGCAGCCACATGAAGAAAGGTTTGTCGCGCCGCAGATCGATATAGCTCAGGCCCAACTTCGTGACTTCGTCGGCCACCTTGACCTGGCGGGCTTCGGCGTAGCTGCGACCCATCAGGCTGGTGTTGAACTCCTGAAAGCCCTGGGTCAAACCGTAGCGGCGGCGCAGCAGCGGGGCGCAGATGACGGCCGACGTGTGATAGCCGGCTTTGAGAAAAACCTCGGCCATCGTGTTGGCGCGTTCGGTAAGCACCGCCTTGTCGGTGTCCACGCCGTGGCTCGAGGCATCCAGGCCGGTAAAAATGGAGACATGGCTCGGCAGCGTCCAGGGCGCGGTGGCATACGCGTGGCGGAACAACGTGCTCTGTTTGGCGAACGCGTCGAGTCGCGGGCTGGTCGGCGGTCCGTAGCCGTAGCAACCGAGATGGTCGGCGCGCAGGCTGTCGATGGTGATCACCAGCACGTTCCGCCGCGAACTGCGGCTGGCGTGAGAGCAGCCGGCGGCGCAATACACGGTCAGACACAGCGCCAATAGACAGCACCAGCGGCGGGAAACACGTGTCACGGCATCACCAGAAGATTTTCTTGATGGCTTTTTTGACGGACTGGAAGTCCAGGTCCTTCTTGAGCAGGTTGCCGAATTTGTCTTTTTCCTCTTCGGCGTTCAACTCCTGCCGCTCGCGCTCGCGTTCGCGCTGCAGTTTTAAAAGTTCCGCCCGCGCGTCTTCATTGTTCTTGTTGTATCGCAGGGCCAGGGCAAACAACTGCCGCGCCCGGTCTTTGTTGCCGTGCATAAGCAGGAGTTTGCCGAGAAAGAAGTTCGCCTTGTCGCCTTTGGGGTTGATCTTCAGCGATCGCTCGAGCGACTCGCGGGCTTGCACCGCGCGTTGTTGTTGGTGCAGACGCGGATCATTCCAGCGAGCCCACCCCAGGTAAGCGTGATACTCGGCCTCTTCGGGGAACAACTTGCAGGCCTCGGCGAAATACTTTTCCGCCTCGACGTAGTTTTGACGACGCAGTGCCAGGTTGCCTTGGTTGAAGGCGCGTTCGGCGGCCAGGATCGTGGTGATGCGGCGTTCCTTGAGTTCCTCGCCCTCCGGCGTCAGGCGCTTATCGTATTCCGCCCGGCGGGCCAGGTTGCCGATCACCTCGTAGGCCTGGGTGATCGCTTGCATCACCGCATTGGCTTTCTCTTTCAGATCCGGATCCGCACCCGGTCCCAGCCGGTCCGGATGCATCCGTTTGACCAGCGCGTAGTAGGCGTACTTCACCGTGTGTTCATCGGCATCACGACTGACGCCCAGCACCTGGTAGTGGTTGATGTGGCCCAGTTTCAAATAGGCCGTCATTACCTCTTCGCGTAGCGCGGCCGCCGCCTCATCGTCGCGGTCGATCAACGTTGTCTTGTCGGCCGGCTGGTCCTCTCCCTGTTCGAAGCGGCGCAACTCGCGCTCGATTTCCTGGTCGAGTTCCAACGACGGCTCTTCGGTGTCTTCCGCGGCAGGCGGTTTCGGCTCGCGCAACGGCGTCAACGGCGGCGGAACCGGTTTCGGCTCGGGCTTGAGTGTGGGCTTGGGCTCCGATTTCGGCGCGGGCTTGGGCTCCGGCTTCGGCGCAGGTTTCGCCTCTGACCTAGGAGCCGGCTTCTCCGCCGGCGCGGGCGGCGGTTGTTCGTCGATCGCTTTCAGCAGACGCCGTTGATCGATCGGTTTGGCCGCCGGCCGTTGTTCGCGGACCGGTTCAGTGACGAATTCGATTTCGACATCTTCTTCCGTCGGTTCCGGTTCGACGAAGCGGCTGGGCGCTGCCGCCAGGTGCGGCGCCTCGGTTTCGGCCGTTTCACGACAGTGGTCGAATAGGCGCAACAGCACCATCGTGTAGAGAATCGGATAGACGCGCGCTTCGGACAGGCCCGAAGCCGCGACAACCTCACCGATTGTGCGGCGGCCGTCGATCAGGCCGTAGACCGCCCATACCTCTTCGGGCAACTGGGCGGCGACGCGGGAGATCGGCATCGGCCGCGTGCGCTGGATGACTTGGTCGGCGACGTCGGCGAACATCTCGCGCAGGTTGTGGGCTTCGTAATGTTGCAGGATGCCGTCGTAAATCAACTGTGGCATCGGCAACTCGAAGACCGTCACACTAGAGATGTCGAAACCGGTGTCGTCGAAGTAGAACTCGCCATCGAACCAACCCAGCGCGCTTAGCAGTTTCTCGCGCATCTGCAGACGCAGGCCGTGATACAACTGCATCGGGTTGAGTCGGCCCATCTCAACCAGCGCGTCACCCTGACGACGCCCGTAGGCCGCCATGTTTTCCAGGCTGAGCAACAAGTCTTCGTTGGTGATGATGCCGTGGCGCACCAGCACCTGGCCCAGGCTTTCCTGCCGGCCTTCGCTTTCCACGTAGACGGCGCGGCCGTCGTAGAAGTAGACATTCTTCACGGCCCCGCGATGCGACAGTTCCAGAATGCCGGTCGCGCGCGCGAAATAGTACTGGGCGAACAACTCGACCACGCTGTTCTC
>CAZEDX010000020.1:0-59317 GCA_964511015.1 uncultured bacterium | reverse complement strand
TCAAGGAAAAGCCGCTGAAGATCGTCACCCAGCTAGAAACGCACTTGCCGACAGTTTACGCCGACAAGATCCGCATCAAGCAGGTGCTGCTCAATTTGGTCAGCAACGCCATCAAATTCAGCGAAAAGGGACAGATCACGCTTTCGAGCAAGGCTGATCGCAGCCTCTTCTATGTCGCCGTAACCGACTGCGGGGTCGGTATTCCGCAGGACAAGATCGAAAAGGCGTTCGAACAATTCCAGCAACTTGACTCCGGCACGGCTCGCGCGCAAGGCGGCACCGGACTTGGATTGACGATCAGCAAGAAGTTTGTTGAGATGCACAACGGTAGGATCTGGGTGACAAGTACAGAGGGCGTCGGTTCTACGTTCCACATCGCGATCCCGTTGATTCAAGATCCTGCCGCCATGAACACGACAACAAAGGTCAAAACCGGATGAAACGGATTCTCTATATCGAGGACAACTTCGAGAACAAGCTGCTGGTGCGCCGTTTGTTGGAGAGCGCCGGTTACGTTGTTCTTGAAGCTGAAGACGGCATCGCCGGTGTCCGGGTGGCGATTGAGGAAAAGCCTGATCTGATCATCATGGACATCAACATCCCTGGAATGGACGGTTACGAAGCGACCACCAAGATCAAAGCCATCGAAGCCCTGGCCAATACTCCGATCGTCGCGCTGACGGCGAATGTCATGAAGGGCGACCGCGAACGAAGCCTAGTTGCCGGTTGCGATGGCTATATGCAGAAGCCAATCAATCCCGACACCTTTGTCGACGCCATTGAGCAGTACCTGGGCGGACACCGCGACGAAGTCACCGATTCCGATCAGCGTCACTATCTCAAGGCCTACAGCCAGAAGCTGGTCGATCGGCTGGAAGAGAAGATACTCGAGCTCGAACAGAAAAATCGCGAGTTGGAACAGAAATCGCGGGAGATGGAGGAGATTTACGTCAGTGTGATGAGTACGCTAACCCGGACCATCGAAGCCAAGCACCCTAAGACCGCCGGCCATTCGGAACGGGTGACCCGCTATTCGCTGATCATCGGCGAGACGATGGGCCTGTCCAAACGCGATCTGAAGATCCTGCGCCGCGCGAGCATGCTGCACGATATCGGCAAACTGGTCGTCGAGATCTCGTACATCGACAAACCCGGCGAGCTGGAACAAGAGGAATGGCTGGCTATGCGACGGCATCCCGAAATCGCCGCCCAGATTCTCGAGCCGCTGCGCTTTCTGGAATGGGAAATCGATATTATTCGCAAGCACCACGAACGGCCCGACGGACGCGGTTACCCCCGGGGTCTGCGCGCCGAACAATTGGACCTGCTCACAGGCATTCTGACCGTGGCGGATGCCTTCGACGCAATGACCAGCGACCGATCTTACCGCGACGCCATGGACATCGACCAATCGGTGCGCAGACTCGAGGAAGAAAAGGGCGCCCACTTCCTGCCTGAAGTCGTTGACGTGTTCATCCGCCTATTGCGGGAAGGTCAACTCGACCACGTGTTGCAGTCGGCCGACCGCAAAGGGCCCCTATCTGCCTGAAAAAACAACGTAAATACCGAGCTTTGGTGCCGATTGGTAAAAGTGGTTGCTACCAGCGGTGGGGGCACGGCGAACTGATTGACTCTACATATTGGCGGTGTTAAGATCGCGACCGGCTCGAAAAGTCAAGATTTTCCCTTATCAACTCACCGGGATGCTCACATGTCGCTAGTCCATCGACGAACGGTGATGACCCCCGACCGTATTGAGCGGGCGTTGCATCGTATTGCGGCGGAAATTCTTGAGCGCGGCGGCGATCTTGAACGCATCGCGCTGATCGGTATCCGTGCCGGGGGTGTGGGTCCCACTATGCGCATCGCCCAGCAGATGAAGGATTCCGAAGGAATCAACGTGCCGGTCGGCATGATCGACATCACCCTCTACCGCGACGACATTTCTTCCGGTCACAAGCCGGTGTTGATGAAGACCGAAATTGATTTCGATGTCACCGACAAATGCATTGTGCTGGTTGACGATGTGCTGTTTACCGGTCGCACCATCCGCGCGGCGATGGACGCGGTGATGGACTATGGTCGGCCGTCCTGCATTCGGGTGGCGGTGCTGGTCGATCGTGGCCATCGGGAGTTGCCGATCCAACCGGATTTCGTCGGCCAGGTGCTAGACACCGATCGTGATGAAAAAGTCACGGTGCATGTCGGCGAGAAAAGGAGCCGCGCCGACAAGGTCGAAGTGTTCTTGAACGTGGAGCCGGAGGAGGGGCAGTCATGAAACTGAACCGCAAAGACATCCTCGGCTTGAAAGACCTGAGCGTGGAAGAAATCAACCTGATTCTGGACACCGCCGACAGCTTCCGCGACATTGCGACACGCAAGCGGAAGAAGGTGCCCACGCTCCAAGGTCACACGGTGGTCAATCTGTTCTACGAGAAATCGACCCGAACGCGCACCAGCTTCGAAATCGCGGCCAAGCGCCTCAGCGCCGACACGGTCAACTTCGTGGCGGCGGAGAGTTCGGTCGGCAAAGGCGAAACCTTCATCGACACGGTCAAGAACATCGAAGCGATGCATCCGGACGTGATCGTCGTGCGCCACAGCAGCGCTGGCGCGCCGCACATGCTGGCCAAAATGATCAAACCGGGTGTGATTAACGCCGGCGACGGCGCCCATGAGCATCCCAGCCAGGCCTTGCTCGACATGCTGATGATCCGCGACGAAAAAGGGGGATTGGCGGGGCTGGAAGTGGCCATTCTTGGCGATATCGCGCACAGCCGCGTGGCCCGTTCAAACATTCATGGCCTGACCCGGATGGGCGCTAAGGTGCGCGTTTCCGGACCGGCGACCATGATCCCGCCGGGGATCGAGCGATTGGGGGTTACGCTGACCCCGACCATCGAGGACGCATTGCGTGGCGTCGACGTCATCATGATGCTGCGCATTCAGCTCGAACGGCAGGGACGGCCGCTGTTTTCCAGCTCGCGCGAATACAGTCGCTTCTTCGGTCTGAACGAACAACGAGTGCGGCTGGCTAAGAAAGACGCATTCATTATGCACCCAGGTCCGATCAACCGGGGGGTGGAAATTGACCCGCTCGTGGCCGATTCCGAACGGTCGCGCATTCTGAACCAGGTTACCAACGGCGTGGCGGTGCGCATGGCGCTGCTGTACCTGGTCACCGGGGGTGGAAGTTGAAAACGATCATTGCCGGCGGTCGGGTGATTGACCCGGCGCAGAACCTGGACGGCCTGTATGACGTCGTACTCGACGGCAAGGTCGTCGAAAAGATCGTGCCACACAAAAAGGGCCGGCCAGCAAGGAGTCGCGGCCGGGTGATCGATGCTTCCGGTTGCGTAGTAACGCCGGGGCTGATCGACATGCACGTGCATCTGCGCGAGCCGGGTTATGAAGGAAAGGAAACGATCTTGACCGGTTCACAGGCCGCGGTGGCCGGCGGTTTCTCATCGATCATCTGCATGGCCAACACCAATCCGGTCAACGACAACCAGACGGTGACCGGCTACATTCTGGCCAAAGCCCGCGATGCGCTGTGCCGTGTTTATCCAATCGGGGCCACCACCATCGGTCTGCAGGGACAGGCGATGGCCGACCTGGGGGAACTCAAGAGCGCGGGCGTGGTCGGCTATTCCGACGACGGCCATTGCGTGATGAACGCCGAGATGCAACGGCGCATTTTCGAAATCGCGCACCAATACGACATGCCAGTGCTCGTGCACGCCGAGGACGAGAACCTCGTGGCCGACGGCGCCATGCACGAGGATTTCACCAGCACCGAACTCGGTCTGCCAGGCATTCCCGGGGTTTCCGAAGAGGTGATCGTGGCGCGCGACATTCTGTTGGCCAAATTGACCGGTTGCCGATTGCACATCCAACACGTGAGCAGCGGGACGTCGGTCGAACTGATACGCTGGGCCAAGAAAAAGAAGGTGCCGGTCACTTGCGAAGTGACACCACATCATTTCACCTTGGTCGACGAAGATGTTGGTGACTATGCAACGACTTGCAAGGTCGCTCCGCCGCTGCGCACGCGCGCCGACCGTGCGGCGCTGCTCAAGGGAATGGCCGATGGGACGATCGACGCCATCGCCACCGACCACGCTCCGCACGGCATCCTGCTGAAGCAGATCGAGTTCGACAAGGCCGCCAATGGCATGATCGGTCTGGAAACCGCGTTAGGGCTGGCGCTGTTGCAGGTCCGCACGGGTGTGCTGTCGCTGTCGCGCGTGATCGAGATGCTCACCGCCGCGCCGGCGCGCGTACTGCGCCTGCCGGGAGGTACGCTGGCCCCCGGCCGGCCGGCCGATGTCTGCATCTTCGACCCCGACCATACCTTTGTTTACAACGAAGAGGTGATCCGGTCGAAGTCAAAGAACAGCCCCTTCGTCGGCTGGGAACTGCCGGGCCGCGTCCGCCATACGATCGTCGACGGCAAAATCGTGTTCACGGGTAAGTGATGACCATCGAAGCGTATCTGGATGAACTGCAACGCTTTGCGGACGAGTCGTTCCATGGCGAATTGATTGCCGCGCGAGTGGAATACTTCGCCGCCTTGGGGCGTATCTCGGACACCGAGGAGTCGTTCGAAGCCCACCTCGACCGCTTTCTCGACTGGTTTCTTTTTGAGCGTATTTTGCCCCCAACCGGCAAGACCTTGTTGCACACGTTTGTCGACCGCCGGCGAGAAAAGCTTTCTCCGGAGGATCTGGCGGTCTACGAGGGTTTTGCCGAAGGCGTGCACAATCTTTTTCTGGTGCGCAAAACCAAGAAGAACGGCGTATATTTGCGCGATCTGATGACCAAGAAAAAGTACTTCGTGGCCGACGAACTGCCGGCCGCTTTTACCAAGGGCCAGGTGTTCGAGGCGCGGCTGATTCCGTTCCAAGGCGGTTGGTGTTTCACCCGGGGTTATGTTTTCCACCCGCCGGCGGCTACCAAGCTAATCGTCAAACGCCTTAAACAGATTCCCGCCGACGATCTGGACGGTCAGCGAGTACTGTTGCGCGATCTGGCGATTCGCCGACTCAAAGCTGACCGCTATAAGCACATCGATGCGACCCAGTTCTACCAGTTCTGACCGCGGCCAGGCATCTTCTTCGCTCGCGGCCGTGCGGCGGCTTTATGCCTTGTTGTCCGGCTGCCGGGTCTGCCCACGTGAATGCGGCGCCGACCGCACCGCAGGCGAACGGGGCGCTTGTGGCGCGAAACTGTTGCCGGAAGTCGCCTCCACCAATGTCCATCGCGGCGAGGAACCGCCGATCAGCGGCGAGCAAGGCTCCGGCACGGTTTTCCTTAGCCATTGCACGCTGAAGTGCGTATTCTGCCAAAACTGGCCAATCAGCCAACAAGGCGTCGGTGAAACCCTAACTGTCGACACGCTGGCCGATCGGATGTTGCGCCTGCAAAGACAAGGCGTGCACAACATCAACCTGGTCAATCCGACGCACTATTGGCCGCAGATCGCCGCAGCGGTTTATGTGGCGCGCGATCGCGGACTGACCATTCCGGTGCTGGCCAATACCAACGGCTTCGAACGAATTGCAACGTTGGAATTGGTTTCGACGTTTGTCGAAATCTGGCTGCCCGATATCAAATACGTTTCGCCTCGCACCGCGCGGTCCATTTCCGGTGCGAGCCGACTGCCGGCCGTCGCCTGGCGGGCCGTAGGCTGGATGCTCGATCATGCCGGCCCGCTGCAAATTGGCCCTGACGGTCTGGCGACGCGGGGCGTCTTGATTCGCCATCTGGTGTTGCCTGAACGTCTTGACGAATCGCGGTTGGTACTGCGAGGCATTCGGCGCCGGTTCGGCCCGGACGTGCCGCTGGCGTTGATGACTCAATACTTTCCAGCGTATCGCGCGCATGATAAAAAAGGGCTGCAACGACACCTGCATGCGGGCGAAAAACGACGCACCGAGCGCATGCTGCAACGCCTTGGCTTGAGGCAAGGATGGAGGCAAATCGATGGATGACTTCAAGATCACCATCGCCCGCTTGCGGGACATGATCACCGAACAGCTCGACGACCCGGCCCAGCGCCGGCATGCCGATCTCGGCGCGCAGGTACGCGAGCAGGTCGTTCGCCTGTTGCGGCGCAAGGATCTGCGCATTGCCGCCGAATTCGCCTTGCACGATCTACGCAATGTCTTCAGCGGCTTCGAAACTTTCGATCCGAACAATCGCCGCCAAACGATGGAGCAGGCGCTGCGGTTGATCGAAAACCTTGATGTTCTGATCGCCGGCGACCAGGCGCTCAACCCCGATCGCGGCGAACTGCCGCCTCCGCCGCCAGTGATCGCCGATTTGCTCGGCGACAAGGAACGCAAGGTGCGCCAGGAAACACGGTCGCAACTCGACCGCTTGCGCGTCGAGCGAAATAAGCATCGGTCGATTCGGCGGCCGTTGCCGCAACCGCAGCGTCCTCCCAAAAAGCCGGCACCGGCCGAAAGCGGCAAGGAAACCTTAGACCGCGATCATTTGGCGTTCAATGCCGGCAGCGGGCCGTTGGGTGATGCGCCGAAACCGCGCGAAGGCGGCGAGGGGTACCGTGGTCCGCGTCCGCCGCGTGAGGGTGGCGAACGTTCGCCGGTTCAGGGACAGTCGCCGCATCACAAGAACGAAGGAGCCGGGCCGGCAGGCACCGGACGGCGCAAGCATTGGCGTGGGCGCCGCCGGCCACATCGTCCGAAGCAGCCGCAATAGCCCGTCCGCGGGGCCATGGACTATCGCAGCGATCATCTTCAACCGGTGGAAAGCCTGCCGGGCGTCGGTCCGCGCATGGCGGCCATGCTGCTGCGCAAGGACATCCGCACCATCGAAGACCTGCTGATGACCTTGCCGCTGGCCTACCAGGATCGCCGGTCCATCACCCCCATCGCCGACCTGCACGAGGGCGATCGCGCCACCGTGTGCGGTAAAGTCGTGCGTGCGGCCAACCAGGGCGGGCGAGGCTGGTTGCGGCGCCGGGTGATTCGCGTGCGAGACGACTCCGGCGAACTGCCGGTGGTCTGGTTCGGCTTCGGCGGACAGGATATCGCGCGCGGTGACCAAGTGCTGGTCACCGGTCTGACCAAGATGTACCGCGATGAGCTCCAGATGCAGAATCCGGAGGCCTCGGTGGTCTCGCCCGAGGAACCGCCACGGGGCATTCTGCCGGTCTATAGCGAAACCGAGGGTATGCGGCAGCGCACTTGGCGCAAACTCATGACCCGTGCCTTGAGGGAATGCGCCGCCGGTTGGGTAGGCGGTGTGCCGCCAGCCTTGGCCAAGGAGCGTTCGCTGCTGACGGTCGAACAGGCGCTGCACCAACTGCACCTGCCGCCCGACGATGCGGATCCCGACACCCTGCTCGATCCTCATCAACCGCCGCTCGCCAGCCTGATTTTCGAAGAGATGCTGATTTTCCAATTGGGCGTGCTCTTGCGGCGCCGGCTGGCAGAGGCCGACGACGGCATCGCTTTTAATCTTGTGCGCGCCGACCTGGCCGCATTTCGCCGGGCGTTGCCGTTCGCGCTGACCGCCGGTCAGGACAAATGTGTGAATGCGATTCTATCTGACATGGCGCGTCCGGCACCGATGCACCGGCTGGTACATGGCGATGTCGGTTCCGGCAAAACCGTGTTGGCAATGCTGGCCGCCTTTGTTGCGGCGGCGAACGGTTGCCAGACCGCAATCATGGCACCGACCGAAGTGCTGGCGCAGCAGCACCACGCCCGTTTCCAGCAAGTGTTGGGGCCGCTGGGCGTGCACACGGCCTTGGTCGTCTCGGGTCTCGACACGCGTGAACGACGCCGGCGGGAAGAACGGATTGCGCTCGGACTCGATGCGGTCGTCATCGGCACACATGCGCTGCTGACCGGCGGCGTCAACTTCTCACGCCTCGGACTGGTGGTGGTTGACGAACAGCACAAATTCGGTGTCGGACAGCGCGCACGTCTCGTGGCCAAAGGACCAAGCCCCGATGTATTGGTGTTGTCAGCCACGCCGATTCCGCGCAGCATGGCGCTGACTGTATTCGGCGATCTCGACGTCTCGCGCCTTGATGAACGTCCGGCCGGCTGCGGCGTCGTCGCGACCGAGATTATGCCGCATGCGCGCCGGGCGGAAGCCTACCGCCGCTTAGCGGAACATCTGAGCGGCGGCGGGCAAGCGTATGTCGTCTGTCCGCGATTGGCGGCGGCGGATGACGAAATACGCAGCGTCACCTCCTTGGCCGACGAATTGGCGGCCGGACCACTGGCCGGGATGCGGCTGGCGGTCTTGCATGGGCGGATGAAGACCGGCGCCCGGCAAGAAACCATCGACGCGTTTCGCCGTGGCGAAATCGACGTGCTGGTCGCCACCACCATTATCGAAGTCGGCGTCGATGTGCCGCAGGCGGTGGCGCTGGTGGTCGAAAACGCCGAACGCTTCGGCCTGAGCCAATTGCACCAGTTGCGCGGGCGCGTTGGGCGCGGCGCGGCGGCGGGTTTGTGCCTATTGGTCCATGCTGATGACTGCACTGCCATGGCCGCCGACCGCCTGGCGATTCTGGCAAGCGAAAATGACGGTTTCGTAGTGGCCGAGGCCGACCTGCGTTTGCGTGGGCCGGGCGAACTGCTCGGGATGCGGCAGCACGGTGCGCCGCCCTTGCGTTTTGCCGCATTCAGCATGAATGATCTAGCCTTGTTGGAAACCACCCGGGAAGCTGCCGGTGAAATACTGGCGCGCGACCCTGAACTGCGGGCGCCGGAGCACGTCTGGACGCGGATGGTCGTCACCCAGCGTTGGGGCGGGCTGCTCGGCGGGAAAAGAGCCGGATGAGCGAACGATTGCCGCCATGGGTGCGCCGGCCGAAGCGTCGTGCCGAGGAAATTCATCGCGTCAAGGCGCGGCTGCGCGGCCTGAGGTTACACACGGTCTGCGAAGAAGCGCGTTGTCCCAATCTGGCCGAATGTTTTGCGCGGCCGACCGCCACATTCTTGTTGATGGGCGATGTTTGCAATCGCGGTTGCCGGTTTTGCAATGTCGAAAACGGCGTGCCGCGGCCGCTCGACCCAGAGGAACCGGCGAAGGTCGCGGCGGCGGCGGCCGAATTGGCGTTGCGGCATGTTGTCTTGACCAGCGTTACGCGCGACGACCTGCCGCTGGGCGGAGCCGACCACTTCGTCGCCACAGTGCGTGCGATACGGCAGGTGCTGCCGGAGGCTTCGATCGAGATTCTGACGCCGGATTTTCAGGGCAGCGCGGAGGCGTTGGCCGCGCTGGACGACGCACCATTCAATGTTTTCAACCACAATATGGAGACAGTGGCGCGCTTGTATGCCGACGTGCGCCCGGCGGCGAATTACGTGCGCAGTTTGGCGGTGTTGACCGAAATGGCACGTCGCCGGCCGGATACCCTGATTAAAAGCGGCTTCATGCTTGGTCTGGGCGAGCAAGAAGATGAGGTCTGGTCGCTGTTGCGCGATTTGCGCGCGGCCAACGTGCAGGCGGTGACCATCGGCCAGTACCTGCAGCCGCGCCGCGTCTGCTTGCCGGTGGCTCGTTATGTGACCCCGGAGGAGTTCGCGGCGTGGGGCGCACGAGCGGGCGAACTGGGTTTTACGCACGTTGCTTCGGCGCCGCTGGTACGCTCAAGCTATTTGGCCGACCAACTATATGCTTGTCGCGAGGGCCAGCCCTGACTAGAATCGCCGTTGGGCAACCAGACAATTCAGTGCCGATCAATGCCGACGGCAAACGGACGGAACAAGTAGCTCATGACTACCGCAACCAATCTGCTACGTATGATCCGACCGCCGGTACTGCGCCCCGGCGATGCCATCGCCGTGGTTGCGCCCGCCGGCCCATTTGACGAACAACTGCTACAAGAAGGAGCGGCGATCTGGCGCGCGCAAGGGTTCGATGTGCGCTTGCCGGAAGACCTGAACCGCCAGTACCGTTATCTGGCCGGCGATGACGAACACCGCCTGGCCATTCTGCAGACCGCCATCAACGACCCGGAAACCAAGGCTATCGTGGCCGCGCGCGGCGGCTACGGTTCGCTGCGGATGCTCGACCGGCTCGAGTGCGAACGGTTGCAGAAGCACCCCAAGGTCATTGTCGGCTTCTCCGACGTTACCGCGTTGCAACTTGACCTGTGGCGGCGCTGCCACCTGGTGACCTTCAGCGGGCCGATGATGGCCAGCCACCAAACCACAACCATGGACCCCACCCAACGAGTGGTCTATTTCGACACCTTGACGCGCACCACACCGCCGCCGCCGTTGATGGCGCGGCATGCCGCCAGCTCTAGCAAAGAAACAGTGACCGGTTGGCTTACCGGCGGCAATCTGACACTTCTGTGCCACATGGCGGTTTCGCGCCGGCTGCCCGACCTTCGCGGCGCAATTCTGCTGATCGAAGATATCAACGAGGCGCCATACCGCATCGACCGCGCGCTGACCTCGCTCCGCCTCGGCGGACACCTCGACGGCGTTGCCGGCGTGGTATGCGGCGATTTCGGCCCTGATGTGGAAGACACGACGTTGCTGGATCTGCTGCTCGACTGCCTGGGCGGCCTCGGCGTGCCGATTCTGGCCGGCGTCGAATACGGCCACCAGGGGCACAACCGCTTGGTGCCGCTGGGCGTGCCGGTCGAACTGGACTCGCGCGCGCACCGCGTGCGATTTTTGGCGGCCGGCGTATGCTGACCGGCCCGGCGCGTCTGCTCGATGCCGCTGTCGCACCGCGCCGCCTGCCGGGCGCCGTGTTGCGAGTCGATCAGGCAGGCCGAACTGTCCACTACACCGCGCACGGAGTAACACGCTTCGATGCACCGCTGCCGGTCGACATCGACACCTGGTTTGATCTTGCCAGTCTGACCAAGATTCTAGCTACCACTCCCGCGGTTATGCTGCTGGTGCAACGCGGTATGATGTGCTTGGACGAACCGCTTGGACGCTACTTGTCCGAGCTGCGTTCGCCGCTGGCCGAAGCGACATTGCGCGCGTTCCTGGCACACTCCAGCGGTGCCGCAGCCTGGCGGCCGTTCTTCGAACGGGTCGACGACGCTGTGCCGAATACGCCTGCGGCCAGGGAATCGCTGCGGCGCCTGCATCTGAATGAATCCGCCGAATACCCGGCCAACACGCGCGAGCTTTACAGCGATGTCGGTTTTGCCCTGATCGGTTTTGCCGTCGAGGCGGTGACCGGCGAACCGCTCGACCGGTTTGTCACGCGTGAAATCCTGCAACCGCTGGCCGGTGATCAACTGGCTTTTCTTCAGGTCGATCCACAGCCCGGCCTGCGCATCGCGGCGACCGAAGACTGCCCATGGCGCCGGCGCGTTCTGGTCGGTGAGGTAAGCGACGAAAACGCCTGGGCTGCCGGCGGCTGTCTGGGACAGGCCGGTTTGTTCGGGACAGCAGCGGGAGTGGCAGCCGTCATGGAGGAATTTCGTCTGGCGCGTGCGGGATCCGGGCGGATATTCCAATCCGATACCATGGCGGCGTTTCTGTCGCGGAAGGCGCCGCCGCCGATGCGAACACGTTGGTTGGGTTTCGACGCTCCCAGCGGCGAACAGTCGGCGGCGGGGCGTTACCTGGGACCCATGACCTTCGGCCACCTGGGATTCACCGGCGTCAGCGCCTGGTGCGATCCGGAACGGGAACTGACGATCATTCTACTGACCAATCGCGTCCACCCAACACGCGAAAACCAGATCCATCAAGAATTGCGACCGCAGGTACATGACGCGGTCGTTACGGAGTTACCACGGTGAAGAACATCGATCCGGCCCAGATCCGCCACGTTCATCTGGTTGCCATTTGTGGCGCGGGCATGGGCAGCCTCGCCGGTATGCTCAAGGCCAAAGGCCTGTATGTGACCGGCTCCGATCAAAACGTCTATCCGCCTATGAGCGACCAACTTGACGCACTCGGTATTCCGATCATGCAAGGGTATCTGCCTGAACACCTCGAACCGCGCCCTGATCTGATCGTAATCGGCAACGTGATCAGCAAGGGCAATCCCGAGGGTGATGCCGCAATCGCCTCGGGCGTGCCTTATGTATCGATGCCCGAGGCGTTGCGCCTGTTTTTCTTCAACGAACGCACGACCGTAGCGGTCTGCGGCACACACGGCAAAACCACCACCACCGCGCTGGCTTCATGGATCGCGACGACGGCCAGACTTGATCCGACCTATCTGGTGGGCGGCGTGTTGGTGAACACCGACGCCAGCTACCACGTCGGGCAGGGCCGCCTGGCCATTGTTGAGGGCGACGAGTACGACACGGCCTGGTTCGACAAAATCGCCAAGTTCGTGCGCTACCGGCCAGACATCGCGATTCTGGGCAACGTCGAATTCGACCATGCCGATATCTACCCGGATTTCGCGGCGGTGCGTCACGCCTTCTCGTTGCTGGTCGAAAGCCTGCCGCCTGAAGGACTCCTCATTGCCGGTATCGACTGTCCAACGGTGAACGAGTTGTGCGCCGGCGCGAAATGCCGGGTGGTGACCTATGCTGTCGACCGGCCGGCAGACTGGACCGGAAAAATCGAAAGCATGTATTCGGATCGCATGACTTCTCGAGTGTTCGCGCGCGGCACTGAATATGGCTTGTTTGAGACGCAAATCGTCGGCGGCTACAACTTGAAGAACATTCTGGCCACCTTGGTGCTGGCCGATCATCTCGGTCTGCCGCTGGCTGATGTGCAGCAAGGGCTGGCGACTTTCGCCGGGGTCAAACGGCGGCAACAAGTGCGCGGTGAAGCAGCCGGTGTATTGGTGATCGACGATTTCGGCCATCACCCGACCGCCGTGCGCGTTACCCTGGAAAGCCTGCGCGTGGCCCGACCAGGTCGGCGGGTCATTGCGGTCTTTGAACCGCGCAGCAACACCTCGCGGCGCAATATTTTTCAAACGGAATACGCGCAGGCCTTCGGCGGAGCCGATGTTGTTATCCTATGTGAGGTCTTCGCCAAAGGCGGCACGCTGCCGGCGGACAAGCTTGACGTCGAACGGTTGGTACGCGAATTGGCCGGGCAGGGCAAGGATGCACGCTACGCGCCGGACTACGACACGGCCTCGACGCAGTTGCGCGAGCTGATGCGACCCGGCGACCAGGTGGTGTTTCTGTCGAACGGCGGCTTCGGTGGTCTGCCGCAAAAGACCATCGACTACCTGCGGGGGTTGGAACGGAGATGAGCGACGGCGTGCTGGTGCCGGTAGCCGACAACCGCGCCGCGGTAGTGGCGGCCGCCACCGTTGACGGCATCGTCAGCGCAGTTATCTGGGCCAGAGCCTTGCCTCATTGTAACACCATGCTCTTCACGCCTGAAGGGCGAACCGGGCAACTGTTTGCGATCCCTGCGCTGACCGACCCGAACGCGAAATGGCGGAACCTGCACTGCGCTTGCCTGCCGTTGGTCGACCCCGATCTCGAATCGATAACCAAGGTCTTACTGCGCCCGGGATTGGGCCATGTCGAGTGGGTGGATCATCATCATTTGAACCCGGTTCATGCGGCACGGCTGCGGGCGGCGGGCGTACGGCTGATCCACGATCCCGGTGGTGAATCCAGCAGCGCGTTACTGCTTTCGCACTTGGGCGCTAAACATGAAACCGATCTCCTACTTGCGCACGCGGTGCGGTCCCGCCCGGAAGAACTCGATGAGCCGTGGCGTAGTTGGTTTTTTGTTTTTCTGGCGGTGCAACTCGAACCGTTCGCCATCCGCCAGGCGGTTCATCCGCTGATCGACAACCGCGTACAAGCGTTCGACCCGGCTTTGCGTGACGCCGGCGAAGGACGGTGGCAGGAAATTCTCGATTTCGCCGCCACTCCGTTTCACACCATCGCGGCGGGCGGACGGCGGCTCGTGCTGATGGGCCTGGCGTCTACCGAGCGTATCGAATACCGGTTGTTGGTTGATGAAGTGCTGCGCCGGCAGAACGGCGACGTCGCGTTGGTGTTTTTCGACGATCTACCGCGACTGATCCTGCGCACGCCGGGCGAACTGGCTACCACCGCCTGGCTGCCGCGGTTCGATCAAATGCTGACCGGCTGCGGCGGACGGCTGTTCCTCTACGACCGTCACACGGCATTCCTCGAACCAATGTCCGGCGCCAAACGCGAAGTGATAGAGCAGGCGGCGGAGTTGATCGCCAAGGCGCTAGCCGACGATAAGGGCACCCCATGAGGTGCGTGATCGCCGTCTTGTTGTTGTGTACGCTGGTGGCGACATGTACGCCGAAAGCGCCACCGGAGAAAGAGGAAGTCATCAGCCGAACTTGGCCGCTGATCGGGGCGCCATTCGGTGTGCAGATCTACGGCGCTGAAACCGCAGTGGCGGAAGAGGCGATTGCCGCCGCCCGGGCGGAAGTCGATCGCGTGGTTGCACTGGTGAATCCACACTCGCCACAATCCGACTTATCACGCATCAATGCCGCCGCGGGCAAAGAGCCGGTGGCCATAAGCCGGGAGGTATTCGCCGTATTGCAACTAGCGCAACAGGTGGCGGAAGCCTCCGGCGGCGCCTTCGATGTCACCTTTGCCAGCGCTAGCCATCTGTGGAATCTGAAGAATCCGGAAGCGGCATTGCCGACCGAGGCAGACATCGCCGCGGCGTTGAAATTGGTCGGCTATCGGCATCTGCATCTTGACGTCGCCACGCGCACGGCGTTTCTGGATCAGACCGGCATGAGCGTTGGCTTGGGCGCGATCGCACCGGGCTGGTTGGCGGATATCTTGGCACAGGTGATGCGCACACACGGCGTCGCCAATGCCATCGTTGACGCGAGCGGCGATATGATCGCTATCGGTTCGCACTTAGGAAAACCATTCCGCATCGGGATTCGCCACCCACGGCGTTTGGCGGGCGAGAATTACGCCGTGCTGCGGGTGATGGGCGATCTGGCGGTCGCCACCTCCGGTGACTACGAGCGCTTTGTCATGCGTGGTGGAGTCCGCTACCATCATATTATCGATCCGCGTGTCGGACGACCGGCACCCTTGTGCCAAAGTGTGACCATTCTTGGGCCTCATGCCGCGTTGGCCGACGCGTTGGCAACAGCGGTGTTCGTGTTAGGGCCACAAGAAGGATTGGCGATGCTGGCCGAAAAATATCCGGCATATGCGGCTTTGATCATCGATACGGCGGGCCGCGAACACATGAGCACAAATTTCGCCCAACGAGTCCAGATCAAAAGAATGGAGAACTGATGCGCACATCAGTCAAAATGGCGATTTTCTGTGGTGTGGTTGTTGTGGTGTTCGTTGTGTTGTTTCTGCTGACCATTCCGCGCGGCCTGAGCGTGGCGGATCTACAGCACGCGGCCGACCAAATCGCCAAACTCGACCGGGCACTGGTGGCCCGTGAGGTGCCGTGGTCCAAAGTGCAGTTATTGTATGACAGCAAGACGGCGAGGGTGGTCGCGTACACCGACCGGTTCGAAGACAATATGGCGCTAAATTTCAAGGCGGAGGATGCGATCAAGGAAGGTCAGGTGGCGGAGTATCCGGCCATTCCGGCGGTGATTTTGCGCCGTACATTGCTGCGGGCAATGTTGTACCACTTAGATGCGCTGCTAGAACCGAAGACCAAGGCAGAACTGGCCATGTCTCACGCCGAGCGTGCAGAACGGGCCACCGTAGTCGTGCGGCCGTTGCTGGCATTCGCCGACGAGGAAACTCCGGGTGCATCGGCGCTGCTCGAGAAGGCCTTGCAGGATTGGCGGAAGTCCGGCGATCCGACGGCGGCAGCCAAGGTCCGGCAATTCACGCGGACGCTGTTTGCCTCCGGCGTTCTCAAACGGATGGCGCAATGGCAGGCTTTGCCGGACAAAGCGAAACAGAATCGCTTAGCTGCGCTGGCGTTGCAGGCCGATATGCGGCAGCTCTATACGTATCTTTATCCAGTCCACGCAAAGAAAGATAAGACAACCGCCTGGCGGATTCTGACCGAATTCACCAACCAACCGTCAGAAGTTGATGCGGAGTTGATAGAAAAAGGTATCTCAGCGGCCTTTGGCGTAACCGGTTTTGGCTACGAAAAGCCCACTGTTGAGGGTGTGGAAGCTACCCCGGCTCAATGAGTCTCAAATGCATATTAAGCGCATAAGACATATTATGTAACTATTCGCATTATGCAAGTCTTTCCAGAAAAGCTCAATAATCTGCCCTATTTCCAGTGATTGTTACTGGTGAAACCGTAAATTGCTAGCCAAGCAATAAAGGTTACCGCCGTTCGAATGAACGAAGATCTTCTCGCCGTCACGGACCATAGCCGTGGTTATGCCGTATCCCGGCCAGTAGTGCCACACCGGTTTACCGGTGGCTTCGTCGAGAGCGTAGAAATAGCCGTTCGAACTGGCGGTCAGCACCACGCCGTGGAACGGCAGCGGCGCGGTCGCAACTTTGAGCTGGTGTCGCGGTCCGCTGGCCAGCGATTGCGCCTGGTCGAACTCGCGCAAATCGAAGGACCAAAGCTTCTCCCCGGTGCGTTTGTTCAGGGCGTGTACGAAGCCGGAATCGTCGGACAGGAAAACCCGGTCGCCTGATACGGCGGCGCGGTTCACGCTCCCTATCCGGTTCGTCCACTGGATCGCCGCCTCACGCCGGCTTAGGCAATAGAAGGTGCCGCCGTAGCTGGCAACATACATGTATTCGCCGTCGATTAGCGGGGTAGCGTCAACATCGGTAAAGCGCTCGCCTTTTTGGAGCAACGTCTTGAAGACTTCGGAGCCATCGGCGGTGTTGAAGCCGAACAGGTAGCCGTCGGCGAAGCCGGCGATGACGCGGTCGCCGTCGACCAGCGGCGAAGCGACGCCACGAATGGTGAAGTTCGGAGGCAATTCGCGCGACTGCATCCATTTCCATTTGCCGTCGGCGAGCGTTACAGCGTAGAGGCGTTCATGGGTAGTGCGGATGAACACCAGATTGCCGTTGGTGGCCAGCGAACCAAGCACCTGTCCTTGAACCTGGTAGGTCCAGAACAGGCGGCCGTTGGCGCGATTGACACAGTAGATGCGGCCGTCACCGTCGCCGAAGACGACACGTTCGCCCGATACCACGGCGCCACATTCGACTGGTCCGGCGGTGTTGAAGGACCACAAGATCTCGCCGTTTTTGGCGTTGAAGGCGTAGAACACGTGGTTGGTGTTGCCGAGATAAACGCGGTCGCCATCAGGCGTGGGAATCGCGTATTGCATCGGCCGCCAGATGTCCTGCGTGCGCGGGTCCATGAGCGTGCGGGCCCAGAGGGTGCGCAGAGGCGTCGGACCTTGGACTGCGGGTTGATCGGGTGACACCGGCACGACGACCGTGCTGCTGACGCGGCAGCCAAGAGCGCCGAGGGCCAGCGCCAGGAGTGCAACGAGCGCGATGGCGCGGCGAAAGGTCATCAGGAAACCGCGGCTCCGCTCGCCGCTTCGAGGGCCTTGATCTTTCCTTCGATCTTCCGCTTGAGCTGGAAGAATTCCGGGCTGCTCATGGCCTCGGACGCCGCGGCCTTTTTCAGGGTTTCCAGGGCTTTGGGCAGATCCTTCTTCTCTTCGTAGATCCGGGCTAGATCGAACAGACTCAACAACGCGATAGCCGAACCCTCTTCGCCGGAGAGCGCCAGAAAGGTCTTTTCCGCGTCGTCGAGTTTGTTCGCTGCTTCCTGCGCGTAACCGATGCTCTGACGGGCCAACGGGGCGAACGGCGCGCCGTTGCCGGCCTTCTTCACGTAGGCCTCGTAACGCGCGGTGGCTTCCTGATATTCACCCAGCTCGTAGTAACAATTGCCGAGGTACAACAGCGAAAGCACACCGAATTCGGAGCTCGGATACGCCGCGACGACGGCTTCGTAGCGCTCGGCGGCGTCGGACCACTTTTTCTTCGCGTCGGTATAGGCGCCCATGGTGCGGTAGGTCGGATCGGAATCGTATTCAGCCTTTGTCACCACCGGGGCGCGATAGATCGTGTCGGCCAGGGCTATCAGGCGTTCCGCCTTGCCATGCCGGTAGTGCATAATGCTAAAGACCGCGCCGGTGATGAGAATTACCACCGCCAACCCAATGGCCGTGAGCAGTAAAATCCGCGGCCAATCGAATTCCGAGGCCTCCTGGCCGGTCGTCTTGTTCACGATCTTGCGGGTTACGTCTTTCAGGGCGGCGACGAACTTGTCGTCCTGCTTGATTTGCTTTCTGGTGATCTTGTACTTCTTGGCCACTGCGTATTATCTCCCGTATCGAAAAAGCGCCGCACATGCTACGGCCACGTCGGACGAGTGTCAATGGGAATCGAGACGGGCTCACAAGGCCGGTGAAGGCCGTACCACTATATCATCCATCGTCGAGGCCGATATACCACCCTGCCCCGTAAGGCCGGGAATCGCCTTAGAAAACCCAGTTGACATAACTTGCGTATTCTTCGCCCAGGTAGTCGGGAATCGGGTCGACTCCGGCGTTGATGCAGGGGCTGCCGTTTTGCAGGTGATAGTCGCCGTTGGCCTGGTCGACGAACAACTGGTCGGCGCTGATGTTGCCCGCGGCAACGGTGCAACCTTCCCTGTAACAAACTCTTGTCCAAAATGGGAACGTGTCTTGTACACTATTCGCTCCATCTACTCCCGATTAAACCAATCTCTTGCAGTCCGACTTGTTTTGCACACCGTTTTCACCATGCCGACAAGCTCGATTTTCGAACTGAAGGCAATCCTCATAAAATCAATAACTTAGCTTGTCCAAAAGCCGTTTTTGAAATCATAGTTTCAGTAGTGATGCCTAATCAACGCCACGAGGATGAATGGTCAGGCCAGGCGCGACGAACCATTGTTTATCGAGGTCATGACTGCTAACCTTTAAGAGCCAACCACCATCAAATGAGCCGACCATGACTGACAGCCAGGTCCTGGCCCAGGAATCGGGCTATGAAATCCGCCGCGCGTCCAACGAGATATTTTTCCTCTACCGCCACACCCTTGACGTGGGGCTAGCGGCCTGCATCACCGGCGGACTGGCGCTGTTCGCGGGCGTCTGGAGCGTGATTGTGTTGACCACGTTCTACAAACCTGGCGAAAACGCCGCGTTAATCGCCGGTTTGGTGCTGGTCTTGCTGTTCGCCTTTTTCCTGACCGTGGCTATTCTCTGCCTGAAAGCCTATCTGCGCCGCCGGCGCCAGAATTGGGACGAGGTCAAAAATATTCTGGTGGCCGATCTGGCACAGGGTGTGCTGCGAAAGCGCGAAGGCGACATGTTGTGTTCGCTGGCGGAAGTTCGGGCCAACGCGGGTGTCGATCTGTTCGACCACACCGGCGGTGTGATGCGCGTAATCGACCTGAACTGGCGCAGCGGCTCAGTGCGGGTGTTCAAGACAAATAGCAAAGCGGAAACGCAGCGCGTGCTGAAAGAGCTCGAAGGCGTCGGGATCGTGGGGGAAAGGTAGAGTGGACACTAGCCGTTCCGCCCATACAGTCCCCATAAATCAATCGGACGAAATTCGTCGTGTTCCCAGTTGGCCGCATTGTGGGAAATGTATTCACAAAGACGATAGAGAACGTCATCGCCACGAACAACGTGCTCATAGAAGCCGCGTCGCCAAGCGCTGTCAATACCAAATGTCGATCGAATGTATTTCGTTGCCGCCGATTTGAACGAACGCACAATAGTAGGCAACAAACCCGCTACCGTCCGCTTGAACGTGATCGCGGTAGTCTCACCGCATGCTGTGCTCTTGCCCAGAAATTTATAGGAGTGCCATTTGTCATTTCTGTTTTAAAAAACTGGATTTCCTCTTCCGCCATATCGACGCCCTACCCGCTTCTTTGGTATTAATGTGCCCTCGGTAACCGGCTGGTCTTTCCAGATGCGGGAGAAAAACAATGCTGACCTTTCGTTCGGCCCTTGGCCCGTTGCTACTGATGGTTGCCTTCCTCCTGCTGGCGGGCGCGTGTTCGTCTGGCGACGATGACAACGATGCCGCCGACGATCAAACCGATGATGATGCCGATGACGACGCCGAAGACGACAACGATGACGATGTCGACGACGACAGCGCGGATGATGACAGTGCCGATGACGACACGGCCGATGATGACGCCGACGACGATACCGCTTTGCCGCAGACGATCGAGATCGACGCCGGCGATATGACCGTCCACATTCAGATCGATCCGTACCAGATGGAAATCGTCGGCCCGGAGGAGCAGACATTGTTGAGCACTCCGGCCGCCAACCCTGCCGGGCGCGGATTGAATGTTTCGCCGATGCCCTTCCGCGCGCACGCTTTCCAGGTCGGCGGCGATCTGGGCGATTGGTACTGCGCCGTGCGCGTGGCGGACTACGTACAGAATGGCGATCAGACCGACGTGACGGTTATCGCCGAACCGGTGTCCGGCGAAGGCGGCGCGAAAAACCTCGTGCTGAGTTTCCGCAAGCTGGCCGACGACCATCTGGAATTTATTGCCACCGTGCCCAACGAGGAAGACCTGACCTATCAGACGGGCGTGTACGATCTGGAAGACGACGAGCATTTCTTCGGCCTCGGCATGCAGCACAACACGATCGATTCGCGCGGCTTCTTGCGCACGGTGTTCATTGGGTTGGGTATGGATCTGAGCGATCAGATCCAGAACCATGCGCCGATGCCGTTCTACATTTCTTCACGCGGCTACGGCCTGTTCGTCGAAGAAAAGGGCCATGGCTATTTCGACATGGGTGACGGTTCGAACCAGGCCTACGGCTACAAGTACCGCACCACTGAACTTAAGACGCACATCTTCTGGGGGCCCGATCCGCTGCGCGTGATCGAACTGTACACCGGCGAAACCGGCCGGCCGCCGATGAACCCCGACTATCTGTTCGGCTACCTGCATTGGCGCAACGTCAACAACTCCGAGAGTGAGGTTTATGCCGACGCCGACGCGCTGCGCGAACACGGCATTCCGACCTCGTCGATCATGGTCGATGCGCCGTGGCAGACCTGCTACAGCACCTTCGAATTCGCGGCCTGCCCGTCGGGCTGCCAATTCGTCGACCCGCAAGCGGTCATCGACTACGTTCACGACCAGGGTTACGCCTTCTATCTGTGGACAGCCGAATTCGTGAACAAAACGTGCACCATCGAGGTGCCGGGCATGATCGAAGACAACTCGGCGCAGTTCGACTTTGCGAAGGAGAGCGGCTATCTGGTCTCGATTCTCGGCTTCCTCTGGGAATACCCCTGGTGGCACGACAATGGCGCGATGGTCAACTTCCTGAACCCCGACGCTTACACCTGGTATCAGGACCTGGCGCGCAACGTCATGGAAATGGGCGTGCAGGGCTTCAAGATGGACGGCGGAGAGTACATCGGCGCCGACACCATCGGCCTGTGGCCGGCCGGCGCGTTCGGCCTGGGCGGCTACGGCGACCCGAACACCGCGATGCACGACTACAAATTCAATTATCACCAGTTGTTCTGGGAATTGGCACAAGAATACAACCAGACCGAGGACGGCCAGAATCTAGGCATTTCCAGCGTACGCACGGCGTATTGGGGCGAACAGGTACACATTAACTACTTCTGGCCGGGTGACATGGAATCCGACTGGAACTTCGAATTGGGCCTACCGGCTGACATCGTGCAAGGCCTGACGATCGGCACCGCCGGGTTCCCGTACTACGGTTCGAACGATGGCGGCTTTTCCAGCTACGGCACGGACGATCCCGAACTTTTTGCGCGCTGGACCGAAGCTTCCGCGTTCCGCCCGGTGTTCGAAGGACCACGGAACGGCACGGCGGATATCTGGGAAGCCTACCCGGACTGGATCGAACCGCTGTTCCGGAAATTTGCCGTCATCCACACCCGGTTGTTCCCGTACTTGAAGGCTTATGCGTTGAAAGCAACCCAAACCGGTCATCCGATCATGCGGATGCTGCCGTTGCATTTCATGGATGACCCAGACACCTACGGACGCGACTTCGACTACCTGCTGGGCGAGTGGCTGCTGGTGGCGCCGGTCTATGAACAGGGCGCAACGACGCGTGAGGTCTACTTCCCGACCGGTCGTTGGGTGAATTACTGGGACAACACGGTGCACGACGGTGCCGCCTTCTATGACCAGGCGGCGCCGCAAGATTACATTCCGGTATACGCCCGAGCCGGCGCAATCATTCCTTTGCTCGATGCCAGCGTCGAGACCCTCTGGCCGACCGACAACCCGGAGGTAATCGACCACATTGATATGGCGGATGTACTGTGGATAGAAGTCTATCCGTTCGGCTCGAGTTCGTTCGAATTGGTTGATGGAACTTCGTTCGCCATGTCGCAGGATACCGGCGGTTTCAGCGTGATGATCAGCGGTTCGCCCGCGACGCGTGTCTACTCGCTGCGCGCGGTGCCGGCCACCTACGGCGGTGGAGAGCCGACGGGGGTCGTCGGGCCGTCTGGCGCGCTCACCGAATACGGCACCTACGACGACTGGAACGCCGCCGCGGCGGGCTGGTTCTACGACAACGCAACCGGCAACCTGTGGCTGCGCGACGAGGTGTCCGCCGGCACTTTCACCGTGACCGAATGAGGGGCGGAAACATGGCTTCCACGCTGTCTTTTCCCTCGGGTTTTCTCTGGGGCACGGCCACCTCCGCGCACCAGGTGGAGGGCGACAACGTCCACTCCGATTGGTGGGTCTACGAGCAGACGCCGGGGCATATCCAACGCAACGAAAAATCAGGCCGCGCGTGCGACCATTACCACCGTTTTGCGGAGGACTTCGACCTGTGCCGCGCGCTAGGCACGAACGCCGTCCGGCTGTCGATCGAATGGGCGCGCATCGAGCCGCGTCCGGGCGAGTACGACGACGAAGCGATCATGCATTACCACGCGGTTCTCAACGCGCTCGAACAGCGTGGGCTGACGGCGTTTGTGACCGTCCACCACTTCACCTTGCCGGCGTGGTTTGCCGACCGCGGCGGCTTCGTCGAAAAGCGGAATTTGGCCTACTTCGAGCGCTACTGTAGGCTGCTCGCCGATCGCTACGGCAGGCGCGTGCGATTCTGGAACACAATCAATGAGCCGGCGATTTACGCGATGATGAGCTTTTTGTTCGGCTACTTCGCCCCGGGAACCAAGAGTCTACTCGCGTTCCGGAAGGTGATGCAGAACCTGCTGGCAGCGCACGCCATCGCCTATCGCACGCTCAAAGAAGCGAGTCCGGAAACGCGCATCGGTTTGGTCAAAAACATGCCGTTTTATACACCGTATGACGAATCTAGCCGCCTCGATCGCCTGGCCGCGGCGCAGCACGATTGGCTCTACAACGCGTTTATCATTGAGGGGGTACGCACGGGGGTGCGTTACCCGCCGTTGGGCGACGGTAAAACCCTGCCCGGCCTGGCCGGTTCGATCGACTTCTGGGGCCTGAACTACTACAACCAAAGCCGGTGCAAGTTCACCTGGCCGTTGGCCACCGAGAACGCTGGTCCGAAACACCGGATGACGCAAACCGCCTGGGCGCCGTACCCCCCCGGTTTGAAGCGAAATCTGCTGCGCCTGGCCAGCTTCGGCAAACCGATCTACATCACCGAAAACGGGCTGGCGACCGATGACGACCCGTGGCGCTGCGCCTACCTTCTGGAGCACCTACGCCAGGTGCACGAAGCCATCGCCGAAGGCGCCGATGTACGGGGGTATTTCTACTGGTCGTTGCTCGACAATTTCGAGTGGGAAGACGGCTGGTTGCCGAAGTTCGGACTAATTTCGTTCGATCCGCAAACCATGGCCCGGACGATAAAACCGTCGGGGCATTTTTACGGCGAGATTGCGCGCGCCAATGCCCTTCGCGCGGAATGGTTTGACCAGTATCCGTGGGACATGGAAACGATGGATTTGGCGAGGCGGTGATGCACATTCGAACGGCCGTTCTACTCCTCTCCGCAATCCAGATTCTGGTGGCGGCTATTGCCTTCGCGCAAGAGCCCGCAGGTGAGGGGGCATTCGAGCCGAATTCATCGGTCGATCCCTTCATCGGGACCGGGGGATTGGGCTATCACGCCGGCAGCGCCTACCCAGGCGCCACCTTACCGTTTGGCTTTCTCCAGCTCAGTCCAGACACGACAATGTACGGGCTGAATCCAGGCTTCAGCCACTGCGCCGGATACTACTATCTCGACCCCGAAATTCGCGGTTTCTCGCATACACATTTGCACGGCACCGGCATTTCCGATCTGGCCGCGCTGGCGCTGATGCCGATCGACGGCCGGCCCGCGCGGAAGATCAGCGAAAAGGATTACCGTTCGCGCTATTCGCATACCGGCGAAAAGGCCGAACCGGGCTATTACGCGGTCTACCTGCAGCGGAGCGGCACCTTCGCCGAATTGACCACCGCGCGCTACGCCGCCTATCACCGTTACACTTGGCGGCGCGGCGCAAAACCGTACGTGGTCATCAACCCCAGCCACGTCATTCCGAACGGGCGCGTGCGAGACGCCGCCTTGACCTTCGACCCCGTCGCGGGCGAGGTCAGCGGCCAGTTGCATCTGATCGGTGAACTGGCCGAGCCGCACGGTGGTTTCGTGGTGTATTTCGCCATGCGGTTTTCGCGTCCGCCGACGAGTTTCGCCACCTGGCGCGACGGGGTGATTCGCGACGGTTCGACGAGCGAAAACGGCGACGACATCGGCGCGCTGGCGGGCTTCGCGGAGGACGAAAACGAGCCGTTGGTGATCGGGGTTGGCATCAGCTACCAGAGCATCGAGCAGGCCCGCGCGAACCTGGGCGGACCGGTCGCCGCGTGCGACTTCGACACCGTCCGCGAGCGGTGTGCGACTCAGTGGCGCGCCGTGCTGAACAAGGCGCAGATCGCGGGGGCCACCCTCGCCCAGCGGCGCATGTTTTTCACCGCGCTGTACCACGCTTATCTGATGCCCAACCAGTGGTCCGAAAACAACGGCCGGTATTTCGGTTTTGACGGCCGGATTCACGACGCCGCGGACCGGGTGTACTACACCAACTTCTCGCTGTGGGACACCTTCCGCACGCTGCATCCGCTCTTGTTCCTGCTCGCGCAGAGCGAGAGCAACGACATGATGCAATCGCTGGTCTGGATGGCCGAGCAAGGCGGCGCCATGCCGATGTGGCCGCTGGGCGATGGCGACACCGAATGCATGGTCGGCGCGAGTGCGGATATCGTCTTGTCGGAAGCCTATCAGAAGATCGCCGGCCACCGCGGGTTCGACGTCGAGACGGCCTGGCGCTACTGCCGTGCGCAGGCGTTGGGCGAGATCCCACATCCGTCGCGGCGCGGGATCAGCCACTACATCGCCCGCGGCTATGTGCCGGCCGACCGCCACCCCGGCGCCGCCACCCTCACGCTCGAATACGCGTGGGACGATTTCGCCTTGTCGCGCTGGGCGGCGTTGATGAACCGTGATGACGATGCCCGGCTGTTCGCCGCGCGCAGCCGCAACTGGCGCAACCTGTGGGACCGCGAGACTCGGTTTTTACGCGGCCGCGACGCCGATGGATCGTTCCACGAGCCGTTCTATCCGAAGTGGGTGTTCGGCCAGCCGTATGTCGAGGGCACGGCCTACCAATGGTCCTGGTACGCGCCGCACGACATGCCGGGGCTGATCGACGCGCACGGTTCGCCGGACCGCTTCGTGCGCCGGCTCAACGCCTTCTTCCGGCAGGCCACTCGCGAGGCGCAAACCATGTTCCCGCCGGTGTACTACTGGCATGGCAACGAACCCGACATCTTCGCGCCGTATATGTTTGCGTTGGCCGGCCGGCCGGACCTGACGCAGAAATGGGTGCGTTGGGTCATGGACACCAAATACAGCGATCGGCCTGACGGTCTGGACGGCAACGACGACGCCGGCACGCTGAGCGCGTGGTATATTTTTTCGGCCATGGGGTTAATGCCGTTGGCCGGCAGCGATCTCTACGTCATCGGCAGCCCGTTGTTCACCGAGTTGACCATGGAACTTTCACGGGGCACCCTGCGCGTCGTCGCGCGAAACAACTCGCCGCGCAACGTTTACGTCGAATCGGTGACGTTGAACGGCGAACCGCTCCGGTCGCCGGTCTTGCGGCATGCGCAGATTGCCGAGGGCGGTATCCTGGAATTCGTCATGTCGGCGCGCCCCACCAAATGGGGCCAACCCATCGCGGTGCCGACGGAGGTTTCGCCGGTCCCATAAGACGGACAGTCCCCCTGTTCCATCTGCCGCTGGACGCGCCGCTGCCGTTTGTCGTCGACAAGACCTGACCGCGGTGTTCCGGTCATCTCATTGTTGACCCACCCACGCGGCAATGTCAGAATCGCCCGCGGACGTGATGCTGGGAGGGCCGATGGCCAAGGCGACCAAGACCAAGGATTCCGCCGAGAACTTCGAAGCGCAGCTTGCTCGTTTGGAAGAACTCGTTCAGGCGTTGGAGAGCGGAGAACTGCCGCTGGAAGAGGCGGTGAAGACCTTCGAAGAAGGCATGGTCATTTCCAAGAAGCTGGCGGAAGTGTTGGCGGCGGCAGAACGCAAGATCGAGGTGCTGCTGGCCAAAGAAGGCAGCGCCACCCTCAAGCCGTTCGCCGCTGATCTCAACGAGTCCGAGGAGTAGGTGCGCGTGAGCCGTCTGCTCGATCAGATCAACAGCCCGGCCGACCTCAAGCAACTGGCGCTCGACCAGTTGCCGCCGTTGGCAGAAGAACTGCGGCAGGAGATCATCAAGACCGTCAGCCAGACCGGCGGCCATCTAGCCAGCAACCTCGGCGCGGTCGAACTCACCATCGCCCTGCACTACGTGTTTGAGAGCCCGCGCGACAAGATCGTATGGGATGTCGGCCACCAGGCCTACACGCACAAGCTGCTCACCGGCCGCCGCGGCCGCTTTCACACGCTGCGACAGGCCGACGGCCTGAGCGGCTTCCCGTGCCACGAAGAGAGCGAACACGATCTGTTTTTCGTCGGCCACTCGGGCACATCGATCAGCTCGGCGGTCGGCCTGGTCGAAGCCAACCGGCTACAGGGCGACAACGAGAGCCGGGTGATCGCGGTGATCGGCGACGGCTCGATGACTTCGGGTCTCGCCTATGAAGGGCTCAACACCGCCGGCCGCCTCGACCGCAACATCATTATCGTGCTCAACGACAACGAGATGAGCATCAGCGAGAACGTCGGCGCGCTGTCGAGCTTCTTGAGCCGCCAACTCGCCGGTTCGACCGGCCGCGCAATTCGCAAACGCCTCAAAGGATTCCTTAAAGGCATTCCGACCGTCGGCGAAGACATGTACCGCACCGCCAAGCGCATGGAGGACTCGGTCAAAGGGTTCCTGACGCCCGGTTTCCTCTTCGAGGCGCTGGGTTTCGAATATGTCGGCCCAATCGACGGCCACGACATCGACATGTGCATCGAGACGTTCCGCAACGTCATGCGGCTGGACAACCCGGTGCTGGTGCATGTGACGACACGCAAAGGCAAGGGCTATGGCCCGGCGGAAACCGATCCGTCGACGTTCCACGGCATCGGCCCGTTCGACATTGCCACCGGCAAGCCCAAGAAATCATCGGGGCCGCCAAGCTACACCGAAGTCTTCGGCAACACGATCGTCAAGTTGGCGGAGCAGGACGAACGCATCATCGGCATTACCGCCGCAATGCCCGGCGGCACGGGCCTGGAGAAATTCGCCCGCCGCTTCCCCGACCGCTTCTACGACGTCGGTATTTCCGAGCAACACGGCATCACGTTCGCAGCCGGCCTGGCCCGCGCGGGCTACCGCCCGGTGGCGGCTATCTACAGCACGTTTCTACAGCGCAGCTACGACCAAATCATCCATGACGTCTGTTTGCAGAATCTGCCGGTCGTTTTTGCGCTCGACCGCGGTGGCCTGGTCGGCGACGACGGACCGACGCACCATGGCGTGTTCGATCTGACCTATCTGCGCCACGTGCCACGGATGATCGTCATGGCCGCGGCGGACGAAGCGGAACTGGTGCACATGCTGGCCAGCGCGTTTTCTTATAACGCGCCATGCGCCTTGCGCTATCCGCGCGGGTCCGGCCGGGGCGTGCCGTTGCCGGCGAAACCGGAGATCTTGCCGCTCGGCCGCGGCCGCGTCATGGCGGAAGGCACCGATGTGACGCTGGTCGCCGCCGGACAGCCGTTGCAGGCGGCGCTGCAGGCCTCGCACGACCTGGCGGCCCAGGGCATTTCCGCAGCGGTACTTGATGCCCGCTTTGTCAAACCGCTCGACGAGAACCTGTTGCTCGATTGGGCCGGCCGCACAGGGCATGTGGTCACCGTGGAAGAAAACGCCCGTCTCGGCGGATTCGGCTCGGCGCTGCTCGAACTGCTGGCCGACCGAGGTTGCTTCGGCGTCAGGATACGCAACCTCGCCCTGCCCGACCGCTTTATCGAGCACGGCTCCCAGGCCGAATTGCGCCGCCGGGTCGGCCTCGATGCCGCCGGCATCGCGCGGGCCGTCAACGAGTTGTTGCGCGGCCGTTGATCATGCCGACCAAGATGCGCCTCGACCAATTGTTGTGCGAACGCGGGTTGGCCCCCACGCGGGAAAAGGCCAAGGCGCTGATCATGGCCGGCGCGGTGTTGGTGAACAACCGACCAGCGGGCAAGCCCGGCGTCGCCATCGATATCGAGTCAGACCTTCGTGTCAAACAAGGGCCGGAATACGCCAGCCGCGGAGCGGAAAAGCTCACCGGCGCGCTCGAAGGGTTTGGGATCGACCCGACCGGCGAGAACTGGCTCGACATCGGCCAATCCACCGGCGGTTTTACCGATCTTCTGTTGCGGCGAGGCGCAAAACACGTGACCGGGGTGGACGTGGGCTACGGTCAACTCGACCTACGGTTGCGCAACGATCCGCGGGTGACCGCTATCGAACGGACCAACGCCCGTCATTTGAAGCCGGACGCCTTCGGCGGAACGCAATTCGACGGCGCGGTGATCGACGTCAGCTTCATTTCGCTGGAACTAATCTTGCCGGCGGTGGCGCCGCATGTGCGGCCGGGCGGGCGAATCGTCGCGCTGGTCAAGCCGCAGTTCGAGGCGGGCCGGGAACAGGTTGGCAAAGGCGGCGTAGTGCGCGACGAGGCGGCCGTGGTGGCTTGTGTGGACAAGATCGCGGCGTTTGGGTCGGCGATCGGCCTGCGGGCGACCGGCCAGGTTCTTTCGCCGATCCGCGGCCCGAAAGGCAACCAGGAAGTGTTCATCCATTTCGTGAAGGACTGAGATCGTGAGTCGAACCGCGCGCGCGATTGCCATGTTTTCCGGCGGGCTGGATTCCGTGCTGGCCACCAAGGTGATCAAGAACCTCGGCGTCGAGGTGCTCGGCCTGCACTTCACCGCGCCGTTTATCCGCCCGGTGTCGCGCGGCGCCAGCGAACGCGGGCTGGACTACTGGCGGCGGGTGCTCGAAGTGCCGGTGCGCGAACTGCTGCTCGGACCGGAGTTCGTGCAGGTTATTCGCGCGCCGATCTACGGGCACGGTAAAAACCTCAACCCGTGCGTCGATTGCAAGATCTTCATGCTGCGCCGCGCGGGCGAGATCATGGCAGCGGAAGGCTTCGATTTCGTGGTGACGGGCGAAGTGCTTGGCCAGCGGCCGATGAGCCAGCGGCGGGACACGCTGGCGGCGATTGAAAAACATAGCGGTTTGCGCGGCCGGTTGCTGCGGCCGTTGTCGGCCAAGCACATGGCGCCGACCATTCCGGAACAAGAAGGCCTGATCGACCGCGAACAGCTCTTCGACTTCTCCGGCCGCAGCCGCCAGCCGCAAATGGAACTGGCAGCCCGACTAGGCATTCCCGACCCGCCGGGCTCGGCCGGTGGCTGTCTCTTGACCGACCCGGGTTATGCCCGCCGCCTGGCACAACTGCTGCGCGAACATGAAACCATCTGCGACGAAGATCTGGAACTGCTCACCATCGGTCGGCATTTCGACCTCGGCGGCGGCGCCAAGCTGATCGTCAGCCGCAACGAAAACGAGAACCGGCTGCTCGAGCGGTTTCGCCACTCGGCCGGGATCTTCCTCGAACCGGCAAACTGGGCCGGCCCGGCGGCGGTTATCGTCCATTCCACCGACCTGGCGCACGTAGGCCTGGCGTTCCGGTTCATGGCTCGCTATGGCAAACCGCGGGAGAATCCCGCCTTACGGGTGGTTCGTGGCGACTTGGTGAGCCAGGAGGCATTTACGGATGCACCTGTCGACGAAGAAACAATTTCTTCAATGAGAATAGGTGGTTAGAAGCCATTACCCCCCATCTTTCCTTGCCTGCCGATTGCCGACTCATGAATTTCACTGATTTTGCCGATCATTGTCTATGCGGGACGGATGAGATATGATGATACTGGGGCGATGGAGCAAGGATGCGAAACGGAACACGCGTTGGCGAAAAAATATTACTGATTCACGACGAACAGCCTTTATTGGATACCCTTAAAAACGTACTCAATTCCGCCGGCTACGACGTTCTCGAGGCGTTGGATACCGATCAAGCCACGCAGATTCTCGACCGCGAACAGGTAGATCTGCTGATCACGGATTCGCATCTAGGCGGCAACGAGAACTTCAACCTCTTGACCTACATCGGCGAAGCCGGCTACGGCGTCGACGTAATCGTGCTGACCTCCCACCCGGAACTCGAACTGGTGCGGCGGCTGATCGATGCCGGAGTGTACGACCTGATCGGCAAACCGTTCCATAGCTATGAGTTGTTGCTTTCGGTGAACCGCGCCATCGAGAAACGCAAGCTGATCGGCCGCAGCCGTGACCTACAGATGGATATGGAAAAGCAGATCAAGGAGAAAACCCTCTCGCTGCGTCTGCGCAACCAGGAGAAGCAGCAGCTACTCATTTCCACGATCCGGTCGCTGGTCAGCGCGTTGGAAGCGAAGGACAAGTACACCGAAGGCCACAGCCGGCGTGTGGCGGACAACGCTTCGTTGATGGCGCAGGTGCTTAGCTTCTCCTCGTTCGATATCGAAGAAATCCACCTAGCCGGGCTGTTCCATGACATCGGCAAGATCGGCATCACCGAATCGGTATTGAACAAACAGGGTCAGCTCACCAGCGACGAATACGATCTGATCAAGACGCATCCGCTGATCAGCCAGAAGATCGTGGAGCAGGTGCCGCAGTTCAAACGGATATCGAAGATGATCCGCCACCACCACGAGTTCTACGACGGCAACGGCTATCCGGATTCGCTGAAGGAACAGCAAATTCCCATTGGCGCGCGCATCATGACCATCTGCGACGCTTACGACGCGATGACCTCCGACCGCTCTTACCGCCCCGCCCTGAGCGAATCCCGTGCACTGGGCATTATTGAACGCAACGCCGGCACGCAGTTCGATCCCGATCTGGTGAAGATCTTCATGCGCATGCGGGGCGTGTCCAACTAGCCCCTATCCACGCCCTTGCAGAAAAACCATAGTGAGATTGGCCAAGGTGTGCACGACAACCGGCTGCACCAGCGACTTCGAACGCGCGCGCAGCAGGCCGAACAACAGGCCGGGGAAGAAGACCGACAAACGCGTCGGCGCCCAGCGGTCGAGATGCGACAGGGCAAACACGGCGGCAACTACGACGATCGCCGGTCCCTCCACGCCGACCAGCGGCCACGGCTTCTTGGCCGGCCAGGCCTGGGCGACGAGGGTTTGCAGATAGCCACGGAAGAAAACCTCTTCCGGAATGGCAATGGCGAGCAGTTGCACAGCGATCTGAATGAACAGCGGCGCGCCGAGACCCGGGTGGATCGGCCGATGCAGGAGCACGCCCCACCAGAGCCAGTAACCGACCGCGAACGCCGGCAGGATCGCCATGGAGATCAACAGACCACGCCCGATATCGCTTCGCCAATTCCGCAGGTCGAAGCCGTAGTCCGCTGTCGGCAACTTGCGCACGGCGATCAGTGCTATCGGCACCCAAAAAAAGAACAGACACAACAACGTGGCGCCCAGCGAAGCCCATCGCGGATAGAACACGTTCAACAAGGCCAGCAGTCGCACTGCGGCCAGCGTCGCGGCGGTAAGGATGGCGAATTCCAGCCAGAGGCGTTTCGTATTGGACATGCGGGGATTCTGGCGGCGCCCGCGGCAGAAATCAAGAACGTGTGGGGAAAAAAAGGAAAGCGCCGAGCATGTATGACTCGGCGCATGGAGGGGAAGAAACGCTTGGGGCGTCAGAAAATGTCCGCGTGCACTTCGACTTTCGCGTAAAGTTGCAGGTCGTCGCTGGACACATCGATCTGATTCGTGCTCATCATGACGAGGCTGTAGTAGACATCGGCGCCGTCGGCGAAGCTGTCGAACGCGGCGGAAACCTTGTCCTCCGCGCCTTCCAGCACCATGTCTTGGCCAAGGATCGTCTGCCCGGGAGAGAGAATCGTTTCCGCCACCAGACCGGCGTCCACCGCCTCTTGGTCGGCTCCAGCTTCGGTTAGATAGATCCGGACCAGCGTCTGGGCGGAGCCTTCGTTGGTGATTGCGCCCTGCAGTTTGGTATCGTACACGCGGTCGATTTCCACGGCGCCCGGTAGCGAGTCTCCCGCCAACGTGTCGCGTCGCAGATAGGTTGGCGGGGTCCAAATGCGATACTGGTTGATCAATACGCCGTTCGCGTCGCCGCCTTGCACGGTCACCACCGGCACCACGGTGTAGTCCTCGTCGACCAGATCAAATACCGACTTGAGATTCTGGTGAATCTGCGCCGTCGAGGCGTTGGAGAGAACTGCCGTGTCGAATCCGGCTGCCTGATACGCCCCCAGGGAGAAACTGACGATCTCAGCTTGAGCGGACGAATCGTTTTCCGGATACATCGAGAAGGTGATCGTTACTGCCGAAGAAGAGCGGTTGCTGACCGAGGCGACCAGGAAGAACTGCACCGGACCCATGCCGTCGGTCGCCACGTCGATCGCATCGGCCAAGTCTCCTACCGACACGGGGGCAAGAGACCCCGATTGTCCCGACGTGACAACCACGTTGCCCGCCAGGTCGACACCTCTCGCCGCCCGCTCGGTTGTCTGATTCAAAAGGTCTTGCTGAATGGTGATGGTGCGCGCCGTTTCACCGGCGATGATGTCTTCAATAACGTCACAGCCGGAAAGAATGACTGCGAGACTCAGGAAGGAGAGGATCCAAACCGCTTTCATTTTTCCTCCGTGTCTCGGCTCCCGAGAGCCTAGTTTTAATCGCCGAGCTGTGTATTAGCAATTCACGGGCCAACTATTGAAAATTCTAAATCGTCTTATATATCAATATGTTGTAGATCCTTAGCAAAATGTTGAGCTGTGAAATGGCATTTTGAGTTTTTGTTCTATTTGCTGTGAATCATTTGAATTCCTTCTGTTTTTTCTTACTTGAGCGAATAGTGAGACCGCTGAAAAATCAGCGGTAGCGCGATTTCTCAACGCTGTCGATTCGTGGAATCTGGACACCGGCTGGACGGACAACAGAAAGCGATCAGGAACGATGCGAAGGACTCGTTGACCCCGGAACACACATCCATTTGCCTTCGCGGTTGGTGGCCGACGCGCGATTGTCGGGCCGAGTCATCCACGTAAACTGACGGGAAAAATCAGCTTGACACGAAGCGAACCGTGTGTAGAATCCGCCGCGGATCTGTAGCTCAATCGGTAGAGCAGCGGACTCTTAATCCGTTGGTTCGGGGTTCGAGTCCCCGCAGATCTAGCCTAAGCGATAGGGGCCTCCGAGGAGGCCCCTTATTCTTTTTGGGCTGTCCGCGTCGTTAGAAGCACGGCGGGCTCTCGCCGGTGATGGTCTGAAGCGCGGCGCGAAACATCTTGATGTTGGCTTCCGAATCAGGTTCCATCGCCGCCTTGGCGGAGGGTACTTTTGTGGCCGCGGCCAGTTTCATTTTTCCCTCCAGCCCGAGTTTGTCGCCAATATACTTGTAGTACATCATGAGTTTTTCTGCCATGTTATTTCTCCCCCTGCATCTGGTTCAACACTTTCCGGAACGGGTCCGCTTCTTTTCCGTACGCGTCCACAGGCTGAATCAGCCAACTGCAATGCGGATCACCCTTGCCCATACACAGGGGTTCGGTCGCCAGCAACGGCCGGCCGAAAAATGCTGTACTCCAGCCGGAAGCATAGCCAGTCAACGACCAACAAACAGCCTCTTGAGCCGGATGGTTGTAGGAAATGAACTGTTCCGCTTCGTACGAGTTCGTCCAAACGCCCGTGAAATAGAACTCACCCGTTTGGCGATCGAAACGGATTTCGGTGGGAGTCGCCTTGACGATCCCTTCCCAAGTGTGAATGACCGGACCGGAGGCCAGCAAGTCCATTTCGGAGTCGAACTGGTACGCCAGCTTCATCTGCAAAAAGTCGGAATACCCGTGTTGGTAACCGAAACGGAAGAAGATTTCCCGCGCGGTCTCGAAGCCTAACCGTTCCAGGATGTGTTGGCGCAAAAGTCCGAGTGCGCCTGCGTCTAAAACCACAAGCCGGTTACCGCGAAATACGGCAACTCCGGTCTCGGGATCAAGACGCAGTTCCTTGCTAAGATCGAAGTCAGTTGCTTTCATGTATCCCCCTATTGTTGTTCTTTTTCCGTCCCCTATTTGGTCGTGTGAAACAACCACTTAATCGAAGATCAGCCGAAGTAGAACAAGGTTGAGATTTTTTTGGGGGCAGTACATCGATTTACGGGAATGACCGAGGCTCACTTGTCGCCGTCGGTTTCGGCGATTCAAGTGTAGCGATCCAAACCTTGTTTCTCCAACTCGTCGAAAATGCGCTTGATGCCTTGCGCATCATCGCGGCGCGCCACAAGCGTGGCGTCCGGCGTGTGGACAATGATCAGATTCTCCACTCCAATCGCCACGACAATACCATCGCGGGCATAGATGATGTTCTCGCTGGCGTGCATCGTCAGGTTGTCGCCATGCGCGACATTGCCATGAGCGTCGGCAGGCAGCAGACTACGAAGCGTCGTCCAAGAGCCGACGTCGCTCCAGCCGATGTCTGCCGGGAATACAACAATATTCTCCGCCTTTTCCATAACGCCGATATCGATGCTGACCGCCGGCAAGCCGGGATAGATCTCGTCGATCGCTTTTTGGATCTGTTCCGGCTCGTCGCGGCCGTCGACGTGAGCCAGCACGCGCGCGACTTCCGGCATGTGCCGCTGAACAGCGTGCCATAGGGTGTTGGCGCGAAATACAAACATCCCCGAGTTCCACAAGAACCGGCCCGCCGCCAGGTATTCGACCGCCGTTTCGGTCGACGGCTTTTCACGAAAACCGGCCGCCCGGTAATAGGCGCGGCCATCACAACGCCCGAGTTCCGGCCCCATCTCGATGTAGCCGTAGCCGGTCTCCGGATAGACCGGCGATATTCCCAGCGTGATCAACACCTCTTCCGCGGCGGCCAGGTCCATGGTGGCGGACAAAATGGCGCGAAACTCATCTTCGCGTTGAATCAGGTGATCGGCAGCCAGGACGACCATGACCGCTTCCGGATCGCGATCCAGCAATACGCGCGCCGCCAGGGCCACGCACGGGCCGGTACTGCGACGTAGTGGTTCGAACAGCAGATTCGCGTCGGGCGTTCCCGAGAGGTGCGGTCGAATGCTATCGCGCAGATTTTCGCTGGTAACCACCAGCACCTGGGCCGGCGGAATCAGCGACTCAATACGTTGGATCGTGCGTTCGAGCAACGAAAACGGACTGCCCAGGCGCAGCAGTTGTTTGGGAACGGCCTTCCGGCTCTCGGGCCAGAATCTCGTTCCCGTGCCGCCTGCCATAACAACCGCGTAGCGCATGTCTACCTCTTTACCGGCTTCTGCCGCATTCGGCGCAAGCGTTGGTCGATCTCGGCCAGCAGTTCCTCAATCCCCTCTCCGGTCTTCGAGCTGATGGCGAAGAGCTTGATTTCGCGTTCGGCGAGTTGCGCGCGCAGTTGCTCCAGCCGTTCAGCCGCTTCCGGCAGGTCGACTTTGTTCGCCACGACCACTTGGTCGCGCTTGGCTAACTCTTCGCCATACGCCGCCAATTCGCTGTTGATCACATCGAAGTCGGCCAACGGATCACGGCCGGTCTGCGGATCGAGGTCGAGCAGGTGTACCAACAGGCGCGTGCGTTCGATGTGGCGCAGGAAACGGAGCCCTAGGCCGGCGCCCTGACTAGCCCCTTCAATAATGCCGGGCAAATCGGCGACGACATAACGGTTTTCGTCATCCGGAGCGACGGTGCCCAGGTTTGGATGCAGAGTGGTGAAAGGATACGCCGCCACCTTGGGACGCGCCGCAGTGATGCGCGCAATCAGGGTCGACTTGCCGACGGAGGGGAAGCCGAGCAAGCCCACGTCGGCAAGGGTTTTAAGCACCAGCTTTAACCAACGTTGTTCCGACGGTTGGCCGTCTTCAGCGAACGTCGGCGCTTTGTTGGCATTGGTCATGAACCGGGCATTGCCTCTGCCGCCTTTGCCACCGCGCACAGCAACCCACTCGGCGCCAGGAGTATCAAGGTCGGCCAAAAAGTCACCGGTTTCGGCATCGTAGACGACCAGTCCGGGCGGCACATGCACGTACAGATCGGGCGCGGAACGGCCGTGTTTGTCGGAACCACCACCGTGCTGTCCACGTTGCGCCCGGAAATTAGGGCGGAATACGAAGTCAATCAGCGTATTTTTGTGCAGGTCGGCGCGCAGGATCACGCTGCCGCCGTCGCCCCCGTCGCCGCCGTTGGGGCCTCCTCGGGGAACGTACTTTTCACGCCGGAAGCTGACGCAACCCTTGCCGCCAGCACCGGAGACGACCAGTATTTTGACTTCATCCACGAATTTCATGGTCATTCGCCTGCTTGCATCGATTATCGGGCACGGGCGGCCATATGAAAAGGCCGCCTCCTTGGGGAGACGGCCTTATTGTAATCGAAGGAAGCTAGTTGGACGGGGTTTCTTCGGACTGCGGTTTCACCGGGATGATCGAAACGCGTTTGCGCTCCTTACCCCAATGATTGAACTTCACGCGGCCATCGACCTTGGCATACAAGGTGTAATCGCGGCCCACGCCGACATTGTGCCCCGGGTGAATCACGGTGCCCAACTGCCGGATGATAATAGTGCCGCCGCTGACCAGCTCGCCGTCATAGACTTTGACGCCGTAGCGCCGGCCCTGGCTGTCACGTCCGTTCCTGCTGCTGCCGCCTGCTTTCTTGTGCGCCATGATTCCGCTCCTCTCACACCAGGATCTGGGAGATCTTGAGCTTGGTGTAGTGCTGACGGTGACCGCGCTTCGTGTGATAGCCCTTGCGGCGCTTGAACTTGAAAATGACCACTTTGTCACCAAGTTCCTGCGACACGATTTCCCCGACCACTTTGGCGCCCTGCACGTACGGAGCGCCGATTTTGATCACCGAATCGGTACGAACAAAAAGCACCTTGTCGATTTCCACTTTGGTGCCGACATTGCCATCCAGTTTTTCAATGCGCAGGGTTTCGCCTTCCTGCACCTTGAACTGCTGCCCGCCGGCTTCAATCACCGCGTACATAAAACGTTCCTCCTGCCGAAATCGGCTATAGAGGGCGTGATTGATAATCGAAATGGTCAACTTTGTCAAGCCCATTCGCACAAGTTCGAAAGAGAGGGTCGACCTGTCTGAGAGCGCTAATAATCAACGGCTATGTTTGGAAAGGACGGCCCTCACTGTTGGTCTGGTTGTGGGGACGATCCCACGGCGCAATTTTCCGAGTTGGTAGGGTTTCAAAATCGCCATCCCAACCGGTTTGGCTCGGCACCAAAAAGTTCCCAACGGCGTTCATCGCTGCCTTGACACTTCGCCAAGGGTCCACTTATACTTCCCCAACGCAATTGTGTGTTATCTTGAACCATTTCCGGTAGCGGGGTGTTTATGCGCAGTTCCATCACTCGGTCGCTGGTCTTGCTCGCTCTTCTTCTCACGCTGACGGTGTCCGCGCAAGCGGACAGCCTCCACAGCCTGATGGGTTGGCCGTACAACATTACCAACGCGCCCGGACTCTACTATTCGTCATTGGTGCCCAACAGCACTGATCCGATTGCCAAGCGCATCGCCTACCTAGTGTACCCGGTGCTGGGCTTTCCCGCTTTCGTCGAGCCGGGCGACACGCTGACGGTCATTGTCAAGTTTGATGACCCCGAGGCCTATCTCGATCCGAACCAGTGGCAAATCCGTCTGACCACCCAGTTTGCCAATCCGTACGACGACTATGCGACGGTCGGCGATACGGTAGCGCAGAACTATGACCTGGCGGTGGCGGAAGTGTTGTTTGATGTCGATTCGCTGACTTACCAACTAACCTGCGAAATTCCGGACGGCATTCCCGACGACACCTATCATCTGCAGGTGGCGACCGTGGCGTTCGTCGACGTTCAGCCAGGGTCGGTGCGCGTGAAGAAAGATATGGGCGGCGCGCTGAAGTTCGTCCATTTCACCGATGCTCAGCCCGGCGATATCAGCTCGAACAGCCTTGAGAACGAGCTGAACAACCATGACTATCCTACCGCCGGCCAGACGCGCATCGGCATGGACCTGGTGGAAACCCAGATCTACAATGAATTCGCCTTACTCAAACCGGATTTCGCCGTGTTTACCGGCGACATGACTTCGGGTTTGAACATTGTCGACGAACTGGCGTGGTCGTATCACGTGTTGGAACGGACACAGATCCCGCTGTTCCTCGCTCCGGGCAACCACGACGGTTACGCTTGGTGGAACTGGCAAACCCAGGTCAAACAGGACAACCTCGAGTATTACGCGCGCACCCTGGGCCCCTTGTATTACAGCTTCGATGTCGGGCAGTTCCGTTTCGTGATGATGAACAGCTACGACGGTACTCCGTTGCGTCGTGAGACCGGCAAGTTGATCGTGGCCTCGCCGGTAGACAACTGGGGTGGCTTCCTAAGCGAAGAACAGATGGCCTGGGTCGCCAATGTGCTGGCCGACGCCGAAGCCGAAGGCAAAACACCGCTCGTGTTCATGCACCACGACCCGCGCGGTCCGTACGCGGCCAACAAACCCTACCCAACAAACCCGATCGCCGGTGACGGCACCGAGTACTGGAACTACGAGTCCAACGTTTGGGATTCGAACATCTATGACGGCATCGAAAACGAGACACCTCAGCAAAATACCGGCACGACCTTTCTCCGCCTCTGCCTCCGCTATCACGTGCCTTATATCTTCCTCGGTCACAACCATTTCGATTGGATCTGGTCGTTCCAGGCCGGCGATCGCATCGTCGATCGCGATGACAATGAAGTGTCAGACCTCGTTGCCGAAGACGCAATTACCTTCGTGCAGACCACTTCGTTCGGTTCGGCGTGCGATATCCCGGGCGCCTACGACGGTTACCGAGTGGTCGAGGCCGCCGGCGACGTGCTGACCAGTCTCAACTACATGGATGAGGTGGATAACCGGCAGAGCATCCCGGCCGGCAACTTCTGGAAGGTGGAATCGAACAACGACGGCAAAACCGAAATCGCCCAGATCACGGTGGTCAACGGATTGCCGACCGGCATGACGGCTAACCTTGAATTCTATCTGCCGGGCATTTCCACTGGCTACGAAATCATCAACGAAAACAAGCGCCAGACGGTATCGATCAAGGACGTCGGCCTCGGTGAAAATGGCCGCGTTGTGTTGTACGTGCAAGCGCCGGTTGATGGCGCGGAATCGGTAGACGACGCTATTCCGGTGCCGCAGGAAAACCAGGTGCGTACCATGTTTACCGCACGACCCAAAGTCGACAACCAGCCTCCGACGGCCGATTTCGACGCGGCACAAACAACAGACGACAGCCGCCTCTGGGATTTCGACGCCTCGTCTTCGGTTGATCCCGAAGGAGCTACGCTCCGTTACTACTGGGATTTCGGTGACGGTTACACCGGCGTGGGCAAAAATGTTACGCACTACTACCGCGGCGACGGCACGGCGACCGTGACTCTCACGGTGCTTGACTCAAACGGCGGCCGTGGTTCGTCGCAGCAGATGCTCAACCTGCCTACCTGCTGTCCCGACATTGGCCACGATGATGATGAAGAGCTTTGCGGCGAGTGTGGTATTGGCTCCGGCGCACACGGCAACTGGCCGAATGCGCTGCCGATGCTCTTTGCCCTTTTGACTATGTTCGCCCTGCGGCGCAAGCGCTAGACGAGGAGAAACGGATGAAACGCGCCCTCATCCTGGTTCCGTTGCTGGTGTTGTTGACGGCATCGGTAGCGTGGGCCATCGACATCCAGAACGTCCAGCCGGCCATGGGACCGCAGAATCTATTCTCGTTGTATGTCAGCGATCCCCTCGCCTTTGGGCAGTTCGCACTCGGCATGCAAGCCAATGCCGCCGGCGGACCACTGCGTTTCGAATATGAAGACTATGACGAAACCTTGAATGTAGTGGACAGCCTCAGCGCTGCGCAGTTCTATGGCGCGGTCGGTTTGTTCGAGGTGATGGATCTGATGGCCGGCGGTAGCTACAACATGGTAGCCGGCCAGGATCTGGACTCCTTCCGCATCTCTGGCTTGTCGGAAACCGAGGATGAGTCAGGTACTGCGCTCGGCGACGCTTTTGCCGGCGCGAAAATCCGCTTTCTACACAATGAACCGCGCTCGGTCGGCTTGGGCCTGGTGGTGCTGGGCTCTTTCGCAACCGGCGACCCTGACTACTATGTTGGCGCGGACGCGACCAATTTGTCGGTTGCGCTGATTCTCGACAAACGCGTGAGCCTGGTCAATTTCGTGATGAATGTCGGTTACCGCTACATGGGTCAGCCGGAAGACCTGGAACCAGCGGGTCAAGTATTTGGCGGCTTCGGCGTTCATGCCGCGATCGCAAAATGGTTCGGCCTGACCGGGGAGTTTGTCGGCAAGACGGTCGACTACCAAATCGATGGTATCGAAGCCGGCGCACCGTTGGAAGCGTTGGCGGGCGCCCGCTTCTATACGCCGGTCGGCATCAATTTCCACCTAGCCGGCGGACTCGGCATCACGACGGCCATCGGCAGTCCAACCTACCGGGTCATCGCCGGTGTGTCATTCTCCTATCCGAAACTGAGGCACGGACCGCCTCCACCGCCCGCGACGCTGCCGTTGCCGCCTGTGGCTCCAGCGCCACCGCTGCCGCCGTCGCCGCCGCCGGATACCTACACTGATCCGGAAGGTGTCTCGCATCCGGTCATAGTACGCCGTCCGAGTGGCGTGCTAATGCTGCGCGACTGGTTCGTGCTGCCCCGTCCGGTTTCGTTTGCCAGCGCACAGAGCGCCGTCTTAACCATTGACGATCAAGCGATGCTCGACGAGCTGGCGGCGATTTTGCAGCAGTACCCGAAGGTCAAGATCCAAATCGAAAGCCATGTTGCGACGGACATCGCTGACGCCCAGAAGCTGACGCAAGCGCGCGCCGATGCGGTGCTCGCATACCTCTATCAACGAGGCGTCGACGCTTCGCGCATGGTGGCCATCGGCATGGGTTCGGATGTGCCGGTGGCGCCAAATGGCACGCCCGAGGGTCGGGCGCGCAATACGCGCATCGATGTCTTGATCACGGAACAGTAAACCGTTCAGCCCAGGTTGTTCATCACCCAATCGGTCAGAAGTTTGAACATTCGCATGCTCAGCGGACCGGCCGCGCCTTTGCCAATTGTGTGACCGTCGATCTGGGTGACCGGCAGCACCTCAGTGGTGGTACCGGTGATAAACGCTTCGTCCGCCGCCAGCAGGAACCGCACGTCGAATTTTTCTTCATGCAATTCGATTGCATGTTCGTGGGCCAGTTCCACCAGTTTTGCGCGAGTGATGCCCGGCAGAATATGTTCGTCGGTCGGGTGGGTCCACAATGCGCCGTTCTTCACTGCAAAAAGATTGGCCGAACTCGCCTCGCGCACGATGCCGTCATCGCTAACAAACAGCGCATCGAAGCAACCAGCGTCCAACGCAGCCTGTTTTGCCAAACAGTTAGGCAGTAAATTCGTGGTCTTGATATCCACCCGCCCCCAACGGATATCACGCCAGGTGATGCACTTCACGCCGCGCTCGAGCTTGGTAGGTTCGACCTCGTGGACTTCGCGCACGGTGATGATGACGTTCGGTTCCGGACGCGGTACCGGGAAGGCATGGTCACGTGGCGCAGCACCACGCGTGATCTGCAGGTAGACCTTGGCCCGCGGCATGGCGCACTTGTCGAACAGCTCGCAAATCTGCTGAGCGATCGGTTCAACCGGCACGTATTCCAAACGAATTGCGTCCAGCGAGCGACGCAGACGTTTGAGGTGCGCGTCGAATAGAAAGAACTTTCCCTGATAACTGGCGATGACTTCGTAAACGCCGTCGCCGAACACCAAGCCGCGGTCATTGATGCTGATTTGTGCTTGATCGATTTTCGTGATTTGTCCGTTTACCGCCGCTAGTTCCGGCATCGGTCCGCTCCTTTCCAGCTGAGAATTGTGGATAGTTTTATGACGCTTTTTGTTAGCAGTGCAAGCTCATATTCGCCTTGAACGCTGTTCTGTATCTTGTTGAATTACAAAGACAAATCGCATACGCCGCAATTTTTCCTTGTTTTTCAGCCATTTTTGTGCCGTTCCCGTTTGTTCACAAGTTGTCCACAGTCTTCAGGGATGCGGGCGACTACCTATTGTGTGTCACCCATTGACTCTGACCACGTTTGTAGGCAAAAGTGTCGCGAATTCTAAAAGCGCTTCGGCGCAACCCTAATGTGGGAAGGGGGTGAAAAATACAAATGCGCCTAAGATTCTTTTTCCTGTTCCTCTTCTTTCTGTCGCTAGCTGGACTAACGATCGCGGCTTCCTGTGATTCCGGTGGCGACGATGACGACGACAATGGTGGTGACACCGATGACGACGCCATTCTTGACGACGACGCTTCTGACGACGATACGTTCGTAGACGATGACTCGAGTGTGGATGATGACACGTTTGTCGACGATGACACCAGTACGGACGACGATACGAACGTCGATGACGACACTTCGGTCGACGACGACACTTCGGTCGATGACGATTCGTCGGATGACGACACCGTCGAAATCGGCACCGAGGTCGGTGACATGATGGCCGATTTCGAAGCCACGGCCAGCGACGGCACAACGTTCAACCTGTATGACGCCGAACTAGAAGGTAAGGTCATTCTGTTCGACATGAGCGCCATGTGGTGACCGTACTGTGCTGATGACTCTCCCGTGCTGGAGAGTTTGTACCAGGAATACAAGGATGAGGGCGATGGCTTCTTGGTCATCCAATTCCTCGGCGAGGACTTCAACGGCGGCGGAGTCACGGTTGACGATTTGCAGGACTGGATTGACTACATCTACGACAAGATTCAGCCGCTCCATACGACACTGACCTTCATTGTGGCAGCCGATTCCCGATTCCGGATTTCCTCTAAGTACAACGATACAGGCGGATACATTCCGTTCTACTGGTTGATCGACCAGGACCGGATCATCGTCAAGAAGAACCTCAATCTGAACGTATTCGAGTCGAAGATCCAGGATCTGCTCGGCGTGGATTAAGCGAAGACGAGAACCAAAACCGAGGGCGGGCTTCGTGCTCGCCCTTGGTCTATCTACGCCATTGGTTCAGCCGGTTCAGCAAGCGCCAGCCGCGGCTACGGCGAATGGCTTCCAGTTCGTTTTCCTGCGCGGCGATCTTCTTGCGCGCCTCCATCAGTTCGCGGTGTTTGCGCGCCAGGTCACGGCTTAGTTCCGGATGCCGCTTTTCAATCAGGATTTCACCGATCACCAATTGATCGATTTCCGATTTCAGAAAACAGTCGATGGCGTCGGCTGGCGTTTCGACGATCGGATCACCCGCCAGGTTGAAGCTGGTGTTCAACAGCACCGGCACGCCGGTGCGCCGGCCAAAAGCCCCAATGAGTCGGTAGAAACGTTCGTGGTCTTGCCGCCGGACCGTCTGCACCCGTGCGGTGCCGTCAACATGCGTGACCGCGCCCAGTGCGGCGGGTTGCTTGACCTTAGCCACCAGCAACATGAACGGGCTCTCACCGGCCAGGTCGAAGAACTCCCCTGCTCGCTCGGCCAGTACGACGGGTGCGAACGGTCGAAAGGCCTCGCGGTATTTGACGCGTTCGTTGAGGCGGTCTTTGTCGGCGGCGTGACGCGGATCGCAGAGGATCGAGCGCTGGCCGAGGGCGCGCGGCCCGATCTCGGCGCCGCCTTGAAACCAGCCAATGATCTGGCCGTCGGCCAACGCGGCGGCGACTTGTTCCACCAAATCAGGTGGCTTCGACCAGGCCAATGCCGCAGCATGTGACCGCAGTGCCGCCAGACACTCGTCGTCGTTGTAGGTGCGGCCCAGGGCCGCGTTACTCATCGACCAGGTCTTGGCATGACCGTCACGTAACCACGGCCACAACGCGCCGCCCAGGGCGGTGCCGTCGTCGGCGGCACACGGGACAATGAACACGTTTTCGAATCCGGCCTCATCGGCAATCTTCTTGTTGGCCACGGAATTCAATGCTACGCCGCCGGCCAAGACCAGGTTGCGACTTTTCGTGACGTGCCGGAGGTCACGAGCCAGGCCGATCAACAGCCGCTCGAGCGTATGTTGCACCGCATAGGCCAGATCCTTGTCGACGGCGCGTAGTGGCTCCGAATGGTGACGGGGCGGCCCGAAACGTTTGACGAAATCCGCCGGAATGAGACGACCGCGAATATCGAATGTCTGGAACGTCGGATGAATACGATAGGACAGCGGCCCGTCTAGTGAAGCTGCGTCATCCCAGGCCGGCAACAGCGCCGGAGTACCATAGGGAGCTAGTCCCATGGTTTTGCCTTCCTGGAACATGCCAAAGCCCGCGAACATGGTGACGAGCTGGTACATGGCGCCAAGGCTGTTCATCGCGCGTCGATCGCTACAGGTTTTCTTCAGTTCCCGCAAACGCGATCCTTGCGCGTGATAATACGTGGCGTGTTCTACCAGCGGAATGACCCGCCAGCCCAACCGGTCGCCGACCACATTGCCCGCGCCGTCGGCCACCATCACCGCCGCCTCGTCGAAGGGCGAAGCCGCATAGGCGCCAAGCGCATGGGCGAAATGGTGGTTGATCACCTGCACGCGAGCCGGGTCAACACCTGGCAGTTGGGCGGCGACCTCCGCGGCGGTCAGATTGCGAAGCGGCCGTTCCGGATGGTAGACGACCGAGCCGACGGCAACGATTTCCCGGCAGTCTTCCGGCCGCGCGCCGGCCAACTCGAGGGCGTATTGCATGGCCCGGACCGGTACCGTGGCCAGATAGGAACCATCGGCGGAAACGGCCACGGAATGCTTTTGACGGTCGAGCCGCTCTTCGGCGATACCACCGACTATTCGGCCGTCTAAGGATACTACGGCGGCACGGTCATGGCTGAGATTGAGCCCGAGAATCAGTTCGTCCACGGTTACGATTTCTTAGGCTGAGATTGATGGCCGCGGGTGATGAACCCGAACCCTGAGCGATAGCCACGGCCGATCGAGCGGTAAAAAGCCAGTGCAAGCAACGTGTCACCGACCGCTCCGATAGCTGTTTTCAACACGATAGTCGGCTCGAACGGCAAAAAGGCGGCGGCAACCTGCGCGGTAAAGAACAGCGATTGTTTGTCGATCAACACGGCGACGTTGACGGCGATCATGAGGCCGATGGTAATGGACCATAAACGGCGCCCCGCCCGTTCGCGCCAGATCAGGCCGGCGAAAAAGCCCACTATTACCGGCAAGGCAAATAGAAAGAGCGCCAACTGAAAGATGCCGAGCAGGAGGTATTTCTCAAACATGTGCGCGACCCTTTCGCTCCGGCCTCTTCAATCGGGAAATACTTCTTCCATATTGTCGTTGAAATGGTGCCCCATTACGGTCACCACCCGCCAGTAGGCGTCAAAGATGGAAAAGCTCATGCCCGTGAGTTCTTCCATCGAGGTGATCTGCCGCCCCATTTTGCCGCAAGGCACGATATACGAAAACGGTTTCAAGTCGCGCCCGAGATTGAGAGAAAAACCGTGCATGGTAATGCCGTGATGGATGTTGAAACCCAGGAAAGCGATCTTTCGACCGTCAACCTCGACCCCCGGATCTTCTTCGTTGTATGTCGCCTCAATGCCGTAGCTGTCTAACACCTCAATCAGGACATGTGCCACGGTCTCTACAAATTCCCGCGGTTTTATGCCGCGCCGCGTGAGGTTGAAGATCAAGTAGCCGACAAGTTGATCGGGTCCGTGATACGTGGTTTTGCCGCCGCGATCGACATCAATGATGGGAATGCCTTCTTTGCTGAAGGTCTCCCGGGGTTGTAGCAGGCCGGAATCGCCGCGTTCGGAGTAACCGCGGGTGACCACCGGCGGGTGCGTCAACAACAAAAGAAAATCAACCGCCGAACCTTCGATGAGTTGCGCACGAAGATCTTTCTGGAGCGCCAACGCCCGTTCGTAGGGAGTCTGTCCGAGGAAGCTCCATTTGATCGTCATGTTCCGTGCCTACCGATACCGGCCACGCCAAGCGTAACAACGGATGCGCAACAGATCGACAAACATACGGCGGGCGTCGCGAAACGCTCGCACGCGGCTGGCGGGCGAGTCGATCCAGACCACTGGGATCTCCTTGACCGTCAACCGTTGGGTCTTTGCAATATATAACAGTTCGACGTCAAAACCAAAACCATGGAGTTGCTGGCGAGAGAAAATCAGTTCCGCGGCGCGGGCTGAGAAACCCTTGAACCCACACTGAGTGTCGTGGAAACCGCCCACCACCAGCGTCGAAACCATGCCGTTGAACACGCGACCCATCAGCACCCGGTGCCAAGGCTGACGGACAACGAGCTGCGATTCGGGCAACGCGCGCGAACCGATGCAAACGTCGGCGCCGGCGGCGAACGCGGGATAGAACTTTTCCACTTCCTCAATTGGTGTCGAGCCGTCGGCGTCGAAGAACAATCGATATTGGCCCCGGGCCATCGTCATCCCTCGGCGCACCGCGACGCCCTTGCCCATGTTGCCGGGGTTCTGCCCGAGTTGGAGATTCATCCGGCCTCCGGCTCGCGCGCGAACGAGGTCAGCCGTGCCGTCACTGCTGCCGTCATCCACCACAATCACCTCGACCGGATAGTCTACCCGGGCGAAGTAGTATTCCAGCATGTCCAACGTGGCCGGCAGACGCGGTTCCTCGTTGAAAGCAGGAATGACAACAGAAAGTCGCGGCATCTCGGGTGTGTCCATTGTCAGTGAGTCTATCACAGACAACGCCTTTCGTCAGACAAAAGAAGGGACCGCCGTAGTCGACGGTCCCGTTCGTTGGTGCAATCAAACGATCAGATGTCGGCGAGAATTTCCTTCTTCTTTGCCTCGAACTCAGCCTGAGTGATTAACCCCTGGTCCATGAGCACCTTCAGCTTTTGCAACCGTTCGGCGGGACCCGGCTTCCCAGCCGGCGCCTGAGTTTCCGCGGGTGTGGCGGCCGTCTTCTGTGCATTCTGCATCTGCGCGGCCATCATCTGCGGCATGGCCATACCCAACCCGACACCGAGGCCCGCGCCCATCGCGTCGCCTACGCCACCGGGGTTCTTGGCGGCATCGCCGATGGCGTTGGCGGTTTTGAACTGCATGTAGCGATTTAAGTCGCCCAGCGCGCCCATGCTCGACCGCTCGTTGATCGCCTTCTGCACTTCTTCAGGCGGCGTGATCGCGTTGACGTAGAAATCGAGGAGTTCGATGCCGTACTTCGCAAAGTCATCGCCCATGCGAACCTTGGCCGCGGCGGCAATTTCGTCATACATCCGCGCCAGGTCGAAAATCGACTTCAGCACTTCGCCGAGTAGATCGTTCAAACGACTGACGATCACATCGCGCAGGAAGTTGCCGATGTCCGCCGTGCTGAAGCGGCCCCGGCCGCCTACCAGCGTGTTGACGAATAACAGCGGATCTTTAACCTGCATGGTGAAATTACCGAAGGCGCGCAATTGTACGTAGCCGAGATCGGCATCCCGAAACGGCACCGGTTCCTTAGTGCCCCACTTCATGTCGTTGAAGATCTTCGTGTTGACGAAGACAACTTCCGTGCGAAACGGGCTCTTGCGGTCGTCGAAAGCCAGATTGACCAGCTTAGCGAGAATCGGGATGTTCTGCGTGGTCAGGGTGTGGCGGCCCGGACCAAGCACATCCAGCGCTTTACCGTCGCGGAAAAAGACAGCCTGCTGGTACTCGCGTACCACCAACTGGCTGCCCAAACGGGTCTCGGCACTGCCCGATTCCGGAATCTTGTGGCAGATCTCGTTGCCGGTTGGGTCGTGGTATTCAATGATTTCGAACAAACCCATTTCAGCCCTCCTTGCCGCCCAGCTTGGTCAGGGCGTCGCGGCGGTGGTCGATCAGTTCGGACAGCGCGGCTAAATCTACGCGTAACGCGTCGATGGCCGCTTTCATTTCCTGCTCGGTCGCTTGTTCACCGGGAAGGGCCCGGCCGGCGGCGACAAAGGCATCCACCTTTTCCAGAATCTGCAGGTCATGGTCGTACAGCTTGACCAATTCGGGTTCCAGAATGCGGTTTTCGTCGAACGCGCCCGAATAGCCATAAGCGTCATGACGATGTTTTTCGCGTAGCCGATCCAGCTGGCTGGTCAGACGGTCGACATCGGCCAGCAGCCCGAGCATCATTTTACCCAAGAGAACCTGCTTGAAGCGGTTCACTGCTTCCTTGGCCTCGTCGATCTTGTCCGCCGCGTAGTCGCGCAGGAGCTTGTCGCGGTCGCGAACTTTCTCGCGCGCCTGGAAGTCCTTAAATCCGGGAATCTTTTCCGAGAGCTTCTGAAGCCGGGTCATTAGATCCGGTTTCACATTTCCGTTTTGGTCGCGGTCCACCATGGTCCACCCCTTTGCCTTTGGTGAATCGAAAGACACGTATCACACGGCGAAAGACCCCGTCAATCGCCGGATGGTCGCCGAATTGGACCCGAGAAACAGCCAAATTGTTGTCTTTGTGTAATTTCATGAGCCGCCAAGCCTACTTGCCGTCCATGGCTTGCCCATGCACCCCTAGGATGCTTAAGATGCAGTGCCATGGCAAAGGACGACAAATCGCAATTGCTCAGAATGTTGCCGGCTGTCGGGGAACTGATCGCCGACCCCGCCCTGGCCGACGTGCGTGAAAAACACCCGCGAACGCTCGTGGTGCGAGCGATCCGCAACGAGATCGACCACCTGCGGGCAGGCATTCTCGGCGGCCAGATCCGCCAGATCGACCAGGCCGCCCTATACGAGGCGATTCGCCGCCGCGCCGCGGGAGCTTCCGAGCCTCGCCTACAACGGGTCATCAACGCCACCGGCGTGATCGTGCACACTAATCTCGGCCGTTCGCCTCTCGCCGCCTCTGCGGTGACTGCGGTCGTGCTTGCCGCGCAGGGCTATTCGAATCTGGAATACGACCTTGAATCCGGCCAACGCGGACATCGCGACGATTTGGTCGAAGGACTGTTATGTGAGTTGACCGGGGCCGAGGCGGCATTGGTCGTCAACAACAATGCGGCGGCGGTCTTGCTGGCTCTGGCGACAGTCGCGGCGGGCCGAGAGGTCGTGGTCAGTCGAGGCGAGTTGGTGGAAATCGGCGGTAGCTTCCGCATCCCCGACGTGCTTATGCAGTCCGGCGCCCGACTGGTGGAGGTCGGCACCACCAACCGCACGCATTCGTTCGACTACGAAGCGGCCATCGGCCCTAATACCGCGGCGCTGTTGAAGGTCCATTCCAGCAACTACCGCATCATGGGCTTCACCACCGCGGTGTCCGGCGCAGAACTGGCGGAGCTGGCGCGGCGCCGAGGGGTGGTGAGCATCGAAGACCTCGGCAGCGGTTCGCTACTGAGCATCGACCGCTTCGGTCTTCCGGCCGAACCAACCGCAGCGGAAGTGGTGGCCCACGGCCTCGATCTGGTTACCTTCAGCGGCGACAAGCTACTGGGTGGCCCGCAGGCCGGCGTGCTGGTCGGGCGGCGAGATCTGATCCGCGCTTGCGCAAGCAATCCACTGCACCGCGCGCTACGATTGGACAAGATGACCTTGGCGGCGCTCGAAGCCACGTTGCGCCTGTATCGCGACCCCGATGCCGCCGTCGCGGCGATTCCGACCCTACACATGTTGTCGTTGGACGAGACCTCGTTGCAGCAAAAAGCGGAACGCATGGCGAACCGGTTGCGCGAAGCTATTGGTGCTGCAGCGGATGTCTCTCTGGCCCATAGCACGGCCCAGGTAGGAGGTGGCGCGCTGCCCCTTACGGAATTGCCCGGCCCGGTGTTGGCGATCCGGCCGGCCACGGCTTCGGTTACCGACCTGACCACCCGGCTGCGTAATCTGGCGACACCGATCATCGTGCGCATCGAGGACGACCGGATCATTGCCGATCCGCGCACCATCCTTGACGGTGAAGAGACGCTTTTCCACAATAGTATGGTGGAAGCGTTAACTGGTGGAAAGCCGGAGGAGCAATGAAGTCGGCGTTTGCCAGCCAGTACTGCGATCGTTGCAACGTGGAATTGCCGCTGGGGGCCACCAAGTACAATGTGCGCATCGAAATCACCTCCGACTGGGACGGTTACCTGCCCGACATGGACGTGGACGAACGCACGAAAGACCGGTTGCTGGAACAGTTGGCGGGACTCGACGAGAAATCGATCGAAGACCAGGTACACATGGAAGTCAGTCTTGTTTTATGCCCGGCCTGTCGCGCGCGCTTTCTGGAAGACCTCGAACTGGCCAGCGACGGCAAGCCGGTGCGCAAGACCAAACCACCGATGAGCCTGCAGTAAACGGGGCAACCGATGCCGATTTACGAATACCGCTGCCGCGCATGTGAAAAGACCTTTGAAAAGCTGGTCCGCGGCGATACAAAGCCAACCTGTCCGCATTGTGGCGCGGACAACGTGGTCAAACTGATGTCCGGCTTTGCGTTCCGATCTACCGGCAGCGACGGCGCGGTGACCAAGTCGTCCGCCAGCAGTTGCTCAAGTTGCTCCCGCTCTTCCTGTGCGGGGTGTCACTAAGCTCATGAGCCGCAATCGCATCGTGGTACTGGCCATTCTGCTCGTCTTCGCCGGCGGTTTCGCCTATTTCCGCTTTCTAAGCCCGACAGCGCGCGTCAAACGGGCGCTGTTTCAAGCGCGCGAGGCGGTGGAGAAACAAGACATGGCGGCGATCTCGGCGATCATGGCCGACGATTTCCGCGATGGTTTCGGTTTCACTAAGGAACAATGGCTGCCGATCATCCAAGCGAGCATGGATAGCTGGAAAGACATCAACCTGCGTTTCCTCGACCTGCGCATCGAAATCAAAGGCGATCAGGCGACGACGAAGTTTCACGCCAACGGCGAGGCCACGCGGGCCTCTTCGCTCGGTCAGAACCTGCCCGACCGGCAGGCCTACACCTTTCAGAACATTACCCTTCAATGGGCCCGCCGTGACGGCGTCTGGCGCGTGGTAGGTTGGACGAACATCAACTCCCAAACCTGGCAGGTGCCAATGCCGGATGTCGGACAATAAAGTGAAGCGACGGTTCCGAGTGGGATTGGCTTTGGGCGGCGGCGCGGCTCGCGGTCTGGCCCACCTGGGTGTACTCAGTGTACTCGAACGCGAACATGTACCGATCGACTTGGTAGCCGGCACCAGCATGGGCGCATTGATCGGCGTCATGTACTGCGCCACCCCGCGGGTCGATAAGCTGATCGAACGCATGAACCGCTACTTCACCGACCCGGCATTCACCGAGTCGAAAATCCATTTTCTCAAACGCAGCGAGGAAGACGTCGGCTTCCTGGAGTCGGTGTCGAATGTCGTGCGCCGCGGACTCATTATCGGCAGTTCGGTAACCCGCCCCAGCTTTCTCGACCGGGAAGACCTGTTCGAGATGTTGCGTGCGTTCGTCGACGATCGCGACATCCGCGGTCTGGCCATTCCCATGGCCGTAGTGGCTTGTGACCTGATGAACGCTCGCCAGATCGTCTTTACCCGCGGTCCGGTCATCGATGCCGTGGCGGCGTCCAGCGCGGTACCGGGTGCGTTTCCGCCGATCAAGGTCGGCGACGTGGAGTGCATCGACGGCGGAGTGGTCAATATGGTGCCTGTCAGTGTAGTGCGCGAGATGGGCGCCGATATCGTGATCGCCAGCAATGTCAGCCACGAGCTGCTTCATCCGCCCGAAATGCGGCGTGGTCTGGAAATCTACTTCCGCACCCAGGAAATCACCAAACAGACACTGATCGCCCTACAACTTTCCGACGCCGACGCCGTGATTACACCGTCGGTGGGCAAGATTCACTGGGCAGATTTTACCGCGGCGCAGCGCATTGTTGAACTTGGCGAAGAGGCGGCCAAAGAGGCATTGCCACGAATTCGCCAGGCGCTCGAAGAGGCCGGCCGCGGCGGTTTCTGGCGCAACCTGTGGGGCCGCAAGGGTGGCAAAAGGTAGCCGCTTGCGATAATCTGACCACGCTTCCTTCAATTAACCCCGTGTGGCACGGAGGGGACCATGCCGAAGAGCAAAGCTTACGAACAAGCCAAAAAAAAACTGGCGCACAATCCGCAATTGGCCCACGATCAATTCGCCCCGGCGGTTCGCGCGAAGATCGAGTCTTTTTGTAGCGAATATCGTGCGTTTTTGGATATTGCCAAAACCGAACGCCTAGCGGTCAGCGAGATCGAGCGCCAGGCCCGCGCGGCCGGCTTTGTGGATTTCGGCTCGGCAGCCGGCGACAAGCTGTTGCTGAACTATCGCGGCAAATGCATCGGTCTGGCGCGAGTCGGCAAGGCCTCGGTCGAAGATGGCGTCAATCTGGTGGTCAGCCATATCGATTCGCCGCGTCTCGACCTTAAGCAGAATCCGCTCTACGAAGACCTCAACCTCGCGCTGCTCAAGACACATTACTACGGCGGTATCCGCAAACACCAGTGGGTGGCTCGTCCGTTGGCGATCTACGGCGTGGTCGTGCGCAAAGATGGTTCTCGTGTCGAGGTGGCCATCGGCGAAGGCGCGGACGACCCCTGCTTCACGGTGCTGGATCTACTGCCCCATCTGGCAGCGAAGGCTCAGGCGGAAAAGAAAATGGCCGACGCCATTCCGGGCGAGAAACTCAATGTGTTGATCGGCGGCTATCCACTCGGCAACAAGGATGACGGCAAGGACCGCATCAAACTCAACGTGCTGCGTCTCCTCCATGAGAAATACGGCTTGGTGGAAGACGATTTCGTTAGTGCCGAGTTGGAGGTTGTGCCGGCCGGCCCGGCACGGAATGTCGGGCTCGACGGCGCATTTATCGGCGCCTACGGGCAGGACGACCGCATTTGCGCATACGCCAGTCTACATGCGCTGCTCGGGCTCGACAAGCAACCCAATCGCACGGCGGTTTCGGTCTTCATGGACAAAGAGGAAATCGGCTCGAGCGGTAGCACCGGCGCCGAAGGCCGCTTTCTGTTGGACTTCATCGGCGAACTCTTGGCCCGCGAGGGCAAGACTTCGGAGCGCGCCATTCGTCGCGCTCTATCGCGCACAAAAGTGCTCTCGGCCGACGTGAACGCGGCGATCGATCCGGATTGGCAAGACGTGCACGACAAGAAAAACGCGGCGCTGATCGGCCATGGCATTTGCCTGACCAAATACACCGGCGCCCGCGGCAAAGTCGCCGCCAGTGACGCCGATGCCGAGTTCGTCGGCGAGATCCGCAAGCTGCTATCGGACCACAAAGTGCCTTGGCAGACCGGAGAACTGGGCAAAGTGGATGAAGGCGGCGGCGGCACCGTGGCGCTGTTTTTTGCCCGCCATGGTGCGGCTGTCCTCGATGCCGGCACGGCCCTATTGTCGATGCACAGCCCGTTTGAAATTGCCCATAAGGACGACGTATACGCGACGTACCTCGCGTATCTCGCCTTTCTGGCGAAGGCCTGAGCCGTCACGTTCCCGCCGCGTTTTGCGTTGCCGCTGCGGGGGTAATTTGCTAACGTACGCGGCGAATTGACGACCCGGTGAGTGTTGGCTATCCCATGAACATCGCCAAAATGACGCCGATGCTTCGGCAATACCTCGACATCAAGGCCGAATACCCCGACCACATTCTGCTGTTCCGCATGGGCGATTTCTACGAGATGTTCTTTGAAGATGCCGAAAAGGCCAGCAAGATTCTAGATATCGCCCTTACCAGTCGCTCCAAGGGCACCGAAACGCCGGTGCCACTGTGCGGCGTGCCGCACTTTGCGCTGAACCAGTATCTCGTCAAGTTGATTCGCGCCAACGAAAAGGTTGCCATCTGTGACCAGATGGAAGACCCGCGCCTGGCCAAGGGCATTGTCAAACGTGCGGTTACTCGCGTGGTGACCCCGGGTGTGGTCATCGAAACCGAAGAACTCGACGAGAAAGCCAACAATTTCCTAATGGTGATCGGCCTGGGCGACGGCGCGCATGGCTTCTGCCTGACCGACTTGTCGACTGGCGAATTCCGCCTCGGCCAGACCGACGACCTGGAATCTCTGATCGACGAGGTCGTGCGCGCAGAACCGGCAGAGTTTATTTTTCCGCAGTCACGCCAGGGGGATGAGGCCGCCAAGAAGTTGATCGCCGCCCTGCCCGGCCGTTTTGTCAGCTACCTGGAAGACTCCGCGTTCGATCCGGAGCGAGCGCGCGAGGAACTCGCGAAGCAGTTCGACAACTACCGCCCCGACGAAAGCGATCAGCCGTTGGCGCCGGCGTTGGGCGCCGCCGGGGCCGCACTGCACTACCTGCTGATCACCCAGAAACGCGACCTGGCCCATCTGCGGCGGCTGTCGATCGACCGGGCCGACTCGTTCCTCGTGCTCGATGAGGCGGCCAAGCGCAATCTCGAATTGACGGGGAACATGCGCGACGGCGGCCGCAAAGGCACGCTGCTGGAAGTGCTCGATCAGACCCGCACGGCCATGGGCGCGCGGCTCTTGCGCCGGTGGATTTGCTATCCGCTCACTCGTCTCGAGGCGATCAACGAACGGCTCGACGCGGTGGAAGAGTGTTTCGGCAAACCGAGCGAGCGCGAAGACCTGATCGAGGCGATGCAGTCGATTCACGACCTCGAACGACTCGCTGGCCGCATCGGCCTGGCCTCGTGCAATGCAAGGGATCTGATTGCACTGCGTAACAGTCTGCGGCAACTCCCGGCATTGCAGAGTGCGGCGGCGGCTTTCGAAAACACGTTGTATCGCCGCCTGGCCAACGAACTCGATTTGTTGACCGACGTGCGTGAATTGCTGGAACAGTCGATCGACGACGAACCGCCGCTGGCGCTGCGCGAAGGCGGTCTGCTCAAGGCCGGCTACCGAGCCGAAGTCGACGAATTGCGCCACATCGCTCACGCCGGGCGAAGCGTGATTGCCGAGATCGAAGAAGCGGAGCGCCGGCGCACTGGCATCGCCAACCTACGCATCCGCTACAACAGTGTCTTCGGCTACTACATCGAAATCACCAAATCCAACCTGCATCTGGCCCCAGCCGACTATCACCGCAAGCAAACACTGGTGAATGCCGAGCGCTTCATCACACCGCAGCTCAAGGAACTCGAAGAAAAGATCCTGACCGCGCAAGACCGGGTCAAGGAACTCGAGTACGATCTGTTCGTCGAGATCCGCCAGCAGGTTGCCGCCCAAGTGCAACGCATCCAAACCACGGCGCGCGTTGTCGCTTGGCTCGATGTGCTGACCTCGTTCGCGCGCATTGCCGAACAGCGCGGATACTGCCGGCCGATCGTTGATGATCAAGATGTGTTGGAGATCCGCGACGGCCGCCACCCTGTAGTTGAGATGTTGTTCACCAACGAACGATTTGTACCCAACGATACCTTGCTTGACACGCGGGACAATCGCCTGCTGCTGATCACCGGGCCGAACATGGCCGGCAAATCGACCTACATCCGCCAGGTGGCCTTGCTGGTCATTATGGCGCAAATGGGCAGTTTCGTGCCGGCTTCGCGCTGCCGTGTGGGTCTGGTGGACCGTGTGTTTACGCGCGTGGGCGCGTCCGACAACTTGGCGCGCGGCCAGAGCACGTTCATGGTTGAGATGACTGAAACGGCCGATATCTTGCGCAATGCCACACGCCGCAGTCTATTGGTACTCGACGAGGTTGGCCGCGGCACAAGTACCTTCGACGGTTTGTCGATTGCCTGGGCGGTTGCGGAGTACATCCATGACGCCGAACGAGTCGGCGCGCGCACGCTGTTTGCCACGCACTATCACGAATTGACCGACCTGGCCCGCACCAAACCAGGCGTGGTCAATTACAACATCGCCGTCAAGGAATGGAACGATCAGATCCTTTTCCTGCGCAAGATCGTCCCTGGCGCAACCAGCCGCAGCTACGGCATCCAAGTTGCCCGTCTGGCTGGATTGCCGGACAATGTGATCTCCCGCGCCAAGGAAGTGCTAGCCAATCTGGAAAAGGCGGAATTCGACGAGGTCGGACAAGTCCGACTTGCCGAATCTCATCGCCAGCGTAAGCAACGCCAGACTGGCCAGCTCGACCTATTTGGGCCGCCGGCGCTCTCGCCGCTCGAGGAAGAAATTCGTGCGCTCGACATCGCCAGTCTGACTCCACTCGAAGCGCTCACCATACTGTCGCGATTGCAGGAGAAATTGAAGTGAAACGCGTCGCGGCGCTGTTTGTCATTCTCGTCTTGCTACTCGCTACCCTGGCTTCGGCCGATGAAGGCGAGAACGCCTATCAACGGCTAAAGAACGACTATCTTCACTTTCTGCGAGATACCCACGCGCAACATCAACGGCATAAGTGGGAACGGCATATTCGCGGATTTTTGTCCTATGCCGAACAACGTTCGCAACATCCTCGCGCGGCTGATGCGCTTTTCGCAGCAGGCGATGCCTATTCCCGCCTGGCGCAATGGTCAAAGCAGAAAAACGACTGGCGGGAAGCTGTCCGGGTTTATGATCGCTTGCAACGGCAATACCCCGACAGCGCTGTTGCCGCCCAGGCGCTATTCAAAGCCGGCGAAATCTTGGAACAAAAGCTAGGCGACAGCGCGGCAGCACGCGAACGCTATCAGATGGTGGTCGACCAGTTCGCCGACGCTGTTGAGGCCGAGATCGCCCGCGAAGCGCTGACCCGTCTCGGCGGTTCTGCCGCTACCGTGCCTGCGGAGACAACGCCGGTACCGCGGATTTTTACCATTGTGCTCGATCCCGGCCATGGCGGCTATGACGTCGGCGCCATTACCCCGCGCCTGGTCGAAAAGGAACTCACGTTGGAAATGGCATTACGGGTGCGCGATCAACTTCGCTCACTGTCCAACGTGCGGGTATTTATGACGCGCGAAGACGATCGATACCTGCCGCTCGATGTGCGCGCCGCGATCGCCAATGAGTTGCGCGCCGATCTGTTCGTATCGATTCACGTAAATGCCAGCGAGAACCCGGACAGCAACGGCATCGAGACCTTTTACTACCCGACCGACGAGCCGCTTCCACCGCCGGATGGCGGCAACTTGACTCCGACCCCGGTTCGTCCGCCTCCTGCCGTCACCGCCGCCGCGGAAGTCCATGAGGATTCCGTGCGACTTGCCCGGTCGTTGCATGACACGTTGTTGGCGGTCGCTCGTTCGTCGCGCCCGCATTCGGTTGACCGCGGCGTGCGGCGATCGCAGTTGGTCCTACTCGCCGGGTCGAGCGTCGCCGCCACTCTTGTCGAAACCGGTTTTTCCACAAACGCAGAAGAAGCTGTTTTGCTCGACAACCCGGCATATCGCCGTCGTTTGGCGGACGCTATCGCTAGCGGCATTGTCCAGTATCTCGCCTCCCAGCTCCCGGACCAATAGTTATGGATGAATGGGTCGACCGTTTTCTGGCGCACAAGAAGATTGAATATGGCGCCAGCCCGCACACGCTTGACGCTTACGGACGCGACCTGTCCAGCTTCGTAGCCTACTGCACGAAACGTCATGTCACAGACGTGACGAAAGTGACCGAAGCCGAAATCCTGGGTTATGTAATACACCGACGAGCACAAGATCGTGTTTCGGCGCGAACGGTCGCGCGCAACCTGATTGCCGTTCGCAACTTCCTACGTTTTCTTCACGAAGAAGGCGTTTTGGCGGCAAATCCGGCCGAGCTGGTGGAGATTCCAAAGCTTGAACGGTCTCTGCCCAAGGTGCTGACGTACGCCGAAGTCGAGGCCCTGCTCGGGGCTCCCAATACTGCCACCCCGGGGGGGGTGCGCGACCGCGCGATGTTGGAAGTGCTATACGCCAGCGGCTTGCGGGTTTCGGAACTGGTGGGTCTGCCGCAACGTTCGGTGGACTTGTCGATCGGCATCCTGCGCGTGATGGGCAAAGGCCGCAAAGAACGTCTGACGCCCTTGGGCGACGTCGCCGGCAACTGGCTGCAACGCTACCTCGACGAGGCCCGTCCCCATCTGCTTGGCCGACGGTTGTCCGACGCCGTGTTCGTCACCAACCGCGGTGGACCGATGACGCGGCAGCATTTCCACGTGCTAATCAAAAAATATGCGCGAGCGGCCGGGATCAAGCGCCCGGTTTCACCGCACGTATTGCGGCACAGCTTCGCGACGCACCTTTTAGAACACGGCGCCGACCTGCGCGCGGTTCAGGAAATGCTCGGGCACGCTGACCTGAGCACCACCGAGATCTACACCCACATCAATCGCGAACGGCTCAAGCGGGTACACCGCGAGCATCATCCGCGCGGATAAGTCTGGATTTTCTGAAAACGCCAGTGTAGAAAAGTCTCATGGATGTTATTGTCACACATCGCGGCGCCGACTGGGGCGGTATCGGTAGTCTAGTATTGGCGCGCCGGCTCTACCCGAACGCGGCGTTGGCTTTGCCGGATGAATTGGTTTCAGATATCCCCGAACCCTACCACGATGCCATGCGGCCCGCACTGTTGTTGCGCACGCCAAGCGAGATCAACCTGACCGAGGTGAAGCGGCTGATTCTACTGGACGCTAGCCGTCCGGAACAGATTGGTATCTGGGCCGAGATAGCCAAGCGGCCCGAAGTGGAAGTGCACATTTTCAGCCGGCAGGAAGCTGACGAGAAAGCCATCAGCGGCGCGTTGGAAGTGCGACGAGCCGTCGGTTCGTGCGTCACCTTGCTCGCGGAGCTCCTGCAGAAACGCAATATGACGGTTTCACCAACGGAGGCCACCTGGGCGTTGCTCGGTTTGAATCAGGATACCGGCCACCTTTCTTTCCGCACCACGACGGCCGACGACATGCGAGCCGCGGCTTGGTTGATGGATCGCGGTGCCGACCAGAATGTGGTCAACGAAGCAGTCCGCGGTTTGTGGACGCCGGCGGAACTGCTGTTGCTGCACGACATGTT
>CAZEDX010000019.1:0-59494 GCA_964511015.1 uncultured bacterium | reverse complement strand
GAGAATCGACGACGGATCGATCGAAAGAATGCACGCACGCGAGAAATTGCTGTCGGTGCGGATCTGCACCTGGTGGGCCAGGAAACTGCGCGCCTGATGCCCCCGGTTTTCGATCGCCAGCGCCAATAGCGCGATGCTGACCTGTTCGCCGGTGGACACGAGCTGATCGAGTTCCCGTTCGTTAGGGCGATCATTGATCTGGCGCGCCAGCCGCAGCAGACGGTCGGTCTCGCCGGCCATCGCCGAGACGACGACCACGACCTCGTTGCCGGCTTCATGGGTGCGCACCACCCGGTCGGCGACGGCATTGATGCGGTCCACGTTCGCCACGCTGGTGCCGCCGTATTTTTGCACGATCAGGGCCACGGCTTGCCTCCCACCAACACGTCAAACGCATGCCGCCATTTCTCGGCTGAGGTGCGGAACGTCAGAACGCGCCGGTCGCCGTCGAAGGTGAATTCGACCCAGAGCGCATGTTCGGGAATGGCGGTTCGGGCCCGGTCGGCCCATTCGACCACGCTTACCCCCTGCCCCCATAGGAAATCATCGGCACCGATGCGTTCGAGTTCGCGGATGTCGCCGATGCGGTAGAAGTCGAAGTGGTAGAGGGGCAAGCGCCCCTGGTCATATACGGCCAGGAAAGTGAAGGTCGGACTGGTGACCGGCACCTCGGCCGGCACGCCCAATCCTCGGGCCAACCCCTGCACGAAGCGGGTCTTGCCCGCGCCGAGCTCGCCGACCAGCGCCAGCACGTCGCCTGGCACCAGCAGCGGCGTCAGCCAGCCGGCCAGATCACGGGTCGCTTTTTCGGAACTGGTTTGCGCGGTGGCTTCGATCATTCCTGGTCCTCATCGGGCGGCGGAGCGAAGTATTGCTCGATCATGCCAAAGGCCGCCGGCAACCGCGACAGCACCGACCCCGCAGTCAAGGCATGTTCGCCCAGATCGTTGCGGGCCAGATCGCCCGCCAGACCATGCAGATAGACACCGGCAATGGCCGCGCGCAGCGGCGGCACGCCTTCGGCGATGAACCCGGCGATCATACCGGTCAGCACGTCGCCCATGCCGCCGGAGGCCATGCCCGCATTGCCGGTGGGGTTGATCCACACCTGGCCGCGCGGTTCGGCGACCAGCGTACGTGCGCCTTTGAGCACGACCACCGATTTGCTTCGCCGGGCCAGTTCGCGCGCCGCGGCCAGCCGGTCATCCTGCACATCCGCCACAGTCATGTTGAGCAAGCGCGCCGCTTCACCCGGATGTGGGGTCAGCACGACCTCGCGCCCCTTTTTCGGCAACAGATGCAAAGCGCCGACCAGCGCGTTCAGGCCATCGGCATCGACCACCAGATGGGCCAGCGCCTTCCGCGCCAAGCCGTGCACCAAGGCGGTCACCCCGGGAGAGCGGCCGAGACCCGGCCCGATGGCCAGCACGCTCTTGCCCACGGCGAGTTCAAGTGCCGGCTCGAGGGCGTCAGCAGAAAACAAGCCGTTAGGATCGGCCGGCAGCCCGGCTTTCAGCGATTCGAGCAGCGATGATTCAGCGATCGGCAGCAGCGGTTCCGGCACCACGGCCGTGACCAATCCAGCACCTGAACGCACCGCCGCCGTCGTGGCCATGACCACCGCGCCGCTCATGCCCCGCGAGCCGCCGATCACTGCGGCATGGCCATAATCGCCCTTATGCCCTTCCGGATCGCGCGGCACGAACAGCGCTAGCACGTCCATCGTGTCGATCAGCCGGTGGTTGACCTCAATTTCGCGCAGCAAGATCTGCGGCAGCGAGATATCGACAATCTCAACCTGGCCGCACAGGCTCGAGCCGGGGAGCAGATAATGCCCTAGCTTGGCCAGGGCAAAGGTGGCCGTCAGGTCGGCGCGGATTGCCGGCTCCCACGGTTTGCCGGTGTCGGCCGACAACCCGCTGGGAATATCGACCGCGACCACCGGCAACTTCGATTTGTTGACCAGATTGATCAACTCGGCGCCCAGGCCTTCGATCGGCCGATCGAGCCCGGTGCCGAACAAAGCGTCGACCACCAGGCCGGCGCGGCTCAGCGCCGAACGCACCTTGAGCACATCGGCGGCCTTCTTCACTTCGGTAATCGGCAAGTCCATGTTCGCCGCGATGGCGTGGTTGGTCTTGGCATCGCCCCTGAGCTTCTCACCGGCGCCGAGCAGGAACAGTTCGACTTCGCAGCCGAGATTGAACAGATGGCGGGCGATCACGAATCCGTCGCCGCCGTTGTTGCCCGGTCCACACAAAATGACGACGCCGCGTTCGGCATCGTCGGGAAAACGTTCGTCGATCAGCCGGGCCACGCCGGCGCCGGCGTTTTCCATCAACACCAGGCCCGGAATCGCCAACTGCTCGCTGGCCAGGCGGTCCAGCTTTTGCATTTGCGCGGCCGTGAGCACGATCATGGATTCCCTCCCTCCAGCGTAACGAAAGCCAAGGCGTAGTCTCGCTCGTGGGTCAGGCTAAGATGAACGGCGCGCACTCCGCGCCGTTCGCTGAGCGTGGCCGCCTCGTTGGCCAACTGCAACCCCGGCCGGCCGTCGACGCCACAACTGACGCAGATGTCGGTCAATGCCACCGCGAACAGCGGCAGGCCCATCGCCTTGAGCCAAGCTTCCTTGGCGGCGAACCGTGCCGCCAGCCCCGCCGGGCGTTGCTGGGCCTCGGCGATTTCTTGTGGGTGAAACACGCGGCCGGCAAACCGGGGCGAACGCGTCAGCGCCCGTTCCACACGCGCGATCGCAACCAGGTCGGTGCCGACGCCGAGGATCATGCCAACCCGAGCACGGGCGCTTTCTGCAGGGCCTCCATCATTTCGCGCACCGCTTGGTCGATGCCCACGAAGATCGCGCGGCCGATGATGGAATGGCCGATGTTCAGTTCGCGCACCTCGGAAATGGCGGCGATCGGACCGACGTTCTTGTAATCGAGGCCATGCCCGGCGGCCACATCGAGCCGCAATTTGGCGGCGAAGCGTGCGGAGTCGACGATCAGGCGGAACTCCCTCTCGCGTTCGGTTGCGCCTTTCGCTTCGCAATAGCGACCGGTGTTGATCTCGACCACCCGAGCGCCCACCTCGCGTGCGGCCTTGATCTGGTCGAGATCCGGATCCACGAACAGGCTTAGTTCGATTTCGTGCTCGCCAAACAAGGTCGCGGCGTTGCGAATCGCGTCCTTGTGGTGCAGCACGTTCAGGCCACCCTCGGTGGTGATCTCTTCCGGCCGCTCCGGCACCAGCGTGACGATATCGGGCCGCACTTCGCAGGCGATACGAATCATTTCCTGTGTCGGCGCCATTTCGACGTTCAGCTTGGTTTTGACCGTCTTGCGCAGGATCTCCAGATCGCGTTCTTGCATGTGGCGGCGGTCGCCCCGCAGATGCATGGTAATCCCATCGACCCCGGCCAATTCGGCCAAGCCGGCGGCGAGCACCGGATCAGGCTGGTCGATCTTACGCGCTTCGCGCACGGTCGCCACGTGATCGACATTCAGCGAAAGTTTCGGCGGCAACGGACTCCTCCTCTCTCAAAGGCGTGCGCCGGCACGCGCACGCAACTACGGCGCCGGCGGCGTTTCTCCAGCGGCGCCGGGTTTGACGATCTTCTTTCCCGGCGGATAGACGGTAATCTGCACGTGCGGCAATTCGATATTGCGCACGCTCATGCCTTCCGGCAATTCCAACTTCAACTCCGCCTCGTGTGTGCCCGGCGTCAGCTTCGACGCATCAAGCACCAGTACGAGGTCTTCCGGATTGAGACGGATCAACTGATCGGGCGGTCCTTCCAACTGGATGTCCAGCCGTTCACGGCCGAGGCGGTAGTGGTTTTCCGTGCCGCGCACCTCAATGCGCACACCCTGGTAGACGTTCTTCACCGGAGGCATACCGAGATAGACATTGACCTGCACATCCTGAGCCTGCACCAGTTCAATATGCCGGCCGACCAGATCGAGGCCGACACGCACCGAGAAGCTTTCTTTCTTGTTTGTCAGATCGATCGCCTCGGTGTCGACTTGGTTCAAAATGTCGACCTCTTCCTGCGCGCCCGAAACCTCGAGGAATTCCGGCACGACCGTGCGGCCGAGCAACTCCACCCCCTCGGGCGGCGCGCCGCGGAAGAAGGGGTTGACCCGCACCGTTTTCTTCTTGCGAATCGACAAGGTCAGATCAAACTGGCTCGGGCTGAGTTCGGTGATCTTGGCGCCGGCCGGCAGGCCTTCGATGCGCGGCGGATAGACGCGATGGTTGCTGGTCCCCGGCCGCGCGCCGGAGAGATCGAGCACATAACGCAGCTTGTTGTCGTCGATCGAACGCAACACGTTGCGCGGCCCGCTGATCTTGACCTCGAGTTCCGGCACGAGGTCGGAGGTTCGGATCAGCGATTCGGGCATGTTCATGATCTCCACGGGCACCCGCTTGGGTAGCTCTCCTTCGGTCTGCCCGAGGCTTACAAACAGCCACAGTCCCAGCGCGAAGACCAGGCTCAGCAGCTTGAGCGGCACATTGTGCGTGAAGAACCGGCGAATGATTTCTTTCATTCGTTATCCGAAATGATCGTGAATGATGTCGGCCAACTGCTCGCTGCTCACGTTGCTGGTGATCCGGCCGAAGTGGGCGATGCTGATCTGCGCCCTTTCTTCGGAAATCACCAGCACCAAGGCGTCGGATTCTTGCGAAACGCCAATCGCCGCGCGATGGCGCGTACCGAAGTCTTTGTCCAACTCGACTTCCGTGGCGAGCGGGAAGAAGCAGCCGGCGGCTACGATGCGGCCTTGGCGAATGATCACCGCGCCGTCGTGAATCGGCGAAGACGGCAGAAAAATGCTGACCAGCAGTTCGCGGCTCACCGCGGCGTCGAGCTTGATGCCTTCCTCAATAAATTCGTTCAGGCCGGTCTCTTTCTCGAGAACGATTAACGCGCCGATGCGGCGATTGACCAGCGCCGTGGCCGAACGGACCAGTTCGTCGGCGAACTCGATTTCGACCGTCGAGGACATCGCGAACGGATTGCGCGCGAACCGCGCCAAGGCGCGCCGGATTTCGGTCTGGAACAGCACCACCACCACCAGTAACAAGCTGCCGACAAAGGTCGAAAAGAGCCAGTGCACGGTGTACAGGCCCAACAACTGGCTGAGCACGTAGCCGACGAACAACAGGCCCAGGCCTCCCAGAATTTGGAACGCCCGCGTGCCGCGAATCATGTCGATGATGCGGTAAATGATGAAGGCAACCAACACGATGTCGATCACGTCGATCAGCGTGATGTTTTTGAAGGTGCCGATGAGAGTGGCGAGATTGTCGAAGGTCATGCGCCGGCCCCCGCCAATGCCTCAACCACGCGGGCGGCGTCCACCGCCGGTGCGACGTCGTGCACCCGCACCACGCGCGCCCCGCCCATCATCGCGGCGGTGATGGCGGCAATGGTGCCGGCCAGACGATCGGCCGCACTGCGACCGGTGATCAGCCCCAGAAAACTCTTGCGGCTGGCGCCGATCAACACCGGATAGCCCAGTTCGACGAGCTGCGGCACACCACGGATCAACGCCAGATTGTGCTCGAGCGTCTTGCCGAACCCGATGCCGGGATCGACCACCAAACGTTCAGCAGCCACGCCGGCCGCGCGAGCGCGGTCGGTCGCCCCGCGTAAAAACTTGGCCACCTCGGCCACCACGTCAACGTAATGCGGTTCTTGTTGCATTGTGAGCGGCGTGCCTTGCATGTGCATCAGCACCAAGCCGGCGTCTCGTTCGGCCACCAACGGCGCCATGGCCGGATCGGTAAGCGCCGAGACGTCATTGACGATGACCGCCCCCGCGTCCAGCGCCGCCCGGGCGACTTCCGCCTTTTGCGTGTCGATACTGATCGGCACCGAAAAGCGCGCCCGCACCGCGGAGATCACCGGCAACACCCGTCGGATCTCTTCCTTGGCCGGCACCGGCACCGCGCCCGGCCGCGTCGATTCTCCGCCGATGTCGATCAGGTCCGCCCCTTCCTCGACCAGCTCTGCGGCGTGGGACAGTGCGCGATCCAGGTCGGTCCAGCGGCCGCCGTCGGCAAACGAATCGGGTGTCACATTGAGCACGCCCATTACGGCCACGCGACGATCCAAATCGAGACGGAATCCGGCGCCCGACCAAATCAACTCGGCATGCTCCCCGGTTCGTCGCCACTGCTGGGTTCACGAATGATCTCCGCCTCGCGCACTTCTTCATGCACCGGTTCCGCCGCCGGCGGCTCTTCCACCAGGGGGACCCGCTTTGGCGGCTCGCGCGTGAGTTGCTGACCTTCAAGCAACATCTTCAGTTCGTCGCCATCGATGGTTTCATACAACAGCAGCGCCTCAGCGATGCGGTCCAGTGCAGAGCGGTTCTCGGTCAAAATATTCCGCGCCTTGTCGTAGGCCTCGGTAACCACCCGTCGGACCTCATCGTCGATCTCGCGGGCCGTCGTTTCCGAGTAGTCCTTCTGGTGACTGATGTCGCGGCCGAGAAAGACCATCTCCTCGCGCCGACCGAAGGTGATCGGACCAAGTTGGTCGCTCATACCGAATTCGCAGATCATGCGACGGGCCAACTGAGTTGCGCGTTCCAGATCGTTGGCGGCACCGGTGGTCATGATGTTCAATGCCACCTGTTCGGCTGCGCGACCGCCCATGGCAAAGGCTAGGTTGTTCAGCAGGTAGTCGCGCGAAACGAGGAAGCGGTCGTCTTCGGGCAAGACCTGGGTCAAGCCGAGGGACATGCCGCGCGGAATGATGGTGACTTTGTGCACCGGATCGACGTGCGGCAGTTTGACGCCGACCAGCGCATGGCCGCCTTCGTGATAGGCGATCATACGCTTTTCCTCTTCGGAGATAATCATACTGCGCCTTTCGGCGCCCATCATCACTTTGTCCTTAGCCCGTTCAAACTCCACCATCTCTACCGCCGGCTTGCCCTCGCGCGCGGCCAACAACGCTGCTTCATTCACCAGGTTGGCCAGATCGGCGCCGGTGAAACCGCTGGTGCCGCGGGCAATCACTTCGATGTCGACCTCGGGCGCCAACGGCACCTTGCGCATGTGCACCCGCAAGATTCCAGTGCGGCCCTTGATGTCTGGAATCGGCACCACCACGCGCCGATCGAAACGACCCGGGCGTTGCAGCGCCGGATCGAGCACGTCGGGGCGATTGGTCGCGGCGATCAGGATGACACCTTCGTTCGATTCGAAGCCGTCCATCTCGACGAGCAACTGGTTGAGTGTCTGCTCGCGTTCGTCGTGGCCGCCGCCCAAGCCGGCGCCGCGGTGGCGTCCCACGGCGTCGATTTCGTCGATGAAGATGATGCAGGGTGCGTTCTTCTTGCCCTGAATGAACAGATCGCGCACGCGGGAAGCGCCCACGCCGACAAACATTTCGACGAAGTCAGAGCCCGAGATGGAGAAGAACGGGACCCCTGCTTCCCCGGCGATCGCGCGAGCCAGTAACGTCTTGCCCGTGCCCGGCGACCCCATCAACAGCACACCCTTGGGAATTCGGCCGCCCAGGCGGGTAAACTTCTTTGGGTCTTTGAGGAACTCGATAATCTCGCCCAATTCCTCTTTGGCTTCGTCGATGCCGGCCACGTCCTTGAAGGTGATCTTGTTCGACTTCTCGGAAACCAACCGCGCCCGCGACTTGCCGAAGCTCATCGCCTTGCCGCCACCCGACTGCAATTGCCGCATCAGGAAGATGAACAGACCGATCATGAGGATCATCGGAATCCAGTTCATCATGATGCCGAGGAAGATGTTGTTGGATTCCGGTTCGACGGTGACCTTCACTTTTTTTTCTTGCAACAAGCGGTACAAGTCGTCGGATTCGAACCCGACGGTCTCGAACTGGCCGAGTTGCGGATTGCGGTACTGACCGCGGATCAGGCGGCCCTTGATGCTGACCTCGGCGATGTCGCCATTGATGACCTGGGCCTTGAACTCCGAGAACGGAACAGCCTTGAACCGCTGCGTGTTCTCGTAGACCACGTTGAACATCACCACCGCGCTGATGATCAGCAGCAAGATCAGCGCAAGGTTCTTATAAAAAGGCTTCAATTAGCGCTCCTTCTTGTCAGGTAGCCGGAATTCTTCATGTTAACAAGATAGCCATTACCACTCAAGGTGAACAAACCAGGCTCCTTTTTTTGGCGCCGGACGCATTTTTTCGGCCATTCGCAACCCGGCAACCAATAAAACTTCCCCTTTTTGCACCAATAGCGGCCAATCGCGGCGTAACGGCCGCGGGATCTTGTGGTTAACAAACAGATCGCTGCACTTCACCGAACCCTGCATTCCTCGCGGATGTAGGCGAGCCCCTGGCCAGGGTGGCATCCAACGGGCACCTTTTAAATCCACCCAGGAAACCAACTGCGCGCCGGCCGGGGTATTATCGTCGGCCGGTCCGACCCGCAGACGCAGCAGGCCATTCGCCAACATTCGATCGATCTTCTTGTCTGCGGCAAAGGGAGCCCACGGTAGTTCAACATTGGCTTCCCCGGCCCAGTTCAAAAAATCGCCTTCCCGGCAAACCTCAACGTCGCCGGGCAAACGATAGGACCGCCATTTTTTTTGCGGCGACATGACCAGATGGTCCAGATCGTCGATTACCCGCCGCGGCGGAATAATGCCTCGCCCGGCCAACCAGTTCCGCAACACCAGTGCTCGCCGTCCGGGGGACAGGGCGGCCAGCCGGGCTACGGCCAGTCCGTTGCCTTGCGCGCAGGCTTGGTGGTCATTGGACGCTACCACCGCCAGTACATCGGCCTCCTGAGCCGCCAAATCAGCTAGTCGACCCAAGGCCTGGTACACCGCTTCGCCGGCCGCATCCGCCAACGTCGGCAGCACCGAGTGGCGCAAGCGCACGCGCAGGAAGCGATGGTCTTGGTTCGAAGGGTCTTCCAGCCAATTCAATGCATGGCGACGGGCGTAGGCCCGTAATGTCTCCCGCCGCAATCCGAGCCAGGGCCGCACAAAGATGCCCTTGCGCTCGCGAATGCCGGCCAGACCGGTCGGTCCGGTGCCTCGCACAATGCGCTGAAGTAGCGTTTCTGCCTGGTCGTCCAGCGTGTGCGCGGTCAGCACCAGGTCAAGGTGCCGTTTCGTCGCCACTCGTTCCAGAGCGTCGTAACGGGCACGCCTGGCGGCGTCGTGCACATTGCCGGTAAACGCCGACGGGTCCAGATCGCAGCGGACGAAGGTCACCTTCCAACGACGGCACAGCCGCGCACAGAAGCGCGCGTCCTGTTCGGCCTCCGCGCGCAAATGGTGACAGACGTGAATGGCGATCAATGCAAAGCCTTGCTTGGCAGCCAATTCCCGCGCGGCGTGTAGCAACGCCACACTGTCCCCTCCACCCGAGAGGGCCACACCGATTTTCCGGGCCGGCCCATGGCGGCGAAGCGCGGCGGCGAGAGTGCGGCCGGGCACCGTCATTCCTTGTAGGTCAGGATGTGAATGACCTGGTCGGGGTCGTCGGTCGGCAGAATAGTCAGATAGACCCGCGATTCGCCCAGGCGATAGATCAGCAGCGATTCGTTACGGGAAACCTGAACATCTTTGCCCCAGCCCAGTTCGCTCAGCCGCCGGTCGTAGAAGGTGATGATGTCTTCGCGCGTAGCCATCGTCACCAAACGTACTTGGAACGAACCGTCGGGTCCGTAGGTCCGTTCGACCACCTTGCCGCTTGGATAGAGAGGGACATTCGGCATATTGGCCGGCGTTGGCGACATGGCGGCGGTTTTCTTTTCTTTGCCACCGCACCCCAGACAGAGGAATATCAGCAGCCCAGCCAGCAGCAGAAACGTCCCGCGTTTCATCCGTTACCCGTTGCTAGAAGTAAATCTGCAGGCCGACCAGCGCCGACCAGAAATCAAAATTCTTTTCGTCGGTGAAACTGCTGTGGGTCGGCATATATGTCCAGCGGCCTTCCGCCCGCACAGCCAACACCTCGTTCAAGGCCACATCAAAACCAACCAGCGTGGGAATCTGCCATCCCCATTCAGCCACGTCGTCCGAGAAGGGCTCGCCGCGCACCTTTCCGCTCCGCTCCAGCGTGTTGTATACCGCCGTGGCCCCACCACCGACATATGGGTTGAAAACCCAGTAGCGGCCGATCTCCGCACGCGCCAGCATTCCGACCGTGTAGCCACGCCAAAAGCTGATGCCGGCGCTGTCGAAATCGACCCACTCGTCATAGATCTCCGCTTTGTGCGGCCGGCCTTCGCCATACAGATAACCAACCGTGCCGGCAATAGAAAACGGCTTCCAGAGGTAGTATTTGACCTCCAGCTCAAACTGCGCCGGAACGTTGAATTCCTCCGTGAGTTCGCTGTCGATGAACCCGGCCGGCCCGCCGACGATCCCGAGCGAAAGCCAGCAACGGTAGTCTACCCGCGCCCAGGCCGCGGCCGGCCACAGCAAAGCCAAGCACACCACGAGGAACAACACGCGACGCATGAACACTCCGCCGATGGATGGGTCTAGTTTAGCCAATCGAAGTCCGGTTGCAAGAACAAATGGTCGCACCGTTCCGATTGGCTCGACAAAACGCCGCTTGTCGAAACGACAACGAGCGACTACCATCTTTACGAAGCCGTATGGCGGAGGTTGCTGTGCGCAAAACGAAATATTGGACCTGGTTGGCCGGCGCCACGTTGTTGACGTTGCTCGCCATTTTGATCTGCACGTGCGAGGTGTCGGACGATGAGTCGGAATTACCATACAACCAGGATAGCGACGACGATGATACGTCTTCGGACGACTCCTGCCCGATCTCGCCGGACGGCCTGACTGAATTGCCGTTCGTCGCCAACTGCTTTGACCCCTTGGCCGAAGACAACGTGGTCACCGTGGAAAGCGTGCGCGGCACCGACCTGACACTGGTGAACGGCGAGCGATTCGTGGTGACCGGCACCTTCGACTTTTCCCGCTTCGGCAACGGCAAAATCGAACCGATCATCACTTGTCCGTCGGGCTCGGCCTACGGCAAATGCTCGTACCCCTATTCCGAATCGTCGGGCTCTTTCGAAGTCCGCGTGCAGGTGGCGGACTGCGACGTCGTCGACAAGCCGAACGAGATTTCACTGAACGTGTGGGACCTCGAAGCGGCTGAAGGCGGCGTGATGTGCGTCATTACCCTCGGCGAAGACGTACCCGTGGATGACGACACCACCGACGACGACACGGCTGACGACGACACCGCGGATGACGACACCATCGACGACGACACGACCGACGACGACACCGCGGACGACGATACCACCGACGATGACACGGCCTGTTGATCGCTACCGGATTTTCCAATCGACATGACTGCCGCGTTGACGCCGTCAGAGGCGTCTTGTAGTCTGCACGCGCCCGCAACGCGGCGTTGGCGGGTCGAGGAACACGAAAGTATGGCTCGGGCCGAAGTACTGCACATTCATCCGCAGAATCCCCAGCCTCGCTTGATCGCGAAGGTGGCCGAGGTATTGGACAAAGGCGGCGTAATCGCCCATCCAACCGACACCACTTACGCGCTGGGCGTCCACCTGCTCAACAAGCAAGGGGTGGAGAAGCTTTATCGCATCAAGGGCAAGGAACTGAATCGGCCGTTGTCGCTGTTGTGCGCGGACCTATCGAACATCGCGGCTTATGCAAAGGTGGACGATCTGGCCTACCGCACGATGAAACGCCTGCTGCCTGGACCATATACCTTCATCCTGCCGGCCACGAAAAACGCCCCGCGCATCACGCAGACGCCGCGCAAAGAAGTAGGTTTGCGTTGTCCGGACGACAACATCGTGCGGGCCCTGATCGAGAAGATCGGCGCGCCACTGGTCAGTACTTCGTGCAAACCGATGGGCGGTGATTTGTTATCGCTGCCTGAGGAGATCCAGGATCATTTCGGCCATCAGATCGACCTGATCATCGACGCCGGGATGATCTACCCCGAACCAAGCACCATCATTTCTTTCATGTCGGGATCGGCGGACATCATTCGCGCCGGCAAAGGCTCCATCGACAACCTGGTCTAACCGGCTCGCTTTTCCATCACCGCACAAGCTTCTACATGGAATGTCTGGGGGAACATGTCGAACGGAACCACTCGCCGCAACTGGTAGCCCTGCCGCGTCAACGCCTCCAAATCAAGCGCCAACGTATCCGGATCGCAAGAGACATAGACCACCCGTCGTGGCCCTAGTTGTGCCAACAGGTTACACCCCTTGGCGCCCAGCCCTTCTCGCGGCGGGTCCAGCAGGGCCAGATCGAACCGCTCGCCTTGTCCCGCCAGTATGCGCAAGGCATCGTTCACGTCCCGTCCCAAGTGCGTGATATTGGCCAGGCCGGCTCGCCGCGCATTGCGGCGCGCAAAGTGGGTCGCGCGCGGCCATTCCACTGCCGTCAATGCTTGTGCCCGCGCGGCGATCGGCAAAGTAAAGTTACCGATGCCGGCGTACAACTCAAGAACCCGGTCGCAGTTTTCCGCGGCCAACGCCGCCACGACGTGTTCGACCAGCAGTTCGTTTGCCGACGGATTGACCTGAGTGAAACAATCCGGCGCGTACTCCAGTGCGAAACCGGCGACGCGAAGTTGACAGAGCGGATCGTCAGGTGGTGCTCCCATCGGCCGGTCGGCCACAACCCAACCTTCCGGGCCCGGCGATCGTTTCTCGTCCGATGCCTGCACCCAGACACGGTGTGTTTCCTGGTCTAGCACACCGGTGATCGAGGTTCCTACCAACCAACCATGTTCTTCCGCCAGTGCCGCGAGCAACCCGCGTTCGAGTTCCTGGTGCATTTGCGGACAGGTTTCGATGGGAATCGCCACATGCGACCGCCAGGCCAATAAGCCGGGCCGTCGTTCGTCGGTGAGGGTCAGGCGCGAACGAACGCGGTAGCGCAGGCGCCGCGGCGAGGCCACGGCCGGCGCGACCGTCTCACGCACCAAATGACGCCGTCCAAGCGCATAGCGAACCATTTCACGTTTTGCTTCCAATTGTGCGGCGTAATCCAGGTGCATAAGCTGGCACCCGCCGCACAGATCATAATGCGGACAAGCCGGCGCCAATCTGAGCGGAGAAGAGGTGACCACCTCAATCAGGTCCGCTTCGACATACCTTTTCTGGCCGCCGGTTACTCGAGCGCGCACCACGTCACCGGGTGCGGTCCCCGGCACGAAGAACGACAGCTTGTTGTCAACGAGTGCCGGACAATGCCCCTTCCCTTTGCCGTTGGGAGCTATCGCGTCAATCAACAGCTCGACGATCTCGCCTCGGCGTGGCAATCGATCCGGCAAGAAACCCGCCTCCGTAAATATGAATCGAGTCTACCTGCGCCCGCCGTCGCGGGCAACAAGCTTGACGAATTCGGCGCACGTGAGTTATGAACAAATTTATGCATGAGATTATCAAAAAATTCGCATTATTGGCTTTTTGCGTGCTGTTGCTGTCTGGCTGTTTCGATGTCGAAACGGAAGTCAATATCATGCGTGACGGTTCGGGATTCGTCACCGTGTGGATGCGGATCCCCGAGCGCGCCTTAGCCCTGTTCATGGCGTTGAACGGCATTTCCCTGGAAGTCGAACAAGCACGCGTAGTTCAATTGATTGACCAAATGTTCGTCAACCAGAGTGGTGTTCGTCTCGTGGAGCGTTATTACTTCCGCGAAGGCGAGAACCAGGTGCTGCGCTATCGTTATCTCTTTGAGACGACGGATGCACTCAACACGTTCTGGAGCACCAAGATCACCGACGTGCCTTGGGCTTTGCACAACGCTAAAATCAGTTGGAACCACACCGGGCAGGATTGCGATGCTCGATACACGGCCATGGTCGAAATCACTCCGCGCCCGCAATCAGAAATCTATGATTTTGCCGGCTCGGAGATGGCCGACCAACCAGTGGGACTACGACGTATGTTCGCCGAAGAAATGCTCAAGGGCGATTTCCGGCTGCGGGTGGTGCTACCTGGGGTAAATTTCGGCACCGATCCCACATTCATCGACGCCGGTGGCTATCCGATCTGGCAGACCTCCATGTTTGGCCTGTTTCAGGACGGACTGCAGGCGCGCACAACTTCCCGGATGGACTGCGCGGCAGAAGGAGCCCGCGCACCACAGCCCGGCGAAAGCTACCCTATGCCGACCACTTCCATGACGGTTGGTCCGCATGCGGCTATGGGCGAGGTGCTGCGGGTGCTCGGCGACCTGGGTCAACTGGTTCGGCTCGATATCAACGTCACGGTTCACCGCCGTTCAGAAATGAGCCTGACCTATCGGCTCGACCCGCGGGTCAGCGAAACGATGCGTAGTCTGCTCACGCTGCCTTTCGTGACCATGCCAACCCTCGCCCAAGACTGGGATGTGTCCACCACGGAAATCCCCAATGGACCGGTGCTGTTCCAGATTAAGACTAAGCGACCGTTGCGCCTCGACGAGACCGCCAGCCCGTTTGTCTTTGCAGGTTTTGACGGAGATCGCTATGTGTTTCGCATGAAAATGCCGAAGCTTTCGTTTGCTACCGACCGCCCGCCGGAGGCACCTGGCCGTGTGGTGCTTAAGGCACGGGTGAAGATGCCTGGGCCGATCCGCGCTTCAAATGCGACGGTGGTGCGCGATGAGACAGCGGAATGGGTGCTGACCGAACGTGACCTGACGCAGCCGATCACCCTCGAAGCAATCTGCGACGACTGATCAATCTGAAGGCGGTGCCATAGAAACCGGCGCGGCCGGCGCCAACAGATCAGGAGTGCCTTGTGGGGTACCCGCCGGGGCTGCCGTCGCCGGAGCCGGGGTCGGACTGTATTCGGCTACCGGCGGTGCGGCCGGCGTCGAGCAGGCAAGCGTTACCGACAATACCACGACGGTCAGCAGGAGCAGTGAAAGGATCATTCTCATTCCTTTTCCTCCTTTTTCCGGTCGGCCAACAACCCACTACGATAGGCCTTGAGATAGGCTCGGCAGTAGTCATCGCGCCCGGCCAACGCCTCGGCCGCCATCAGGTCTTGGCGCAGCGGCCGATCTGTTGCATCCAAGATGGCGGCATCGAGCCCGGCGAAAACGCAGCCCACCAGAAAAGCACGATTGAGCAACCCGCGCGCTGGCAGGCCGTAGCTGACATTGGACAGACCGACGATGGTATGGCTGTCGGCAAAACGGCTTCTGAGCAAACGCAAAGTTGCCAGTGTTCGCTGTGGCGCCATGGAATCGGTGCCGACCGGCAAGACCAATGGATCGAAAAACAGAACCCCGGGTTGGGCGCCTTGAGCCAAGGCCTGTTCGTAGATCCGCTCGGCCACGGCCAGTCGTGCCTGCGGCTCTTCCGGCACCGATTGCCCGTCCATACACAAGGCGATGAATGGCGCGCCATGTTGCACCGCCAAGGGCAGCATGGTCGCCAAGCTCTCTTCAGAACCATTGACCGAATTGAGCAGCCACGGCCGTTCCGGCCCCAGATGCGCAATACCGGCCGCAATGACCCGCGGTTCCGAACTGTCCAGACTCAACCCGCGATCGGTGGCATCCAGCGCCAGGTCGATCAGCCAGCGCATGTCGTCGATGGCTTGTTCGACGGAAGTCACACCTCGGCCCGCGTTGAGGTCGATGTAGTCGCAACCGGCTTCCGTCTGTTGCCGGACTAGACGGCGAATCGAAGTGGCGTCGCGATCGGCGAGTGCTTGCGCAATCGCCTTACGCGTAGCGTTGATCTTTTCCGCGACAATGATCATCGGCATCAAGCCTCTCCACAAACAATATAATGGTCAGACCATAGCTTCCCACCTCGCCAGCGTCAAACTGCGATTGCGTCGCGACTAATGCTTGACATATGTTAGTCACATGCAAGAACTGATACTGCCCGTGCCGCCAATCGGAGTCGTGGTTCTCCCCCATGAACCGCCGGGAAAAGACCGCCCGCCACTCTTTTCCGGCATCAGTTTTTGCCAAGCGTTGGCCGTGGCCACCAAAGGACAAGAGGTCTGGGTCGAACGGGATTCGATCGGTAGTTGTAAATGGTCACCGGTGGTGTTGGGTTTCCAGCCACCGGAATCCAAGTTCGAACAGACGCTACTGCCACGCCTACCGGTGGGCACTGGTGGTGTCTACCTGGCGCCACTCGAACGTTTCCGGAACGGGCTGACGCCGACGGTGGTCGTTGTTCGAGCCCTGCCCGGCGTGCTGCGGCAAATGCTGGATACTCTGGGTTGGGACAATGCTGCGTGGGATGTCGTCGAAGATCAACGGATCAGCCGTAGCGCCCTGCGCCGATTGTTCGAGCAGCACGACACCTGGCGTTCCAGGCTGCAAGAACCGGTCGTTAAAACGCTGGCGGTCATGCGCCGAATGCCCGGCTGGACTCGCTTGACCGCGACGGTCTTCAAAAACAAAACGCTGACCACCGTATTTGACAAGGTCATCGACCGCACCATGGCCGACATGTCCATCTGTCGTAATTCCGTGGTAATTCCACTGCTGACCGGAAAAGTCAATGTGTCGTACTACTGCACCGGTGGTGTAGCCTGGGGCGAGAACGATCCGCTGACCATGACATCCGGCTGGCCATGGGCACAATGGCAGGAATTGCAGACACGTTTAAGCTGGCGGATTCCGGAGTAACAACGAACTCTCGCCGATGCGGATGCGCAGAGGATCAAGCGCTTCGATCGTTTCACCCATCGCCGCCGCCAACAGAATGCCGAGATTTCCGGCGTTGACGCCTCCGGCGATTTTTATACCGCCGTGGAACGCCTGACGCATGATGCGAAGGGATTCCTCATTGGCGCCGCCGCGGCCGAAACCGGTGCTAGTTTTTACAAAATCCGCGCCAACCTCCGCGCACAACTCGCAGGCCTGGAGAACGTGCTCGGCCGTCAGTTCACACACCTCGAAAATCACCTTGACCAGGGCGCCCTCCTGGTGCGCGGCATTCACCACACTTGCCAGGTCGCGGGCCACCAAATCCACACGGCCCTCGCGCAAGGCGCGCCAACGCAAGACGGTGTCTATTTCGCTCGCTCCTGCAGTCACCGCCTCTTCCACCTCGGCCACCTTCAACGAAGTCGACACATTGTCACCCAGAGGAAAACCGACTGTCGCCGCCAGCACGACCTGGCCAGCGCCCGCCGCGGCCAACACCCGGCGCGCCCGTCCGATTTCCTCGGCGCGCAAGCAGACCGCATATGGCAAAGGATGAAAAACTGCTGTTTGTTCGAGGAAGGCCATTAGTTCGTGATCGTATTCGGCAAGCGGATCAGCAACCTTGCCGCGGTAGGATTCCGGACGCTGCAGGAAAGTGTGGTCGCAGATCCCAGCTACATCTTGAGGCTTCAGTTGCCGCACCGCGATCACTGTTCGGCTCCCACTGGAAAACTCACATCAAGATATGTGCCACCCTGGCGCCACACTTCTATAACGGTATTTGTCGTTGGATCATAGCGCACCATCGCCAGGTCGGCGTCGCTGTCGAGCAGCGGCAAAGATTGGCCGGCATCATTCAGATGAATACCGACTCCGGTATGAGCCGCCGCCCACAGCACCACCTCATCGCCGATACCGACGGCCAGCATAGCGAGTTCGCCATTGGCATATGTGGCATACAACGCCGGCAGGTCAGCATCCGTCACAACCGGGAAAAACAACGACAGGAATACCGGCGATTCTGCTTGAACCGTGGCGTGTAGAACGGCATGGGTCTGGGCTCCGCCCTGCAAACCGTGTTCGTCTTCAGCCAAGGTGAACTGCGAAGGGCCCACCGAAGCCTGAACAAATACGCGCAGGTCGGCAGTTGGTCGCGAAATGACCGCGCCCCCATCGGCCAAGGTGATATCGCCGTCGGTCGTACCACCGGCATTGACGTGCCCGAGCCAATCGAACTCATGCACGCCGTCACTCACGGTCCGGTCCGCCATCACGAAATAGCCGTCGGAGGCCAGACCGGCAAAGCGGGTGAAAGCAGTGTTCGCATAGGTGGCTTCGGCCACCACCCAGGCGATCTCGGCGTCACGTTGCCATGCGGTCAGATAGCCCGGAACATCGGAAAGGAAACCGTTTATACCTCGCCAGGCTCCCTGCCCGTCTACCAGGATGACGTTGTGGTTTTCGGGTCCGGCGGTTCGAGCGCGTTCATCGTAACTGATGTAACCCGAGTCGATGAAAAAGAACTCGCCAAGAGCGGCCAGCATGAATGAGATGTTGTCCGGCTGTTCGTGGCCCATGCCATGGGTCCGCGCAACGCCATGCTCGGCGTTCAACAACAAGTAGCTGCTGTCCTCAGCAATTTCCGAACGGATTACCGCCTGTCCGGCGGGTTCGTTGATGTAGAACAGATCCTCCTCTGTAAGTTCGATGGCGGCAGGTAGATCGGGCAACAACAGAAGCTGTTCCCACGAATTGGCGCCGGCAGAATACGTACAAGCGCTTCCTTCTTCAAACGCCCATCGAAAACGGCCGTCGCCGGTCAATATCGAGACCAAGCCCATCGGCAGACAATGCAGATTTGAATCGTCCAACGGCGCCCCGAACCCGTTCGGCAGGCGCAGATGGAGCCACCAACTGAATATTCCGTTCAGACGCGCATCGTCGGCCGGGTCTTTCACCGTGATGACTTCCTCACGGCACAAACCCGGCACATGGTTGGAGCACGAGGTCATGTAGGGAAACGACCTGCCTTGAGCAAATCGATGATAGGCCAAAAAGAACGGCAGGAAATTTTGGGCGCTGTAAGCCAAATAGTCCGGCCCCTCCGCCACACAGCCTTCGCCGGCGCAGTTCTGCTGAATCAACTGCCAGTGAATCGCTTCGGTCAAACCAAAATTGACCAGTCGCGCGGCCTCGGGCCAGTTGTTGATCGTCATCGCGACGTAACCAAGAGAGGAATCAAACCGCACGTTGTGATTGTTGCGCGTAGCCATCAACCAGAGCGGGAACTGTCTGGCGTAGAAATCGTGAAACGAAACGGCCAATTGCTGAATCACATCTGCCGCTTCCTTGGCTTCGCCAGTTCCAAATCCGCCTTCAACTATCAGTATCTCATAGGCCTGGCACATCAAAATCAGTGCATGGCTGACCAGAATGCCGCCATGATCGAGGGTTTTATAGGTCCAAACCTCGAAGTTCGGATCGGTCTGGCGCAGGATCGCCGAAGCCTTGGCCGCATCGGCCGGATCACCTTCGGCCCAAAAGCGAACGGCCACCGCGCGCGCTACCTCGGCATTGAACAATGCGACGTCCGCATCGTAGTCGCTGGCTTGGGGCTCAAGCGGAATCCGGTCGGCCTGTGCAATGGCCTGCTCGTAGAAGTGACGATAGACAGGCGTGCCGGCCAACACCTCGGCCCGCGCACTGTTCCAACGGTCTTGGTCAGCGATCAAGCGCGGAAAGTCTGGCAAATCGTAAGGATGCCACGCCCGCGCGCTGGAAGGATCGCGCGGATCGGTACCATCTACTTTTTCCTCGGCATCCGGCACGCCATCCAGGTCCGAATCGAAGGCAGTCGATGTCGAAAAAAAACCTCGCGCCTCTCCTTCGACAAACGATAAGGTGGCCAATGAGGTTCCGTCATCACCTGCACAGCCGACCAGCAAACCGCCGACCAGGCAGGCAAGCAGAAACAAAAACAGCACGCTTTTCCTCATCGCATTCCATCCCCGCAACCGGCAGGGCGGTGACATGATAGGGCCAAGCCGAAACCGAAAAAAGGGGGCCTTCGTATTGGCCAACGCAATGTCTTTTGATATTAATGAGTTGAGCTTTAAATAAGGGCTTGGCTCGGTGCAACGCGTAATACTGGTCATTTTATTGGGAGTGACGCTTGTGGCGCTCGTGGTCGTATTGGCCGGCTCTGACGCCATGATCGCCGGTATGACCATCGCTAAAAATGGAAGAATTGCGCAGGACATGAACAGCGACCGTCAACCCGACTATTGGGAAACGTGGTCCCACGGTCAATTGCTGCAAATCGAACAAGACACGAATGGCGACGGCCGCGTGGACTCCATCACCCAGTTACGCAATGAGCGTCCGCTTCGGAGTGAAGCCGACACCAACTACGATGGACGAATCGATTTCCGCGAAACCTGGAACGCGGACGGGTCACACCAAGTGGAAGTCGAGCGCAACGGCCGCTGGGAGCAGGCTCCCGTTCGCTAAACACGTCCCGCCCCTTCACACTGGTTGACTAACGACAAAATTAGGGTTAGCCCTTTTGCATTGAAAACGCGGCGAGGGTACGGCGCGCCGCCAATCCGGGAGTCCTGCTCCATGCCGCAAACACTAGGCAACGTTTCCCTGCTGAGCGCGTTCCAACTGTGTTTCACCGAGGGACTGCTCAGCTTCTTCACCCCTTGTGTGTTGCCCTTGATTCCGGTCTATCTAAGCTTCCTTTCAGGGTTGAGCTTCGACCAACTGCAGCAGACAACATCAGCGCGGGAACGCCTAAAGAAGGTGTTCGGTAACACCTTATTGTTTGTGCTCGGATTCTCGGTTGTATTTGTCGCCCTAGGATTGGTCGCTACCGGCCTAGGCGCATTCTTCAATAAGTACCGTCAGCCGATCGGCTTTGGCGCAGCGCTAGTGATTCTGGTGCTCGCCCTTCATTTTATGGGCGCGTTCCAAATCAGCTTCCTGAACTACGAGAAGCGCTTTGAGGTCGGCCGTAAAGGGAAGATGGGGCCGCTTTCTTCCTTCTTGTTCGGCCTGGCTTTCGCCTTTGGCTGGACCCCTTGCATCGGGCCAATTCTGGCATCGGTGCTGCTGATTGCCGCCAACCAACCTGGCTATGGCGTCTTCCTCCTGGCAACCTACGCCGCCGGGCTGGCGATTCCCTTCTTGCTGACCGCGCTATTCTTCAACACCTTCATGGGCATCTTCAATCGCATGAAACGCCACATGGAAACGGTGGAATTGGTGATCGGCGCGCTGCTGGTCGTGGCCGCATCCTATTTGTTGTTCAATCCGCTAGGGGTGCCCTTGTGGATTCCGTTGCTCGGCACCACCGGCGCCATGGCACTGGTGATCACCCTCAAGCTCCTGGTTAAAGTTCCGGTGCGCTGGCCGGCCATCCTTGCCGCCATCGCCCTGCTTGGATCGGGGGCCTTCGTGCTCGTGGAAGAAGGCGGCGCCAGCGACATCACCCAGTTCGGATGGACCGACGATGCTGGCCAACCTGCCGATTTGTCGGCTTACGAGGGCAAGGTATTGGTGCTGCAGTTCTTCGCGTCGTGGTGTGATCCATGCAAAGAAGAAATCCCGAAGTTGACCAAAATTTGGCAGGAACACCCGAATGAAGGTTTTGCCATTATCGGGGTCAATGTGGACAGTGAACTGGCGGACGGAGTCAAGTTTGTGCGCAACATGAAGATCCCGTATCCTGTGGTGTACGGGAAGTCGTCGAATCTGGCGGCACTCGGATTGCGTGAAGCCTTTCCGAACAACGTGATCATTGACGCCCGCGACCGCACGAAGGTCCTAGCCAACTTCACTGGCTGGCCGGGCGAAGATGTGCTGCTGAACAAGATCAAGAGCTTCGTGCAATAGGGAGCAACATGACCCGTAAGCGCTATTTCGCCGCACTGGCCCTGCTTCTGTTGGGATTGCTTGTCCTGACGACTGCCTGGGCGGCTCCCAAGTTGCTCACCGATACACGCGGCACATACCGCCCATTGGGCGAAAACAACTGGGTGCCGCTCAAGGTTCACGCGGGCAGGCCGCTGCTCTTGGTGTTCTGGGCCAGTTGGTGCGCGCCGTGTGTGGGCGAGATCCCCAGCCTCAACGCGTTGTATGACAAGTTTCAGCATTCCGATCTGAAGATCGTCGCCGTCAATTTGGACTCAACCAATGACGAAGGCGTGCGCCGCATCATTCAGCGGCACCGCATCCGCTACCCGGTGGCGCAACCTTCGGACGATCTCGTCCAGGAGTATGCCGTTAACGCCATCCCGGCCAGCTACCTGTACGACAAAAACGGCACCTTGGTCGCGGAATGGATCGGCCCCCCGGCACCGGAAGAACTCGAGCGCAACGTGCAAACCGCGATTCATGGAGTTCCTCCTCCGCCGACAACGCCGAGTCCCGTTAATGAAAAAGTAGGTATCAACCCTTGAGCGAAAGCGGCCGACAGGTCTGGCGCGTTTCCGAAATTGCCTCAGCCATCAAAGAGCGTCTTGAACTGTCTTTTCCTGATGCTTTTGTGCGAGGCGAGATCAGCGGCCTCAATACTCCCGCTAGTGGCCATGTCTATTTCAATCTGAAAGACGACAAGGCTTCCCTGCGGTGTGTGCTCTATCGGCACACTCGTCGCTTCTTGCGTTATGTGCCGGAAGAAGGACACGAAGTACTGGTGCGCGGCAAGATCAGCGCTTACGGGCCGCGTAGCGAGTATCAATTGGTAGCCGACTACTTCGAACCGGTCGGTCTGGGTTCGCTGTACGCCGCGTTTCTCCAACTCCAAAAACAACTGGCCGCCAAAGGCTACTTCGACCGCGAGCGCAAACGGACGTTGCCCTTTCTGCCCGGCACGATCGGTATCGTGACCAGCCTCGCCGGCGCTGCCCTGCATGACATGCTGCGCATCATTCTAGCTCGCCGGCCCGGCCAACATGTGGTCATTTCGCCAACTCTGGTGCAAGGGGATACTGCCCCTACGGCAATTGCGCAGGCGATTCATCTCTTGGTGGAACACGCCCACCCGGATGTCATCATCGTCGGCCGAGGTGGTGGCAGCCCGGAAGACCTGTGGGCCTGGAACGACGAACGGGTCGTCGAAGCCGTGGCCCATTGCCCGGTGCCGGTAATCAGCGGCATCGGCCACGAGGTCGACGTGACCCTTTGTGACTTGGCGGCCGACGTTCGCGCAGCCACTCCTACCCATGCCGCCGAAACAGCCGTGCCCAACGTGCGCGACGTGCTGACCGTAATTCGCCATCTGCGGCGCAGAACCTGGAACAACGTACAGTCGGTGGTCGGACTGGCGCGCGCACAACATACCGCCCTGACACGCCGCCTTCTGCGCGAGGCCGTGCCGACAGCAGTGCTTGGCCAACGGTTGGACGACCTCCAACAGAGACTGTTGCGCGCCATGGACAGCCAGCTTCTCGAGCGCCGTCACCACTCCCGACTGCTGGGCGAAAGTCTCCGGAGCGCTTCGCCTCTGTTGCACGTGCAAAGCTGCGAGCGGCGCCGGTTACGTCTGGATGCTCGTCTCGGCTCCGGGATGCTGACTCGGATAGCTATAGCACAGCGACGGCTCGACCATTTGACCGCCAAACTCGAAACGCTTAGCCCCGTCGCCGTCCTGGGTCGTGGCTACGCGATTGTCACCCGTCCTGATGGAACCTTACTTCGGCAAGCTTCGGAAACCCGGCCGGTTGAGTTGCTGGGTATTCGTCTTGCCAAAGGCAGGGTATCCGCGCGAGTGGAGCGAATCGACGAAAAAGACTAGAGAAACTTGACGCACCGCGCCTGTTTGAGCTATTTGTATCCGTAATTCAACGCCGGGTGCACGGAGGTAGAGGCGACGTGTTCATTATTGTAGGGTTCATCGTCGTCATCGTCGCGGTTACCGGCGGCTATTTCCTGGCCCACGGCAACTTTGTTGTTCTCTTTCAGCCCTCCGAATTCCTGATCATCATGGGTTCGGCCGCCGGCGCATTCATTATCGGCACGCCGGTGCCGATCATGAAAAAGGTATTTGCGGCGATCGTTTCCGGCATCACCGGCAAAAGCGGCGGTCATAAACTATATATGAGCCTACTCAAAGTGCTCTATGAATTCGGCTCCCTAGTGCGCAAGGAAGGCATTCTGGCGATGGAAAACCACGTCGAGAACGCCAAGGGTTCCGAAATTCTGCGCGACATCAACCATCGCACGGAACTGGTCGATTTCATGCGCGACTCTCTACGTCTGGTGCTGATGGGTATTCCTACCGAAGACCTGGCGCGCATGATCGACACCGACATCGACGTGCGTGAAGAGGAAAGCGCCGAACCTCACGAAGCGCTGTCGACCATCGCCGACTCCCTCCCCGGCTTAGGCATCGTGGCCGCGGTGTTGGGCATCATCATCACGATGAACTCCATCGGCGGCGAGTCTTCAACGGTCGGTAAGCACGTTGCGGCGGCGCTGGTTGGCACGTTCCTCGGCGTGCTGTTGTGTTACGGTTTTGTCGGTCCGCTCGCGCGCGTGGTGAAAACCGAATGCCACCGCGATCTGGTGCTGATGCGTGTGGCGCGAGTCGGTATTCTGTCCATTTCGCTCGGCGATAACCCGTTAATCATTTGTGAGTCCGCGCGGCGCGCGATCCCCATGGACGAACGACCGGATTTCAAGACGATGGAAGACACCCTCAAGAAGAAATAGCCGCCGTATGCCGGAGCGAGGGAAATGGCCGTACTTCCGACCAAGAAAGTCATCAAGAAGGGTGGTGGTCACCACGGCGGTTCATGGAAAGTTGCCTACGCCGACTTCGTCACCGCCATGATGGCTCTGTTCATGGTGCTCTGGATCATGTCGCAGGGCCCCGAGGTCAAGCAGTCGATCGCCGCCTACTTCACCGACCCGCGCGGAATGCCGGTGGTCCAAACCAACACCAGTCTGCTGAACAACCCCGGCTCCGGGGTGCTCGACCAACTACCCGCGCCTCGAACGATGGGCGGCGGTACCGGTTCCGGTCCGGCCTATATGAAATTGATGCAGGCCAAGGACAAAGAAAAGAAAGACATGGAGGAAGCTGCCAAGCAGATCAAGAAGAATCTCGAGGAAAAGCCCGAATTGGCCAAGCTAGCCAAAATGGTGCAAGTTCAGGTGACCAATGAAGGCCTGCGAATCGAGTTGATTGACCAGGTTGCCGGTACGTTCTTCGAAATCGGCAGTTCAAACCCCAAGGAGAGCCTGCGCTTGGCGATTCAGGAAATCGTCAAGGCTTCCTCGACGTTGGAAAACGACGTCATCATCGAAGGGCATACCGACGCCCGCCCCTACCCTGGCGGGCTGGCAGGCTACTCGAACTGGGAATTGTCGGCCGACCGCGGCAACGCCGTGCGACGCCTGATGACTACCATGGGCTTCCCGACCGAGCGCGTAACCGGCGTGCGTGCCTATGCGGAGACCATGCCCTTGAGCGGCACTGACCCGCTCGACGCGCGCAACCGCCGGGTTTCGATCCTGCTCCAGAGCCGTTTCTCCAACGTGCCCGAAGGTGAAGTCCCGGCAGAATCAACCACACCGGAAGAGTAGTTTCCATTCCCGTGGTTTTTGACACGCTCGCTCCGCGGTGCTAGATTCCGCGCGTGACGGGGGTGCCCGGCTCGCCGGCTGGGCTGAGAACACACCCCTCGAACCTGACCGGGGTAATGCCCGCGTAGGGAGTTCGCCAGTCGATGGTCGCCTCGGGCTCCTTGGCATCTCTGGCCAGGGAGTCTTTTCGTTTTAAGGAGCCCATCATGACCCTCTTGGAACGTGCGCAGGCCGGAGAGATCACTCCCGACATCGAACAGGTGGCCCGCGACGAACACATCGACCCCGAGCTATTGCGCCAGCGTGTAGCGGCCGGTCGCGTGGTCATTCCGAAGAACATCAATCGACGTTTCCACCCGATAGGCATTGGCGAAGGGCTGCGAACTAAGATCAACGCCAACATTGGCACCAGCCCCAGCCATCATTCGGTCGATGAGGAGTTGTTGAAGTTGGGTATCTCCGTCGAGGCGGGGGCGGATTCGGTCATGGATCTTTCTACCGGTGGCGACTTGCAGGCTATCCGCCAAGCTTTGCTCGAGGCTTGCCCGGTCATGATGGGCGCCGTGCCGATCTACGCCTTGTCCGCTGACTTGGCCCGCGCAAAACGGGCGTTGATCGACTTCACAGTCGATGAATTATTTGACGCGATCGAACGACAATGCGCCTCGGGTATTGACTACATTACCGTTCACTGCGGCACCAACCGCGCATCACTGGCGCAACTCGCCGGGTCCGGGCGCATCATGGGCATCGTCAGCCGTGGTGGAGGAATCATCGCGGCGTGGATGAAAAAAAATCACGCCGAGAACCCCCTATTCGAGCACTTCGACCACCTGCTCGAAATCGCCCACCGCTACGACGTAACCTTGTCACTGGGCGACTCGTTGCGGCCCGGTTCCGTGTGCGACGCCACCGACCGCGGCCAGATCGAAGAGCTGATCGTCCTGGGTGATCTTGCCCGCCGTGCGCGCCAGGCCGGCGTTCAGGCGATGATCGAAGGCCCCGGGCATGTGCCGCTCAACCAAGTGGTCGCGAACGTCCAGTTACAGAAACGCCTCTGCAACGGCGCACCGTTTTACGTTCTCGGCCCGCTGACCACCGACATCGCTCCGGGCTACGACCACATTACTTCGGCCATTGGCGGGGCAATTGCGGCCGCGGCCGGCGCTGATTTCCTCTGCTATGTCACCCCGGCGGAACACCTGACCCTTCCCGACTTGAAAGACGTGCGCCAGGGTGTTATCGCCGCAAAGATCGCGGCCCATTCCGGCGACATCGCCAAAGAAATTCCCGGTGCGATCCAACGCGACCGCGAAATGAGCATTGCCCGCCAGGAACTGGACTGGGAGCGCATGTTTGCGTTGTGTCTCGACCCCGTGGTGGCCCGTTCGCGCCGGCAAGCTAGCGAAGACGCATCCAATCGCGTGTGCACCATGTGCGGCGAACTATGTGCGATCGAAACCTATCGCCGCGCTATGCACGAGGAATAAATCCGCCATGAAGCTTATCGTGAATGGCGAGACGCACCTGGTGGACGGCGCGGATACGCTTGACGCATTGCTACAATTGCTGAATGTGACGCGCCAGAACCTGGTCGTCGAGCTTAATGGCGAAGTCATTGCGCCGCAATTGTACGAACAGACGGTGCTGCACGAGGGTGACCAGCTTGAACTGGTACGCTTTGTCGGGGGAGGTTGAACATGCCTGCAGAAAAAGGTCCGCTGACCATCGCCGGGGTCGAGTTCCACAGCCGCCTATTGGTTGGCACCGGCAAGTTTCCGAGTCCGGAAATCATGCGCGATGCCCTGGCTGCCAGTGGTTCTGAACTGGTCACCGCTGCCCTGCGGCGGGTGGATCTCAACGACCCCAATGATCCCACTCTCTCCCACCTCGACCTGAAGCGATACCGTCTGTTGCCTAACACCAGCGGAGCACGCGACGCCGAGGAGGCAGTCCGTTTGGCCAAGCTGGCCCGAGCCGCCACGGGCAACAATTGGATCAAACTCGAAGTCACGCCCGAACCAAATTACCTCTTGCCCGACCCCGTGGAAACACTGAAAGCGGCGAAGACGCTGGTCGATTTGGGCTTCGTCGTGTTGCCGTACATGAATGCCGATCCCATTCTCGCTTTGCGCCTGGCTGAAGCCGGATGCGCCACGGTCATGCCTCTGGCGGCCCCAATCGGCAGCGCACGCGGCATGAAGATGCGCGATCAAATCCAGATCATTCTCGAGCAGGCCACTGTTCCCGTGGTGGTAGACGCCGGCCTGGGTCTGCCCAGCCACGCGGCCGAAGCAATCGAAATCGGCGCCGACGCGGTGTTGGTCAATACTGCGATCGCCATTGCCGATGACCCAATCCGTATGGCCCAGGCGTTCCGGCTTGGGGTGGAAGCCGGCGAAGCAGCCCGCCTTGCGGGAGCGGCCGACACCTCGGTCACCGCGCGCGCGTCCAGCCCGTTGACCGGCTTTCTGCGAAAGGGATCGGCGTGAACTTCGCGGCGGTTGTCGACCAGATCGATTTTGCTCGTTTGCGCGAGCGACTGCGGGCGTCAACGACCGACCAGGTGCGCGCTTTGCTGCGGCAAGAGACAATCCGCGACGATGATCTGCCCTTCTTGTTCTCCCCGGCCGCCGGGGAGTTGATCGAGGAGATCGCTCGGCGCGCGGCCCACATCACCGTCCACCGTTTTGGGCGTGTGGTCAACCTTTACGCTCCACTCTATCTTTCGAACGCTTGTGTGAATGATTGTGTGTACTGCGGTTTCGCGGCACACAATCGCATTAAGCGCGCCACTCTCACCGTCGACGAGGCCGTCGCCGAAGCACAAGCGCTACATGACGAAGGCTTCCGGCATATTTTGTTGGTCACCGGCGAGGCGCCGCGTGTGTTTTCGGTCGACGACCTTATAACCGTGGTTCGCCGCCTGACCGGTCGCTTCGCCAGTATCGCGATTGAAGTATTTCCGATGTCGCTTGACGAGTACCGGCGTCTGGAACAGGCCGGTGTCGATGGCCTGACGCTCTACCAGGAAACGTACGACCGCACCGTCTATGCTCACTGCCATCGCGGTCCCAAGGCCGATTTCGATGGCCGTCTGAACGCGATCGAGTCCGGCGGCCAGGCTGGTTTCCGTTCGCTCGGCATTGGCACCCTACTCGGCCTGAAAGACTGGCGGGAAGAGGCGACGTTACTGGCCTGGCATGGGCGATATCTAGCGCGTCGTTTCTGGCGTAGCCGGGTAGCTTTCAGTTTCCCCCGCCTGCGCCCAGCCACCGGCGGGTTCTCCCCGCCGCATCCGGTGGCCGACGCCGATCTAGCCCAAATGCTCATCGGTCTGCGTCTGGCACTGCCCGACGCCGAAATCGTCATCTCCACCCGCGAGCCGGCAGCGCTACGCGATTCCCTCGTTCCGCTGGGCGTGACTCGCATGAGCGCCGGTAGCCGCACCAATCCAGGCGGCTATCGCGACCCGGAAGGCGCTGGCAAACAGTTTGACGTTCACGACGCGCGCAGCCCGGCCGAGGTCGCCCGGGCGATTGCGCTCGCCGGCCGCGAACCGGTCTGGAAAGATTTCGACCCGGCGTTCCTGAACGCCCCGACTTCGATCCAAGGAGCCAAATGATGAATCGCCAAGAACGGACCTCGCTATTGCGGCAGGCGGATCTCTATCCGGTCATCACCACTTCTTTTTGCGCCGGGCGAACCAGTCTTGAAATCCTCGATGGCGTCATCGCCGGTGGCGCCAAGATGGTACAATTGCGTGAAAAAGAAATGCCCCGAAAAGAGTTGTACGAGTTGGCCGTCGAATTCCGCCGCCGCACTGCCGCCGCCGGAGTGTTGATGATCGTTGATGACTTCGTCGATCTGGCATTGGCTGTCGATGCTGACGGCGCACACTTGGGACAGGCCGACTTACCCCTAACAGCCGCACGCCGGATCGCGCCCGAGCTGTTGCTCGGCCGCAGCACACACAATCTGGCGCAGGCACGTGAAGCGGAGACGCAGGGAGCCGATTACGTGAACATCGGCCCGATCTTTGCCACTGGTACCAAACCTGAGCATAAAGTGTTCCTGGGCCCGGCGGCCATCGGTGAAATCGGTCCGCACTTGGCCATTCCGTTTACCGTGATGGGCGGCATCAACGAAACGAACATCGACCAGGTAGTTGCCGCCGGCGCACGCCGGGTGGCAGTGGTCACTGCGGTCACCCGCGCCCCCGATGTCGTTGCAGCCGTAAGCACCTTACGCCGGCGGATCCTATCGCCGGTCTGAGCCTTGTCTGCGGCGGCCGAGTCGACTATTCTTGCGGCCCAAGTTCGACATGAGGTGAACCATGTACCCGGACGTTGATACTACCATCGCCGTCGTCCTGGACGGCGCCTATGAAGTCGTGCCCCTCGAACAACTGCGGGCCAAGGTGGTCAAGGCGCATGCCATCAAACGGCCGTTGCGCATCAAGACCGGCATCGACCCGACCACGCCCGACGTGCACATCGGCCACCTCGTTCCCTATGGCAAGATGCGCCAATTGCAAGATCTTGGTCACATCGGGGTGGTGGTGATCGGTGACTATACCGCCCGCATTGGCGACCCCAGCGGTCGTGACTCGACCCGCCCCGCTCTTACTGCTGATCAGGTGGCCGATAATGCCAAGCGATACATGGACCAGCTTTATACGGTTCTCGACCCGGCGCGCACGGAAGTGCGGTGGCAGAGCGAGTGGTACGACAAGTTCGACCTGGCGGCAACGCTGCGTCTATTGCAGGAAGCTACAGTCGCCAAAATGCTGCAACACGAAACCTTCCGCAACCGTTACGAAAACAATCTGCCCCTCGGTGTGCACGAGCTTTGTTATCCCTTACTCCAGGGCTACGACTCGGTGGCGATCAACGCCGATATCGAACTTGGCGATCCGGCCCAGAAGTTCAATATCCTGGTCGGGCGAGACCTGCAGGAGCGGCGCGGCGCGGAAGGGCAGATCGCCTTGCTGATGCCGGTACTCGTCGGCACGGACGGTGTCGAGAAGATGTCGAAAAGCCTCGGCAATCACATCGGTGTGCTGTTCTCGGCCGAAGAACAATTCGGCCGCACGATGTCGATCCCTGACAGTGTCATGGAAAACTGGTATCGACTGGCGCTGGGGCAAACCGCTGCCGAGCTGGAAGCGAGCAAGAAGCTAATTCGGGAGGACCCTTACGCTGCCAAGCGCGTCCTGGCCGAGGCGATCGCCCGTCGCTTCCACGGCGCCGAGGCGGCACAGGCGGCAGCCGAAGATTTCCGCAAGAAATTCTCGGAGCGCACACTGGAACTGGACAACATCCCCGAAGTGGCACTTTCCTCGTTCGATCCGCCTTCGCCTACGAACATCATCGCGTCGGTGTTCAAGATGAGCCGTTCAGAAGCGCGACGGCTGGTAAGCCAGGGCTCGGTCAAGCTCGACGGCGACAAAATCACCGACGCCGAGACTCCCCTCGGACGAACGGGCGTACTCAAGGTCGGCAAGAAGCTGTGGGTGCGCCTGACCTGAACCCGCACAACCTGGCGTTGACAGCGATCCTAACTCGTTGTTACCATTCGATGATCTCAGATTGTCCGGAACGAGTGATTTATTGTTACCAACTGCGGGGGTACCGTAATGAACCGCCGAACGTTGCTAGCTGTTTTACTCGCGCTCGCCCTTCTGCTCATGCTGATTGGCTGCGTGGCGGAAAACGAGGTGCGTCGCGCTCAACAGGCCGTTGACCAGGCGCGCAGCGTCCATGCCGCGTATCTGGCGCCGTACGAATTCGCCAGTGCCGAGAACTATTTGGCCCAGGCGAAAGTTGAGCTGAATGAATCACACTATGAATCGGCCCAGAAATTCGCGACCCGGGCTCGGCAGGCGGCCCAGCAGGCGCAAACGATTGCGGAGAAAAAGCACGCTTCGCCAATGGTGCCCTTCCAGCCCCCGCCGCAGGCGACCACCGTTCAGCCGACGCCTGCGCCGCAGCCGGCCGCGCCCGCTCCGACCCCAACCCCGCAAGGCCAGTGAGGTGCAAACATGAAACGCACGCTGATTCTGATGGCGCTTGTCGCGGTGCTGTGCTTGTTCCAACTCGGTTGCGAAACGCGCGCCCGCTTGGATTCTCAGATCAACAGTCTGCGCCAGCAGCTAGCGCAGATCGATGCGCAGGGCGCTCGCGTGTGCGCGCCGCGGGAATTCGCAGCGGCCGAAGCAAACCTGGACTTCGCCCGTGAAGAATGGACCGAACGCGAATACATGACGTGCCAGGATCATCTGGTCATCGCCAGCAACAACATTAAAGCCGCGCAGATCTGGCTGACCAACTGCGTGGAAAGCGTTCCACCAGACAAGGACGGCGACAAGGTTCCGGACTTCCAAGATCGTTGCCCCGATACTCCGGGCCCGGCGGAAAACCAGGGTTGCCCGTGGCCGGACAAAGACGGCGACAAGGTGCCCGATCACCTCGACAGGTGTCCTGATGTTCCGGGCTTGGTTGAAAACCAAGGTTGCCCGGCTGACCGTGACGGCGACGGCGTAGCGGATGCCGAGGACAAATGCCCCGATGAAGCCGGTCCGGCCGAAAACCAAGGCTGCCCGAAAAAGATGACCGAGACCGATAACATCCGCGTGACGGACAACGCGATCATACTGAAGAAGCAGATCAACTTCGCGACCAACCGCTTCGACATACCGCCCGACTCGTATGGGATCTTGAACGACATCGTGAAGGTGCTGCAGGAAAACAAGACTTGGCGCATCGCGATTGAGGGCCATACCGACAATCGCGGCGGCCGTCCGAAGAACATGAAACTGTCGCAGGCCCGGGCGGATTCCGTCCGACAGTATTTGATCAGCCACGGGATCGACGCCGACCGCCTGACCTCGACCGGTTATGGTCCGGACCGGCCGATCGGCAGCAACACGACCAACGAAGGCCGCGCCAAGAACCGGCGCACGGAATTCCGAATCATTTCCCGATGAGCAATTCGCGTACCCACCGGCGAGGCCGCCCCTTTGCGGGCGGCCTCGCTTGTTTCACCTGCTGGCTGTTGCTGGCCCTCGTCACGCCGGCCATAGCGCAGGATATCCCGTCCGGCGAGCCGCCCGGTTTGGAAGACGCCCTGGCCCGCATCGATGCGTTGCTGGCGCGGCAGCCATTGGATCTGGACCAAGTGCAGTATCAGTACCTTGTCCTATTCGAAAATTTCCCACGGCATGAGGCGGGCAAACGTGGAATCTTCGCGCTGTATCATTTGCTGCGACAGAACAAACGAATCGAGCAGGCCTACGCGGTACTGATCAAGATCCTGAGCGTCTATCAAGACAACGAAACCATGAACAACCCGGCGGACGCCCGCCGGCCGATCGCGATCACCGCCACAGCCAATGTCGAACTCGCTCATCTGTATGCGACCGGTATGAACAACCCCTATCAGGCCCTGGATACTCTGAAACGCGCCTTGTTGCGCACTCCTGAGGCGTATGTGGAATCCACTGCCGCGGATCGCAACTACTTCGGTTCGATGAACGCCATCGCCCGGCTGCAAATGGCCGACTACCTGATGGCCACCGACGGTCACAACCAGGCATGCAATATCCTTCTCGCGATCATCTCCACTTGCCCCGGCGAACGCGTGCGGCAAAACGGATTGTCCTCTTTGGCTTCGGTGGCCGCCGTGCGACGACTACCGGCAGTGTTGGCGGCTATGCCTGCCAGCTTGCCAAAGAAAGAAAGAATCGTTGACACCTTCGCCGAGACAGTCGTCGAACGTGAAGCCCGCATTTGGTTGTTGTTCGTCAAAGCGGAGGTAATGGTCCGCGCCGGCCAGGAGGTCAACTCTCCCGCTCCCCTGGAAAACGCGCTGGCCGCGCTGGAACAAGTAGTGACCCGTCACAGCCAGGTGATGATCACCAGTGAAAACGGCGAAGAACCTGCTGGCGTTCGCGCCTTGCGCACAATGACGGATATCGCGGTCCACAATCAACAGAACATCGGCCGCGCCTGCGCCGATTTGACACGACACTACTCCGCCTTCAGCAAGGTGTCGGGCCAACGAGTGATGGCGGCTTACTGCTTGTTCTATTTGGCCCAGGTCGAACATGAGCAACGACACAACCCGGCAGAGGCTTATCGCTACTATATGGAGATTGTGGACAAGTACCCCGATGTGCCGTTCTATCCTCACGAATCCGGCGGCACCGAGTTATTGCGCACGGCGGCTCAGAAACGTGCCTATCAGGCACGCCAGGAAATGTGAGGCTGGCGATGGCAGGAAACATCACCCGCTGCCCACATTGCCAGCAGAAAGTCCGTGTGCAAGAAGACGGTCTTTACCGCTGCCCGTCATGCCAGAACACGTTTCGTTTTGCGTTGAGCGCGCCCCCACCCAACGTACCGCCGCCGGCGTCGGCACCGATACGGGCAACGGCTCCGACCTCGCCTCCTCCCCAATGTGAACAATGCCAGCAACGAGCGGCCGAGTTGATCTGTCACGAATGCGGGCGTTTTCTATGTCGGGCATGTGCCGGTGTCGATACGACTGGTGACGCTCACTGCGCGACTCATGCGATTGAACGTCGTCCGGTTGCCCTACTATCTGGGTTGGTTCGCCATCCCGCACGAACTTTCGATGCGATGTCGACTTGTGGACAGAATCTCGGTCCGGCGCTATTATTTGGCGTAACAGCGGGTCTGCTGGGAACAATTCTGACAACGATCTATGCCATCTTTGCGCCATTGCCGACCGAGCAGCTTCTGCGCGAAATGGTCCCGGGGCTGGCGCCGATGATGTCGTCCAACTCCCCCTTCGACGCCGTTGGCTCGACAGTATCAATTGTCTTCTCGCCCGCCTACGCCCTGGTATCGATCATGATTACGGCGTTGGTGGTTCACATTTTCCTACGCCTGGTCGGAAGCGGCAAAAACGGCCTCAATGCTACGATCAAGATCGTTTCCTATTCGATGGCCGGGGCGGTGCTGGTGGTGCTGCCGTGGATCGGTCTGCTATTAGCGCCATTGGCACAAGGCACGTTGATGGTGATCGGCGCTGCTCGGATGCATCGAACCGGCTATGTGCGCGCAACCATTGCCATCGTACTGCCACTGCTTCTGTTGGCGATTTTTGTGGCGGTCGCTGTCTATTCCCTGCAAACGCTGATTCCCTCTTCGCTTCCGCTGCCGACCGGTAAGTTCATTTGACCTCCCCTCTAGCCACCAATCGGTTGCTTACGTTGGCGATTCTGGTCAGTTTGATCGCGGCGGCGGCGACGATTCGCTTCGACCGGATGCGTTCCACCTGTCCCTTTTTCAACCTGACCGGGGTGCCCTGCCCACTGTGCAAGATGACCTCTGCCTGGTCCCTCACTCTTCACGGCGAACTTCGCGCCGGCGCAGCCACCAACCCGTTAGGCGTGATCATCCTGCTGGGCGTAGTAATGACCGCTGTTTACCTCGTCTTCGCCTTGGTACGACAACGGCCACCCTTAAGAGGGGCCACATTCCTCTCTAACCACCGTTGGCCGATCGTGCTGATCCTCACCCTATGGTTGGCCAATTGGGTCTATGTCGCCTGGCGGCTCCTTTGATCAATTTACTTCCCGGACCAGCGGCAATGTGATATTCTTGATTAACGCTATTTCAACAGCAGGCCATATATGGATCAGGGCAAAGGACGGGCACTCGGGGCTATTCTGGCCGAATCCGAAATGATCACCCCTGCCGATATCGAGCAGGCGCTCGCCGAACAGCGGCGTACCGGTGTTCGTATCGGGGAGGCGCTGGTCAACCTCGGTATCGTTTCGGCCGAAGACGTTCGCTGGGGTTTGGCGCAGCAGCTCAACATCCCATTTGTTCGAGTCCGGTCGGAATTGGTTGATCCCGAGGCCGTTCGCGCGGTGCCAGAAGACGTCGCTCGTCGCCACCGGATGGTACCCTATCTTCTAATCGGCGACGAACTGACCGTCATTGTCGAAGACCCGACCTCGAAACGGGCCATTGCCGATCTGGAATCCATCACTGGCAAGCACGTCACCGTGGCCATCGGGCTATCCTCCGATATCGACCGGGCGCTCGGTGAAATCTATGGGCCGGGCAGCGGCGTCGGTCTGATCACCGACGACCTGATTTCCGAGATGTTCACGCCCGAGCAACAATCGTTGGTCCGTGCTGACTATACCGGCAAGCGTTTCTTGCAGGAACTGTTTGTCGAAGCAGAACGCCGCAATGCCTCAAGCATCCATTTTGAACCGCGACGCGACGCGGCTCTGATCCGCCTGCGCGCGGGTGGCGGAATGCTTCCCGTAGCCCAACTGAGCCGCGCCTGGGCTCGGGGCATTATCCAACGCCTAAAAGCATCCATGTTTGACGTCGAACGCCGCACCGGCTCGTGCGAGGGCTTTTACCGTGCCGAGTTTGCCGACCGGCAGCTGATCTACCACGTCTCTTGCGTGGAAACGTCCAACGGCGATTCGCTGACCCTGGTGAACCTCGCTCCGCACGACTTCCCAACGGCGCTCGACCAACTGCGCCAACATACCGTGCTGGCAAATTTGTTGTCGGCCAAACGTGGTCTGGTGGTGTTGGCCGGACCCGAACGACCGGAGAAATACCGATTGCTTGGCCTGCTACTAGCCGCCAAGGGCGCCGCGACACGCAAGACAATAGTCATCGGGCGCATTCCGTGGTTTGTCGACGCGGGCTACATTCAGCTACGCCCCACCGCCGAGCGCTGGGAAGAAGTGGTTGAAGTGTTGCGCATCGCGTGGGGGCAAGACCCCGATTTGCTGGCCATCGACGATCTAACGCAACCGCGTGTGTTGAACGCCGTCCTCGACGCCGGCGTCTTTCCGGCCTTCGCCTTCGGCGGTTTGCGCTTGCCGACGGTGGCGGCGGGAATCGAATACCTGCTCGAGTCGGCCTCCAGTCGCAGTGTACTGTGTTCCACCCTGCGTGGTTTGGTTGGCTACACCACCTTGCCGCGGCTCTGCTCGGCATGCCGTGTGCCCGATGACCGCCCGGCCCGCATCGCACACGTTCTAGGGCCCGCCGACAACCAGCCACCGGTCTGGCGCCCCCAGGGTTGCGCCGAGTGCGGCGGCACCGGATTCCTAGGAGTCCATGTCTTGGTCGAAGCGCTGTCGCTCGACGAAAAATCGATCGCGGCGATCAAAGCCGGCGAACCGGCGGAGCGGGTACTGCGTCTGCTCGCCCCCCCGCCGGAGAACTCATTGCTGGCCCAGGCCCGTTTATTGGCCCGGGAGGGTGAGGCCGCCATCGACGATGTGGCCTTGCTCATGGGGAACGGAAGCCATGCCGCAAATTGACAAATACTTCGAAATGACTCTGTCCGAAGGCGCATCGGACCTGCACATTTCGCCGGGATATCCGCCCTGCATTCGCGTTCATGGCGATCTGCGCGTCGCCAACCATCCGCCGTTGACGCACGAGCAGAACAAAGTGCTGCTGACCGAGATCATGAATGAACGCAACCTGGCTGAGTTTAAGGCCAAGCGCCAAGCGGACTTCGTCTATTCCTACGGCACGGCGGCGCGTTTTCGTAGCAATGTCTATATGCAACGCCGCGGCATTGCCGGATCCTTCCGTGTGATTCCCAGCAAGATCCTCAGCGCCGAGGAACTCGGCCTGACCGAGCCGATGATCAACCTTTGCAAACTGCACCGCGGGCTGGTCCTGGTCACCGGCCCAACCGGCTCGGGCAAGAGCACGACGCTCGCGGCAATGATCGACCACTGCAACCGCAACCGCAAAGACCATATCATTACGGTCGAGGATCCGGTCGAATTCGTCCACCAAAACAAGTCGTGCCTCGTTACCCAGCGGCAGGTGGGCGAGAACGTTGACTCGTTTGCCGATGCCTTGCGCGCCGCGTTGCGTGAAGACCCCGACATCATTCTGGTCGGCGAAATGCGCGACCTGGAAACCATTCAGCTGGCGATCAGCGCGGCAGAAACCGGCCACCTGGTGTTCGGCACCTTGCACACGACCAGCGCCGCCAAAACGGTTGACCGCATCATCGACTCCTTCCCGGTCACGCAACAAGAGCAGGTGCGCGCCATGTTGTCGGAGAGCCTCAAAGGCATTATCGCGCAAGTGTTGCTCAAACGGGCCGACGGCAAGGGGCGCGTGGCTGCCTGGGAAATCCTGCTAGGCATCCCGGCGCTGGGTAATTTGATTCGTGACAACAAGTGCTATCAGATTCCTTCCCTGATGCAGACGCAGCGTGCGCTGGGCATGCAGTTACTGGATCAGGCTTTGATGGACCTGCTGAAGCAACGCAAGATCTCCCCACAGCAGGCCCTGGATTACGCGGTGGACAAGTCGCTTTTTCGCTCGGCGGCCACATCCGAAAGGCCAACGCCACCAACGGGTTAGCCGCCTCCGCGATCGAACGACGCCCACCGGAGGGCAGAGACCATGGCGAAAAGCGTGCTGTTGGTTACTCATGACCAGCGGGAGGTCGAGAATTTGGTCCCCTCCTTGGAGGACCTCGGTTACGAGTGGCGCCACGCACGTGACGCCGCGACCGCCACGGAATTCTATGACGACGCCCGTCCCGACTTGGTGATCCTCAACGCGCTCGTGCCGCGCGGCGGCGCCTTTGAGGTCGGTCGCTATATCCGCCAAAAGCGACACGACACGTCTACCAAAATCCTGGTCACCAGCGCTGTTTCCAGCGGTACGATCCAGTTGGAAGCCCGTCTGCGTTGGGGCGCCGACGAAATCGTCTTTCTCCCCATTCCCCTGGCCAAGATGGTGCAGATGGTTTCGTTCATGCTGGGCGATCTGAACGAGCGGCCGGTCATTCGTCATTTCGCCGATCTGGCGGTGTGGCGCGAGTCGGCTTCCGAATTGCGGCCGGTCAAAAAGAAGATCGCCAAAAACGGCGATCTAGGTAAAATTCCGCTCGGTTCGGTTTTGACTGTACTGATCCGCAAGAGCATGACCGGTGTTCTGTCGCTTGGCGGCGGTGACACCCACCGCAGCATCGTGATTGATGACGGTCGTGTTGTCGATGTGCGTAGCGCCTACCTCCCCGGCTTGGGTTTGGGTGAAATCTTAGTCGCCATGGGGTTGGTTGACGCTAAGGCGCTACCGCCGTTTTTGAAACAAGCTCTCGACGATCGCCGCCGCCTCGGAGTGGTGCTGCGGGAAAGCCAGCTGATCGACGACTACAACTTGTTCAACGCCTTGCGTGAGCAGGCCGTCCGCAAACTGGCCGATGTATTCCGCTGGAAAGCCGGGGCCTATTCTTTCGAGTCCGGTCTACCTTCTGGCACCGTTCACGAGCCGTTGAATCTTAACCTGGCCAAGCTATCGTTCCGAGCCGCGCGGTTGGCAGCCGATCCGGCCACTTTCTACGAGCAATTCAGCGCCTGGATCGACCAAAAGGTGACCCTCAAAGAATCCGCGGCGATTCGGCCCAATTTGCTCGATCTGAATGCCGACGAAAAGCGTTTTGTCTTTCAGCTCGACGGCAAGCGGACGATCCGCCAACTCGTTGCCGAAAAGGGTTTGCCCGAGTTGGAAATGCGCTCGATTCTTAGCGCTTTGATCACCTTGGGAATGCTGGCCCGCTAGCTTGATCGATCGATATTTTACCCTGCAACCAATCCGCCAAGCGGCGGATGGCTTCCATCTCGCCCACTGAAATCAACGTGTCACCCGGGGAGATCACCGCCTCGGGCGGGGGATTGAACACCACGTTCCCGTCGGCCTGCTGAATCCCGATAATAATCAAGCCCAGTTGCTGGCGAATGCCGGAATCGCGCAGCGACCGGCCGACCAACGGTGAGTTTGAATACACCTCGGTGCCCTCGATCGCCAAATTCATTTCGCCGCCGAACATGATGGTGTCCAACATGTCGATTACCGCCGGTCGCAACAAGGCGTTGACCATGCGCTTGCCCATCAGCCGGTACGGCGAAATCACGCGGTTGGCGCCCGCCTGTTTGAGTTTCCGTTCGTTGCCTTCGCCGATGTCGCGGGCGATGATGAATAGATCAGGGTTCAGGTTACGGGCCGATAGAATGATGAACACCGCCTCGGCATCGGAACTGACGGTCACGATCAGACCGCGAGCCTGCTGGATGTTGGCTTGCTCCAGCGTTTCTTCGTCGGTCGCGTTCCCTTCAACAACCAGAAAGCCGTCGGCGAGCAGTTCGTTGGCCAATTGCTGATCGCGCTCGATGATGACCAACCCGACGTTGCGCTCCTTCAGCTCCCGCGCCACCAATGTCCCGATACGCCCGCAGCCGCAAACGATGTAGTGGTTTTTCGATTTGGCAATGGTTTTTTCCACGCGTCTCCTCCCCCAGAATCGCTGCAACGAACCTTCAACCGCAACCTGAGTCAGCACGCCGATGCTGACCAGAATCACGCCGACGCCGGCCATGATCAAAAAAATGGTGAATATCCGGCCGGCCATCGACACCGGCACGACTTCGGCAAAGCCGACCGTGGAAATGCTGATCACCGTCATGTACACCGCGGTAAACAAGTCGGCGCCGGTGATGCACATGTACCCGACCGTGCCCCATACCATCACGAGTACCACGGCCAGTAGAACGTATTTCAATAACCGCAGCGATTCCAAGTACGCTCCCGGGTATGGTTGCCGGCGATCATAGCGAGCGCTCTTTCCACGGACAAGTGCGCTGCGACCTTATGGGTCGGCACAACAGCGCGTGCCGTCGTCGGTCATCAACACGTCTGACTCATGGTGGTGAATCGAACTACAACGCTGCGAGTAGGTTTCAAACTGCCAAAAGCCATTCGGCTGCAATGACTGTGAGTTGATCTCGTTGATGTTCGAACTGCCGCCACGAATTGTCTTGTCCGGCCAGCCGTCTTGCCAAACCTCATTCGTCCACTCCGACAAATTGCCGGTCATGTCGTATACACCGTAGTAGGAAACACAATCGGGCCACGCACCCGATGGAGCCGTTTCACGCGCCCGTGGTTTGTCGGTATGCGTGTTGCAAACCGAGTCGTTCCACATTTCGCCCCACGGAAAACGACGGCCATACGGCCCGGCGCACGCCTTCTGCCATTCCTCACCCGAGCAAAGGCGCTTGCCGGCCAACGCACATAATGTTTCAGCTTCGTCCCACGTCACCGGCGTCGGCATGACCCCGGCCTGGTTCGGATACTCGAACTCATCGATGCAATACTCGGGCAAGTCCACATAAAGATCGGTCAGATTCTCCGCCTTGAAGCGCTGGCCCTGGTAGCGAAAGACGAACGATCCCGCGGGAATCAGGATCATATCCTCATGCCCGGGACAACGACTGATGACAACATCATCGTCCAGTACGGAGCCATCGTCATCATCCGAATCGTCTTGATCGTCGTCGGTGACTTGGCTCCGGCCGCTCTCTTCCTGCCCCCCCGAGTGACACGCCCCGACAATCAGCAACGCCAAAGCGACGATCAATAACCGGTTCATCGCCGCACCTCCCGCCGCAAGCTCCACACGGTCCGCCACCAATCGCCGAGCACCCTGCTGGATAGCTTCGATCGTCCCTGCTGCCGTGGGCGAAATACGATCGGCACTTCGCGCACCCGAGCCCCCGAGCGAATGGCATAGTAGGTTGCTTCCACCAACACGGCAAAGCCCTGCGCCCGGGTGCAATGGCCGGCGACGGTGCGCAAGGCCGACGCGCGCCAGGCTCGAAAACCGGCGGTCGGATCGGCCAACGGCAACGCCAGCAACCGGCGGGCAAGTTGCCCCGCCAACCGCGACATAGTCCGCCGCCCACGCGACCAGCCCGGCGTCTGTCCGCCGGCCGCATAACGCGACCCAATAGCCAGATCGGCATCTGCCAGCGCGGCGTACAACGCCGGCAAGTCGGCCGGATCGTGATTGCCGTCGGCGTCCATCTGGGCAATCACTTCGTAGCCATGCCCCAGGGCCCAGTTCCAGCCCTCACGTAGCGAAGCCGCATAACCGGTGCGACTTTCGTGAGCCAACAGATGGATCCCCTCGTCTCGCGCCGCCAGTCTAGCCACCACACCGGCCGTGTCGTCAGTACCCCGGTCGTCCACCACCAGAATTTCATCCCCGAGTTCCCGCACACGAGGCAACAACACGGCGATATTTTCCCGTTCATTGTAGGTGGGAATGACGACCAGCCGTCTCATGTGCGTGGGTAACCGCCTAGCAACCAGCGCAGGCGGATGCGCAGCAACTCCAGCACGCTGCGCGGCAAGTCGACGACCAGATTCACCTTCGTGTCCGGATTGTCTCGCCAGATCACGGGAATCTCCGCTACGCGCAATCTGTAGCGCAACGCGAGGAAAAGGATCTCTGCGTCGAAACTCCAGCGGGCGATCACGCTAGGTGTGAAGACTTTTACTGCCGCGGCCGCCGTGAAAGCCTTGAAGCCGCAGGTGATGTCAGACAATCCCGGGGTGAAGGTGCGCAGGGTGATCTGTCGGAAAACCTCACCGAGCATCTCCCGGTGTTGCGGTTGGTGGACCTGCACATCGCTGCTGCCGATCTTGCGCGTGCCGATGACAATATCCGCTCCCGTTCGACAACGATCGACAAACGCGGAGGCCGTTTCGATCGGCACGGACAGGTCGATGTCGGTAAACAGGCGGACTTCTCCGCCCGCCGCGAGCATGCCGGCCCGCACCGCGGCGCCTTTGCCTCGATTGAAGGGCTGACGCAACAAACGCGCCCCCTCGGCACCGGCGATGATCTGCTCGACCCGGTCGGGCGTGCCGTCGCTGCTGCCGTCATCGACCACCACCACTTCGGTGCCGGGCACGCGGCGTTGGTAGTCGAGAATGGCCGCCATGCCGTTTTCCAAGCGACGCCGCTCGTTGTAGACTGGAACAATGATGCTCAAGGCTGGTTGATTCATGCCTGGCGATCCTATCACAAGTCGGCGCCCGGTTTGAAACCGCATGCGTTGAGCAACGGCTGCCAACCGGGGTGATTCGCGGCAACAGGAGCCACTGCGCGCAGATGCGGCCGCGCTAGATCGCAATGTGAACGACCGATTGCCGCTCGAGCGGCAAACAGATGTAACGCCACCCAATCCCCTTGCTGAACCGCGGTCGGCAAAGCCTGCTCCGCCACCTGTTGGGCTTCTTCCCACACCTGTTCTTCAAGCAACAAGCGCGTCAGCCGCAGCGCGATGTCGGTGTTCGTGCCGTCCAGGTAAAAGGCCGCCCGCCAGGCGACAAGCGCGCCTTGCCGGTCGCCGAGTTGACGGCACACCTGCCCGGCGGCATCGCGGCACAGCACACAAAGGGGGTCGAGCCGCACCGCGCGATCGATTTCCGCCCGCGCCTGCGCCGGACGACGGTCCGCCAACAAGGCCAGCCCTAGGAAAGCCCGTCCTTCGGCGAAATCCGGTCGCACCACCACGGCCCGCTCCTCTTCGTGCACCGCCTGCGTCCAGCGGCCGGCATCGGCGTGGATCTTCGCCCGCAAATGGAAAGCGCGGGCATAGATCTCCTGCGCCGTCCAATCATAGCCGCGCGGCGAAACCAACGGGCTGGCGACAATTGGCCAGAACACGTCGGCCCACAACCCCTCGTCCGCCGGCACCGCGGCCCCGTCCCACGCCTGCGGCGCCACCTGATACACCAGCCCATGCGGCCGGAGGCGCGCCTGATCGATCCACGGCTGCATTTCCCAACCGTAGTCCCAGAACGCGCCGGCGGAACCGGCGTTGGCCAGCAGCATCGCCTGCGCCGAGAACGGTTCGTCCGGCCGGTAGCCGTCGAGCCGCAGTTGGGGGAAACGCCGTTCGATCTCGGCCGGGAACGGCAGCCACGCCCGATGGATGAAAGTGACATCGGGCCGCCACTTTTCGATCAGTTGCTGATAGAACGTGTTATAGGCCAGATGGTCTTGGTAACCCACCAGCACCGCGGCTTCGGGCAATGACGAAAGAATCGCGCGGCCGTGCCGATAGGTCAGATCGTGCGCGGACAAGTCACATTGTCCGAGGTGTCGCGTGGAACCCCAGGCTCCCATGAGCACCGCCAGCGCGCCGACCCACAGTACGGCCGATCGCGCAGCGGCGGTGTTCAGACGCGCGGCGATCAGGCGCCAGATCCACGCCAGTCCGACCGCCCCGACCCAGGCGCAGAGCAAGAAGACCGGAATGTAGCCGAACGCCTTCGACCAGTCTTTCACGTAGAGGTACAGATGGCCCAACAACAGCAACGCGAACAACGCGAACCCGCGCACCTGGCGGGAGGCGAAGGCCACCAGACCCACCACCACGGCCAAAGCGAGGAGAGGATTGAGTTCCTCTACCACATGCCCGGCCAGCAGCCACAGGTTGTGGAAAATGGCCGACCACGGAAAGTGGTGAACGATGCCGCCATACTGGCGGCCGGTGATGTGCGCTAGAAACGCCGGCCAGGTGACCGGATTGCCGTAGTTGTAGATCGGGTTCGTCGCCGCGCGTACCGGCAGGTAGGCGTACACGGCAAAGCCGATGAAAAAGAACAGTACCAAGGTGATGCCGGTGCGCCAGCGGATCCGGAACGGCGGCGCCCAGACCAGCGCCAACCCGAAGGCCGGCGCGTATAGGATCTGCACCATGTGCATGCCGCACGACAAACCCAACACCAACCCGAGCGTGCCGACCAGTCGCGGATCGAGGCGCGATTCGATCGCCGCCGCCGTCAGCCACAACAGGCCGGCCAACATCGCCGCCTGCCCGGCGTAGACCTCGGCCACCTCGCTCCAGGCCCAAAAGCTCGCGGAAAACGCGAAGGACAGCCCCGCGCAGGCGCCAAAGGCGAAAGCCAGCGACGGCGAAGCCAGGCCCAGCAAACGTACCCATCGCGCCGTGGCCAGCCAGAGCAACAACACCGCGGCGGTAGCCGCAAGTGCGCTGAAGAGATTGGCCCGCCAGGCCAGCGAGCCCAGCGGAACAAAGCTCAGCGCTTTGGTCAACAACGAAAACGTGGGTGATCCGGCCGGGTGTCCGATGTCCAACTGGTGACCAAGAAAAACGAATTCGGAACTGTCTCGCCAGAACACGCCGGGTGCCAGACACGCCAGGTAGGTGGCCAGCACGGCCAGTCCCGCCAGAATCAGCACCCGTCGTTCGTTCACTTCGATTCTCCGACTGCGACCACACGTCCCTTTCGCCGGCCGATCCAGGCGACGGCACACAAGGCAAACAGACCAGTCGCACTCAACGCCAGGCCCCAGCCGAGACCCGGCTGCCAGTACCGGAATTCTACTTGATGCTCGCCGGCCTCAACAGGCGTCGACCGCAACAGACCGTAAGCGCGCCTCACCGGAGCCGGACGGCCGTCGATCGTGACCGACCAACCCGGCGCAAAGGCGTCGCCGAGCACCAGCACCGCCGGGCCGTCGGCCTGCACGCGCAACACGACGCGGTTCGGTTCGTAAGCAGTGAAAACCACCCGGCCCCGCCCGCCGCCGGCCGGCAATGTCGCGGTTCCAGCATCTTGCCGGTCCCAAACTACCGTCGTCGCCGCATCTACCCGCTGCTCGATCACCTCCGTCAGCGCCGCCGCCGGTGTGTCCGCGAACTTGGCCGCCGAAGCGAGAAAAGCGCGCGGGTAGGCCAGGCGGTCTTCGTAGGCGCGGTAGTACAGCGCGCGCGAGTAGCCGCGCGGAATCAGTCCGGGGATGGACAGGTCGGTCGTGGCGAGCAGGAGCTGCACGTTGAGCAGACGCAACACCGGCAATTGATCGGCCGGCGGCAGCGGTTTGAGCCGGTCATAGAGTTGTTCCTGCCCCGCATACATCAACACGCTCGTGGCGTGTGCCGCCACCATGCCAAACGGCAATCCGTAGTTCGGCACCGCCTCGTCGCGATGCAGCCAGACGCGCGACGGTGCCGACACCTCGAGCGGCCAAGGGGGGAGGCGATGCACTTGCCAGTCGTCGAGTTGTTGAAAGCGCGCCGGGGGGGTGGACTCCCCCTGCCAACGGCGGACCAACGGCGGACGGTCATACAACGCGCGGTCAAACACGGGGGCCAAGGCACGGTTGGCGGAAAGCAGGTCAACCGCCGCGATGATCAGCACCAGACCCGCCGCCAGTTTCGGACGCGGTCGGTTCTTGAGTACCAGCCAGGTCGCGGCGGCCAGACAACCGACCAGCAACGTGCTGTGTTGCCAGGCGACGATGAGATCGTTGAGATGACCGGCGATGGTTTGCAGCGCCGCTCCGCCATAGGCCGCGGGGTTCAATCCGAAGACGTGTCGCAACACGATCATGGCAAAACTACGCAGACTGATCGCTTGCCAAAGCGATACCGCCAACAACGGCACGGAAAGAAGCGCCGTCAGCCAGATCGTCCGCCGCGCGCGCGGCCGTTCGGCTAGTAAATGATGCGCGCCCAACGCGGCCAACATGGCCAGACCCAGGGCATAGAAAAGCATGAACTTCTCGGCGTAGCGGAAGTGGCGGAACGGCGGCAGCAGTTCGTAAAGCCAGCGGTAAAGCGGCAGACGGTTGCTCATCGCCAACAGTAGGGCGCCCACCATCATGCCACCCCACAGCACGCGATGCCGCCATGGTCCGCGCCATAGACCCAGCAGCGCAAAAAAGAGCGCGAAGATGCCCGAGTACGTGTCGAGCAGCCAACTCGGCCGGCTGCCGGCAAACAGTCCTTCGCGCGCCGCGACGGTCACGCCATCGAAACGATACAGCAAATGCGGCACCAGTTGGTTCCAAAGCGCGACCGGCTGCAGGGCGACCCGCGTCGCTTCCTTCAGCGTCAGCGCCTCGTGATGCGCCGTGTAAGGCAAGGTGGTCAGCATCGGCACCCACTGCACCGCCGTCAACAAAGCGCCAAGAACTCCCAGCAAACCGACCGCGGCGACCGGCCGCCAGTAACCCGCTTGTCGCGCCCGCCGAGCCCGCACCGTTGCGGCCGCCGCCAGGGCCGCCGCCAAAGCCGCGCACACCAGCGCGTATTCCGGCGAACCGAGCAGCACCATGGCATAAGCCACCGCGCCGCCCGCCAGCTGCCGGGCAGTCGGACCGTCGCCCGCGCAGGCCAGCACGAAATGCAGAAACAAAGGAATCCAGGCCGCGGCCTGAAAGTAGTCGATGGTGTTGCTGAGACTGAGCATTGTGCCGGAGAAAGCGAAGGCCATCGCGCCGATCAGTGCTGCAAACCAACCCAGGCGCAAGCCGCGCACCAAAACGGTCATGCCTGCCGCGGCGAGCGCGACATGCAATACGATGCTCACGCTCATCGCATGCGCCGCCGGCAGCAAGAGGAAGACCACATTCAGTGGATTGAAGGCGCCGGTCTGCGGGTTGGCCAGCAGGGACACACCAGTTCCGTCGAGCGGACACCATTGAGCCCACACGCCTTGCCGCAGTTGGGAGAAGAAGTAGTCGTAGTACGGCAAGAAATAGTTTGCCAGATCACCGTAATAGAACACCCGTCGCCCGGCAAGCGGCACGGCGAAGAACAGGCCGATCATCACCACGATGAACGCCGCCGCCATCACGATCGGACGCAGGTTCGGGGTCTTCAAACGCTCGACTCTTCAGGGTTTGGCGGATTCTAGCACAACGTGCCGCATTCGGCGCGCACACAAAAAAAGAGGGACCTGGAAACCAGGCCCCTCTTCTTCATGCCCCTAGGCGAAAATCAGTCGGTCGTGACGTACGAGGTGTCGCCCTTCTTGTGGGTCGTGGTGAACGTGTAGCCCGACGCGTTGCAAGTGCCGAACGAGAAGGTCACGTACGGATCGTCGGTCAGGTTCTTGTCCCACTGCAGCAAGTTGGCCAGGTTGTTGGTGTAGCCGCCGCCGTTGTCACCACCACTGTTCTGATAGTACACTTCCTCGGCGATGCGCGCGTTGTAGCCCGCGCTCTGAGCCGAAGAGTTGTAGGCCTTCGCACGAAGCTGCACGAAGTTCGGAATCGCGATGAGCGCCAGAATACCGATAATGGCCACGACGATCATCAATTCAATCAGCGTAAAACCCTTGTTCCTCATTGTTGCCTTTCCTCCCGGTTTGGGTGTTTATTTGGGATTGATCCCAAGGTCAAACCGATTCAACGCCACCTGCGAATTGCAAAGGACGTACCAGACTCCGAAAACACCATCCAAAATAGGTCTAAAATTATGATTAATATATTCTTTTTTCCTATTTGGTGGTCGATGCTGATCGTCGAAAACGATGTCCGAAACGCCCCTTAGCGTCACTCCTAGCAACCATGAGTGACAAAAATCGTCACTGAGTAACAGTGCTTTTAAACTCTCCAATTTCCATTTTCACAGTTTCGCCGTCGCTCATTTTGTCAACTGACTCCGAACATAGTCAATGGGAGGACTACACGCCTTCCATTGGCCGTTCTGTTTCTACTCGTAGTCGACCGTGATTTCCTCGCTATTTTCCTCGCCCGGTTTCTCGAGACCCAGCTTCTCCAGCCGATAGCGGAAGGAACGGAAGCTGACGCCCAGCAGTTCGCCGGCGGCCTTCTTCGCCCCGTGTGTCATTTTGAGCGCGTGGAGAATGAAGTCGCGTTCGATGTCGGCGAGAATCTGGTCGAGGTTCACGCCCTCGGGCGGAATGGTCAGTTGGCTGCGTAGGCGGCTCATGTCGAGCCCTTTCTTCAGCACGTGCGGCGGCAGCGATTCGGGCAACACGATCTCGGTCATCTCCAGCGCGACCGCGCGTTCGATGATGTTTTCCAGCTCGCGGACATTGCCCGGGTAGTTGTAGTTCTTCAGGTAGGTCAACGCCTCCGAACTAATCTTGCGCACCGGCTTGTTCAATAGCTGCGAGTACTTCTCAAGGAAGAATTCGGCCAGGAGCGGAATATCGCCCATCCGTTCGCGCAACGGCGGCATCAAGACCTGGATGACATTGAGGCGGTAATAAAGATCCTGCCGGAAGCGCCCTTCCGCCACCTCCTTTTCGAGGTTGCGGTTCGTGGCGCTGACCACGCGCACGTCCACCTTCCGCTCGGACGTGTCGCCAACCGCCATGATCTTTTTGTCCTGCAGCGTGCGCAGCAGTTTGACCTGCAACGGCAACGGCAGTTCGCCGACTTCGTCCAGAAAGATCGTGCCGCCGTCGGCGATTTCGAACAGGCCTTTCTTGTCCGCCACCGCGCCGGTGAAACTGCCGCGCCGATGACCGAACAGTTCACTTTCCAGCAGTTCGCCAGGGATCGCGCCGCAGTTGATGACCACGAACGCGCCGTTGCGCCGCAGGCTGTGCGCATGCAACGCACGGGCGATCAGCTCCTTGCCGGTGCCGGTCTCGCCGACGACCAGAATGTTGGTTGGCGTCTTGGCCACTCGTTCGATGAGTTGGAAGACCTCCATCATGCGGGGGTCGGCGCCGATCAGGTTGTCGAAGGCGTACCGCTCGCCGAGCTGCTGCTTCAACGCGATGTTTTCGCGACTCAGGAACCGCTTCTCGAGCGCGTTGGCCACCACGTGCCGGATCTCGTCGACCTTGAACGGCTTGGTGATGTAGTCGAAAGCGCCTTCCTTCATCGCCTCGACCGCCGTCTCGTGACTCGCGAAGGCGGTGATCATGATCACCTGCGTGTCCGGATTGACGCTCTTGGCTTTGCGCAGCACGTCGAGCCCGCTCACGCGCGGCATCTTGATGTCGGTGATGACTAGATCGTAGATGCCCTTTTCTTCCAACATGTCGCAGGCCTGCTGTCCGCCCTGCGCTAGATCAACCTCGTAATTTTCCTTAGTGAGCAGAATCTCGAGGAACTCGCGCATCGAACGTTCGTCGTCCGCCACAAGGATTTGTGGCTTCATGGCACCCTCCGACGAAAATTGTCACTTGTGACAACCATGCGCTTGTTGTGCGAAAAACGCAACACCATTGGAGAATCGACTATCCTCGCCTCTGTTGCTTAGTAATTGAACGTGGTATTGGTTACTTCGACGGGAATTCACGGCCGGTTGAATCCGGGAGGGTCATCACGAAATATTTCCTTTTAAGGGCAACGTGGTGTTTGCTATCCTTACTGCTGTTCGCGGCATGCGGTGACGGTGGGGACGATGACGACCGCCGGAGCGACGACGACGCGAGTGAAAGTTACCTCGCGGCCAATGCCGTCTGGCAACTGTGTACTGCGTGATAACCGACTTTCTGAATGGGAGGAGAGAGCATGTCCACGAAACAAGGCAAGTTCGTATTGTTCGACCTCGCGGAATTCGCCGCGTGGCTCGAGGCCCTGCCCACCAACCGCGCGATCGCGCTGATTCAGAACCACCACACCTGGAGCCCGGCGTACGCCCATTTCAAGGGAACCAATCATTTCTCGTTGTTGTCCGGCATGGAGAGCGCGCATCTGGCGCGAGGCTTCGCGGAAATCTCGCAGAACCTGACCATCTTCCCCGACGGCACGGTGGCCGTCTGCCGTTCGCTCGACAAGACGCCAGCCGGCATCAAAGGCGCCAACACGCGCGGCATCTGCATTGAAAACGTCGGCAACTTCGACCAGGGCGGCGATGCGATGTCCGCCGCGCAACGCGACGCCATCGTACAGGTCAACGCGTTGCTCTGCCGCAAATACCACCTGACGCCCGGCACCGACACGATCGTCTATCACCATTGGTACGACCTGGTTACCGGCGAACGCAAAGACGGCCTCGGCAGCACCAAGACCTGCCCCGGCACCGCGTTCTTCGGCGGCAATCAGGTGGCCGACGCCGCGGCCCATTTCCTGCCGCTGGTGCAGGCCGCTTATGCCGGCACGACGCCGGTCGCGCCTCCGCCGCCGGTGTTGGCCAGCGGCCCGGTGACCGCCGACGTGCTCAACGTGCGCGCCGCGCCCGGCACTACGGCCAAGATCGTGAAAAAGCTCACCAAGGGGATCGTCGTCAACGCCTATGCGATCGACGGTGTTTGGTGGCGCATCCACCCCACCGAGCAGCATTGGGTGCATAGCCGGTACGTGCAGAAATAGACGCGTCTGCTCCGGCTAGTCGGTGCAGCCGCCGCCTGAGTTGTCTTTCGTGTCGTCGCCGCCGTTGCCGTTGTCGTCGCCGCTATCGTCGAGGTCGTCATCTACGTCGTTGTCGGACAGGTCATCATCGGCAGAGTCGTCGTCGTAGGAGTCATCGTCGATGACGGTGATGGTGACGACGAAGCCGTCGATCGGCGTGGCGCTGTAGTCACCGACGGTGACCGACGCGTTGTAAGTGCTGACCACGCGCCCTTCCGATCGAAGACCCCGGTGATGACATCGTAGTCGCCCTCCACCCGTCGCGGCCCCAAAAGATGGTGTTGATCTCCTAGTTGACCTTGTGCGGCACAATGAAGTCGTCGGCGACATACACGACATCCACGTCATACACGTCGCAGGCGTTCTCGAAGTCCTGATCGGCATGGGTCATGCCATCGCACGGCTGAACCACCAACCCGGCGGGCTAAGCCGACGCGGCAGTCAGACCCAGCAACAACGCCGCGACTACAAATGATCGGCCTCATTGTACCCTCCCTTTTCCCCTGCTGCTGCGGCGGCTGCCGGCTCAGCCGAGAAGAGGTGATAACATACTTTTGCAGGAATGACTTTGTTTCTATCTGTTCGTTTGTGCCCTTGCCACCAGCCCATGCTTCACCCTGGGCTAATAGGTGCTACCCGTTTCACGGGGGGGCGAAAGTGTCTGCCGCCTCCGCGGTACGGGCATGACGCGTCATGCCCGTTGCTCTTTCGGAGGGCACGGCGCGCCGTGCTCCTACCACATTTATCTGGTACAGCCACTCTCGGCCGCGTCTTCTTCCGAATCGAATGACGATCTCTTTCCCCGCTGTGAAATTCTTCGCGTTGTGACATCTGTCACAGCATTTCGAACATCCGTTATAGCCTTCGCCGGACGGCATTTAAAACGTTCATTTGTCGCTTCTGCAGCCGCAGGCCTCCGCGCGGGCGAAATCGGCCAAATGCTCGGGCGAAAAAAGGCCTTTTAACGGGAAATCGGACCCTGCAAAATCAAGCACTTGCAGCCCGAAAACGGCGCGTTTGCACGTTTGAACATCAAACCGCCTCAACAAAATCAAGCAGTTGAATAGACCCTCCTCGTTACAAAGTGCCTGTTTGCACGGTTGAAAATCGGTGTGTGTCATTTCTGGTTCTGTCTTTGGCCAGGCGAACGGCGGCGACCAAACCGCTTCCGGCAAGCGCCGCCTCATATCTGTTATTCCATTGGTCCATGCCGGATTCTGCCGTCCGTCTTTCACCCATGGACACGACCGCGCGAATGACTAGTATGTCGGCATGCTGATCGACAGTCATTGCCATCTTGAAATGAAGCAGTTCCAGGGCGACTACCGGGCCGCCGTCGGCCGCGCGCGCGCACAGGGTGTGGAGCGCGTTGTGAGCGTGGGCACCAACCTCTCCGACGCCCGCCGCGCGGTGGCCATCGCCGACGAGTTGGAGACTGTATTTGCCGCCGCCGGCGTGCATCCGCATGATGCGAAAGACGCCGACGAAAATACCTATGCCGCGTTGCGCGAGCTGGCCCAGCATCCGAAGGTGCTGGCCTATGGCGAGATCGGCCTGGACTTCTTTAAAAACTACAGTCCGCGCGAGGTGCAGATCGCCGCATTCCGGCGGCAGTTGCGCCTGGCCCGCGAGCTTGATCTACCCCTCATCATCCACGACCGCGACGCGCATCAGGAATGCCTCGAAATCCTGCGCGCCGAAGGGGGGCCGTACCGCGGCGTCTTCCACTGTTTCGCCGGCGACCGTGGCATGGCCGAACAGCTCTTTCAACTGGGCTTTTTGGTGAGTTTTACCGGCACGATTACCTACGCCAAACCGGGCCAGGAATCGGAGACGCATCGCGTGATCCGCGAGTGTCCGGCGGACCGTTTCATGATCGAAACCGACGCGCCGTATCTCACCCCTCACCCCCACCGGAAAGAGCGCAACGAACCGGCCTATGTGCGCCTCGTCGCCGAGACGGTGGCGGCTCTGCGCGGCACGTCGCTGGAAGAAGTCGCGCGGTGCACTTCGGACAACGCCTATCGGCTGTTCCGCTTCGAGACCAAAGGCCTGCACCCGGCGATCGTCTATCGCTATCACGACGCACTGTACATCAACCTAACTAGCCGCTGCTCCAACAATTGCTTGTTCTGCATCAAACATCCGAATTACCTTCTCGGGTCGCATTACCTCCGACTGGAACGCGAGCAGGAGCCGAGCGTGGCCGACGTGCTGGAAGCGGTTGGCGATCCTAGCCGGTACCCCGAAATCGTGTTCTGCGGCATGGGGGAACCGACCCTTCGCTGGAACGATCTGATCGCCATCGCGCGGGCCCTCAAACGTGGCGGCGCGAAGCGAGTGCGGCTGAACACCAACGGCCAGGCCGAACTGCTGCAAAACCGCCCTCTCGCGCGGGAGATGCACGGTGTGCTGGATGCCGTCTCCGTAAGCCTCAACGCGCATGATGCCAAGGCTTACAACGCGCTTTGTCAGCCCGCCGCCGGCGAGCGTGCCTTTGCGGCGATACTCGATTTCATCGGCCAGGCGCGGCGATATGTGCCGGAGGTGGTGGCCAGCGCGGTGAATCTGCCAGAGGTCGACCTGCCCGCCGTGCGCCATTTGGCCGAAAGAATGTTGGGCGTGCCGTTACGGATTCGCTAGACTTTTTGCGCCGTCTGCTCGATCATTAGGCGTCGATTGTCACGCCCCGGAGGGCGGTTTTGTTACTGCCACAAAGCGATCACGCGCGCCGCATTTTCGTGCTGGCCTCGGTTATCGTGTTGCTGGTCGTCGGCACCGGCCTGTACGGCATCTACCTCTCTTCCCGCGTGAAGCAGCAGTTTTACCATCTGGTGGAGAAGGATCTCCCGTTCCTCTCCGACGGCGCTTCGGTGATCATGCTACAGACGGATGAATCCAATATCATTGACCGCGCCATGCGCTTGCGCGAGACATCTGCAACGAAGGCGATCGCCGAGAACGCCGCCATCTTGCAGCGGGAATTCGACCGTACCGCCGCGCAGATCGCCATAACCCTTGGCGAAGGCCTGCAACTTGCGGAGGAAATCAACCGGCGGCATGACGCCTTCGCTGGCGAGCAGGCCGACCCCTATCTCTCGTATCTCCTGCGCGCCCAGCGCGAACATCAGGAGTATGTCGATCAGGCGACCGATTTGCTGAAGGCCATTGCGCAAGGCGATTGGCCCGCCGCCGAGCGCCTGTATGCGGTCACCACGAAGGAAGCAAACGATCTGAGAGTGGTCTTCCGCATGGCGATTCTCGAGAGCGAGTTGCTCACGCGCAACGCCGCGCGGTGGGCGGAAACCTTCGAAAACGAAACGTTGCGCGGTCTGCTGCTGGCCACCGCTTTGGCCTCGCTGGTCGGCATTTGGATGGTCTACCTGATCCGCCTGGTGATGCGCGCGCGGTACGCGGCCGAACGCCAACTCGAGGAGCAAGCGATACGCGACGCGCTGACCGGCCTCTATAACCGGCGCTATTTCTCGCTGCGGCTGAACGAAGCGCTGCACTACGCCGCGCGTCACGGTCAGCCGCTGAGCCTGTGTATCTGTGACCTCGACCGGTTCAAACACATCAACGACACGTATGGGCATCAGATCGGCGACCAGGTTTTGCAGCGCTTCGCCCACATCGCCCGCGAAGAGATCCGCGCCGAAGACCTGCCCGCGAGGCTCGGCGGCGACGAGTTCGTCATTCTTTTTCCTGACACCGCCGCGCACGATTCCAAGACAGTTGCCGAGCGCATTCGCCATCGATTCGGCCGCGAGGAATTCGTCCACGACGGCCACGCTCTTTTCCAGGCCTCGGCCACCTTCGGCGTCGCCGACTATCACCCGCTGAAGCCGGACGAGAAAACCTTGATCGAGGCGGCCGACCGCGCGCTCTATCGCGCCAAGGAACTGGGGCGCAATTGCGTGGTCACCGAGGAGTTGGCGCCGCAAAACGAGGTGGCGCAGTAGGTCGCCACCGCGAGGTCTGCCGTGACTCGTTCGCTGTCTCGCCGCATCTGCCTGTTCGCGCTCGCCCTCTGCGTTCTGGGCGGCTGCCTGTATGCGCGCGAAGACGGCGCCCGCCCATTGCCTGCGAGCTTTCTGGTCATCGGCCACCGTGGCGCGCCGCTGGATCAGGCGGAAAACACCCTCGCCTCGTTCGACGAAGCGTTACGGCAAGGCGCCAATGGGCTCGAGATTGATCTCTGTCTTACCGCCGACGGGCAGGTCGTGCTCTGGCACGATGCGCAGCCGGATGAGTTGGTGGCCCTCGTCCGCCAATCGGGCGGCGAGCAACTGCTCTACCGGCCGGTGGTGCCGCCGCCCGCTTCGGCCGACCACCGGCCGGTTCGCCGGCTAAGCCTCGAGCGCATGCTGGCCACGCATGGCTACGCGTGCGGAAGAAACGAAGCGCTGGTTCGGCCGGCGACGTTGACGGAGTTGGCGCGCTGGTTGCCACCGCCCGCCAGACTCGCGGCATTGATCTTCGACCTCAAGACGGGTTCGTCGGACGACGCGCGCGAGATCGCCACGGCGGTCAGCCGGAATCTCGCGCCCGACGAGCATCGGCGCATCTATTTACTGAGTCCCAATCTATCGGTCGTGGCGACGTTGCGCGACGTGGTGACCAAGATCGGTCGCCGTGACTGCCGCGTGATGGCCGATTTCCTCGCCAGCGGCGCGCCACGGAAAGCCGCTGAGTTGGGATGGCGCGACATCGCGCTCGGCAACACCCCGACGCGCATCAACCACGCCTTTCTCGACGATCTCGAACAGGTCATGACCATGCGCGAGGACGGGCGGTTGGACACTGTGATCGTCTGGACGGTGAGCGGCCGGGTGGACCTCGATTTGCTGTTGAGCTACGGCGCCGATGGCATCATCACCAACACGCCGGCCGACCTGATCGATCGGATCAACCACCCAGGCCCGCTTCAACGGCGCCCCGACGAATACCCGATCTACGCTCCGTGGCATCGGTGGCGGAGGTAGGCGAGACGGAACTGATAGGACGAAGGGGATGTACGGGATCGACGATGAACGGCCCGTCTTCACTGTTCGTTTGACTTCGCCGGCTTCAACTGATAACCATCAACCAAACGGCACCCTCCCCGTTGGAGCACGCGTTGCTGTCCGCCGACCTAGCCTATCGCGTTTTGTCCGCCGCGCATCAACATGCGGCCTTCGGGCTCGGCGACGGCGGGGTGTTGCCGCCCTACCGCGCGCAATTCGAGATCACTTACCGCTGCAACTCGTTTTGCCGGCACTGTTGCAAACAACACCGGCCGGAAAACCTCGCACGCCTGCCGCGCGATGTAATGACCGCGGCGGATTGGGTTGCGCTGGCCCGCTCGCTGCCGCCGTTCACGCTGATCACGCTGACCGGCGGCGAGCCGCTATGCCATCCGGGGTTTGCGGACATCGTCACCGGCATCGGCCGCTCGCGCATCATGAATCTGCTTTCCAACGCCACGCTCCTCGACGCCAATATGATCGATCTGCTGCTGGCCGCTCGCGTGGTGCTCGTCGGGGTGCCGCTCTACGGGCCGCCCGACCATCACAACGCGCTGGTCGGCGCGCCGCAGCGTTACGAAATGGCGGTCGACAACCTGCGCCAACTGCAGTCGCGACGGCGATCGAGCGACCGGCGCGCGCCGCTGCTCGACCTGAAGACGATCGTCACCGCGGAGAACATTGGCGCGGTGGATCAGCTCATCGCTCTGGCCGGCGAGCTCGAAGCCGACTACCTGACCTTCTCGCTGGGCTACGACAACCCGGTGATGCTCAACCCGTTTCTAAAACCCGATCTGTCCCACCCGGATTTCGAGCGCCGCTATCCGTTCGGCCCGGCCGACGCCGCCACCCAACGGGACTTCGCACGCGTCTTCCGGCGGCTGTTGGAGCGACGCGGCGCGGGCCGCACGCGCTTCCGCTTCTACCCGCCGTTCCCTTCGCCGGAATCGGCGGAGCGTTTCTTCCTCGAACCCGACGCGTTTGCCGGCCGCATGAAACGCTGCCTCTGCCCGTGGGGCACGATCGTGGTGAATCCGGAAGGGCGCGTGTTTCCGTGCCTCAGCGTCGATGTCGGCTCGGTGCGTGAAACGCCGTGGCAACAGGTGTGGCACGGGCCGGCCTTTCGCGCGTTCCGCCGGACGATTCGCGCACGCGGCACGTTGCCCTCGTGCTGGGGTTGCTGCTACGTCGACACCGATTTCTCGGCGCGGGAGCTGCCCCGATGAGCGGTGCTCTCTCGCTGGCGGCCGCGCGGTGGTCCAATGCCGGTCTGGTGGCCCGCCTGGCCGGCCAGTACCCGCGCCTGTCGCAGGCGCTGGCCGTGCGGCGCGCGGTCGAAACCGTCTACACCTGCTGGCCGAGTCTCTGGTCGGTCCGGCCGCTCGGTCGCCCGGTGGAAATCGTGGTGGCGGTGAGTTCGGCCTGTCAGTTGCAATGCCGCATGTGCGGTATCCGGCAGGTCATGAAGCAACCGCCCTACGCCGGCCAGATGCTGCGGCATGCCGACCTCGCCCCGGCGTTCGCGGAGATCGAGCATTGGTGGCCGCGGCCGTACGTGAAGTTCACCGGCGGCGAACCGTTGCTGCTCGGCGACGAGTTGTTTGCCATTCTCGCCGACTGCCGCCGGCGCGGCATCGCCACGCGCCTGAGCACCAATGGTGTGATGCTGGCCAGGCCCGAGGTGGCTGCCGAACTGGTGCGGGTCGGGGTCGATGTGGTGACTGTTTCCCTCGACGGACCGCGTGAGGTGCACAACGCGATTCGGGGCCGCGACTTCGCCTTCGATCGCGCGGTCGAAGGCCTCCGCCGGCTGGGCGAATTGAAGGCGAGCGCCCGGGGCCGCGGGCCGCTGCTACAAGTCTCTTCGGTGGTGAGCGCCGCCAACGCGCACACGCTGCGCGACCTGTACCGGCTCTGCACCGAGCTACCGGTGCAATGGTGGAACATCCAACTGCTTAACTTCCTCTCGCGCGACGCCAGCGAGGCCGCCGATCACACCGCGCGCACCTGGGGCTACGATCCGGGGCCGTGGCGGTTCTTCGTCAACGACGAACTGCGGCGGGTCGATGCCGAACTGCTCGCGCGGGAGGCCGGCTGGGTACGCAGCCGACGCGCGCCATTCGCGATCAGTCTGCACCACATCGGCGGTTTCCAACCCGCGCGCCTGCGCGAATACTACGCCACCAGCCTCGCACCGTTGCGGGACAAGATCTGTACGGTACCGTTCTTCAGCATGCACATCGTGCCCAACGGCGACCTGGTGTTCTGCATCGACTACCCCTACGTTACCTACGGCAACGTGCGCGGCCAGTCGTTGCGCGCGAGCTGGCAATCGGCCATGGCCAACAACTACCGGCGGCATTTGCTGAGCCGGTTTCGCGACCAAGGCGCCAATCCGCCGCACTGCCAGCGCTGCAACTGGATGTTCAACTGAGATGGGCGCCCCGTCCGCCACCGGCCGCCAACTCCGGACCGACGCGTTGATCGTCGCCGGCGCGTGGTTCGCGGCGCGCCTACCGCTGCTCGTCTGCGGTCTGCCGCCGCTGGTCCAGGTCGACAGTTTCTGCCACCGGCCTTTGCCGCAATCGCTGGCCGCGCCGCACTATGCCTTCGGTTACGGCACGTTTTTGTCGATGGTCGGCCCGGTGTCGGGCGTCGTGGTGCAACACCTGTTGTTGCTCGCCGCGGCGCTGGCGCTTTTCGCCGTGGCCCGCGCCGCGTTCGGTCGCGTCGCCGGCCTGGCAACCGGCTTGTTCGTCGCGTTGTACGGCGGGTTCGTTCTGTACGCCCACACCTACATGTCCGAGACGCTGTTTAATTTCTTCCTGGCGTTGCACCTGGCGGCCTTGTGGCTGGCCCTGGCGCGTCTGGACGGCGGCCGCGTCTCGCCGTGGTTTCTGGTGGCGGGCCTGCTCGCCGGCCTGAGCGCTTGCGTGCGGCCGGTCGGACAGTACCTGGCGCCGGTGTTGGTCGTCGCGCTGACACCGTTCTATCTGGCGCGCGGGCGGCGGCTGGCCTTCGCCCAAGCGGCGACGTTGCTGATCGCGGGCGCGGCGCTGGTGGTGTTGCCGGTATGCGGACTCGTCTACCATTACAGCGGCCGATTTGCCATCTCCGCCGGCTTGCCCAAGGCGGCGATCTACCGGCTAGTCGACGATCCGGCCGCCCCGCTGGCCCGCGTGCAAACCGACGATCCGCAACTGGCGGCAACACGCGATTACCTGGCCGCGCGCGCCAACCAACCCGGGTTCTTCTGGCAAGGCGCCTACGCCGGCATCCGCACCACCGTGCTCGGCTTGCCGCGCGACGACCTCTACCCCGGAACGTTGCCGGTCGACCCGCTGGTCAATCGCCTGTGGCGGGCCTACGTGCGAACCTATCCGCTCCACTATCTCTGGCGAAGCGCCGGGCTCGCGCTGGACTGCCTGTTCACCCACGAGAGCTTTCTGCCGTTGCACGAATTTTCGCAGACCACGCTCGCGTCCACCGACTTTCTGGAAAACCGGCTGAAGGCGATCTACGGGCTCCGCGCGCCGTCGCCGCGGCAGTTGGACTTCCTGAACGGTTGGTTCACGCTGCTGTCGTGGTGGCCGACGAACCCGCCGCTGCTGCTGTTCGTCCTGGTGTATGCGCTGGCGACCTTGCGCCGGACCACCGGCGTGGCCCGCCAGTTCCTAATCGGCATTTTTGCGACAGCCGCCTATGTGTACCTACCGCAATTTCTGGTGAGCATTGTGATCGTGCGCTATCGGTATCCGTTCGATCTGGTGTATTCGCTGTTGTTTGGTGTGGTATGCATGGACTTGCTGAACCGCTGGCGCGCGCGGAGAGGACAGACGACTTCATGTGCGGTATCGCCGGGCGAATAGCCGAACAAGCACTGCCGCCGGAACGTTGGCAGCACACGCTAGCCGCGCTGCAACACCGCGGTCCGGACGACACCGGACTGTACCAAGGCAACGGCGCGGCCCTCGTCCATGCGCGGCTGGCGATTCTCGACGCCTCGCCGCTCGGCCACCAGCCGATGGCCGACCCGACTGGCCGTTACGTGATTGTGCACAACGGCGAGGTGTTCAACTACGTCGAGATCCGCGAACGGCTCGCCAAAGAAGGCGTGGTCTTTCGGTCCGGCAGCGATACCGAGGTGATTCTGCACGCCTTCCTCCGCTGGGGCGAAGCCTGCCTGGCGGAATTCAACGGCATGTTCGCCTTCGCCATCTGGGACCAACAGGAGCGGCGGTTGTTTCTGGCGCGCGACCGGTTCGGCATCAAACCGCTGT
>CAZEDX010000018.1:0-60299 GCA_964511015.1 uncultured bacterium | reverse complement strand
GCCGCCGACCCGCAGGCGCGGCGGTACTCGACCCAGAAGTAGTAGGCGAAGCCGTCGTCGCTAGTGATGAAGCCGAGTTCGCCGTCGGTGGACATGGCCATGCCGTTGATCGCCAGCGGGAAGGTGACTTCGTCGTCGGTTTCGGCCAACGTCGCGCTCGCGATCACGTGCAGGCGCGGCGGGTCGATGTCGAGCACGTAGAGCCACGCGCCGTCGCGCGATTCCACCACGCGCACCGGCCGGCCGCCGATCTCCGTCTCGCCGGCGAGCAGTTCGCGGGCGGCGGCATCGACCACGCGCAGCACCGCGTCTTCGCCGAGCACGAAAACCCGGTTGCCGTCGCGGCTCACCTGCAACGCGGTCGGCGGACTCGGCAGTTCGACGGTGGCCGCCTGACGCTGCGCCGCGTGATCCCACACCACCAGCCGGCTGTGGGCCGGGTCGGTGAACCACACCTCGTGCCGCGCGTCCCAGGCGGCGGGCACCGAGGTGGCCTTGGTGACCGGATCGATGGTGATCGGCACGATCGATACGCGCGCCTTTTCGAAAACGAGCGGCAGCTTGGCGATCGTCCACAGGTTCGATTCGTCTTCCATCGCCACCAGGTCGACGGTGCGCACATTGTCTTCCCAGGTGTCGGTGACGTAGAGCAACTCGCCGGTCGGCACAATCGCGATGTCGAGGGGGGCCTGGCCCAGCCACAGCACATCGTCGCTGCGGTCGTCGGACGAATAGCCTTTGACGATGTCGTAGGTGTCGGTGTTCATGATCGTCAGGCAGCCGCCGGCCGTGTTCAGCACGTACAACAGCGCGCCGCCTTCCTTGAACGGATCGGGGTCGGCGGCCATTTCGGTCGGGCCGTAGAAGTGCGTATAGGTTTCCTCGACGCCGGTGGTGCCGCCACAGGCGGCCGCCAGCAGCAGCAAGCCGAGAGCAAGCCAAACGTTTCTCATGGCAGGACCCACACCAGTTCCCGGGTCTGCACGTCGACCAGGGAGACGTTGTGCGCATTGAAGTTGGTGGTCAGCGCGTAGTACTGGCCCGGATTGTCGCCGTCTTCAAAGATTTCGATGTCGTACGGGCCTTCGCCGACGTACATGCCCTGCAGCAACGCGCCGGTTTGCGCGTCGAAGGCGAAGATGGTGTTCGAATCGTAGTTGACCACCCACGCCTCGCGGCCGTCCGGCGTGATGTCGACGGCGGTCGGGCCGGAATCGGTGGGCAGCGTGCGCAGCAGCGCGTACTGCGGATAGAACGGCAGCTTGTCGGTGTCGAGCATCAGCAGATCGCCGGGGCTGCGCGCGGCGATGAACAGGTAGCGGCCGTCGGGCGTGAAGGCCAGCCCGCGGTTGTCGTAGCCAGTGAGGCTGTTGGTGCGACCGGGCTCGAACGACGCGACGAACTCCCCGGTCTGCGCATCGAGCATGGTCACCGTCTGGTCCAAGCGGTTGGTGACGTAGGCATACCGGCCGGCCGGGTCGAACGCCAGTTCGCTGACGCCGCTGGCGATCTGAATCGTTTGCGCGATGCGGTTGGTGGCGAGATCGACGATGGTCACGTTGCCCTGCGACATGCAGGCGACCCACAGGCTGCCGCCGTCCGGCGCCAACGCCAAGCCGAACGGCTGGCGCGATACTTCCACGCCTTGGGTGCCGCTTTTGTCGGGGTCGAGATCGATCGGCTCCGGCCGCGCGGGGTCGGTCAGGTCGAAATACAACACTTCGTTGGTGCGGCGGGTGGTCGCGTACGCGGTCAGGCCGTCCGGGCTCAGGACGATGCGGGCCAGATAGGGCTGGGTATCGAGTTGGTAAATGACCGATTTGTCCCGGCGCGTCAGGGCGATGCGCAGGTCCACCACGTTCAGCTTGCCCTGTTTCTCGTCGGACAAGTCGTAGTTGCCGTTGGTCACATAGGCATAGGGCCACCGCACGGCGATGCCGATGGGGTTGTCAAAGACCCCTCCGTCGCCCTCGTAGCCTTCCAACTTGGCGCAGCCGGCCAGCGCTACTGCGCCGAGCAGACAAATCAACAAACCGCCGAAGATGCGACGCAACCGTTTTCCTCCACCGGGGTAGCCGGACCGGCGCATCTTACTTTGCGTCTGGGCGTGGGTCAACGCGCCAAACCGGCGCCTTCGGTGGCGGAAGCGCTCGTCCTTGCCGCCGACGGGGGGTTGTCGCTACACTACCCCGGTGTCTTTCCGCAACATCTACGTCGATGCCCTTTTTGTCGCGGCACTTGCGCTGCTAGCGGCGCTGGGCCTGGCCAATGCCCAACGCCCGGTAGGCATGGGGTGGGGCCACGACGAACTGCTGCATCTGCAATTCCATTTCCTGTTCAAAGACCGGGTCAAGGCGAACCTCGAAGTCACCGGCAATGTGCTTCAGCCGTCGCTGCGCAAACCGTTCCTGCCGTATGCGTGGTCGACCTTTGTCTCCTTCGCCCGCCCGACCGGGTATTCCGCGGCGTTGCTGGCCAATGCGATTTGGGTTTGGCTCTGGCTTTACGTTCTGTACCGCGCTGGCCGCGGGCTCGTCGGCCCGGCCGCGGCGTTCGCGGCTGTGGGCTTGTTGGTCGGCCCTTCGGAATTCCGCCACCTCTACATTCACCTGGGCAACGAGGGCCCGGCCTGTTTCTGGACCGCCGCCATACTGGCCTACCTGGGCAACGGCATGCGCTTCCGGCGGTTTCGCGCCTGGCCGGTGCTCGGGCTGATGCTTGGACTGGGCCTGGTGTCCAAACCGACCGTCGCGCTGTTCGTCGGACCGGGGATCGCGCTGGTGTTTCTGACCGAAAGCATATCCGCGCTGCGGTTGCGGCGTTGGACCACCGTGGCCGGCATCGTGGCCGGCGCGGCGGTAACGCTGGGGCTGGCATTGTGGATCTGGTCGGCCGGCGTGCCGCGCTTTTGGGATCTGGTGCGCGAACTGGCGCACGGGGTGCAGGCCGAATCAACCATTCAAGCCAAACCGTTTCTGACCCTCAATCAGGTCACGCTCGCCGCCGATTGGCATCGCGTCTTCGGCCACTGGTATTTCATTCTGCTGGTCGCCGGCACGGTAGTGGCGCCGTTCACCATGCGCGGCAAGGAACACCGGGTGTGGCTGGTTGGCTATCTGGTGGCGCTGGCGACCTTCATTCGCGCGCCGCAATCGTCGTCGTACTACGCCTATCCGTTGGTGGTGGTGCCGCTCTGGGCGGCGTTGCGCGCGGTCGTCGGATCCAGGCGCCATTACGGGCGCGAGGCTTTTCTATTGTTCGTCGGCGTGGCGATGCTCCTGGGCCAGGAGATGCGCTTTCCGGAGGTGACGCCCGACGCCCAAGCCCGGACGCGGCTCCCGTGGCGGCTGACGGAGATGGGCCGCCGGGTCGCCGCCGAGATCGATCTGGGCAACCGCAGCAACACCAGCCACGATCTGTTCTTCATCGATCAATGCGACCCGCCGCTGGAAGACTGGCCGTACTTCCTGCTCATTCCGCTGGTCGATTCGCCGCACGTGTCGTATGTGCACTACCAGGCGGGCGGGCCGCGTATCGCCGGGCCGGTATTCGACGATCCCATGCGGCAGCGGCGCGACCGCATCGGCTACTTGCTTTCGTGCGGTGGAACCGGTTCGCTCGACGACTTCACGGCGGCCTGGAAGGCTTCGCGCGCCAACATGGGCGATCAGCGCTGGATACTGCCGCCGGTGCCGGAGGACTGGCCGCGGTTTGCCGGTGTGAAGCCGCAGGTGTTGCGCTTGCGCGACGGACACCGTTCGCAGACCTGGTATTTCTGGCGGGCCGATCGCTACCCGGGGGTGACGCCGTAGGCCGTGACCCTTGCAACCCCGTCCCCCTTCGGGTAGGTTAGCGCGCGAGGCAGCATAGTAAGGGACAAAGCGATGCGACGCATATTTCTGCCGGTGCTGTTGGTGTTGCTGGCGGGTGGCTTGGTCGGCTGTTCGAGCTGCGAGCAGAAGCCGGCCAAGCCCGCGACCCCGACCATTACCGCGTTTGAAAACGGGTTCACCAGCGTCGATGCGCTGATCGCTTCCTACCAGGAATGCATCGAGAAGAAAGATCCGGAACTGCTCAAACGGCTGCTGCTCACCGCCGAAGACATGGGCAAGGTGCGCGAGGGCGCCGCGCAGCAGCTCTGGCAGGCCTACTTCATGGTCAGCAAGCGCGCGTTCACCGACAAGAACCGCGATCTGCTCGGCCAGAAACTCGAACTGGTCGACTACAAGCTCGGCGCGCAGGCCGGCCAGCAGGGCGGCAAGATCCACGTCTATCGCGGCACGATCATCCGCTTCAAGATGCCGGACGGCAAAATCATCCCGACCGAGATCCCGTTTCTCATCGAAGTCGGCGGCACCTGGAAGATTCTCGGGATGAAGTTCTTCAAGGACGAGGTCAAGCGGCGCGGCATTCTGGACGGCCTGGGCATCGAGGACGGCACTCCAAAATTCCGCGGCGTCGACACCGTGCACGACGTCAATATCCGGATCAAGAAGATGAACACGCCAGCGCCCGCCGCGACCCCGGCTCCCACCGGAGGCAGCCAGTAGCGGCCATTGCCGCACCGGCCGGCGCGTCAGCATGGTCAAGAACCTCAATCCTTCACGCGCGACCCGCGAACTTGGCCGGAGCTTTGTCTATGCGTTCGAGGGCCTGCTTTACACCATGCACACGCAGCGCAACATGCGCTTTCACATCTTTATGGCCATTCTCATTCTGGCCTTCAACGTGTCGTTCAACATTCCGGTATATGAACGCGCGCTGTTGTTGATCGTCATCTGCCTGGTGCCCGCGTTCGAGATCATCAACACCTCTATCGAGGCGCAGGCCGATCACGCCGCCGGACCCGACCGCCACGAGCTGATCAAACGCGCGAAGGACACGGCCGCGGCCGCGGTGCTGGTCATGTCGCTGACCGCGATGGCGGTGGGCGGCTACGTGTTGTTGCCTCGGTTCTACCATTTCTTCAAAACGCCGCCGACGCCGGGGCGCATCACCTCGGTTGGGCTGCGGCTGATCATGTCGATTTCGGTCGGCGGCTCGATCCTGTTTTTCTGGATGTCCCGTTCGATCAGACACCTGTTCTTCCCCATGCTTGCCGCCGCCTCGCTGGCCGCCGGCGGCACGACTGCGGTGCTGTGCATCATCGGCCGCGACCCATCGACCGCGGTGGCGCTGCTGTTTTTGTGCGTGCTCGAGCTCAACGCCTTCGCGCGCGGCGAGTTCGAGGTGCGCGTGCACAAGCGCTGGGTGCGGCCCGACCTGCCGTTCGAGGTGGAGGGGCTCAAGATCATCATTCCGGGCATGCTGCTGGGCTTTATGGCCGGGGTGTGGGTCGTCTGGTGGGGGCCGCTGGCCGTCTACGTCGGCCGTTAGTCCGGATACTCAATCTCCACAACAAACGCCGCCGTTTTCATCGCCGCCGCAGCTCAGGTCATTGTCCTGGGAGGGCAGACACTCGCGAACCCGGTCGCAATTGTCGGCGTTGACCACGCAATAGACGTCTTCCAAGTCCATACTGTGGCAGCGGGTGTCGCAGTCGTAGAGGTCGTACTCGTCACGCAGTGCACAGAGCGTGATCTGGCTGCAGAACAGCACGCAGCCGTGCTCGAGCCACGTGTCGTCATCCGCGTCTTCGTCGTCGTCGTAAGTGTCGTCGTCGGGTGTCGTGTCATCGTCGCCGGTGTCGTCGTCGACGGCCGTGTCGTCATCGACGGCGTCGTCATCGACCGTGTCATCGTCGGCAGTATCGTCATCGACCGGCGAATGTCGGGCGGCGAGATCGAGTCCGGTCCATTCCGCGCCACCGCTAAACGACCACGCCACGGTAGCCAAGAGAAGACAAAGTACCCAGGAAACGGTAGGCCATGCTTTCAATTTCACCCTCCCACAAGGCCTCGGCATTGGTCGGATACGCCTGCCAAACGATATCCGGACCGAGTCACAGGCAAACTATCCCATAATGGGCCGGATGTGTCTATTATTTTGCCGTTCGGCGGAAGGCGCTCAGCCGAGCTTCTCGCCCCAACTCTTCGCCGCGCGATAGGCCGCGGTCATGATCTCGAGAATCGCCAGGCCGTCTTCGCCGGATTGCGCGGGCGGGCGGTCGTGCAGCACCGTGTCGCGCATGGCTTCGATTTGCGCGACGTAGCCGTTGTCGAGACACGGGTCGACCTGCGGTTTGTGCCAGCCGCCGAGGCGCGCGTGCAGCCCGGCCGCCGGCCGTTCCTGGTAGAGTTCGAGGCCGGAGCCCTTGAACAGGTCGGCGTAGCCGTTGCCTTGCGCGCCGAAAACCTCGGTGATTGAATCCATGCCGCCCAGGTGGCACCAGTTGCTTTCCACCACGCCGATCGCTCCGCCGGCGAATTCGAGCTGCACGATTATGAAGTCGTCGACGTTGCCGTGCGTGTGGCGGAACGTGCGCGACAGCGCCTCCACGCGTCGGACCGGCTGTTTGCCCAGAATCTCGCGCACCACGGCGAGCGAATGGCAGCCCAGGTCCATCAGCGCGCCGCCGCCGGCCGTCTTCTTGTCGAAGAACCACGGCGAGTAGGGGCCGGCATGGCGTTCGATCTGCCGCACCATATAGATTTCACCGAACGCGCCGCATTGGGCCAGGTCGATCAGCCGCGCGAACTTCGGCGCCAGCGGCAGTTGTTCGGCGTAGATCAGATGCACGCCCGCGCGCTTGGCCGCGGTGATCATCTTGCGACCCTGCGCGACGGTCATCGCCAGCGGCTTTTCCACCATGACGTGTTTGCCGGCGGCGATCGCCCGCAGCGCCAGCTCACAATGCTGATAGTTCGGCGTGGCGACGAGCACGACGTCGATGTCGGGCGCATCGATCAGGCGGCGGTGGTCGTCATAGACGCGCTTGACCGCGCACTGTCGCGCCATCTTGCGCGCACCGGCCAGCGTGCGGCTGGACAGGGCGACCAGTTCGACGCCCGCGGTCCGCGCGATCGCCTCGGCGTGATTGGGAACGATGTGGCCCGCGCCGCAAATGCCCACGCGAATCATGGTGACTCCGGTTGCAGGTGTTGAGCCAAGTTATAGCAGGGCCGCTTGGCGGGAATCCAGACGGGCCGCCGGTCAGCAGCCGCAACCGGAATCGTCATTGTCGACGTCGCCGGCCGCCGTGTCGTCGTCGGATGCCACGTCATCGTCGACATCGTCGTCGATATCGTCATCACTGTCGTCGTCGGTCGCATCGTCATCGGTGAGGTCGTCATCCGCCGCATCGTCGTCGGCATCATCATCGCTCGCGTCGTCATCGACGGTGTCGTCGTCCGTGGTGTCGTCGTCGGGCGCCGGTTCGCAGGCGTCGCCCACGCCATTGCCGTCGGCGTCGGCCTGGTCGGAGTTGGGCACGTCGGGGCAGTTGTCGTAGACGTCGGGCACGCCGTCGCCGTCGCCGTCAACGCGCGGTTCAGCGAGCAGATCGTTGAGGTAGGGGTTGAACCAATATTCCTCGAACTCCGGCTCTTCCTGTCCGGGCAGGACGTACCACTTCGCCGAAACGTACGCCGCGTCGATCAGCCAATCGCCGGGATTGGCGCCGGTGAGTGTGCCGTTGAAGGCCCAGGGCGGCACGCCGCCGCCGTCGCCCTCATCGCCCTGGAAGTCGCCGCCCATCTTGAGCGCGTCGACTTCGGTGGTGAAGTCGAACGGCTCGGCGTCGGGGTCGCCGTGGCGCGCGGGGTCGTAGACGAACTCCTTATCCCAGATCACGTCCGGCGTGTAGGCTTGCCGGCGCGTCCAGTACGCCTCGTAGCCGGAGAGCAGCACGTACTGGGCCAGCACCACACGCTCTTCTTCGATGTTGTCGAGGTCGGGCTCGTAGGCCTGGTCGGGCGTGGCGCCGGGCAGCACGGTGTAGACCACCAGGTCGTTGTCGGTGTTGCGGTCGCAGTCGTGCAGCGCGCAGTTGAAGGGACCGTGGCCTTTGGATTCGATGAACACGCGCACGTGATGATAGGTCGCGGAAAAGGAATCGCCGACGTTGCCGGCATCGTCTTCGAAATCGAGCGGACCGCTGCGGGTCCAGGTGCCGCCGCTGACGCCTTCGCCGAGATTCCAATAGGCGAAGAGGAACCCGTGCGCGTTCATGTCGACCAGCTTCAGCGCGCCCCATTCGCTGCCGTCTTTGTGCACCAGCAGCCGAATGTTCTCCTGATCGTTTTCGTGGTCGATGAAGCTGTACAGAATCGAGTTCCAGTCGCGCGGGTGGAAGAACGAGTACTCGACAAACAAATAGTTACCCGTCTCGACCACGTCGTAATAGACGAAGCCCTTTAAGGAAAACAGATACGTGTGCTCGGCGTTGTCGTTCGCGTCCCAATTGCCGTCGAAGTCGAAGTTGGTCAGCAGGTCTTGATAGCGGAAGAGGGCTTGGTTTTCCACGCCGTCGGCCACGTCTTGATAAAGCACCGGCGCGAAGTAATCGGCGACCTCGCGGTCGGTGTGGCCCAGCGCGAGCATCGTGTCGGCCGCCGCCGGAGCGGCGCAGGCGAGCAACAGCCAAATCCACGGCACCGGCACCCAACGGCTCAAACGCGCTCCCGCTAGAACATGATGTACACGAATTCGGGCATCTGGCCGCCGAGCAGCATCGCCAACGCAATGATCAGAAAGATCACCACGCCGCCGGCAAGATCGAGCCACAATGAAGGTTTCATCGTCGACTCCTAGCTCAGTCCGAACAATCGCAGGTATACCATGACGGCCACGCGAGTCGGGAAAATGAAGAATACCCAGCCCAGATTGATGATCTGAAACGTCACGAACCACGCTAGCGCCGTGCGCCACCAGGCGCGCGGCGGCGGCGCCGAGCGCCGTTTGCGATACGCGCGATAGGCGTTCAGCCAGCAGGCGTGGTACAGGCCCCACAGCGCGAAATTCAACGACAGCCCGTGCCACAGGCCGACCACCAGCATTGCCACGAACGTGTTGCGCGCGGCGCGGGATTGGCCTTGGCGGTTGCCGCCCAGGCCGATGTAGACGTAGTCGGTAATCCAACCCGTCAGCGACATGTGCCAACGGCGCCAGAAGTCGCCCACGTTGGTGGCCAGCACCGGCAGCCGAAAGTTCTCGCGGATGCGGTAGCCGAACAGCCGCGCGGTGCCGATGGCGGCGTCGGAATAGCCGGCGAAATCGCAATAGAGGTAGAGGTAGTACGCGGTCAGCGCGATCCACGTCTCGGCCGTGCTCCAGCCGGCGAGGTTTTTGACGCCGGTTTGCAAGAGCAAGAAAGGCTTGGCGATTTGGTAGAACACGGCGCCGAGCACCATCTTTTTGCCCAGGCCCATGACAATGCGCGCCACGCCGATGCGCACGTCCTCGGCGTGGATCGGCGCGACGGTTTCGGTCTGTTGCAGGAACGGGCCGGGCCGTTCGATGGGACCGGCCAAGAACGTCGGCCAGAACGCGACGTAATTCAGGTAGCGCCACCAGCCGACGGGCTGGATCGTGCCGCGGGCGATTTCGATCGCGTACGCCACCGCGCGGAAAGTGAAGTAGCTGATGCCTAGCGGCGCTAGTGAGCCGAGGTCGAACTTGCCGCGGGTGGAGGTCAGCACGTCGAGCAAGCGCACCGGAACCACCGTTTGCACCAGCTTGAACAGGATCAGTGGGGCGACCAGAAAGACGACCGTGCCGATCAACATAGCGCGACGTTGGTCCGGCGGGCGTCGCGCGATGAGGTTGGCGCCGACCCACCCGCCGACCAGAATGATCATCGTGACCGTGGCGAACCCGAAACGAATCAGCACCATCGGCGCGTTCTGCGCCATGATCACGGCAACCGCGCCGCAGGTCATCAGCACATGGCGTTTGTTGGGCGGCACGACAAAGCGCATGAGCAGGAAGAAGACCACCACCAGCAGCAACGACCACCAGGAGAACGCCGTCATGGTTGTACCCCTTGCAAAGCCGCCGCCACCGTTCCGGCCAGCACCGCGGCCAGCTCGGCATGTCCCTTCATGGTGAGGTGGTCGCCGTCGGTGAAATAGCGACTGTCGACGGCGTTGTGCAGATCGAGCCACTGGGCGCCGTGGGCTTGCACGATGCGTGAGGTCAACTCGGCGAATCGCGCAAGCTGTTGCGGATCCCAATAGTGAAAGCGCTCGTTGGCCGCTTGATTCAGCGGATTGACGAAGAAGATGATTTTCACCGGATAGGTTTCCGCCAGTTCGGCGATCAGACCGAGCAGTTTGAAATGCGCGTCGTCCTCGCGAATGTCGACTTTGGCGTAGGCCGCCTGGTTCTCGCGATGGTAGTGCTCGGGTTGCAGTTGCCAGAGGTCGTCGGCGTTGCGCTTTTCCGGCGTGCCGAACTGATCGAGCAACGTGGCGATTCGCCGTTCGGTGGCCGGCAACAGCAGTTTGCGTAACTGGCTCGGCAGCGGCTCGGTGCGGCCGGTGGCGAGATAGGTGAGCAGGGGGACCTCACGGTAAAACGCCCAGCGGCTTTTGATGGTCTGGTCGATGTAGATGCCCAGAAAGTCGCGCGCCGACAGCAGGAAGTGTTTGTTTCGCAACTCGGCGAAGTCGTCACGGTCGCGCAAATAATAGACCGTGTCGCGATAGGTCGAAGCGAAGGCCAGCGCGCCTTGGTGCGAATAGAGCTTGTAGTGCAACGACACCACCAGTACGTCGGCGCCGCGACGGACCGCCTCGCTGGCCAGAGCCAGATTGTCGCCGACGCCATTGCCGATGGCGGCGAAGTTGAACACCCGCGCCGGCCGGCCTTGTTCGCGGAGCAACCGCTGCAGTACCAGCGGCCAGGTGGTTTCGGACGTGGTGTTGCCGACGCCTTGGGTCACCGACGCGCCCAACGCCACCACCACCGGCTGATCTTCGGTGTGTTCGATTTGTTCGAACATGTACGGCAGCGCGAGGTGCGATTCACCTTCATTGCGCAGCATTAGATCCGGCGTGGCTTCGAGACGCCGAATGCCGATGTCGAGCCCGACAAACAGCAACACCGCAACCAGGATCGCGTAGCGCAAGCGAATGCGCGCGATTGCGCGGAAGAAGCTTTCGTCCACCACGACTGTACCGAAATGTTAGTTGTGTGGTACTGCCAACCTGACTACCCGCTCATGACCGGCCGCAATTATCTCAAAAGCTATGGCGGATGGAAAGCGCTCTTCTGCCGGCCGCCGAGTTTTTGCCGCCAGGTGGCCTTGGCCGGGGAAACATGATGAAATGCGGGCATGAGACAGCGGTGGCCGATGCTTGTGGTGTTGGCCGTGTTGGCCGGTGTGGCGTGGTCGGCGTCGGGCGATGACGCGCGCGTGACGCTCGTGCTGCGCGGAACCGCCGGGCCGGCGGCCGTGGAAATCGGCGCCGCGCAAGCGTTGTCCGCCGCGCGCGATTTGCGCCGGTGCGCGGACGCCACGGCGGAAGGCGCATTGCGGTTGTTGGTCAGCGGACTCAATGGCCAGCGGTCGTTCTTTCCCACCGGCACGACGGTCGATCGGGTCAGTCGCGACGGCCGCGGCTTCTCTCTCTGGCTGACCTTTCCGCCCGGCTTAGCCGACACGTCGAACGAAACAGTCACCGACCCGATGATGCATGCGCTCGGCGAAACCATGCGCCGCCTTGGCGCCGGTCCGGTTCGGGTGATGGCCCGCGACGACCGCCGACGGGCCTACGTGCCGATCGGCAAACTAATACGCTACCCCGCGCCCGTGCCGGCCAAACCGTTTGAAGACCGGAGCAAGTTCACCGGTCCGCCGGGTTTCGGGCAGCCGCACCCCGACGGTTTTCTGGCCGGCCGCAGCATTTTCCTGGCGCCCGGGCACGGCTGGTACTACAGCGATACGGTCGATGACTGGATCACGCAACGCGGCAACACCAACGGCCTGGTCGAGGACTTTTCCAACCCGGAAGCGGTGTTCCAATTCTTGTTGCCATATTTCTGGAACGCCGGCGCGCTTGTCTACACCACGCGCGAACGCGATCTGAACACGGCGATGGCGATTGTCGACAACAACGACGCCGACTGCTCCACCACCGGCTCGTGGGCGACGTCGACCGCCGTCTCGGGCTACTACGGCGACAACTATCTGTATGCCGCCGTTTCGGCGACGGAAACCGCTACGGCCACCTTCACGCCGGATCTGACAAGCGACGGCTTCTATCACGTCTATGTGTGGTACACCGGCGGCAGCAACCGCGCCACCGCGTGCCGTTTCACGATTCGCCACGCCGACGGCGAGACCGAGGTTGTGCAAAATCTCCAACGCGATGGTTTCACGTGGAACAATCTTGGCCGCTATTACTTCCGGGCGACGGACGACGCGTCACGCCGAGGGGTGGTCATTTCCAACCAGGGCACGGATACAGGGAATTATGTGATCGCCGACGCGGTGCGTTTCGGCGGCGGTACGGACGAAGACGCCGCCAAACCGCGATGGGAGATGTCGGGCCTGTACTACGCGCCATTCATGGGCTGCGACGAATGCGCAACCAACACGGTCACCGCCATGCCCCGCTGGGTGAAGTGGGAAAACGAAGCGTGGGAGGACGGGGTGTACTTGTCCTGGCACACCAACGCGCCAAACCCCGGTTCAGGCACCAGCACCTTCGCGTACTCCTCGGCGGGGTGGGACGGCGATTTCGACGGCGTCGACGGCAGTCTGGAACTACGCGCGGCGGTGCATGCGGAGATCATGGACGACATCCGCGCCGGTTGGGATGCTTCGTGGAGCGACGACGGCGAGCACACCAATTGGTACGGCGAACTTAACCCGAACTACAACGACGAAACGCCGGGCATCATTTTCGAGGTTGCGTTTCACGATACGCCATACGATGCCGAACAACTGAAAGAGCCGGCCTTTCGACAACTGGTTTCGCGGGCGGTCTATCAAGCGACGGTGCGCTACTTCGCCGCGCGTGATGGGCTGACGCCGCGTTTTCTGCCCGAACCGCCAACTTCCGCCGTAGTGAGCTGGCAAGACGGCGAGGCGGTGGCGCAGTGGCTGTCGCCCGTGTACGACTACGGCGGTTTGGCCGGCGACCCCGCCGACGGCTACCGGATCTACCTTAGCGTCACCGGCAAGGGCTTCCACGATGCGCTAGACACCACCGATCTGACGGCGCGCGTAGAGGCCGAGCGGGTCGATGGCCCGGTGTTCTTGCGGGTCACGGCTTACAACGAAGGCGGCGAAAGCTTCCCTACCGAAACACTGGCGTTCAGTATGGGCTCGGGACCGCGCGTGTTGATCGTCAACGGCTTCGACCGTCTCGACCAGTCGGCCAACGTGCCCGAAGCGTACTACGGCGGCGGCACAATCGAACGCGGCTACCTCGATCGCATGAACACGTTCGATTACGTCATCGCCCACGCCAGCGCGCTGGTCGCGGCGGGGATCGATTTCGATTCAGCCAACCGCGGCGCGCTGACCGCCGGCTTGGTCAACCTGGCCGACTACCCGGCCGTGGTGTGGATCGCCGGCGAGGAATCGACCGTCGACACCTCGTTCAGCGAAGAAGAACAGGCGCTCCTCGCCGACTACCTCGATGCGGGCGGCGCGTTGTTCGTCTCGGGCTCGGAAATCGGATGGGATCTATGGGTGTTCGGTTCGGCCGCCGATCAGGCGTTCTACACCGGCTACTTGCAAGCCGAGTATGTGCAGGACTCGAGCGACACCGGGGCGGTGACGGCATCGGGCCTGTTCGCCGCCGTGGGTGGCTTCACCTTCGACTACAACGACTACCTGATCTACGCCGCCGACTACCCCGATGGCTTGGCCGCGCTTGCCGGCGGCAGCGTCGATCTGTCTTACGAGGGCGGCCTGGGCGCCGCCGTGGTGGCCGATGCTGGCGTGTTCCGGGTGGTGTATCTCGGCTTCCCGTTCGAGACGATCTACGACGAAACGGCCCGCGAGGGCATCATGTCCGCCGCGATGTCGTTCCTGTTGCCGGCCGCCGACGATGACACGCTGGACGACGACAGCGCTGACGACGACAGTGTCGACGACGACGCCGCCGACGATGACGTGACCGACAACGATACGACAGACGACGACGGCGCTGATGACGATAATGCCGACGATGATGACGTCGATGACGATGCCGACGACGATGCCGACGATGACGCAGACGACGACATGGACGACGATGCCGATGACGATGCGACCCCCGCTGCCGATGACGATAGCGTTGACGACGACTGCGGTTGCTAGATCGCCGGTCGAACGTGTGGGGTGAGAGGTTAAGGGCGGGCTACCGACCGCGCGGGCATTTCGCGCAAAGGTTGCCGAAGGCGCCGGTCAAGGTGCACGGCCCCTGGCAGAACGCGCGGCCGCCGCGCCGCAGTGTTCGGCCGGCGGCGACGGTCACCGTGCCGACGTTCTGATAGATCGCTCGAATCTCGCGCCAGCGGCGTGACGTCGCGCGTGACGCCTCGTCGGGCAACATCGCCTGGATCGCCATCATCAGTACCTCCGTAACAGGCTGACCACGACTCCTTGGATGGTCAGCCGATCAAGCGGCACGAATAGCGAACTCATCGTCGTGTTCGCCGGCCGCAATTCAGCTTGCGCACCGTGCAGATAGAGGCGCTTAACCGTTGCCTCGCCATCGACCAGGGCCACCACCGTTTGCCCGCTAGCGGCGTGGTCTTGCCGACGCACCAGCAGCAGATCGCCTTCGCGGATGCCGTCGTCGATCATTGATTCGCCGTTGACACGCAAAGCGAAATGCTCGCCGTTCGTCAGATAGGAAGAGGGCACTTCGACCAGCGCCTCGTCGTCGAGTACTTCGATGGCTTCAAGCGGCCGGCCGGCGACGATCGAACCGACGAGCGGTACCTGGGTCGTGTCGTCGCGCCGGGCGGTGGGCGGCCGCCGGGGCGGCACCTGAGCCTGCAACGAACGGTGACGATAGCGCGCGCGCGCCAGATAGCCTTTCGCTTCCAATGCGGTCAGGTGCTGGTGGATGGTGGCGGTCGAGGTGACCCCCAACAACTCAGCCAGTTCGCGCACCGTCGGCGCGCAGCCGTGCTCTTGCGTCCAATGGCGCACAGCATCGAGCGCTTCGCGTTGCCGGCGGCTCAAACCGCTTTTCATTCCTCGTCCTTTGCTCGGCCGATGCCAGCCCGGCTTCCGGCCAATGTTCGGTATTTGTATACCGAACATTTGGCAATGCTGTCAACGACAAAACAGATACAAAATGTGTATAGTCACTGGGTTTCGAGACACCAGATATGGGAGGCGGCGCCACGAGGAAAGGACGGCATGAGGTAGCCGACCCGGGCGCGTGGTTGACACACCGTTTATGGGCGCTATCTTCCATATTGAACCTTGTTTGTACTTGTGCGCTCTTTTTATTGACGATCTTTGAAAAAGGGAGATGTTGATTATGTTCTACGACAATGAGACCCCGTCTATGTTTGATCCTTCAAAAGATGTTGCGGCTGTTTTCATCGATTTCGAGAACATGCGTTTTACGGTGGAGGAAGCGGTCGGCGAACCATTTCAAACCAACCGGGTGCTGGATTGGATCAACCAGAATGTCGGCCGGGTGGCGATCAAAAAGGCCTACGCCAACTGGCACTATGTCAATCCGTTGATGTACGACCTGCTCGGCAACAATGTCGACATGATCCAGGTGTATCCGCGCGGCACACAGCGCAAGAACGCCGCCGATATCCGCCTGACCGCCGATGCGATGGAAACGCTGTTCACGATGCCGCATATCAACACGTTTGTGCTAGTGGCCTCCGACTCCGACTACACGGGCTTGATTCTCAAGCTGCGCGAGTACGGCAAGAAGGTGGTCGGCATCGGCACGCGCGAACACACCAGCGAGTACCTGGTGCAGGCGTGCAACCTGTTCCGTTTCTACCGCACCATCGTCGCCGACGATCCGGAAGCGTTGAAAAAGATGGTGGGCGAAATCGACTTCCAGCAGGCGAAAGAACTGCTGGTCAAAGCCATGCGCCGCCACCGGTTTGCGGACCGTCCGGCCGTCGGCCGCTGGCTGCGCTGGCAGATGATCCAAATCGAACATTCGTTCGACGAACGCGACTACGGCTTCGCCAATTTCCGCGACTTCCTGAACGCGTGCGCCGACATTGTGCGCGTCAGCGAAGATGGGCCGTCGCGTGAGCTTAAGGTCGAACTGGTCGGCGGCGCGGAACTGCCCGACGACGACGACAAGTTCACCGAAGCCGAGTCGGCGATGGAGCCGGCGCGCATTATTGCTTACGCCGCAACGGAACGTTCAGAAACGACCGGCGAGATGCGCGCGCGCATCGTCGACCCCGGTTCGTTGGTGCATCCCGCGGATTCCGCCGCCGCTCCTCCGGGGGGCGTGATGATCTCGGTGCCCACGCGTGAAGAGGAGATCAAACGCTCTGACTACCTGCGCACGCTGTGGTTGCCGCGTATCTATTTGTACAACCGCAGTTTCTCTTTGCCGTTGATCAAGGAGATCCTGCGCGTCAACGGACCAGGTCAGGCGCTCAGTCAGTTGGAACTCGAAGAGCATCTGCTCAACACTTTTGCCGATCGCATCGACAGCGGGCAGGCCTTCCCCCGCTATGAGCTTAATCAGAAGTCGGTCTACGCGGTGCAAAAGCTGCTGTTCTGGGCCGGAGCGATTCGCTTCTTGGAAAACGACGAGGCCACCTATTGGAAGGCGCGTAAACGTGAGATCAAGCCCGAATTTGCCACGGAAGAAGCGTTGCTCGAGCAGATCGACCTATGCCTGGCCCAGCATTTTGCCAAGTACCTGCCGCTGGTGCCGGAGGTGCTGACCTCCATTCTCCAGGGTGGCGATTCGTTGGAATACGCGCAACGGATTGTGGACAAGGCGAAACAGTGTTGATCGGTCCGTAGAATCGCCACGCTGCTTTTTGCGCTTGACAACGTCATACATTGTAATACAATGACTATATGAAAGCCAAGAAACCAGCGGTGGAAGCAGCCCGGCCGCGCCGGGCTCCGGGGCGGGTGGCGACGCCGCCGACGGAATCCCTCGAACGCAAAGGCCGCGTTTTGCAAGCGCGCGTGCCGGAATCGCTGTATGCCGACCTGGTCGAGCAGGCGCGCCGGCTGCGCGTGCCGGTTTCCAACCTCGTGCGAAACATCCTCGAAGACTCGCTGCGCATGGTGGAGAACATCGTTGACGGCGGCCTGGAAATTGCCGCGGCGCTCGGCGGCAAGGCGCCGTCGCCTACCGATCTCTCCGCCGTCGTCGGTTGGCAACCGTTGATCGCCAACAAACACATGGTCTGTCACCGGTGCGGCAGCGAAATCGCGAAGGGACAACAGGCTTTTCTCAGCGTCGGCGCGCCGGAGGGGCGAACGTTCGTTATCTGTGAGGGTTGTCAATGTCAAGTTGCGACCTGACATCGTTCGGCGTGTTGCTAGCCGCCGCCGGCCGGTCGATCGGGTTGGCCGTGCGCGGCGCGGTGGGCGCGGTAAACCCCGATGTGTGGCGCGAGATCGGTTTCGTTTCGCTCTCGGCCTATTCTTTGTTGCTGCCGAAGCGTGAAACGGTGGTCGACCGCGGCGCCGACGGCTATCCGCCGCTGGTGCTGGTGCACGGCCTCGGCGGCAATCGCGGTTGTTGGACACCACTGCGCTGGTTCCTGCGCCTCAACGGGCGGCGCGCGGTCTATGCCTTCGGCTACGAGGGCGGCGAGGTGGAAGACCATGCCGCCGGTCTGCGCGATTTCGTGGCCCATGTGTGCAAGGCGACGGGCACGCCGCGGGTCGACATCGTAGCGCATTCACTGGGCGGCATCGTCGCGCGTTACGCGATTCAACGGCTGGGTCTGGCGGGCCAGGTGCGCAAGCTGGTGACGCTGGCCACGCCGCACCAGGGAACCTACGCCGCGCATTACGCGAACACCTCGTTGACGCGTCCGCTACGTCCGGACAGCCCGCTGATGAGCGAGATCAACGGCGCCGATTGGCGGGATACGGGTGTGCAACTGGTGGCGATCCATTCCAATCGCGATGTCTACATCGTGCCCAACGAACGGATGACCCACCCGGCGGCGGACAACATCTTCGTCCCCGGAATCTCCCACTCGCAGCATCTGGTTTCGCCGGCCGTGTTCCGCGTGGTCGCCGCGCAGCTCACGCCGGCGGCGTAGGGGAAGAAAAGCTCAATTGTCCACGTACGCGTTGGCCTTGGCGGTTTGGCGGATGATCATCTCGTCCAGCCATTCGGGGCGGTTGCGGATTTTCTGCGCATCTTCGAAGTAGCGGATAGCGCGTCGGAACTCGCCGTTGCGCCGGTAGAGCTCGCCGATCAGGTACTTCACCTGCGCCGCTTCGCCGAGTTGGAACGCCGCCTGTTCTTGCGCCTTGACCAGGTACTTGATCGCCAGACTGCGCAGCTCGCGTTCTTGCCGCCGGTCGAACCGGCCGTAAGACAGGCCGCGCATGGTGTAGGTCGCGCGCAGGTAGGCGTTGGCGATGTCGACCGCCGGCTTGTCGCGCCAGATGTAGATCTCGGCCAGAATCGCGTAGCGGTCCCACGGCTCGAGCAGATGGATGTCGTATTCACGCGGCAGCTTCTTGCGGATTCTGTCCAGCACTTTGGTCGGCAGGCTAGTCAGCGACGGCGGGTAATCGTCGAGATAGCCCGAGTAACCGCAATTCGGGCAGGTGGCGACCAGACGCTGGTAGTAGGTTTCCGACGCGCCGAGCTGGCAGAAATCGGTATCGACGCCGGCCGTCACAAACGCGGTGATCTTCCAGCCTTCGGTCTTGGCGCCGCACACGGGACAGGTCAGCTCGATCTTCTCGGCGATCGAGCGTTGGCCCGCGCCGGGCGCCGCGGGGGCGCCTTCCGCGGGAGCGGCGGGCGTTTCCTCGGGCGGGGGAGTCGGCGCCGGCGTTTGGGCCCACGCCCATGCCCCGGCGATCGCCAGCGAGGCCACCAGAATCAGAACACAGACACGCCTCATGGGAGCACTCCTTGCGGGAACACCGGTCATTTTGCACCGCGGCGGGGCAAAAGCAAGGAGTGCGTGCCAACCGGGTTTCGGCTTATTCGATCAAGCCGACCAGCAAATTTAATGTTATCGTAGCCCGGCGCGGGATGTCAAACCCAATGCTACTTCAGCTTGGCTTTGGCGCGCGAACGGGCGTAGGCGCGCATGTCCGGATGCGGGTCAAATTCGCCCACGATCTGCGTTCCGAGCATGGCCTCGATCACGTCTTCGAGCGTGACGACACCCATCGTGCCGCCGTATTCGTCGACCACGACTGCCATGTGCATCTTCTTGTCCACAAAGGTGGTCAACAGTTGGTGGCCTCGCATGGAGGCAGGAACGAATAGGGCCGGGTGCGCCAGTTCCTGCACGCGCACGTCGTGCCGTCCCTGGAACACGGCGTCGACCAGGTCGCGGCGGAGCACAATGCCGGTCACTTCATCGACGCCTTCTTCGGTGGTCACCGGCAGGCGGCTGTGCCGTAGGGAAGGGATGTCTTTTTCGATTTCCCCGACGGTTCGCTGTCCTTCGAGCGTGGTCAGAACGGTGCGTGGTGTCATCAGGTTGCCCGCGGTTTTGTCATTCAGCCGCAACACGCCGTGCACCCACTTTTCTTCCTCGGGCAATATCGAACCGTGCAGTGCGCCCAGGTGGGCCAGCGCGATGATCTCGTCCTCCGCTGGCGCCATGCCCTCGCGGCGCGGGGCGATCAGGCGCGTCAGTCGCTCGCCGAGCCAGACGATCGGGAAGAGAACCCAGACCATGATTTGGATCGGCCAGGCCAGTAGCGGCGCCAGGCCGCCGGCGTAACCTACGCCCAGGGATTTCGGCACGATCTCGCTGAAGACCAGAATGGCGACGGTGAAGATAAAAGAAAACTCGAGCACGGCTTCCGGCGAGAACACAGCGCCGACGAGCGAGCCGGCAATGGCCGCGCCCATGGTATTAGCGAATGTGTTGAGCAGCAGAATGGCGGTGATCGGACGTTCGACGTGGGCGCGCAATGCCGCCAGGCGGAGGCCGGAGCCCACCCCCCGGTGGCGTAACGCCTCCACCCGCGACGCGGGCACCGCGTAGAGCGCCGCTTCGCTCAGCGAACAAAAAAACGACAATAGCATCGTGATGACCACGATGGCGACAATGGCAATCATGCGCTTTCTCCCGCGATCTGGGATTCTCGGTTTGTTGTAGCGTTAAGTGATGCGTTTCGCCACGGTCGATTGACCGACGGCGTTGGCCAGATTAGGATCGGGCAACTGATTTCGAGAGGGGTCGGGAGGCCAGTTGCGGCTTGCACTCGTCTTCAATCCGTTCGCCTACAAATTGCACGAAGAAAACCTGCGCATTGTGCAGCGCTTTTTCGGCCTCTTTCCCCCGTTGTCCTTGTGTTGGGTGGCCGGCATCGCCGAGCGCGCCGGGCATGAAGTTACCATCATTGACGCCCGCACACTGTCCCTGACGCCCCCTGAGGTGGTGGCGCAATTGCGCCAGTTCCGACCCGATCTGGTTGGTTTCATGATGACCACCTACATGTTCCGGGAGACGCTGTCTTGGGCCCGGTACATCAAGCGCGAGTTGCAGGTGCCTATCGCCCTGGGCGGCTACAATCTGCGTGTCTATCCGCGAGAAAGCCTGATGAACGACGTGGCCGACTTCGGCTGTGTCAACAGCGCGCTGGTGACCGTGCCGCGGCTGCTGGAAGAACTCGGCGGCGCGCGGCGCTTCGACGAGGTGCCGGGGCTGGTGTTCAAGCGGGGCGACGAAGTGGTGCAGACGGCGAGCCCCGAAAAGGAAGAACGCTTCGTCGACTACCCGATGCCCTGGCGCAAGAGTCTGCCGAACGACCTCTATGAAGAGTTTCCGACCGAGCGCAAGAACTTCACGGTCATGGTCACCTCCAAAGGCTGTCCGCGTTCGTGCACGTTCTGCGAGGCCGGCGGCACGCTGTACAATCCGCGCACGCCCCAGCAGGTGGTGGACGAAATGGAGTTCTGCCAGAGCGAATACGGCATCCGCGAAGTTGACATCTTCGATTACGAGTTTTCCATCAATCGCAAACGGACGCTGGAAATCTGCGACGAGATCATCCGCCGTAAAATAGACATTCTATGGGCCTGCCGCGCCCGCATCGATTCGGTCGACGAAGAGGTGTTGCGCCGGATGCGCACGGCGGGTTGTGGCCGCATCTACTTCGGCATCGAATCCGGCGTGCAGTCGGTGCTTGACGAGGTAAACAAGGGCATCACCCTCGACCAGGTGCGCGACACGGTGGCGCAGACCAAGCGCTTGGGCATCCGGCCGCTCGGCTTCTTCCTGGTCGGCACACCAGGCGAGACCAAAGAGGTGTTCGAGAAGACACTGCGCTTCGCCAAAAGCCTGAAACTCGATTACATTCAATTTTCCAAGCTCACCGCCAAACCGCTGACCAGCATGTGGCGGCAGCTCGTGCAAGAAACCGGCCACGACTACTGGAAGGAATACATCCTCGGCGAGGTCGAAGAACAGGCGCTGCCGCGGCCGTGGGTTGGTTTCACCAACGAGCAGATCGACCATATGACCAAGTGGGCGTACATTCGCTTCCACGCGCGGCCGGGCTTCCTGCTGCGGCACACGCTACGGGTTCGGTCGTGGGCTGAGTTCAAACGCAAAGTCCGCGGCTTCTTCGAGATGGTTTTCAAACAGGAAGAGCGCAGCGAAGACTGGCTGAAAAAGAACCAACCGTTCGAGCCTTACAACCCGTTCCACAAAGGCTGACGCGTTTCGTTACCCGCCGCCGTTTCAGCGGTTGACATGCACCACCTTCGCGCGCGGAAAACCGTTGAAGTCGGTTGCCGAAGCGTTGGTGTAAGCGCCGATGTTCTTCGAGTAGAGCATTTCGCCCAGCGGCAGATCCGGCAGTTCTTCGCCGCGCGAAACGGTGTCCAACGCGTCGCAGGTCGGACCGAACACTGAACAGAGGCGTTTGCGGCCTTTCTTGAAGGCTTCGAAATGGTACTGACAATGGTCAAACAGCACGCCGGAGAAAGTGCCGTAGATGCCATCGTCGACGTAGTAGCACAGCTTGCCGTCACGCGTTGCTTTGCCGATGATCTTCACCACCAGCGTCGCCGCGGTGGCGACCATGAACCGGCCCGGTTCGGCGATGATCTCGATGTCCGGCGGAAACAGGCGATCGATCTCGCGCCGTAAAGTCTTGGCCAGCATGCCGAAAGGCTTGACTGTCGCATCATATGGGGCGGGGAAGCCGCCGCCGATGTCGAGCAGATTCATCTTGTGATGGCCGCGCAGCCGTGCTTCGTGAAAAATGTCGGCCGCGATTGACAACGCTTGCAGGTAGTTGTCGAAGTTGGTGGCTTGGCTGCCGACGTGGAAGCTGATCCCCTCCACCACAAACCCCGCCGCGCGCGCCGCTTCGATCAAATCGACCGCGTCTCCCGGCGCCGCCCCGAACTTCGATGACAATTCGACCATCGAGCCGGTATTCGGCACCTGGATGCGCAGAATCAGGCCGGCCTGGGGCGCGTACTTGCGCATCTTCTTGATCTCTTCCAGGTTGTCATAGGTGACCAGGGGCTTGTATGGATCGAGTTTGGCCAGCGTTTCGTTGGCCTTGATCGGGTTGGCGTAAATAATCTTGTCCCAAATGAAGTCCTGCCGCGCTTTGGCAGGCAGCGACTTAATGTTGCGGTAAACGATCTGGAACTCGGGGAACGAAGCGACGTCAAAACTCGCGCCGGCTTCGTACAGCGTTTGCACGATCGCCGGGTCGGGATTCGCCTTGACCGCGTAGTAGGCCTGCACCCGCGGCAGGTGACGTTTGAATTCGTAGTAGTTTCGCCGGACCTCGTCGTGATCGATCACGAACAGGGGGGTGCCATGTTCCTGGGCTAGTTTTCGCAAGTGCTTGGGCGAAATCATCGGGGCGCTCCTTGTTTCCGTACGTCGGGGCGTCGGGATATCCGGTTGTCCTTCGGTGGTCAGTCGTTTCCTTTGTGATGGGCGCGGTATTCGCGCTCGACCAGTTTCATCAGTTGCGGGAGGCGATCGTACAGCCGCTTCAGTTTGCGCGGGCGGTGGCGCGCCAGCGCGTAGTGCGTCAATATCGGTGCGGCCACGGTCGAGTCGAGATAGCAGACGATCGCGTCGGGCAATTGGCTCGGGTCGACCTTGCCCCAGCTCACCGCTTCGCTTGGCGTCGCGCCGGACAGGCCGCCGGTGTCGGGCCGCGCGTCGGTGAACTGAATGAAGTAGTCCTGCCCCGCTTCCTTGACCCGCAGCACTTCTTGAATCTGCGGCTCGGTCTGCAAGGTGAAGTTCTTCGGCGACCCGCCGCCGATCAACAAGACCGCGCTGCGACCCTTCTGGCGCTTGGCGTCGAGCACGATGCCGCTGGTTTCGTTGACGTCGATCGACGGATTCACCCGCAGCTTGCTGCCTTCGAGTTCGAGCCCCGCGATGTTCATACCGATCGTCGAGTCGCCTGGCGACGAGCAGTAGCACGGCACGCCGGCGCGATAGGCCGCGGCGAGCATCGAAACGTCTTTCAACCCGAGTTGCTTCTCAAACTCGGCGCAGTACTTGCCGAGCAGGTAGTGCAGTTCCGCGGTGCCCATCTCTTTCTGAAATTCCGGCTGGCGCAGCACCTGGCGTAGCACGTGATCGGTTGCCATCAATACCGAGTTGTAGTCAAGCAGGATGTCATAGATGCGCACCACGCCGACCTTCCGCAGCTCGCGATCATTGGTGTGCGGCGAACCGCGATAGAGCGGGAAGTTCAGTGCATGGTGCATGTCGTGGTAGAGGTTCGCGCCGGTGGCGACGATCCAGTCGACAAACCCGGCCTTAATCAGCGGTACGACCACGCTTGCGCCCAACCCCGCCGGAGTTAGTGCGCCGGCCAGGCTCATGCCCACAGTGACGTTGGCGCCGAGCATCTTCTCGGTGAAGAGCCGGCAAGCGTCGCCGAGACGCGCCGCGTTGTAAGCCAGGAACGTCTGATCGACCAGGTCCACGAGCTTTTCCCGGCCGGTGATCGGTTTGGGCAAAATCCGTTTGCCACACAAATAACGCTCTTTGCCTTTGCCGAATTTGTGCGGGTACTTGCTCACGAAATTGCGCGGCAACCGAACCTGACCCATGGCACACTCCTTCTCAGTCATGCAGTGCGTAGGGGAAACCGGATGTGAGGTAAACATAGGGGACGGGGGGAGTCAAGTGAAGAACCGAGCGGCTACTTGCCCAGCAGCATGGCCGCGCCTTGGGCGGACCAAGCCAGCAACCACAACGGCGCGATGCCCAGGACGACAACCAATACGCCGGTGATGCCCAACGCGATACGTCCGGGCAGATCGATGGCCGGAGCGGTAGCGATCGGCTGCCGGTCCGGGGCGTCGGTCATGAACATCAAGTAGATCACCCGGATGTAGTAGTAGACCGACAGCGCGCTGGTCAGCACGCCGATCACCGCCAGGTTGATCAGTTCTGCTTTGATCGCCGCGGCGAACAGCGCGAACTTGCCGACGAAGCCGACCAGCGGCGGGATCCCGGCCAAACTTACTAGGAACAGGGCCAGTGCCGCGGCGAGCCAGGGATGACGGCGATACAGGCCGCGATAGGCTTCGAGCGCGTCGGTGTCGGCTTCTTGCCGCGACAAATGCGCGACCGCGGCGAAAGCGCCGAGCGTGGCCAGCGAGTAGATCGGCAGATACAGCAGTACCGAACTCGCGCCGGCTTGCGGCTCACGGACCATTGCCGCAATGCCGACCAGAAGATAGCCGGCGTGCGCGATCGACGAATAGGCTAGCATGCGCTTGATGCTCGGCTGAACCAGCGCGGCGACGTTGCCGAAGACCATTGTGCCGATGGCCAGGTAGTACACGACGAGCACCCATTGCTCGCGCAGCGGTTCATATAGGGTCACCAGCACGCGCAGCAGTGCCGCGAAGGCAGCCGTCTTGACCGCTGCGGCCATGAACCCGCTGACCGGACTGGGTGCGCCCTGGTAGACATCGGGTGTCCAGACATGGAACGGGAAGGCGGCAATCTTAAATCCGAAGCCAACTAGCAGCAGGGCCAGGCCGGCGCTGAGCAGCAAGCTCGGTTGGGCGTCGGTCAACGGCGCCAGATTGGTCGAGCCGGTCACTCCGAACAGCAGCGCCATGCCGTAGAGTAGGAACCCGGTCGAGAAGGCGTCGAGGAAGAAGTACTTCAGCGCGCTTTCCCCTGACTCATCGCGCCGGCGCAGGAAGCCGGCCAGCACGTAGACGCTGATCGACAGAATCTCGATGCCGAGGAAGATCATCAGCAGGTCGGTCGCGCCGACCAGCACCATGCCGCCAAACACCGCCGCCAGCAGCAGCGCGTAGTACTCCGCGTGGTCCTCGCCCACGGCGCGCAGATACGACCAGGCCGACAGCACACCGAGCATGCCCGCCAGGCAGAGCACGCCCATGGCGAACAACGCCAGGCGGTCCAATGTCACCATGCCCGCAAAGGCGGTGGCCGGCGTGGCCTCGGCCCAGCGCCAGGCGACGAGCGCCGGGGCGAAGCCGAGGGCGATCAGCGCGATCGCCGGCGACAACGCGCGCACGTTCTTCTCTTCGCGGTTGGGCGCGACAATCTCGGCCAACAGCACCATGAGCAGACCGTACAGGATGAGGATCGGCGGCGAGAACAACGCGAAGTTCATGTTGCTCATCTCGCCACCCCCTGCAGCACGGCCACGGCCGCCGGGCGGATCTGCGTCAGCCAGTGATCAAGGCTGGGTGCCATCTTGCTCAGGAACGGGTTGGGGTACACACCGATCCAGAAGATGAACAGAATGATCGGCAACAGATACGCCCACTCGCGCAGATTCAAATCGGACAGGTTCTGGTTCTCGGCGTGGCGTACCTCGCCGAAGAAGACGCGCTGTACCATCCAGAGCATATAGCAGGCGGCCAGCACCACGCCGGTCGCCGCGAGGATGGTCAGTGGCTGCCAGGATTCGAAGGCGCCGAGCAGCACCAGGAATTCGCCGACGAAACCGTTGGTTCCCGGCAGGCCGATTGACGAGAGGGCGGTGATCATGAAGATCACGCTGAAGGCCGGCATCACCCGCGCCAGGCCGCCGAAGTCGGCGATCATACGCGTGTGCCGACGCTCGTACAGCACGCCGACCAAGAGGAAGAGGGCGCCGGTCGACAAGCCGTGGTTCACCATCTGCAGCACGCCGCCCGACGCGCCTTGCAGGTTGAAGGCAAACAGGCCGAGCATGACGAAGCCGAGATGGCTGACCGAACTGTAGGCCACCAGCTTCTTCATGTCGGGCTGCACCAGCGATACTAGCGCGCCGTAGACGATGCCGATCACCGCCAGCGCCACCATCACCGGCGCCATCTGCAGCGCTGCCTCGGGGTAGAGCGGCATGGCGAACCGCACAAAGCCGTAGGTGCCCATCTTTAGCAGCACACCGGCCAGAATGACCGAGCCAGCGGTCGGCGCTTCAACGTGGGCGTCGGGCAACCAGGTGTGGAAGGGCCACATCGGCACCTTGATCGCGAAGGCCAGCGCAAAAGCCAGGAAGCACCAAAGCTGCGTGTTGGGCGCCACCGCCATGCGGTACCACTGGAACAAGTCGAAGGTGCGCGAGGCTTCGGGCAGGTTGAAGTAGGTGACCAAAATCGCCGCCAGCATCAGCACCGAGCCGACCATGGTGTACAGGAAGAACTTCACGGCGGCGTAAATGCGGCGCGGCCCGCCCCAGACGCCGATGATCAGGTACATCGGCACCAGCATCGCTTCCCAGAACACGTAGAACAGGAAGACGTCGAGCGCGCAGAAGGTGCCGATCATCGCCGACTCGAGCAGCAGGAAGCTGATCAAGTACGCCTTCACGCGGTCTCTGATGTAGCGCCACGAGGCCAGCAAGCAGAGCGGCGTCAGGAACGTGGTCAGCAGCACCAGCAGCAGGCTGATGCCGTCGATGCCGACGGCGTATTTCACGCCCCACGATTCGATCCACCACAACGCCGTCTCTTTGAGCCACAGCGACGACGGGCTTTCCAGCGCCGGGCGGTACAGCCAGTACAGCGGCAGGCTGGCCACGAAGGTCAGCAGACTGCCGGCCAGCGCGATGCGACGCAGCCATTCCTCCCGCTCTTTGCGCACGAACAGCAACGCCCCGGCAAAGACCGCCGGGAGGAAGATGATCAGCGAGAGCAAGCGAAACGACATGCCGTCCCCTATGTTCCTACCCGCGCCACAACATCAGGCCGAGCACGAGAATCGCGCCCAGCACGATGAGGGTGGCGTAGTTGTACAAGCGTCCGTTCTGCAGCCGGCCGAACAAGCGGCCGCCGGCCTTGGCCAGCCAGGCGATGCCGTTGGCCGCGCCGTCGATGATCCACGTGTCCACGAAACCCCACAGGAAATTGGTGGACGCGCGTTTGATCGGATTCACCACCGCCCAGTCGTTGAACTGGTCGACGTAGTACTTGTTCCAGACCGTTCGATAAACGCGCGGCAATGCCTTGGCCACGCGTTGCGGCAACTCGGTCTTGCGGCCATAGAAGATGAAGGCCAGGAAGATGCCGAAGACCGCTACGCCGACCGAGGCGGCCATCAACGTCAATTCGAGCTGCGCCAGGCCGTGTTCTTCAACGGCCGCTTCCGCCGCGAATACCGGCTCGAGCCACGCGGCGAACTGCGCGCCGCCGCCGAGCACATGCGGGATGCCGATCAGCCCGCCGACAATCGACAACACCGCCAGAATCGCCAGCGGGATGGTCATCACCTTCGGGCTTTCGTGAACGTGCGCTTCGACCTCGGGGTCCATTCGGCTGGCGCCGAAGAAGGCCAGAAACACCGCGCGGAACATGTAGAACGCGGTCATGCCCGCCGTGGCCAGGCCCAAGCCATACAGCGCGAAGTTCCATTGAATCGGCACTCCGGCCAGATGCTTGGAGAACGCGTTCCAGAGGATCTCGTCTTTCGAGAAAAACCCGGCGAAGGGCGGGACGCCGGCGATGGCGATGGTCGCCAGCAGGAAGGTCCAGAACGTTGCCGGCAGGTGTTTGCGCAGGCCACCCATCTTGTAGACGTCGAGTTCGCCGTGCAACGCGTGCATGACGCTGCCGGCGCCGAGGAAGAGCAGGGCTTTGAAGAAGGCATGAGTCATCAGGTGGAAGATGCCGGCGGCGTACGCGCCGATGCCCACGCCGACGAACATGTAGCCGAGCTGGCTTATCGTCGAGTAAGCGAGAATGCGTTTCAAGTCGCGCTGTGCGAATGCGATGGTGGCGGCGTAGAAGGCCGTCAGGCAGCCGACGGAGGCCACGATCGCTTGCGACAGCGGGGCCAGATCGAACAGGAAATGCGTGCGCGCGACCATGTACACGCCGGCGGTGACCATCGTTGCGGCATGGATCAACGCGCTGACCGGCGTCGGGCCTTCCATCGCGTCGGGCAGCCAGAAGTAAAGCGGAATCTGGGCGCTCTTGCCCGTCGCGCCGAGGAACAACAGCAGGGTGATTGCGGTGGCCATCGCGGCACTGATCGCCGGTGCCTTGTGCGCGACGCGCGCGAAGTCGAGCGTGCCGAACTGCCAGAAGATCAGGAAGATCGCCAGCAGGAAACCGAAGTCGCCGATGCGGTTGACCACGAACGCTTTCTTCCCCGCGTCGGCGGCGCTCTTCTTTTCGTAGTAGTAGCCGATCAGCAGATAGGAGCAGAGGCCGACGCCTTCCCAGCCGACAAACATGACCAGGAAGTTGCCGCCCAGCACCAGCACCAGCATGGCGAAGACGAAGAGGTTCAGGTAGGTGAAGAACCGCCCGAACCCGCGCTCGCCGTGCATGTAGCCGATCGAATAGATGTGAATTAGGAACCCAACCCCGCTGACCACCAGCACCATCACCGCGCTGAGCTGGTCGAGCACCAGGGTGGCTTTCACCTCGAGCGGCGCAACACTGATCCAATTGAACAATTCGTTGACCATCCGCCGCGATTCCGGCGCGCGCCCGGCCAGTTCGGCGAAGGCACCGAGTCCGAGCGCGAAGCTGCCCAGCACGGTCAGCGAGCCGATGATTCCCACCGGCTTCTCCTTGCCCGGCCACAGCCGCGGCGCGAGCAGGCCGTTGACGACCACGCCCAGCAGCGGCAGCAGCGGAATCAGGAACAGCCAGTCGGCCATCGGGTCAACCCTTCAAAATATTGAAGTTCGAAACGTCTACCGTCGCCTTGCGCCGGTAGAGCGCAATGATGATCGCCAGCCCCACCGCCGCTTCCGCCGCGGCCACGGCCATGACGAACATGACGAACACCGAGCCGTCGACCGACCGCAGATGGCTCGACAGGCCGATCAGCGTCAGGTTGACGGCGTTGAGCATCAGCTCGATGCACATGAAGATCACGATCGCGTTGCGGCGCACGAGCACGCCGAACGCGCCCAAGGCGAACAGGAGGGCGCCGGTCACCAGCGGCAGGCTCGGGGGAATCATGCCGGACCTCCGGGTTCGTCGGCGTGCGGGGCATCGATCGCCGCCGCGGTACCTTTCGGGCGGCGGGTCAACACGACCGCGCCGAGGATCGCCACCAGCAAGAGTACGCTGGCCACTTCGAACGGCAACAGGAACTTGTCGAACAACACCTGACCGACGGTCGCCGGCTGCGCCAACACCACCGGGTCGGCGTCGCCCGGCGCGGCCAGGCCAGCCAGCGCACGCGCGGCGAGATAGAGCAACTCGCCGGCCAACACCGCCGCCGCCAACAGCGCCGACAGCTTTTGCGGCTTGGTCCAGAACCGCGTCAGTCCTTGGCCCGGATCGCGCAAGGCCAGCAGCATGATCGTGAAGACCACCAGAATCAGGATCGCGCCGGCATAGACGATGATCTGGATCATCGCCAGGAACGGCGATCCGTGCAGAATGTATAGTGACGCCACGCACAGGAACGTGAAGAGCAGGCCGATGGCGGAATTGACGGGGTTGCGGCGCGCCACCACGTTCAGGCCGCCGAACAGCGCGCCCAAAGCGAAGACGACGTACAGCACCGAATAGATCATGCCTTACCCTCGTGGCTTGTCGACCAGCGCCGCTTTGTCATACCGTAGCGTGGGCTTGTCGGTGGTGGCCAGTTCGAATTCCTGCGTCAGCACGATGGCCTCGACCGGGCAGACTTCAGCGCAGAAGCCGCAGTAGATGCACCGGCCGACTTCAATTTCGTAGACCTGCGGATGGCGCACGCCTTGCGCCGTTTCGCCCGGCTCGAGGTAGATGCAACGCGCCGGGCAGATCGCCGCGCACAGCCCACAGGCGACGCAGCGCACCGAGCCGTCGTCGTTGGTCACCAACCGATGCCGGCCGCGGTAGCGCGGCTCGATCGGCCGGCGCTGCTCGGGGTACTGGAAGGTGACCGGCTTTTTCAGGGCGTACTTCAGAGTCAGGCCTAGGCCCTTGAACAGGTCGATGAGCAGGAATTTGTCGAGCCGGCCCACGCTTGCTCCTTACCCGAAGTAGCCGATCCCCAGCCGTTGGCCGAGGTAGATCAACAAGCCCGCGACGAACATATTGCCCAGCGCGAGCGGGAAAAAGACCTTCCACCCGTAACCCATGAGCTGGTCATAGCGCGGGCGCGGGAACGTCCAACGGATCCAGATCAGCACCGCGACCAGCACGAGCGTTTTCAGTCCGAACCACACCAACCCGAGCCACGGCGCCAGCCACGCCGGCAGGCCGACATCGACAAACGGCAGTCCTTGCCAGCCGCCGAGATAGAACGTGACGATCAGAGCCGAGATGGTGATCAGGTTGCCGTATTCGGCGACGAAGAACGCGCCGAACTTCATCGAGCTGTATTCGGTGTGGTAGCCGCCCACCAGTTCCTGCTCCGCTTCGACCAGGTCGAACGGCGCGCGGTTGGCTTCGGCGAGCATGGCCATCAGGAAGACGAAGAAGCCGACCGGTCCCCAAGGCAGGCGCAGCACGTTCCAGACGTCTTGTTGGGCGACGACGATGTCGTTCAGGCTCAGACTGCCAGCGCTCATCACCGCCGGCATGATCGACAGGCCCATGGCGATTTCGTACGAAATCATCTGGGCGCCGGCGCGCATGCCGCCGAGCAGCGAGTATTTGCTATTGCCCGACCAGCCGCCCAACAACACCCCATACACCGCCAGGGAGCTGACGGCGAAGGTGAACAGTACGGCGACGTTCAGGTCGGCCATCGAGAACTTGTTCCAGGCGGCCGGCATCCCCTCCAAACCGGGGATCTCCGGCCCGAACGGCACGGCCACTACGTAGAGCAGCGCACAGGTGACCGCGATGATCGGCGCCAGATAGTAGAGAAACTTCTCGGACTGAGCCGTGACGATGTCTTCTTTAAAGAATAGCTTGATCGCGTCGGCGATCGGCTGCAGCAGGCCCCAGGGACCGGCGCGATTGGGTCCGATGCGCTGCTGGATCGGCGCCACCACGCGGCGCTCGTACAGCGTGTTGTAGGCGGTGGCGGCCAGGAACAGCGCCATCAGCACCAGAATCTTGGCCACGGCCACCAGTATGGCGATCCAGAAACTCACCTTTGCTCCCTAACCCAGTTTCGCTTCCTGCTCGCGCAGGTCATGCCGCACGCGCCGGATCACTTCCGGATGCGCCAGCGGCAACTCGCCGATGCGGCGCCGCACCTCCGCGGTGTCGACGCGCGTCCGCCGCGGTTCGCCGAACGGCGGGATCTTTTCGTGCACGAACTCCCAGTCGATGCCCGGCGCGCCCATGATCAGACTGATCATCGTTTCGACCAGATCGCCGAGCGGTTTGCGGTCACGATGGCCCAACTGCATCTCGCCCCGCAGCACGGTGCCCAGGCCGGGCTCGCTCGAAAGCGACACGTCGCCGCCGGCGTCGCGGCAGGTGCGAATGAACAGCGGCAGGCCCAGTTGCACTTTGTCTCCCGGCGCCGCGTCGTCGGCCGGCTGGGCGATTTCGGCCAGTTGCTGCCGGCTCATGCCGCGGCCGTTGTCGGCCACCTCGATCGTCAACCGGTTGGCCGGTTCGTCTTCGACAATGCGGATCCGCACCACGTTCGCGCCCGCGGCGGTACTATTCTCGGCCAGCTCCAGAATGTGCAGACACAAGTCTTCCATTGCGCGGCGATCCTTGTTGCTACTTGTCTACGTCGCCCAGACAGATATCGATGGTGCCGATCAGCGCCACGATGTCGGCCAGGTAATTGCCCGGCGCCATCTTCACCAGGCTCATCAAGTTGTTGAAACTCGGCACGCGCATGGCTAGCCGATAGGGCTTCGGTCCGCCGTCGCCGACCAGATAGAAACCCAACTCACCCTTGGGCGCCTCGGAGGCGAAATAGACCTCGCCCCGCGGCGCATCGAAACCTTTCAGCACCAGACGGAAGTGATGGATCAACGCTTCGATGCTCGTCGACAACGCCGGCTTCGGCGGCGGCACGATGCGCGGCACATCGGCCATCACCGGGCCGTCGACCAGCCGGTCGAGCGCCTGGCTGATGATGTGCACGCTTTGCCGCATTTCCTGCAGGCGCACCAGATAGCGGTCATAGGTGTCGCCGGCGACGCCGAGCGGAATGGAGAAATCGTATTCGTCATAACCCGCGTAGGGCAGCACGCGGCGCAGGTCGTATTCCACGCCGCTGCCGCGCGCCATCGGACCGGTGATGCCCCATTCGAAGACGTCCTCGCGGGTCAATACCCCGATGCCTTTGGTGCGCGCTTTCCAAACGCGGTTGTTAGTCAGCAGGCGCTCGTATTCGTCGATTTTCTTCGGCATGAACCGGCAGAAGTCGCGGCATTTCTCAACCCAACCGGCGGGCAGATCCGCCGCGACGCCGCCGATGCGCGGGAAGCTGACGGTCATGCGCTGGCCGCTGACGGCCTCGAACAACTCGTAGAGGAATTCGCGTTCGCGGAACGAGTAGAGAAAGACGGTCAGCGCGCCGATGTCGGCCGCATGCGAGCCGATCCAGATCAGGTGCCCGCCAATGCGCGACAGTTCGGCCAGGGCGATGCGGATCGCTTTGGCCCGTGGCGGGATTAACTCCTCGATGCCCACCATGCGCTCGACGGCCCACACGTAGCCCAGGTTGCAGTTGAAGCACGAGGTGTAGTCGAGCCGGTCGGTGAGGGGCAGGAATTGGTAGTAGGTCAGGCTTTCGCCTAGTTTTTCGATACCGCGGTGCAGGTAGCCGACCATCGGTTTGGCCGAGACGATGCGCTCGCCGTCAAGCTGTAGGACCACGCGAAGCACACCGTGGGTCGACGGGTGCTGCGGACCCATGTTCAGCGTCAGGTAGCGCGGTTCGGCCATCGTCAATCCTCTCGCCCGGTGACGGGGTAGTCTTTGCGCAACGGGTGGAAATCAGCGTCCTCATCGAGATAGATGCGGCGCGGATCGGGGTGCCCGGCAAAGACGATGCCGAACATATCGAAGGTTTCGCGCTCGAACCAATTGGCCGCGGTCCAGAACGCCGCCAGGCTCGGCACGGTCGGCGGCTCGCCACCGGCCCGCACTTTCACCGTGATCTGCGCGGGCAGATGCATGCTGGTCAGGTGGACCACCACCTCGAACGGTTCCGGATCGGCCGGGTAGTGCGCGCCGGTGAGGTGCGAAAGAATCATGAACTGCCAGTCGTGTTCGCTCCGTAAGCGCTGGATCAATTCGACATAGCGGTCGCGCGGCACGATGATCGTAGGGATGCCGCCCAGATCCTGGCTGACGGTGAAATCGGGCAGCGCCTCACCGAGCTTGCGGGCCAGGTCGCGGTATTTCGCACGCGGATCCGCCATCGTCCCTCACGGCCGTTTCTTGATCGAATCGCCCTTGATCTTTTTGTCGAAAATCTGCTGGATGCCGAACAACAGCGCCTCCGGCCGCGGTGGGCAGCCTGGCACGTAAACGTCGACCGGCACAATCAAATCCGCACCTTGCACCACGGAGTAGGTGCGGAAGATGCCGCCGGTACTGGCGCAGGCGCCCATGGCTAACACCCATTTCGGTTCCGGCATCTGGTCGTAGACCTTGCGCATCACCGGCGCCATTTTCTTGGTCAAGGTGCCGGCGATGATCATCAAGTCGGCTTGCCGCGGACTGGCACGGAAAATTTCCATGCCGAAGCGGCTGATGTCGTAGTGCGCCATCGCCGCGCCCATCATCTCCAGCGCACAGCAGGCCAGGCCGAAGGTGACTGGCCAGGTCGAATAGGTTCGTGCCCAATTGACCACGGAGTCGACCGTGGTGGTCAGGAAGCCATCGGGGATCTGTTGTTCTAGTCCCATTCCAGCGCTCCTTTGCGCCAGACGTACAGGTAGCCGACCAGCAGCACCAGCACGAAGACCGCCATTTCGATCAACCCGAGCAAGCCCCAACTGGCGTTCAAGTTTTTAAAGATAACCGCCCAAGGGTAGAGAAAGATGATTTCCAGGTCGAACAAAATGAACAACATACCGATGACGTAGTAGCGCATCGGGAATTTTTCTCGTGCGTCACCCACCGGGGGTACGCCGCATTCGTAGGGACTGAGCTTTTCTGCCGTGTCCCGCCGCGGACCGATCAATCGCGACAGGCCGACAATGCCGCCGGCGCCGATGGCAATGACCACCAACAAGTAGAGGAAAACGGGCAGGAAATCACTTGGCACGCCGTCGCCCCAAACTGTCAGAATTGCGCCGATCTTAGCATTGGAAAGGCCTGTGTCAACACAAGAAAGGGCTTTTCGGTTGTGCGCTGTGAAAAGCTGGTGTGGCTTGCCGGCCAACGGTGTGAAGGGCCACTTTCGCCACCCGCCGGGGAGACACTAGAATGCGCAAAACGAACGGAGATGCGGAAGCACATGGTTCGTCGGCGAAGGGTGTTTTTGTTGGTGCTGGTCATTCTGGCCGGTGTCGCTTGCCAGTGCCGTGAGAAAGCTGCTTTGTCGCAGGAGAACTCGAACGACCGGGGAGCATTCGTCGCCGTGGAGGAGCGCCAAGATCCGGCAGCCGAATGGGGTTGCAATTCGTCGGTGGACTGTGTCGGCGACTACATGAAATTTCTTGACCGTGCTTCGCGTCAGGCAAAGCCGGTCACCGCGGCGGAGCTGGAGCGCGAGTTCCGCCAATCCGGACTGACCGCGCCGTACCGCGACCGCTTGCCGGCCGAGGAATTGCGCGAGGCGATCATCGAACGCCTGAATATCGGTTTCTTGCTTGACGGTTGGCGCGAACGCCGGCTTGAAGTGGCCGTTGTCGCCAGCGAGCCGACCCCCAATGGCACGAAGAAGCGACTGCTCTTTCGCGATCCGTGGGTAGGCCGATTTCCCGCGATCCTATTGTTGCCCGCAGGGGAAGGTCCGTTTCCGTCGGTGGTGGCGATCCATGGGCATGGCCAATCGGCGGACACATTTTTGGAGGACTTTCCCGAAGTCGTCCGGCTTCAACAACAGGGGTTCGCGGTCCTGATTCCCACTCTGCGAGCGGTCAACGCCGATGCGAACGAAGACCGCGTTTGCCGCGCCTTTTTGCAGCACGGCTTTACACTGCTCGGGCTGCATGTCTACGAAGTCCTGTTGTGCCGTAAATACCTGGCACATTTGTTTGGCGCACAGACGCCCTGCGGGTTGCTAGGGCATTCAGGGGGCAGTGTCGACAGCAGTCTGATCATTCGGCTGGTCGAAGACTTTGACGCCGCGGTGACGGATGCCGTCGGGTACTTTATTGCCGACTACCACGGTTTGATCATCGACGAAGCGGTGCCCAAGTTGCACCCCTACCATGAGCTGATCGGCGATCCCACAACTGGTGGTGTTCCGGTTCTGGTAGTCCCCTACGGCTATGAGTCGTCGTGGGACCGGGTCTTTTCCTTCTTCGACACGTACCTGGACGATCCGGGACGCTGTACATCGCCACACCGGGCGGAATCCCCCGATTGTTGGTAAAGCGGACCGATCGGTCTTTGTAGTTTTTTTTGACTTCGGCCTTGCTTTCCGATTTTCAAATAGATATCTTTCAAGTGGAAGAGAGTGAACACAGGTAGACGCGCATCTCAGTTGTTGTTCTTGTTCACGTTCACGTTCCTGTTCAAGTGAGTGATGTTCCTGACCCTGCGGAGGCTGTTGTTCCTGTTGTTGACCGATGCGCGTCTACTTACCTTATATGCTGTCTGCCGCACCGAATCCATTTCCTACTTCTCGCCCGAAGCTGGAAACACTTGTAAGTGGGTTGCTGTGTTGATGTCTTGCCGCGATTTGTCGACGAGCCCTCTAGGAAGTGGCGCTTTCCTGGTATCAAGCCGCAGCAGCCACGTCGAACCGGTGCGGCTAGGGAAGATCTCTCAAGCGGGGAGGTCGTCCGGGTGAGGCGCTTTCTGCTGCTGACCGGATTGATGCTCACGCTAGCGGCGACTTGCGTTGTTGTCGTGGCTAACCGGCAAACATCACCACCTATCTTCCCTTCGCTGCTTGTTCAGCGCATCAGGTTGGGAGAAAATACGGAACTGGTGGAGCGTGGTGATTGGACCAGACTAACGGTTCGAGCTGCCGGCTATATCCCACGCATCAAATGGATCAACGGCGGCGACGACATTCCCTCGCGACTAATATTGGCCGCCGCGGATCCCGCTTGGCACCGGGCCGCGGCGTGGAAGCGACACAATGCGCCGCGGCTGATTATGTTGGGTTTCGACGGCATGACCGAACGCCTGTTTCGGGAAGGCTTGGCTAGGCATGAATTACCGGCCTTCGAAGCGCTGCTCGAGCGTGGCACGGTAGGACGTTTGCACACGTGTTGCGAGGCCAATTCCCCCGTGGTTTGGTCGACGGTCTATTCCGGAATGCCGCCGGAGAAACACGGCATCGAAGGTTTCGTTACGCGAGCGGAAAATACCGGCGAGCCGATCATGTACACCTGGCGCCAGGTTCGTGTGCCGCGGTTGTGGGACATCTTGTTGCAGCGGGGGCAGAAATCGGTGTTGGCCAACCTGCTGCTGCTAAACCCCGTGCAGGACGCTGTCGGTCTGTTCCCCGATCTGACCGGCCGGGTGCTCACGGTCTGGCAGCAGGTATTCCGCGTACATCCCCGCCTGACAGTGGTCTATCATCGCGAGTCTGATTATGTCAGCCACCAGTGGTGGCATGACTACGACCCCGCTCCATTTCGGGCGGCTGGTTGGAGTATTGACCCGGAAGAAATCGAATTCGACGGGCCACGCCTGGCTCAAGCCTATCGCGATCTCGACATCTGGGTTGCCGCGGCCTTGGCAATGGCGGGGCCCGACACCATTGTGTTAATCAACTCCGACCATGGTTTCGGTGACGCGATCTATTCGGATCGTGCAGTGTTGGCCAATGGCAGCGAATTGACTCGTCTGGCGGCCCCCCCCGGCTTCCGTTCCTGTGGCATGGCGCCTGCCGGGGAGGTGTTGTTTTGTGCCGATCCCCAGACCGATCCAGCTTTTTTTGCCGACCAGTTACGGCAAGCACGCACCCCGGCCGGAGGATTGCTCTTTGCCAAGGTGGAGGACCGGTCACAACCGGAGTTTGACGGCGGTAGTTCCCCGTTGGTGGCCATTCACGCGCACTTCGATCCGCGCGTCATGAAGGAATCCTTTGAAAACGACCAGCCGATTCTGATCGGCGAACGCAACATTTTTGCCCGTTCGTTTCTGTTTCGCACCACGACCTCGGGTGATCACCGTGATGAAGGCCTGATCTTTCTGGCCGGGGACGGCATCCGGCCCGGAGCAACAATCGCGGCAAATGCCTCGGTGTATGATGTGATGCCCACCGCATTGGCGATACTTGGCTTGCCCATTGCGCGTGACATGCCCGGCCGCGTATTGAACGAGGTGTTTGTCACTCCGCCCCAGCCGACCTACATTGCGACCTATGGCGAGCTAATCAGTGAGGAGGCCGACCAGCCGGCATCGCCGCAAGACCTCGAAGCGTTGCGGAAGTTGTCGTATCTGAACTAATCTGCCCAACTTGCCGTTCTGGTAAACACCCAAAGCAAATGTGAACTCGAAGCGACGTACGGGTTTTTGCCGGTCTGAATTGTCCGGACTTGCGATGAATTAGCCTTTGTGCCGCCCAAAGACCGACCAAATGATTGCAACTCAAGTATTGTTTGTCCATAATTCCCCTGCAATCTGGAGGTCGCGGGTTGCGCCACGGCCTTTCTTTTAAGGGAGGGTTCATTTTGAAAAACCTAGTTCTGTCGCGGGATTCCCGACTTCGATTCGCCCTGGTCGTCTGCCTCACGGCCCTTATCGCCGCTTGTGCGCCGGTGACCTACAACCGGTATCAGCCGGCACAACCAATGGGACAGGGCGAATTCAAGTTGATGGCTTCCACGGAACTGGCGCGTGAGGTCACCGCCGGCGCGAGTTTTGATCTGTGGGACCAGATGGAAGACGAATTGGACAAGTACGGTCAACAGCACCCCAAGTACCAGGGCGAGATCGCCGAAATGGAAGCGGAAGACCTGATGTTCGACTTCCTGTTATTGTTGTCGGGTGGTGGATTCGGCTACCCGGTGCCCAATGTGTCGATCATCCTGGCCTACGGTGTGACCAATGATATTGACCTCGAACTGAGTACGACCACATCGTTGTACACCCGTGGTGGCGCCAAAATCCGTGTGGCCAAGTTCGGCCGCGGGTCGCTGTCGATTTCGCCGGCAGTCGGGTTCTTGCCGATTCACGGCCAGACGGATCATCCCGGCGATGTTTTCGAAGGCAGCGATTCCTATGACGGCTACGTCGCCACGCTGGAGTCGCCGTTGATCATCGGTTGGGATTTCGGCTGGGCGTCACCGTATGCGGCTTTGCATCTGTCCTATCATCGCGCCAAGATCAAATTCACGCGTGAGATCACCGAGTTCGATCCGGTGTTCAAAGCGACGGTGTCGCCCGAGTATAACCTGTACAACGTGGGTTTGGCGCTTGGCGTGCAATTCAAGTTCAGCGCGTTTGTGCTGACGCCAGAATTGGTCGGCCTTTACACGCCCGCCAATCCGGACTTGGGATGGCCGGCGGCCTTTATGTCGCCTGGTCTGGCCATTGGCGCTCAGTGGTAGCCGGCGCGGCTAGTTGTCCAGCGTCTCGCGGACTCGGCGCACTAACGTCTCGATCGAAAACGGTTTTTGCATAAAGCTGGTGTTACTGTCGAGCACGCCGTGGTGCGCAATGACATCTTCGGTGTAACCCGACATGAACAACACCTTGAGTTGAGGCCGGATCGCCAACAACCGTTGGGAGAGGCGCCGGCCGTCCATCGTCGGCATGATCACGTCGGTCAATAGTAGATCGACCTCTTTGCCGTGTTTGTCGAAGGTGGCGAAGGCTTCTGTGGGTCCGGCCGCCTCCAGCACCCGGTATCCGTGTCGTTCCAGCACTTTGCGGACCAGGCGGCGAACAGAGGTTTCGTCTTCCACCACCAATACGGTTTCCTTTCCTCGCGGCAGGTCAACGGCGGCTCGGCGGGCGAGTGTCACGACCGGCTCCTCAACACGCGGCAGGTAGATGCGAAACACAGAGCCCGCGTTGGGCCGCGAATGCACCTCGATGAAGCCGCCGTTTTGCCGGACGATTCCATAGACCGTTGCCAAGCCTAAGCCGGTTCCACGATCCTTTTCCTTGGTGGTGAAGAAAGGCTCAAACAGGTGTTGTTTGATTTCATCCGACATGCCCGATCCAGTGTCGGCAACGGTAAGCACCACCCAGTCGCCTGGAGTTGCGTCGGGGATGTTCTGGGCGTGTTCAGTGTCCAGGGAGGTGTTGGCCGTTCTTACTGTCAGCCGGCCGCCTTTGGGCATGGCATCGCGGGCGTTGACCGCCAGGTTGACCAAGACCTGCTCCATTTGGCCCGGATCGAGACGGGCCGGCCACAGGCCAGGCGCCGGCTCGGTCAACAGGACAATGTCCTCGCCGATCAGGCGTTCAAGCATGCGGCGGGAATGTTCGATGATCTCGTTCAGGCTGGTGACAACGGGGGCGATGATCTGTTTTCGGCTAAAGGCCAGTAACTGGCGCGTGAGGTCGGCGGCGCGATTGGCCGCGCGTTCGATTTCGAGCAGGTCCTTTTGTTTCGGGTCGTCCGGCATGGTCGCACCGAGCAACATCTGGGTATAGCCAAGTATGCCGGTCATGATATTGTTGAAATCGTGCGCAATACCGCCGGCCAGCCGACCAATAGCTTCCATCTTTTGTGATTGTCGCAACTGTTCCTCGAGAGCCCCTTTTTCCCGCTCAGCTTTAAGTCGTGCGATGGCGTGAGCGGTTTGCGTACCAATGGCTTCCAGCGCTTTTCGGGTGTGCGTTGGCATTTCGCCGCCGGAGTGCGAATGGACCATTAGCGCGGCTATGGCTTGGCCCGTATGCACGATCGGGATGACCGCGGCAGAAAGAAGACCTTCCTGCACGGCATCTTTGGTGCCGTCGATGTTCTGGTCGGCCATGACGTAATAGGGCAGCTTGGAAGCGATCAGCTTGGCTTGAGGGTGATCGGCCGCAAAGAAACGGGAGGCTTGCTCGAATCGCGTCGTCCACCCGCGCGACGCGACTAGCGTCAGATCACCGTTAGGCTGCACTAGGTAGACGCCACCGGCATCGCAGCCGGATTGTGTCAACGCCATATCCAAACAGCGTTGGAGGGCTTGATCCAGTTCCGTGGCATGACTGAGTTCCAGGGCGAGGTCGCGTTGAGCCTCCAACAACAACTCGGCGTGTTTACGCTGCGTGACGTCACGCGAACTGAGGGTGGCGCCTTCCACCCGGCCGTTCTCGTCAAGCATCACTTGACCGGAAACGTCCAGCCAAACGTAGTGCCCGTCTGCATGCCGGAACCGCACCTGTGAAGGTTCTCCAATTCCCGCTTGCAGGGCCCGCTCGAAATAGGCGCGCGCTAACGTACGGTCTGCGGGGTGTATATATTCGAAGGCGGTAGTGCCCAGCAGCGCGTTCGGAGTGTAGCCAAGTACCCGTTGGTGGGAAGGGCTAGCGTAGGTGTAACGGCCTTCAATATCGAGTTGGCTGACCATGTCAGTCATGTTGTCGGTGATGCGTCGCAGGCGGTATTCACTCTGGCGCAACGCCTCTTCTGATTCCTTGCGTTCGGTAATGTCATGCGCGGCCGAGTAAATCAAGTTGCCGACGGGGATGGAGTTCCATTCAATCCAACGGTAACCACCGTTGCGGTGCCGGTAACGGTTTACAAAATGATGCACCTCTTGCTGGTCTGACAATGCGGAAATGGCGGCCACCGTTTCGGCCACATCGTCGGGGTGAACGAAGTCCAGAAACACGCGGCCTTCAAGTTCCGCCGTTGAGTAGCCCAATACCTTTTCCCATTGTGGGTTCAGACGCCGGAAGTGGCCGTCGATGTCGGCGATGCACAGCAGATCGAGAGCAACGCTGAAATACCGGTCCAGTTCCGCCGTGGTATTAGCCAACTTCTGTTCGGCCCGTTTACGGTCGGTAATGTCCAACGCCGTGAAGGTGACGCCCACTGCGAGGTTCTGCGGGTCGATGGCATTCGAGCTGAGCAGGATGTCCATCACTGTGCCGTCTTTGCGCCGCCAACGGGTCTCCACAGTCCCCGTCCCCGTTCGTTCGATATCGGCGTATTTTTCGCGGCCGACCCGCAAAAACTCCTCCTCCGTTTCGTAGAGCATACGGGCGCTCTGTCCGATCATTTCTTCCGCCGAGTAGCCGAGCATTTTCGTCAACTGGTCGCTGACCCAGGCGAAAACCCGATTGCGGACCAAGCCGATGCCGATGGGGGCGGCCCGGAGAACGCTGGCCAGCAAAGCTTCACTTTCGCGCAACGCAGCTTCAGTCCGCCGGCGTTCGGTAATGTCCAAAGCGGTAAAGGTAATCCCCTTGGACAGGTCCTTTTCGCTGACGGCATTGCCGCGAATATGGACATCGATCAAAGTTCCATCCTTGCGCCGCCAGCGTGTCTCCACCGCACCCGCGCCTGTATCCCGAACCGACTTGGACAACTGCAATTGTCCGAGGCGGTTGTACTCTTCGTCGGACTCATAGAGGAGGCGGGCATCCTGGCCGATCAGTTCCTCTCGGTCATACCCCACCATTTGTACGAACTGTTCGCTGAGCCATTCGAATTTTCGGTTGCGAACTAGGCCGATGCCCACCGGCGCCGCGGCGAGCAGGCTTTTAAGCAGGGCTTCATTGTCGCGCAGTGCGTCTTCGGCGCGGCGTCGTTCGGTCACATCGTTCATGACCAACAACACCAGATCGCGATCTTGCACATGGATCAACTGGCCCGAAAACAGCCCGTGGCGGATTTCGCCTTGTCTGCTTCGCACGTCGGCTTCGATGTCGCGCACTTGGCCGGTCTGTTTGATCGCTTCAACGATCTTCAACCTCTGGTTGTAGTCCACAAAGACGCCAAGCTCTTGCGAGGTTTTCCCGACGGCATCTTCGCGCGAGTAGCTGAGAATGCTCACAAAAGCGTCGTTTACCTCGACGTAGCGGCCTTCGTCCGGTGTGCTGAGGGCCATCGGCAGCGGGTTGGCCATGAAAGCGGTCGTGAAGTTGGCTTCGCTGCGGCGGCGGTCGGCTTCGGCCTTCCGTTGTTCGGTGATGTCGTTCATCACTGTGAGCAACACCTGTTGCTGGGCCAATTGGATCAGGTCCGCCGAAAACAGCCCGTGGCGTAACAGTCCACTTTTGGTTCGGATTGTGACCTCTTGATCGCGAGCGTGCCCCTCTCGCCGCAAGACTTCCAGCACCGCGTCACGCTGGCTTGGAACGACAAACAGGTTGAGCTCTCCCGCGGTTCGTCCGATGACCTCGTCGTGGGAATACCCCAACGTACGCAGAAAAGCCTCGTTGACGTCGAGAAAGCGGTTGTCGACGGTTGAAGAAATCGCCATTGGCGAAGGGACACATTGGAACGCGGCGGCGAATTTGGCTTCGCTCCGTCGCAAGGCTTCTTCCGCCTGTTTCTGTTCGGTGATATCCCGCACCGAGGCGAAGAAAGCCTGTACCCTGCCCTCGCTATCGAAATCCGGCGTGTATTCGGCAAGGACCACACGTTCTTGTCCATGACAGTCAACCACCCGGTTTTCGAAAGACACGTGTTGTCCTGCGAGCACAGCGTCCATCAGCGGCGCGGCACGTTGGTAAGCTTCTTCCCCGATTACTTCTTGCGCATGTCGGCCGATGAGTTCCTCCACCGGTCGGCCATAGAAATCCGCGTACGCCTGGTTGACCAACAACAAGCGCCGGTCAGCGCCGACCCACGCCAGCAACACCGGCACGCTATTGGCCAGCCGCGCTAGTTTTTCGTGTGCGCTCCGTAATCGTTCTTCGGTTTCCCGAGCGGCAGTGACGTCGATGAGATAGCTGTCAAAATGGGTAATCACGCCGGCCGCGTCTTTGACGACCACCAGATGTTCGCGCACCCATCGCACCGTGCCATCGGCACACTGGAGTCGGTACTGTTGCGAACATGAAGGCAGACCCGCGCGAATGAAACGCTCCACTTCATTGGCGACCCGGTCGCGATCGGCGGGGTCAAGAATGTCCAGATAGGCAATGCGACCAGCGACAAAGTCCGCCGGCTGGTAGCCGAACTGACTTACGTTGGGCGAGACATAGTCGACAGGCCAACCGGGCTCGGCCTTCCATTTGAAAGCCACGACTGGGCCGGCAAGGAACTGGCGACGATCGCGTTGAACCTCTTCTTCGGCTTTGTGGCGCGCAGTGACGTCAATCGCCACTGACATAACGGCGGGCTCGCCCTCGTGTTCGATGAGGCTCGTCATGACTTCCAGCCAAATCGTCGATCCATCCGGGCGAACCGCCCGGCATTCGAACTTGGTTGGCAGGGCCAATCCGGCCAGCCGCGCGCGGTGTGCGTCAACCAACTTCGGTTGATCGTCCGGATGGATCAGCTTTTTCAGTTGCTCCAGCGTCATGGTCCGGATTTGTTCGGGTGTAGAACCTAGCAGTTCTGCCGCCGCCCGATTGATGTAGACGAGCCGGTCAGGGCGCGAGATGGTAATCCCCTGCAACGATTCGTCGGCGATCTTGTGCCAGATCGCTTCGGTCTGCTTCCGGATGGTGATGTCGTGAGCAACGCAGACAAACCCCGCGTTGGAATCTGACGGGTCGAGAAGGGTGATGGTCCAGTCTACCGCAATCCGGTGCCCTCCGGCACCGACATGGTAGGCTTCGGTATTCCAGATTCCATTGCGCCGTACCAGATCAGGGATTGCTTGGTAGCAGTTGGGGAAGTCTTCGACTTGAAACAGTTCGCCGATGAATTGGTTGAGAGCTTGCTCCGCGGTCATGCCGTACCAGCGTTCCGCAGTGCGATTTAAGAAAGTGATCAGCAATTGCGCATCGACCGCAACAATCGCTTCTTCGACGGCGTGCAGCATGGCAGACACTTCGGGCCCGCGTCTTTTTTCGGCCATGCCCGCCACTCCTCGATTCTTTGACTGTTACCCTATCGGGCTTGCCAGCCGTCAAGTGCCTGTGTATGCGGATGTTTTCACTCGGTCTGTGGCCCCATTCCTTCCCCGGCGCCGTGGGCTGGCAACAGCCGGCATTGAGACGCCGCCAGGCAACTGTTATCGTTCGCCAACGTGCAGCATACCATGGAGCGCCTAATGAAACGCCTCAAACGGAACATCGATCGGTGCTGGAACAAAGAAGAGCAAAATCTGTTGCGACGGCTTTCCTCGCCACAGGCCATACAGGCGTTTCTGGATAGTGTGGATTATAGCACAGATCTGTTCTACCGGACACCGCGCGATGTGTTGCGTGACCGCCGTGCTCACTGTACCGACGGAGCATTGTTTGCGGCCGCGGCTTTGCGCCAACTAGGGTATCCGCCGATCATCATCGAGTTACGCGCCGTGCGCGATGACGACCACTTGTTGGCGATATTCCGGCGTGACGGTCTGTTCGGGGCAGTGGCCAAATCCAATTTCGTTACATTACGCTATCGCGAGCCGGTCTATCGGTCTTTGCGCGAGCTGGTGATGTCGTATTTCGACGGCTTTTACAACGTCAACGGCGAGCGCACGATGCGAGCCTATTCTGCGTTGTTTCCCTTGGCCCGATTTGACCATTTGAACTGGATGACCGAGCAGGCCGGGCTGGACCATATCATCGATTGCCTGGACCGATCGCGGCACTATCCCATCGCGCCCCCGGCGGTCATTCGTCGACTGATTCGAGTCGATGAGCGGTCGTACCAGGCCGGGTTGATGGGGGCGAAGCCGGAAGGGCTCTATCAGCCCTAGGTGACGTCAAGGCATTCCGTACCCTCCTTTATACGTCTAACATCATGTAGTTAATAACATTTCTTCGTCAGTATGCGAAAGCCGGCCTTACATATCAATTCCTTGCGGACTTCGACTTTCTCAAAACAGGCTGCATTTTGTTGTTGCATTTGTAATGATATAGCAATATATTTACATACGAAGAAGGAAACACGGCGCCTGAGGGAAGGGGAAGACGATGAGTGCGAATTTTGAAGCCCAACTGGCCGAGTTGAAGCAAAAAGTCGAACAGATGAAACCAGGTCCGGAAAATAAATTGTCCATGATAGTCTTTTCTGGAGACATGGACAAATTGTTGGCAGCGATGATTATCGCCACCGGCGCCGTTGCGATGGGTATGCAAGTCGTGCAATTCTATACATTCTGGGGTACGGCTGCATTACGCAAGCCCGACGGGAGGGTGAAGGGCAAGGACTTCATGGCCAAAATGTTCGGCTGGATGCTGCCGAAGGGTCGCAATAAAACCACGCTTTCGAAGATGAACTTGGCTGGCATGGGGACCGCGATGATGAAGGACCTGATGAAAAAGAAGAATGCGCCGTCCCTTGACCAGTTATACGAAATTGCCGCGCAGCTCGGCGTGCAAATCAAGGTCTGTGAGATGTCGATGGACCTGATGGGTTTCAAGCGCGAGGAAATCATCGACTACCCTGGCATCGACTTTTGCGGAGTGGCGACGTTCCTGGCGGAAGCAAAAGACTCCAGCGTTCAACTTTTCATCTGACGAAGGAGAATGGTCATGGCGGATTATGAAGTTGCGAAAGTGCTTGATCTGAAGGGGCTTCCCTGTCCCATGCCGGTGGTGAAGATGAGCCAGCAGATCGGCTCGGTCAATGTCGGCCAAGTCATCGAAGTACACACTACCGATCCGGGCTCGCTATCCGATTTCCCGGCCTGGGCCAAAAGCTCGGGACAGGAAGTGCTGGGCACCGAGCAGGGCGGCGGCATCATCAAGATTTTCGTCAAACGGCTGAAGTAGAACGGCGGTCCGCACGTCATGACGGACAAAGTCTTCTATTTTATCACCGTGCCGATGGTGTATTTGTCCTTCGCCTGGGTAATCGTCGGCACATTGGGGAACATGGTTCGCGTGCTCCGGGCGCCAAAGAAACCCTACGGACTAAGGATCTTTCCCGCTCGGACGGCCCCGCGGGTGACCGCCATAGTCGAGGCGTTCACCATGCCTTCGGTGCGGCGGCACCAGCCGGTGCTGTGGGTGTTTCTCGGCCTATTCCACCTGGGGATGCTCGGGCTCATTCTCAGCCACCTCGATTTGTTTCCCGGCCTCCGCCTTTCTCCGGCGGATTCGAAGCACATGCTCGGTCACGGCGCGATCGGCGTGGCGGTGACAGTGTCCGTGCTGTATTTCCTGATCCGGCGCTTCCGCTCACCCGTGCGCGAGATCTCGGTGCCGGCCGACTACCTATTGCTGCTCTTGCTCTTCCTGATCTTCATCACCGGCGACACCATCAGTTGGTCGAACTCGTGGAATCCTGACGGTTTCGTGCTCACCAAGCAGGATTTTGGCAAGTACTTTGCCAGCCTGGCGAACTTTTCCTTCGCCAATCCGCGCGAGTTGTTGGCCAGTTCGCACTACGTGGTGCTGGTGATCCACGTGTTGCTCGCCAACCTGCTGCTGCTTGTTCTACCGTTCAGCAAGATCATGCACACGTTCTTCGCCGTGCCGCTGAACATCCTACGGAGGGCCTAGCCATGGACGAAGCAATGCGCCAGGAACTGATCCAAACGCTGGGACAACGCCTCAATCAGGCCGTGCGGTTGTACCTCGACAATTGCACGCGCTGCGGCGTGTGTATCGAGTCGTGCCATGTCTACGCCTCGGCGCCCGACATTCGCCATTCGCCGGTTGGTCGCGCGCAGAACATCCGGCGGCTGTACGAGAAGTACTTCACGTTGTCCGGCAAACTGGCCCCATGGCTCGGCGAAGCAGTGGAATTCGATGACGCCTGGCTGAAGAAGATCTACGAGACCGCTTATACCTGCACCGGCTGCCGGCGGTGCATGACCTACTGCCCGTTCGGCATTGACACGCAGCAGATTCAGTCGATCGCCAAGCAGTTGCTGATCGTGGCCGATCAGGAACCCAAAATCCTGTCGATGCTGGCCGACATGTCGGTGGCCAAAGGCCAGACCATCGCCGACACCAAGGATTCTTACGCCGCGGCGGTGCGCAACCTCGAGGGCGAGGTGCTCGAACGCTGGCGCAGCGAGGCGGGAACCGACGCGATTCCGCTCGACGTTCCCGACGCCAACGTGCTGTACGTCGCGCTGGCCGGCAAGCATTCGATTATTCCTGCTGCCGCCATCATGAACGCCGCCGGCGAAAAGTGGTCGTTGTCGTACTTCGAAGCGGTCAACTTCGGCGCGTTCGTCGGCAACCCGCAGAAAACCAAAGAAATCGCCGATCGCATCATCCAGGAAGCGACCCGGCTGCGCGTCAAAGAGGTCTCCATTTGCGAGTGCGGCACCGCCTACCGCGTGATGAAGTACATGACCGGCGAGCATCCGTTCCAGGTGACTTCGTTTGTCGAAACCATCGCCCGTTACCTGCGCGAGGGGCGGATCAAGTTGAAGAAAGGCACGTTAGACGGCAAGGTGACTTACCACGACCCCTGCCAGCTCGCGCGCAACGGCGGCGTGTTTGAAGAACCGCGCTATATTCTGCGGCAATTGACCGAAGAATTCGTCGAGATGACGCCGACGCGCGAAGACAACTGGTGTTGCGGGGGCGGCGGCGGTATGGTCGCCATGGGCGAAAAGGACTTCCGCATGGCCTCGGCCAAGGTCAAGGTGGATCAGTTCACCGCGACTGGCGCGCCGACGCTGGTGACCGCTTGTGAGAACTGTCATACGCAGCTCTCCGACCTGAGCGAGCACTACCAGACCGGAGTGAAGGTATACTTCCTTTCCGATCTGGTGTCGCAGGCGTTACTGGCGAATTAGCTCCGACCACCGCCACGCGCCGGGGCCCGCCTATCGCTTGACATTCCGCCGACCGGCACGTACCGTTTTTGCATCTTCCGCAAGGTGGGCATGATGAGCGATACCAGAAACCCGGTCCAACGTTTGCTCGCGTCCAGCGAAGAGAAAATGCAGGACGCGGCCGAAGAGTTGTTGTCCAATCCACGTTTCGCCGACGCCCTGCGCAGCGTGATCGAACGCGGCGACCGGGCCAAGAAGAAGGTCGATCGCCGGCTGCGATTTGGCCTGAATCTGCTGAATATCCCGACGAAACTCGACTACGACGACCTGGTGCGCCGGGTGGTGTCACTGGGTGAAGACATCTCGCGTCTGGAAACGCGTCTTGACGCGATTATCGGCCGGCTCGACAACCTCAGCGCGCGCGCGGCGGCCAAAAGCAAAAAGTAAATTCGGGGGTGGGCATTGCGTAAGATCGCCTTCGTCAACGAGAAGGGCGGCAGCTGCAAGACAACCTTTTCCGTAAACATCGCGGCGTATCTCGCCGGTCACGGCAAGAAGGTGCTGCTGGTCGACATGGACCCGCAGGGCCAAGTGGGCAAGTCGCTCGGCTTGCGCGTCGCGGAGATCGAAACAACAGTCTTCGAGCTGCTCACCGATCCGGCGGTGCCCGCGGCCAAGGCCATCGTGGCCACCGAGATCAAGAACCTCGATGTCATACCGGCCAACAAGACGCTGGTCGATTTCGCAGTCGTTGCCGCCGCCGACGAAGATCGCGCACTCAAGCTGAAGAACAAGCTCGACGGCCTGCGCGGCTACGACTATCTCATCATCGACAGCCCGCCTTCGTTGGGCCTGCCGACGATCAACATCATGCTGGCCGTGAAGGAGATCATCGTTCCGGTCAGCCTCACCTACTTGGCGCTCGACGGCTGCAGCGAAATCGACGAAACCGTCCGCAACGTGCGCGAAACCTACGGCAAGAAAGACCTGCGCATCTCACTGGTCGTGCCGACACTTTACCGCCGCACCCGCCTGGCTGACGCGATTCTCGCCAAGCTGCGCGAGTTCTACGGCGAACGGGTGTCGAACACCGTGGTCGGCTACAGCGTGGCCGTCGACGAAGCGCAAAGCTTCGGCCGTACCATCTGGGACTACGCCCCCCACAGCCGCGGCGCCGAAATGATTGGCGCGCTCGCCAAGGAAATCGACAAGCTGAAGGTGGAATAGGGGAAGCCCCCCAGATGTGATTGCGCGGAAAACGCATATCCACATTGCCATTTCGTCACCGCGACACCATATTGTTTGCATGGAACGCGAAAGTCGAGTCTGGTCATGAACGTGTCGGAACGGCGGGAAGAGATCTGCCCCCGGCATCCGGAACGGGCGAAGCGTTTGCGCTGTCAGCGTTACGCCATTCCGGTGTGCGATCATCCGGATTGTGCGCGCTGTTTACACCCGTATTCGCTGTGTGATTTTCGCCAGAATTGCGAGATCTGGCGCTTCGATCCGTCGGAGAAGAAATGAAACGCGGACTACTCTACCTGGCCACAGCCGTGCTCGGCGCGGGCGGCGGCTATCTGTACTGGGCGAATTTCGGCTGCACCAACGGCTGCCCGCTCAAGAGCAGCGCGCCGCTGATGACCGTCTACGGCGCAGGGCTCGGCTTGGCTCTGGTATCGACTATTGTGAGTTGGGTCGCGCAACGTAAAGAGGCCGCCGCGGTCAAACCGCCGGATAAAGCGCCACCGCAGACCTAGTCCGGAGCTACCCTTTCACCACGATGTTCAGCAGTTTCTTCGGCACGAAGACTTTCTTGACGATCTGCTTGCCCGCAATTTGCGCCTGCACCGCGTCGATCCTCTGCACCGCTTCCCAGGCGGTGTTCTCATCGACGTCGACCGGCAACATCACCTTGCCGCGCAGCTTGCCGTTGACCTGCACGACAAATTCGATTTCCTCGACCGCGCAGTACTCGTCTTTGTATTCCGGCCAGCCGGCGTCGGCGATCATCTCGCGATGGCCGAGGCGTTCGAACAGCTCGTGCGTCACGTGTGGCGCAAACGGCTGCAGCAGCTTGAGCAGCGCTTCCACCGCCTCGCGTTTCTGGTGCGGCCACTTGTACAGTTCGTTGGTCAGTTCCATCAGCGTGGCGATGGCCGTGTTGTAGTGCAGCTTCTCGAGGTCTTGGGTGACCTTCTTAATCGCGCGGTGTACCGGCCCGAGTTCCGCCATCCCCGCCAGCGGTTCGTCGCTGATCTCGTTCTCGTCCACCAACCGCCACACGCGTTCGATGAACCGGCGCACGCCGACTAGCGAATTGTCGCGGAAGTCGCCGCCCTCGTGGAACGGACCGAGGAACATTAGGTAGGTGCGGAAGCTGTCGGCGCCGACTTCGTCGAGGTACTGGTCGGGGTTGACCACGTTGCCCTTCGACTTGCTCATCTTCGCGCCTTCGCGAATGAGCAGGCCGTGTGCGCGGAACTTCTTGAAGGGCTCTTCGAAGTCGATCAGCCCCATGTCCTTAAAGGCCATGGTCAAAAAGCGCGTGTACATCAGGTGCAGCACCGCGTGTTCATTGCCGCCGATATACATATCGACCGGCAGCCACTTCTTCACCAGCGCCGGGTCGAACGCCTGCGTATCGTCGTTGGCCGAAGTGTAGCGGAAGAAGTACCACGCACTGTCCAGGAAGTTGTCCATCACGTCGGTGTCGCGTTTGGCCGCGCCGCCGCACTGCGGACAGGTGGTATTCACGAACTCGGCCACCGACTCGAGCGGACTGGCGCCGGTGCCGAGCGGTTTGAAGTCTTTCATGTAGGGCAGGCGGACCGGCAACTGGTCGTCAGGAACCGGCACGATGCCACATTTGTCGCAGTGTACCACCGGGACCGGCGGGCCCCAATACCGCTGGCGGGAAATGCCCCAGTCGCGTAGGCGGTAGTTGACTGTGTGTTTGCCCAGGCCTTGCGCCGCAACATGATCGGTGACTTTTTGAATCGCCTCGAGGCTCGGTGTACCGGTGAATGGGCCGGAGTTGATCAACACACCTTCGCCCGTGTATGCCTCGGTCAGTTCGTGCGTGCTGCCGTCGGGGCTGATTACCTCGATGATCGGCAGGTTGAACTTCTTGGCGAAGGCGAAGTCGCGCTCGTCGTGCGCCGGCACGGCCATGATCGCGCCCGTGCCGTAGCCCATCAACACGTAGTCGCTGATCCAAATCGGAATTTGTGCGCCGGTCAACGGGTTAATCGCAAATGCGCCGGTGAACACGCCGGTCTTGTCGAGTTCCTCGGCCTCGCGCTCGATTTCGCTTTTGGTTGCGGTTTCGCGCACGTACTGCTCGACGGCGGCGCGTTGGGCCGCGGTGGTGATCTGATTCACCAGCGGGTGCTCGGGCGCCAGCACCATGTACGTCGCGCCGTAGAGCGTGTCGGGCCGGGTGGTGAAGACCACCATCTGCTCGTCAAAGCCGACCAGGCGGAACGTGATCTCCGCGCCGGTCGAGCGGCCGATCCACCGTCGCTGCGCCTGCTTGGTGACGTCCGACCAGTCGATCCAGTCCAGGTTGTCCAGCAGCCGTTGAGCGTATTTGGTAATGCGGAAGTACCACTGCGCCATTTTCTTCTTGGTCACCGCGCTGTCGCAACGCTCGCACACGCCGCCGGCAACCTGCTCGTTGGAGAGCACGGTCTTACAGCTTGGGCACCAATTGACCAGGCCTGTTTCACGGTAGGCGATACCGTGTTTTAAAAGTTGGAGGAAGATCCATTGCGTCCAGTGGTAGTAACGCGGGTCGGTGGTGTCGACTTGGTGTGCCCAGTCGAACATGGCGCCTAGCCGTTTGAGCTGCTTCTCTTTGAAGTTTTCGATATTTTTCGGAATCAAGTCCCACGGGTGGGAGCCGACCTTCAGTGCGTAGTTCTCCGAATGAATGCCGAAGGCGTCGAAGCCCATCGGTTCGAACACATCAAACCCGCGCCCCTTCATGAACCGGCCATGGATGTCGGCGCCGGTGAATGCGAAGCAGTTGCCGACGTGCAAACCTTCGGCCGAAGGGTAGGGGAACATCATCAGGTTGTAATAGGGTTTGGCCGCGCTGGCGAGGTCGAGGTTGTAGGTCTTTTCTTGGCTCCAGCGCTCTTGCCACTTGCGTTCAATTTCCGAATGTTCGTACTTGCTCATGTCTCAACTCGTCAAAAAGGCGTGAAATTATATGGATGTATGACGCGCCAAGTCAACCAAATCGGCCTCGCCGAATCGACTTGAACCGCCTTTTCGATTGTGCCATACTCCGGGCGTTTCGGCATAGCCGAAGTAGAGCCACTTTTTTCTCGTAGGAGATGGTTTGATGCGTTTTTACCTGCAACGGATGGTTGTGTTCCTCGTGTTGATTATCGCGGTCTGCGCACTCGGCGGTTTCAAAGCGTGTGAAAAGCCGGACGAAGCCAAGGAAGACAACATTAGTGAATGCCCAGACATCGCCGACGATGATGCCGACGACGACGCCGACGATGATGCTGACGACGATACCACCGACGACGACGCCGACGACGACGCCGACGATGATGCTGACGACGATACCACCGACGACGACGCCGACGATGATGCAGACGACGACACCACCGATGACGACACGGCTGACGATGACACCACCGACGACGATACGGTTGATGACGACACGACAGACGACGATGTGCTCTAATTTGGTGGGGATGCAGGCCTAGGCCGGCATTCGCGTTGGTGCCGTTCATTTCCAGGGCGAAATAGCGGGGGCAGGCTGCTTGGTCTGCCCCTTTTTTGTTTTCCGACCGTACCCGCTTGGAGGATCTTATGCGCCGCGGCTTCCTGGCCCTCTTCGTTCTCGTTCTGCTGCTAGCTTTTCCGGTGATTTCCCGGGCCACGACCTTCCGGTCGGCGACCACCTATGAGGGATATCGTGCAGCGGCCGACAGTTGTTTGGTGGAATTCGAATCCGTAGCGGCGCCCGCGGCGGTGGCCCAACGCCTCGCTGGCGCCGGCTATCCGGTGCGCCAGATCAGCCTGATCGAAGGGCGGGTCGTTTTCGCCTCCGATCGCGCTGGTTTTGCGTCGCTGGAGATGCTGGAAGTCAGCCATGCGGTCGTCGATCTCGATGCGTCTCGCGACCTGGCCGAGCAACTTGACGAAATAGCTACAATCCCGGGCGTGCGCGCCGTGTGGCCGAACTATATTCACCACATTTCGTACACTCCCAACGACCCTTACTACGGCGGCTACCAGGGAAACTTCCGCCAGATCTACGTCGACAAGGCCTGGAACCTTTCGACCGGCGAAGGGGCAACCGTCGCGGTGATCGACACCGGCTACCGTAAAAGCGGGTTGGAAGACAAAGTGAAGAACCTGCTCACCGGTTACGATTTCTGGGGCAACGATAACAACGTCAACGACTACATCGGCCACGGCACGCACATCTCTAACACCGTGGCGGAGCGCACCAACAACGGCATCGGTTGCGCCGGCATCGCTTTCGATGCGCGGGTCATGCCCTGCAAGGTGTTTCCGGACTACGACGAAGGCGCGTTGGAAAGCGACATCATCGACGCCATCTATTGGGCGGTCAACAACGGGGCCGACGTGATCAATATGTCGCTGGGCGGCGGCGGCTATGTCAGTTCCACCCGCCAGGCGATCTCCTATGCAGTGAGCAACGAAGTCATCGTCTTCGCTGCCAGCGGCAATGCCGGCACCTCGCCGGTCGAATACCCGGCGGCCTACGACGACTGCATCGCCGTCGGCGCCACGGAACGCCACTCGGTCGGCGGCACGCCGGTTAAAGCCAGTTTCTCGAACTATGGCACGGCGCTGGACATCGTGGCTCCGGGCGTCGAGATCACCCAGGAAACGTGGGATTCATCCTACGGCGTCGACTACTACGCCTACGACGGTACCAGCTCGGCAACCCCCCATGCGGCGGCGACCGCGGCGTTGATGGTTGCCTACGGCGGCGCCGACGCGGCCAAGATCCGCGACGCAATCGAATCCACCGCGCGCGGCACCAGCCACAACTGGAACCAGAAGCTGGGTTGGGGCGAAATCGACGCCTATGCTGCATTGGTGGAATACGGCGGTGCGGCCGACAACGAAGCGCCCAAGGCGGTGGCCGACGCCTCGCCGACCAGCGGCGGCGCGCCGCTGGACGTGCATTTCGACGGCTCCGACAGTTCCGATCCCGACGGCTCGATCGTCAGCTATACCTGGGTGATCGAAGAATCGAGCAAGGTCATCAGCTCTAGCAAGGAATTCAACTACACGTTCGACGATCCGGGTGTCTACACCGTGTCGCTGACGGTGAAAGACGACGGCGGCAAAACCGATTCCGACTCGGTGACCATCACCGTCGGCGGCTCTGGTGACGATGATGACGGCGATACCGATCTGGGCGACGACCGGTGCGCCAATCTGCTCGAAGTGATCTACTACGGCTGCGAATACGCCATCAGTAACAGCTCCGGCCTGATCTCGCCCGAGACCGCCTACTCGATGTGCGAAAACGACGATCCGTCGAGCGAGGTGTGGGATTGTCTGTTCAGCTGCCAGGGCAACGAAAACGTTACCTCGTGCGCCAACTATCGCGAGTGCGCCAAAGACCTATGCGGCGCGACCTTGGCCGATATTCCGAGCGGCGGCGACGACGATGATGATAGCGTCGGCTACAGCTGTGGCTTGTAAGCTGATCGTGGGAGAGGAACGAAAAGGGGCGCGGCCGGCCGCGCCCCTGGTTGTTTGTTGGGGTGGAGAATCAGACGCGTAGTTTAACCAGCGCATCCACGACCACCGGCTGTGCGCCGTCGGTCAGAATCGGATTGCAGTCGATCTCGACCACCTCGGCCCGCGCGGCTGCCAGTTTGGAGAGGTTGGCGAGCAGCCCCGCCATCGCCTGTTTGTCGATTTCCGGCAGTCCTCGCACCGCGCGCATCAGTTTGCGCGCCTGCACATCCTGAATCAGATCGAGCCCGTCACGCACTTCGAACGGCGCCACGCGGAAGGCGACGTCGCGCAAGGTTTCGGTAAAAATGCCGCCCAAGCCGAACGCAACCACCGGTCCGAACTGTGGATCCTGCGTCACGCCGGCGATGAACTCGCGCCGTGTGTCGAGCATACGGGCGACCAACAGGCCGTCGGCTTCTTTCGGCAGCCGCGCAAACAGCTCGGTCGCGGTTTCGCGCACCTGATCGGCCGTGCGCTGATTCACCTTGACCAGATCGAGTTCCGTCTTGTGCAGCAACGTGCGACCGCAGCCTTTGAGCACCACGGGAAAGCCCAGTTCACTTGCCGCGGCGACGGCCTCGGCCGGCGTCTTCACCAACCGGTCCTGGGTGACCGGAATGCCATACTCCGCCAGCAACAACTTGGCCTCGTACTCCGACAAAAACGGCGCCTTGGCCGCGAGCGCCTGGTCCAGAATGGACATGCTTGCCTCCTCGTGACTGTGCTTGGTCTGCCCGATTCGACGCGGCAAGTCAAGACGGGCTCCTATTGCGTCGTGCGTCTTGGTGTCGGCCTCCTCTACCGTCGCGCGTGGAGGCGCTGTACACTCCGGCGATGCTCTACGTCCTGCTCTATCTCCTCACCGGCGTCTTCGCCGGATTGGCCGCCGGGTTGCTCGGCGTCGGCGGCGGCATCGTCAACGTGCCGGCGCTCACCTGGTGCTTCGGCGCACAGGGCATTTCCGCCGATCCGGCCTTTCATCTGGCCCTGGGCACGAGCCTGGCCACCATTGTCTTCACCGGCGGCAGCGCGGCTTGGGCGCACTACCGGCAGGGCAACGTGGACTTCTTCTTCGGGTTGAAGATCGCCTTTTGCGGCGTCTTCGGTTCGGTCTGCGGTTCTTACCTCGCCAGCCGTCTGACCGCCGTTTCGTTGAAACCCGCCTTCGGGGTGCTGCTCGTGGCCACGGCGGTGAATCTGTTTTTCGACCGGCAGACCAAACACGCGGGGGCCGAGCGCCGCTCCTGGACCGTCGCCGCGGTGACCGGCGTGCTGGCCGGCATTGCCGCCGGGTTCTTCGGCGTCGGCGGCGGCGTCGTCGCCATCCCGCTGATGCTGTGGCTCGGCCGCTTCGAACCCAAACGCGCCGTCGCGACCAGCACCGTGATGATCATCGTGATGGGACTGTGCGGCAGCTTGACCTATGTCATCACCGGCCGCGCCGTCACGCGCGACATCCCGTGGGCTTTTGGTTACGTGCATGTACTCGCCTTGATCTTCATCGCGGCCAGCAGTATCGTCACCGCGCGCCTGGGCGCGGCCCTCGCGGCCCGCATCGACGCCCGCGGCTTGAAGCGGCTGTTCGCGTTGATGCTGCTGGCGGTGGGCGTCAAGTTCATTTCATCGCTCTGGTAAGGAAGTGATCGCATGACCGTTCGCACCCGTTTCGCTCCGAGTCCGACCGGCGTGTTGCACGTGGGCAACGCGCGCACAGCCCTGTTCAATTGGTTGATCGCTCGTCACTACGGCGGCCAGCTCGTGCTGCGTATCGAGGACACCGACAAGGAACGGTCGACGCAGGAAAACATCCAGATCATCCTCAACGCTATGCAGTGGCTCGGCCTGTCGTACGACGACGGCCCGTACTACCAGAGCGAACGCGGCGCGATATACCAGGCCGCGGCCGACAAACTGATCGCCGAGGGTAAGGCTTATCGCTGCCGTTGCACGGCCGAGGAACTCGAGGCCAAGCGCCAGGCAGCCATGGCCGACAAGCGCAAGCCGCTCTACGACCGCTGTTGCCGCGACAAAAACTACGGTCCGGAAGCGCCGCACGTGGTGCGCTTGAAGATGCCGAATGAAGGCTCGACCGTGGTCGACGATCTGATCAAGGGCCGCGTCGAGGTGAACAACGCGGAGATGGACGACTGGATTATCCTGCGCTCCGACGGCTCGCCGGTCTACAACTTCTGCGTGGTCATCGACGACACCGACATGCGCATCACCCACGTCCTGCGCGGCGAAGACCACCTGACCAACACGCACAAGCAACTGCACCTGTACCGCGCGCTCGGTTTCGAGCCGCCGCAGTTCGGCCACATGCCGCTGACGCTCGGCAAAGACCGCGCGAAGCTCTCCAAGCGCCACGGCGCAACGAACATCCTCGACTACCGGACGCTCGGCTATCTGCCGCAAGCGATGCGCAACTTCCTGGTGCGCCTGGGCTGGTCGCACGGCGATCAGGAGTTGTTCACTGACGAAGAGCTGATCAAGTTTTTCGACTTCGACGGCATGAGCGCCAGCAACGCCATCTTCGACCTGGACAAACTGAATTGGATCAACGCCTCGAAAATCAAGGAACTGGCGCCGGCGGAAATCGTTCCTGCGCTGATGCCGTTCCTGCGCGAGCGCGGATACGCGGTGAAGCCCGGCGAACACCTGGAGCGTATCATCGGCCTGCTGCGCGAACGCTCGACCACACTGGTCGACATGGCCAACCTGGCGCGCATGTTCTACCTGCCGCCGGAAAAGTACGACGAGAAGGCGGTGAAGAAGTTTTGGAAGGCGGATTCGCCGGCCGTATTGGCCCGCCTGGTGGACTGGCTGAAGGCGCAGGACCCGCTGCGCGAGGAAGCCATCATGCCGTTCATCGAAGGCCTGGCGGCGGAACTGTCGCTCGGCATCGGCCAGGTGGCGCAGCCGCTACGCATCGCGCTGACCGGCTCGTCGGCCAGCCCGCCGATCGAAGCCACCGTCGCGCTCATCGGCCGCGATGAGGTGATCAAGCGGGTGGAAGCGGCGCTGGCGGCGATCAAGCCGGCGTAAGACTCACCACCGCCAGTAAGGGTGTGGCCCCCATACGTATTTTCCCGTGCGATTGATGTAGGCGTACGTTTCGTGTGGGCCATCGATGGTCACTAGCGCCAGCCCCCCATTGAACGGCATCACGCGCCATGGGCGCGGTGCAATGACGACGCGACCCTGCTGGTCAATGACCGAATTCATATCGTTTTGCCGAGCCGCGGCCAGACCTTCGGAAAAATCGGTCACCCAGTCATAAGCCAGTGGCACGATCACCCGACCGGTTGGATCTATGACGCCAGCCTTTTTTTCGGCCATGACCACCGCCCGACCTTCATGGAAGGATCGCGCGATTTCGTAAGTCGCCGGTACAACGAATGCCCCCGTGTGGTCGATGAAGCCCCATTGCCCTTTGATCTGTACGGGATACAGCGGTTCATCGGCGGCGATCTGGCGCTTGGCCGGCTTCTCGCACGGTGGCAAGTCTCCAACAAACAACAGGGCGAGGAAACCGAAGACCAGTAGTCCGGCGAAGACGAATACAACGACCGCGAAAAGGGCGGCGATCTTGCGGAACAAACGGCATGGTTCCATGGCCTGCCTCTCTCTCACGCCGGCTGGCGCCGGGTTTTCACTCGGAAGCAGATCCTAGATGTGATGCAATAATACTACTCTGAACGACGGCAAGAAAACGGCTACCGATTCAGGTCCTCAAGCCCCAAGCCCCACTCAGCCCACCCGCTCGCCCGGCTTGCCTGCCGGCGCCTCGACCAGCGAGACGTGTTCGCCGCCGTCGGCCGGGCCGACCGCCGCGAGCACCATGCCTTCGCTGACGCCCCACTTCATCTTGCGCGGGGCGAGGTTGGCGACGCAGATCACGCGCTTGCCGACCAGCGTTTGCGGATCGGCCACGTGCTGGGCCACGCCGGCGAAGACGTTGCGTTTGCCTAGCGGACCGAGATCGAGCGTGAGCTGCAGCAACTTCTTCGCGCCCGGCACCGGCGCCGCGGTGAGCACCTCGGCGACGCGCAGGTCGACCTTGCCGAACTCGTCGATGTTGATTTCGGCGCTTCCCTCCGCGGCCGCCGGCGGCGGGGGCGGCGCGGCCTTGGTTTCTTTTTTCGGCGCGGGCTCGTCGGTCTTTTCCAGCTTCGACCAACTGTCGCGTAGCGATACGGTCTGGTTGAAGACCAGCTTGTCGGGCTGCGAGTCGCGCCGGTCGGTGCAGAAGTAGCCCAGGCGCTCGAATTGGAACCGGCGCTCGGCAGGTGTGCCGGCGAGACACGGCTCTAGCTTGCAGCCGGTCAGCACTTCGAGCGAGTTCGGATTGAGGTTGACCTTAAAATCTTGTCCTTCCGGAGCCTCGTACGGATTGGCTTTGCTAAACAGGCGGTCGTACAGCCGCACCTCGGCGTCGATCGCGTGCGCAGCCGATACCCAATGCAACGTGCCCTTGATCTTGCGGCCGTCGGCGGGCATTCCGCCGCGCGAGGTCGGATCCCATGTGCAGCGCAGCTCGACGATTTCGCCCGCCGCATTCTTCACCACGCGCTCGCATTTGATAATGCACGCGCCGCGCAACCGCACCTCGCCGCCGGGGGCGAGGCGGAACCATTTCTTCGGCGGATCTTCGCGGAAGTCGTCGCGTTCGATGTAGACCTCGCGGCTGAACGGCACCAGCCGCGAACCCATCTCCGGTTTTTCAGGATGGAACGGAATCTCGAACTGTTCGGTCTGTCCGTCCGGATAATTTTCGATCACGACTTTCAGCGGGCGCAGCACGCCCATCACCCGCGGCGCGGTATCGTTCAGGTCGCTGCGCAGCGCATGCTCGAGCAGTTCCACCTCGACCGTGCTGTCGGCTTTGGCCACGCCGATCGTCTCGCAAAACGCGCGAATCGCCGCCGGCGTATAGCCGCGCCGCCGAATGCCGGAGATGGTCGGCATGCGTGGATCGTCCCACCCGCTGACGATGCCGTCTTTCACCAGTTGCAGCAACACGCGTTTGCTCATCACGGTGTAGGTGAGGTTGAGCCGCGCGAACTCGATCTGCCGCGGCGGGTTCGGCAACTCGAGCGCCTGCGTGAACCAGTCGTACAGCGGCCGGTGGTCTTCGAATTCGAGCGTGCAGATCGAATGCGTGATGCCTTCGATCGCGTCGGACTGGCCGTGCGCGTAGTCGTACATCGGGTAGATGCACCAGTCATCGCCGGTGCGGTGATGTGTGGCGCGCTTAATACGGTACATCAGCGGATCGCGCAGGTTCATATTCGGGGAGGCCATGTCGATTTTCGCCCGCAGCGTTTTCGAGCCGTCGGGGAATTCG
>CAZEDX010000017.1:51752-60356 GCA_964511015.1 uncultured bacterium | reverse complement strand
TACACCGACCGCTTCGAGCCGCTGGTGTGGGCCGGAATGATCTTGCTCGCCCTCGAGCTGCTGCTCGGCGGCGGGCCGCTACGGAAGGTGGAATAGATGCGGCTGGCGCACCCCGAGGCATTGCTGCTGTTGCTGCTGATTCCACTGTACCTCGGCGTGACCTGGCTCATCGGCCGCCGTCAGCAGCGGCGACTGACGCAACTGCTGCCCAGCGTCGACCAGCAGCGACTGTTGCGTACGCTGCAGCCCGGCCGCGGCGCCGTGCGGCAAGCGCTGGTCAGCGCCGGCCTGATCCTGCTCGTGCTTGCCGTTGCCCGGCCGCAGCTCGGCTTCGACTACGTCGAAGTCGAGCGGCGCGGCGTCGATGTCGTGCTGGCCATCGACGTGTCGACTTCGATGCTCGCGCGCGACGTCGCCCCCGATCGCCTGGGCCGCGCCAAACACGCCGCCATCCGGCTGCTCGACCGGCTGGGAGGCGATCGCGTGGCGGTGCTGCCGTTCGCCGGCTCGTCCACGTTGCGCTGGCCGCTGTCGTTCGACCACGGCGCCGCCGCGATGCTGATCGACGCGGTCAACGCCGAATCGGTCACCACGCCGGGGTCGGGCCTCAAGACCGCTGTCGACGGCGCGCTCAAGCTGTTCACCGCCGACGACCGCTACCAGAAAGTGCTGGTCATCTTCAGTGACGGCGAAGATCTGGTCGGCGGGTTCGAAGAGGCCGGCCGCCGCGCCGCGCAGCAGAAGCTGATCATCCATACCGTCGGCATCGGTGGTGACGTCGGCGTGCCGATTCCGCTGCCCGGCGACGACAACGAATTCAAGCGCGACCGCGCCGGTGAGGTGGTGCGCACGCGGCGCGAACCGGAGCCGCTGCAGGTCTTGTCCGGACTGACCGGCGGCGTCTACGTGCCCGCCAGCTATGCCGAAACCGAAATCGAACAGATCGCCAAACGCATCGAGGCGATGTCCGGCCGCGAATTGAAGAAAGGGCTGATCGCCCGGTATCGCGAGCAATACCAGTGGTTCCTCGTGCCGGCGCTCGCGCTACTGGCGCTCGAGGGCGCGCTGGGCCGCCGCCGGAAGGAGCGGACATGAAACGCTTGCTGCTCGCGTGGCTATTGTTGTTCTCCGCCGCAGCGCCGGCGTGGGCCGCAAATGTCTCGGCGCTTGTCCGCCAAGGAAACGATGCCTATGCCCAAAAGAAGTACACCGAGGCCCTCCAGGCGTATCAACAGGCCGCGCAGCTCAGCCCGGACCGGGCGGAGATTCAAGTCAACATCGGCAACACGATGTACATGCAGCAGAATTACCAGGGCGCAACCGAAGCCTATGACCGCGCGCTGGCTACGCCCAACCCGCAACTGCGGCAGCGCGCTCTGTACAATCGCGGCAATGCGCGCCTGGCGGCGAACGATCTTGACGGCGCAATCGATTCCTACCGCCGATCGCTGCGCCTGAACCCGCACGACGAGGATGCGCTGCACAATCTCGCCTACGCACTCCAGAAGAAGAAAGAACAACAACAGCAGCAACAAGACCAACAACAACAGCAAGATCAACAGCAACAGCAGGACCAGCAACAACAGCAGGATCAACAGCAACAAGACCAGCAGCAACAGCAGGATCAACAGCAACAAGACCAGCAGCAACAGGATCAGCAGCAGCAGCCGGACCAACAACAACAGCAACAACAGCAGAACCAGCAGCAACAACAAGATCAGCAACAAGACGGGCAAGGCCAGGCCGGCCAGGCGGGGGCGGAGTCCTCGCCCGAGGCCATTGATCCGGAGCTCGCCGCGCGCATACTAGACGCGCTCCGCGAGCAGGAGCTTGAGCAACTCAACCGCATGTTGCAGATTGGTGCACCGAATGCGAGTTCGACCGACCAAGACTGGTAGCGTGCTGGTGCTGGCTTTGCTGGCCCTGGCGTTGGCGCTACCCGCGCACGCCCAGCAGCGGACTGTGGTGACGCTGCAGGCGAGCGACTTGTCGGTGCCGCTCGGCGATTCGCTGCAACTGAGCGTGTCGGTCAGTGGCTCGGCCGACGGCGAGCCGACTCTCTCAGGTCTCAAGAACTTCCGCGTGCAAGGCACTTCGTCGGGCAGCAGCGTGCAGATCATCAACGGCTCCATCACCGTGAGCCACTCGTACAGCTACCGTCTGGTGGCGGTGAGTCCCGGATCCAACGACGTGACTGCCGTGGTGCGCGCTGGCAACGGCCGCGTCAGTTCGAACACGCTGCATTTGACCGTGCTCCCGGCCGGGGCCTCTCCGGCGCAGCCGCCGCCGACCGCCCCTCCCGACGATTCCGGCAAACCGGTCACCGACGGCGCCGGCGGCATCAAGCCGATCTTCATGCGGACGACGGTGAAGCCGACCTCGACCGTGGTCGGCGGGCCGATCATCGTCGAATATTATATTTACGTTCGCGACGACTTGAACCCGCGGCAGTATCGCATTGCCGAGGCGCCGCAATTCGCCGGTTTCGTGGCCACCGAGTTGTCGGCGTCGAACACGCTGACCTTCGTCAACACCCGCGTGGGCAACGGCACGTTCAATGTAGCCATGGTCCGCCGGTTCGCATTGTTCCCGGTCGCCGCGGGGCCGGCCACCATCGGGCCGTTGGTGCTGTCGATCGACCTGCCCCGCACCCGCCGGCGTGGGTCGAGCTTCGACCCGTTCCAGGATTTCGACGAATTCTTCGGCGGCCAGCAGCGCGTCGAAGTGAGGCCCGATCCGGTGACCGTTCAGGTGACGCCGGTGCCGACCGCCGGCCGGCCGAGCGACTGGAACGGCGCCGTCGGCGACTGGATGATCGAAGGCGCGCTCGACCGCACCGAGATTCCGGTCGGCGAACCGATTGAACTGCGGCTGAAGGTGACCGGTGTCGGCAACGTCGACACGGTGGAGCGGCCGCCGTTGGCGCTGGGCGAGAATCTGCGGGTGTACAGCCAGAGCGACAAGTCGAACGTCGTGCCGGGCATCGACAACATCAGCGCCGAACGCACGTTCTCGGTAATGCTGATCGCGTCCGCCCCCGGCGACTACAAGATTCCGCCGGTGCGGCTGTCATTCTATGATCCGAACCGCAAGGCCTATCGCGCGGTGGAAACCGCGGCGTTGTCGTTCAAAGCGACCGGCGCCGCGCAGGCGAACCAGCCGCATTCGTTGGGGTTGGTCAGCCGGGAATCGGTGGAGTTGCGCGGCCGCGACCTGCGCTACATTCGCGGCAACCATGCCTCGTTGCGCACTCGTTCGGCACCACTGGCCGGATCAGTCGTGTTGTGGATCGCGCTCGGTCTGTGGCCCGTGGTTGTCGTGGGCGTGGTGCTGTATCAAGCCCGCCTGGGCCGCCTCCGGTCCGACCGCGGCACCTGGCGCAGCCGCCGCGCATTGAAAGAAGCACACCGCCGCCTGGCCGAGGTGAAGAAGCTTCTGCCGGCGGCCGATGCCGCGCAGTATTACAGCGAGCTGCACCGCGCGTTGCTCAACTTCGTGGCCGACAAGCTTGACGCCGCCGCTCCCGGCCTATCGCCGGAAGAGCTGACCGCCCTGCTGCAAAGCCGCGGGGTGGACAACACGACCATCGATACGTTGTTCGGCCTGTGGCGTTCGGCCGATGAGGTCCGATTCGCCGGCCGCGCGGCAGATGCGGCAGAGCGCCAGGCAGCGTATGACCGTGCGCGAGATCTGCTGGCGGATCTATCGCGTGATCTGGAGCATTGACGTGGCGCTGTGGTGGACCAGAGCGAAAACGTTTGCCGCCGGCCGGCGGTCGGTGGGAGTCCTCTTGGCCGCATGGTGGATCGCCATGGCCGCGCCGGCATTCGCCTCCCTCGCTGCTGACCAGTACAACCGCGGCAATCAGCTTTACGCCGCACAGAAGTGGGCCGAGGCGTTGGCGGCTTACCAAGCCGCGCTCGACGCCGGCGCCGATGACGCCGACGTGTATCTCAATTTCGGCAACGCGGCTTACCGCGCGAACAGCATCGGCCTAGCGATCTGGGCCTACGAAATGGGTTTGCGGCTGGCGCCACGTGATGCGGATCTGCGCTACAACCTGCGCTTCGCCGAGGCGTTTCAGCGCGACGAGTTGCCGCCGCCAGACGATGTTTTCGTCGTGCGTGTCGGCCGCGCGGTGGCCCATTGGTTCACCGCCGACGAAGCACTTGTCGGCGCCGCCGTCGGCTGGTTGGTCCTCGGCCTGGGTGTGTTGTTGTGGAGCCCACTGCGCCGCCGGCGCGGGCTGGTGGTGACGCTGGCCGCGCTTGGTCTGGCGATCTTGCTGTTCTTCGGTCCGCTGGCCGCCTGGCGGATTCACGATCAACTCGGGCGCGACAAAGCCGTGGTCGTGGCGGATCAAGCGGTAGTGCGCACCGCCCCCGCGCCGCAGGCCAAGGAGGCCTTCACCGTGCACGGCGGCATGCGGCTGGAAGTCATAGAACTGCGCGACCAGTATTCGCGCGTGCGCATTCCCACCGGTTTGGAAGGCTGGATCGATCGCGCGGCCTATCGCGATATCCGCCCGTAGCCGCTTTTTCCCTTACTGGCAAACAGCGACCGCAAGCGCCGCCGAATCAGTTGAACGGATGACAGGTCTGGCACTGGCTCGGGTCGCAAGCCAACGCGTGTTCATCGTCGTGGCAGACCAGGCAATCGTCACCCACGAGCAGGGTGTGCGACGGCGAAGGTGCGCCGGCCGCGTTGTCCGGGCAGATGTCGTCGTCGGCTACCGTGTCGTCGTCGAGGCCGTCGTCGTTGTCGTCATCGTCGTCTTCCTTGTTGCACCCCACAAACCCCTGCAGGGCAAACATCGCGATGAGCGCCAACGTCAGCAGCAACCAGTACCGTTTCATTTCGCGTCCCCCGAGGCCTTGAATAAAATTCGCTCGATCATGGACCAGCAGGCGAACGCTGGTCAAGCGCGGCAATAGAAAAGGGCGGGGGGTGATCCCCGCCCTGTTTCGCTCATTCGATCACCGATCAGGCGGCCGTCCCTTCGTACTGATGGCAGGACAGGCAGTCGGAATAGTCGCCGGTGGAGCCGTGTTCGGGGGTATGGCAGTCAAGGCAGTCGCCCTGCTCGCCGTGCGGGATCAGAGGCGCGCTGGTCGCGTCGTCATCCGTCGCGGCGTCGTCATCGCTCACGTCGTCGTCAGTAGAGGAGGTATCATCGTCATCGTCGTCGTCATCGCAGGCAATGAACGTCTGCACTGCGAACGCCAGACCCAACAGCAACGCCAGCATCAACAATTTTTTCATCGCTCTAACTCCCCAGGTGTTCAAGGTTGAATACTGATCCATTTTGATACAAAGACGACTGGCGGGTCAAGGGTAACTTTGGACGTTCCGTGAATACCTCGCACCGACCAACGGCGACCGCAAAACAAAAGGGCGAGGAACGTTCCCGCCTTTTGTTGATTTCCTGTGCAACTGCCGGCCGGCTCTTCTTGCGCCGCCGGTCAAGTAGATGTTCACGGATACGAATGGCAGTCCAGGCATTCGTCATTGGTGTACTGGCCGTTGTGGCCGCCATGACACTCCAGGCAGTTTTCGCCGTTGCTGTCGTCGTGACCGATGGTCGGCGCCCCATCATCGTCATCGTCATCGTCGTCATCTCAGGCCAGTAAGCTCTGCACCGCAATCGCCAGGCCCAGCAACAACACCAGCATCAGATACTTTTTCATTGGTCCGCCTTCCGGCTATTCAATGTTTAGTGCAAGCACATTCTGATACAAATGGAGCCGATGGGTCAAGAATAAGCGGGCTTACATATACACGTCGCGCTCGCCGGCCTCGACGCGGGCCAGGCGGCGGCGGACCTTGTCCTTTGCTTTGCCGAGCGCCTTCAACTCGCGAGCCAGCATCGCTTCGCCCGCTGCTTTTGTTTCGGGAGAGGCGTAGTCGAGCAGGTACTCCTTGAACGTCAGCATGGCGTTGGGCTGGCACAGGTGTTTCACCCCGCCCTCTTTCGCCAGGCGCATGAAGTCGTCGCCGGTGCGGCCCGAGCGGTAGCACGAGGTGCAGAACGAAGGCAGGTAGTTCAGGTCGACCAACTCGCGGATGATCTCGTCCAGCGGCCGCGAATCGTGAATCGAGAACTGCTGCCGTTCCGGAATGGCTTTCTTCTTTTCACGATAGCCGCCGACACCGATGCGCGTGCCGCCGTCGATCTGCGAAACGCCGAGCGTGAACAGCTCGTGGCGCAGCGACGGCTTCTCGCGACAGGTGAGGATCATGCCGGTGTAGGGCACCATCAGCCGGATGATGGTGATCGCCTTCTTGAAATCGTCGTCGCAGACGAGGTACGGCGATTGGTCGGCGAACGGTGTGTTGATCGCCGGCTGCAGGCGTGGGAACGACACGGTGTGCGGGCCGACGCCGAACTGCTTTTCCATGTCCAGCGCGTGGTGCAGCAGGCCGAGGATCTCGAAGCGCCAATCGTACAGGCCGAACAGCGCGCCGACGGCGACGTCATCGAGCCCGCCTTCCTGCGCGCGGTGCAGGGCGTAGAGCCGCCAAGCGAAGTCGGACTTCCGCGTGCCGGCCGGGTGCAACTCGGCGTAGCGGCCGGGGTGGTAGGTTTCCTGAAACACCTGATAGGTGCCGATGCCGGTGTCCTTGAGCACGCGGTACTCCGCCACTTCCATCGGCGCGGCGTTGACGTTGATGCGACGAATCTCGCCACAGGGCTTGGCGGTCTTCACCTCGTACGCGGTGCGGATGGTATCCGCCATATACTCGACACCGTACTTCGGGTGTTCGCCGTAGACCATCAGTAGGCGCTTGTGGCCGACGGCTTCCAGCGCCTGTACTTCGCCGATGATCTCGTCGCGGGTCAGCGCGCGGCGATCGACCGCCGGGTTGGAACGGCGGAAGCCGCAATACACGCAATCGTTGGTGCAGTAGTTCGAGACGTACAGCGGCGCGAACAGCACGATACGGCGGCCGTAAATCTCCTGCTTGATCGTGCGGGCGAGCTGGAAGATTTCCTGCCAGGTGTCCGCGTCGGTAACGCGCAACAGCACCGCCACCTGTTCGGGGCTCAGGCCCTTCTTCAAACGGGCGTGGTCGAGCACCTCGCGCACCCGCCGCGGCTCGGCGGTGGCGGATTCGAGGATCTGTTGAATTTTGTCCGGGTCGATGAATGTGTTCGCCATGATGTTGGTCCGCCCTGTCTATCGAACGCCACGGAGCCGAAGGAAAGCGGCGTGATTCGCCCGCTCAGCCTGCTCCCGTGAGATCGTGCCGTGGGTCAAGCTATTCTCCCAGTCGCCGCAAACGCGCCGGCGACAATGCTTCGTCAATAGCCTCGGCGGCCACGCCTTCGGCCAAGAGCGCTTCGCGCAGCCCCGTCTTCTCCCGCTGCGCCCGCTGCACCGCGGCCTGGGCCTTTTCGTAGCCGATCACCGGCACCAGCGCGGCCGCCACCGAGAGCGAATGCGCCAGGTGGGTTTCGGCTTGAGCGGTATTCACGCGGATGTCGCGCACGCAACGCTCGGCCAGCGCCAGCGCGGCATTCTTGAGCAACGCCAGGCCGTCGAGCAACCGCCAGGCTGCCAGCGGGAAGTACTGCGATAGTTGCAGGTTGCCGCCGGCGATGGCCGCCGCCAGCGCTTGATGGCCGGCCATCACCTCGAGGGCGATCTGCGCCGCGTATTCCGGAATGACCGGGTTCACCTTGCCGGGCATGATCGACGAGCCGGCCTGCCGCGGCGGCAGCTCCAGTTCGCCGACCGGCGCCATCGACAACAGCCGCAGGTCGTTGGCCAGCTTCAACAGGTTCGCCGCCAGCGCGGTCAAGATGCCGCTCGCTTCGACCACGGCGTCCTGGTTCGACGTCGCCTCGACCGGGTTTTCCGCGCGCGAGAGCGGCAGATCGGTCAGGGCGCGCAAATGTTCGATGACGCGAAAGATGTAGGCGCGCGGTGCGCCGATGCCGGTGCCGATGGCGGTTCCGCCGAGATTGACCACCTTCAGCCGTTCGACGCTCTTGAAAACGCGCCACCGATCGCGCGCCAGCGCTTCAGCCCAGGCGCCGAACTGCTGGCCGGCGGTCATCGGCACCGCATCTTGCAGTTGCGTGCGGCCGACCATGACCACGTCGGCAAAAGCACGTTCCTGCTCTTGCAGCGCCGACTGCAACGCCACCAGCGCTTCCTCAAGCGCCTGCAGCCCCCACAGCGCCGCCACCCGTACGGCAGTGGGATAGGCGTCGTTGGTCGACTGGTGCAGGTTGACCGTGTCCAGCGGATGCACCGGCGCATAAGTGCCCCGCGCCAGGCCGAGCAGTTCGTTGGCCCGGTTCGCCAACACCTCGTTGACGTTCATGTTCAACGATGTGCCCGCGCCGCCGGCAAGCGGGTCGACCACGATCTGCGCCGCCAACCGGCCGTCGGCCAGTTCATCACACGCGTCGAGCAGAGCATCGACGGCTTCCGGGTCGAAATCTTCCAACTCGCGGTTGGTCAACGCCGCGGCTTTCTTGACCAGCGCAAAAGCGCGAATCAGCCCTGGCGGCGTCTGCCGGCTGGTCGACGCGAAGTTCGCGAGCGCGCGTTGGGTATGGGCGCCCCACAGCGCCTCCTCCGGCACCGCGATATC
>CAZEDX010000017.1:0-51742 GCA_964511015.1 uncultured bacterium | reverse complement strand
CGATGCGCGTCATCTACCCCCTCACCCCTTGATCGCGCCGCAGCATCGAATCGAGACCCCCGAACGGTTCCACCACGCGCGGCAACACTCCCTGCACGAACGAAATGGCAACACCGTAATTGGTGATCGGCACCTCAGCGGCCCCGGCTTCGTCCATGCGGGCTCGCATGACCCTGGGGGTCAGCATACAACCACCGCAATGGACCACCAACCGGTAGTCGTTCAGGTTGTCGGGGTAGCGCCGGCCTTGCGTATGCTCGAAGACCAGATCGCGCCCGGTGTACTGGCGGATCCAGCGCGGGATCTTGACCCGGCCGATGTCGTCGCCCACCGGGTGGTGCGAGCAGGCCTCGGCCACCAACACGCGGTCGCCGTCGCGCAGCGAATCAATGGCCACGGCACCGCGCACGAACGTGGCCAGATCGCCCTTCTGGCGGGCAAACAGAATGGAAAACGTGGTCAGCTTCACGTCGGGCGGCACATCGGCGGCGACTTTGAGCACCACCTGGCTGTCGCAGATCACCAGCGACGGGCGCCGGCCAACCGACTTGAGCGTGGCCAGCAGTTCGCGCTCTTTCACCACCAGCGCCGCGCAATCGTTGTCGAGCAGATCGCGGATGGTGATGACCTGCGGCAGAATCAGGCGGCCGCGGGGCGCTTCGAGGTCGATCGGCACCACCAACACCACCAGATCGCCCGCCTGCACTAGGTCGCCGAGCACCGAGAAGTTCTGCTGCACCACCTGGCGCAACCGCGTTGCCAACGCGGCGCGAAAATCGCGCACCTTTTCGCCGGTTTGGGCGCTGACGTACCAAGCATCGACCGGGGCGCGCCAGGTTGGGTCGGCGTCCGACTTGTTGACGACCACCAGGTAGTCGGCCCCGCGCTGAGACAACTCTTTCACCAGTTGTTGTTCGTGCTCGGTCCAGCGTCCGGCCTCGGCCACCAACAGTACAAAATCGGCCGTTTTTAGTTCTTCTTTGGTTCGCAGAACGCGCAAATCACCGACGGGACCGGTATCGTCGATACCGCCGGTATCGATGAAAACCACCGGGCCAAACGGCAACAACTCGAAGGCTTTGCGAACCGGATCGGTGGTGGTGCCGGCGACATCGGAAACTAGAGCCATCGGCTGTTCAGTCAATGCATTGAGGAGGGACGATTTGCCGACGTTTCGACGTCCGAGCAACAAGATGTGTGGCCTCATACCGGCCGGCTGATTTTGCATGCCGCGTCCCTCGCGTTAACGTGTAAGTACGATGGCTGCGCACGTGCGTTTCGTCAAGATCCCAATATTGGAGAATCTACATAATTCACAAGTGTCTGTCGCGAGGCTCTTTTTTGGCCGACCACACGCTCAGGGACAGTAGCCAAGCTCCCGGAGTAAAGAATAGTCTTCTCTTTTCACGCAAATAGCGTTTGCCGACGCTTGCCAATCGCACTTGGTGGTGCAGATATAATCATCGGGGCAATCGACATCGATGTCACATGGGACAGAACAGTATGTTTCGCCTTGCGGGCCGACACAATACCCGGAGGCGCAATGCATCTGGTCGTTGTTGTTGCACCAGGGATCGCCACAGACGCTGGTGCACTCGACGCCAACATCACCCGTCCAACCCAGGCCACCGCCACCGACTTCTTCATCGTCATCACAGGCGCCGAACCACAGCCCCGCAGCCAGGCAAATCAGGGTGGCAGCAACGAGCCGTTTCATCGAGCTATCTATTCCAAGCGCATGGGCATGACCACGGCCAGATAGCCTTGGTCGCTAGGCGACTTGATGATGCATGGGGAAAGCGGATCAGCGAACTGAATGACCACGTCTTCGTCGTTGAGTACCCCTAGCACGTCGAGGATATAGCGAGCATTGAAACCGATTTCGAGGTCGGCGCCGTCGTAGCTGGCGGCTAGGTTTTCCTTGGCTTCACCAAGGTTCGGGTTCTTGCTGCTGATCTCCATGCCTTTGCGCTTGAGCGACAGCTTGACGCCCTTGTTCAACTCGGTGGCCATGATCGACACGCGTCGCAAAGCGTGCAGCACCTTCTCGCGTTGGCAAGTCACCACGCGATCATTGTTTTTCGGCACGACCTGGTCGTAGTCCGGATAGTCGCCGTCGACCAGGCGGATAATCAGTTCTACACCGCTCCGGCGAACCACGACGTTGCGTTCCTTAACGCCGATCACCACGTCGCCTTCGCCTTCATCGAGCAGGCGGCGCATCTCGGTCACACCCTTGCGCGGAATGATGATGCCGGGCTCGATCTTGACATTCATTCCTTCCGGAAGCGGTTTGTCGCACAAACTAAGGCGGTGACCGTCAGTGGCGACCATCCGCAGCACGCGCTCCTTGGCTTTGCCAGCCGTGACCAGGAACACGCCGTTCAGATAATAGCGCGTTTCATTGGTGCTGATGGCGAACTGCGTCTTGTCGATCATTTCAGCCAGCAACGCGCCGTTGATTGTGAATTCCGTAGCACTCTCGGTAGAAGGCAGCACTGGATAGTCATCTGCCGCCAGGCCGACGAGTTTTGAGGAAAATGCACCTCCTCCGATTTCCACCCAGTCGTTGCCCAGTACGCGCAGTGAAATGGTATCGCTGTCCAACTCGCGACAGAGTTCAAACAACTTTTTGGCCTGAACAGTGATCGTGCCTTCGGCCTCGACCTCCGCTTCGCACATGCCGCGAATGCCGACTTCGAGATCCGTGGCGACCAGCGTCACCGACGCACCGGACGCTTCGATCAACACATTCGAGAGGATCGGGAGCGTCGTCTTTTTCTCGATCACGCTCTGAATGCGCGACAAACCACGGAGAAATTCATCCTTGGCGATGGTGAACTGCATGTCTTCCGTTCCTCAACTGGATATAGTTAGTTAAGAAATTCGTAGTATTAGAAGCTCCACCTTTCTGTGGATGGAGCCTCGCAACTTTCGTCCGTTCAAGCGGTTTTGACCTGGACAACCATTTGGACAACTCTGTGGCCCATAAACACGGTTTTGGGGACACGGAATTGTGCACAGGTTGTATACACCATTTTTCACGGCATTGCCACAGGGTTTGTCCATAGCCGGGGTTCGGACTACCAGATTTGGTATTTTTGAGCAAATACAAAATCGCCTCTTTCGCCCATTGCCGGGTATGGCTACACTCCGCCCATGAGCCGTCGTTGGGACCGTTTCCGGAAACATTTGCGTTACGTCATGCGCTACCCGGGCGTAATGCCACGCGCGGCCGCCAATTATGCCCAGATGGCTTTTGGTCGCAAGCGCCTTCGTGGGATCGAGTTCGCCCTGACCTACGAATGCCCGGGACGGTGCGGTCATTGCTCGGCGGCCTATCTGCGTCACGAAGACCGCGAACGACTGAACGTCAAGGAGATGAAGGACATCGTTCGGCAATGCCTTGACCTCGGCGCGCTGAACATCAACCTGACCGGCGGCGAATGCCTGACGCTGCCCGAGCTGCCGGAGGTGATCGCCGCGTGCCGGCCGCGGAGCACCGTTGTATCGCTGGCGACCAACGGCGTGCCGCTTGAGGAACTGATTTGCGACCAGATCGCCCGCTGGGGCGTGTCGATCGTTACCATCAGCCTCGACAGCGCCGACCCTGCCGCGCACGACGCCAGCCGCGGAATTCCCGGCCTGTTCGATCGCATCATGCGCGGCACGGTGTGGTTGCAGGCGCGTGGCGTAGAGGTCTTCTGGTGCGCGATCCTGACACGGCAGAACATCGCCAACGGCGACGCCGAAGCCATGTGGCGCCTCGCGGTTGAGAAGAATGTGATGTTGACGGTCAACCTACCCTGCCCGGTCGGCGGCTGGGCGAAGGAAGACGTGTTGCTCAGCGAGCAGGAGCGCGCGTTTCACCGCGAGTTCATCACCCGGCCGCATGTGCGGTGGGAAGGCTCGAGCAACTATTTCCGCGTGGGCTGCCCGGCCGGCGTGGAGAAGCTGTATCTCAGCCCCTATGGCGACGTCATGCCCTGCAACTTCCTCCACGTCTCGTACGGCAATCTCCGCGAGCGGCGGTTGGCCGACATCTGGCATGACATCCTCACGCGCAGTCCGTTCAATCACGTGCATGACCGCTGCTTGATTGCGGAAGACAGCGAGTTCTTGCGCCAGGTGGTGGATCCGATCGACAAATCGCCGGCGCAACCGGTGCCGGTGGGTGAACACCCGACCGCGGCCGACGCCTTGTTGCGGCCCGCGAAGAAGGAAGAATGACGTGTCGCGCGGCATCGACGTTCTCGACCGCCGGAACCTGGGTCTGTTGCTGCGTTATCCGCGCGTGATGGGCCGCCTGGCGCGCAACTACGCCCGGTTGATGCGCGGCCAGCGGCGCCTGCTGCGCGGCGTGGAGTTCTGCGTCACCTACCGCTGCCAACTCAACTGCGGCCATTGCTTGACCAAGGGCTTGATCGAAGAGCAACGCGCCGAAATGACGAAAGACAAAGCGATTCGCGCCATCCAGGATCTGTCGGATCTGGGCGCGCTATTCGTCAACCTGACCGGCGGCGAGCCGCTGCTGCGTGAGGATCTGTTCGAGATCATCGCGGAGGCCTCACGCGACCGCAGCCTGCTGGTGACCGTCGCCAGCAACTCGCTGTTGCTCGACGAAGACCGTGCCCGCCAGTTGGCTGCGGCCGGAACGGCGATGGTGACGCTCAGTCTGGACGGGCCCGACGCCGCCACGCACGACGAGCGGCGCGGCTGCCCCGGCGCGTTTGATGCGCTGGTGCGCGCCGCGATGGCGGTGCGGTCGGCCGGCATGGAGTTATGGTTCACGACGATCCTCACCAAGGAGGACGCGCTCGACGGCCGGGCGCTGCGCACGGCAAAGCTGGCCCGGAGCCTCGGTGGCACGCTCACGGTCAACTTGTCTTACGCCGTCGGCAACTGGTGCGACCGGCCCGCGCTCGCCGGCCAGGAAGAAGAAAAGGCCTTCGCCGAAGTGCTGCGCCTGCCGCACGTGCGTTGGGAAGGCAGCACGAACTACCTGCGCCAGGGCTGTCCGGCCGGCACGGAGAAGCTCTACGTCACGCCTTACGGTGAAGTGATGCCTTGCGCCGTGATTCAACGCTCGTTCGGCAATCTGCTGCGTGAGCCGGTGGGCGAGATCTGGGAACGCATGGGCCGCGTGCGCTGGTTCGACGGCCGGCACAAGCCGTGTCTGGTTGCGCAAGACGCCGACTTCATTGCCGGCGAACTGCCCCGCATTCAGCAACGGCCGGGCAAACCGTGGGACGAACCATGAGCCGGGTGCTGCTTTGCAATCCGCCCGCCGCCCGCCCCACCATGCGCGACTACTACTGCTCGTCGACCAGCAAAGCGGGCTACGCTTGGCCGCCGATCGATCTGCTAGTCCAGGGCGCGTGGCTGCAGGCGGAGCATTCGCTGTGGTGGCGCGACTACGCGGTCACCCCGGCCTCGCCGCCGGAGGCGCTGAATCAGATTGACGAGCTTCGCCCGGAGACGATCGTCGGGTTGGTCGGCGCGGCGGCGCCGCAAGATCTGGCCTTCTGGCGCGAGGCCCAGCGGCGCACCGGCGCGCGGCTTTTTCTCTCCGGCGATCTGGTGCGCTTTCGGGCTACGGAGAAGCTGGCGGAACTTGATTTCGTCGCCGGCATCCTCATCGACTTCTCCCGAGCAGGGCTCCGCGATCATTTGGCCGGCCGGGAGACGCACGACGGGCTGACGTTGCCGGGCGAAGTTGCCGCGGAACCGGCGGGTCCGTTCCACTATCCGCTGCCGCCGCACGAACTGGTCTGGCAGTTGCCCTATCGGCATCCGTTCCTGCCGCCGCGCTTCGCGACGGTGATGACCGATCACGGTTGCGTGCATCGCTGCGCGTACTGCAACAGCGGCCGCGTTGGCTACCGCGTGCGCGACGAGCAGAATCTCGCCGAAGAGCTGCGTTGGCTCGCGGCCCACGGCGTGCGCGCGTTGTTCATCAAGGACATGACCTTCAACGCCGACCCGGCGCGCACCCAGCGCGTGCTCGAGCTGATGCGGCAAACCGGGCCCTGGAAGTTCGTCGCCTATCTGCGGGCCGACCGCGTCGATGCGGCGCTGGCCCGAGCGCTGGCCGCGGCCGGCTGCGAGATGGCGATGGTCGGCATCGAAACAGCGAACGCCGAACTGGTCGAACGCCTGCGGGGCGGCGCCCTTGTGGACGCCTTCGCGGCCGGCGTGCATGAGCTGCGCTGCGCCGGCGTGCCAGTAGGCGGCCACTTTCTGCTCGGCCTGCCGGGCGAAGACGAAGCGTCAGTGCGGCGGACGATCGACCTCGCCTGCCGCCTGCCGCTGGTCTATGCAAGCTTCAATCTCGCGGCGCCGCGTCCGGGCACACCGCTGGACATGGCCGGCGACGGCGTGGCCGACGGCTCGTCCGCCGAGACGCGGCTGTTGGCCGACGGGCTGGACCGCGCGACGTTGCTGCGCCTGCGCGACGAAGCGGTGCGGCGCTTCTATCGCCGCCCGGGTTACCTGGCGCGTCGGTTCTGGTCAGGGCTGTGGTCGGGTTCGTTGCTGCGCGAAGCGCGTCACGGGTTGGCTCTATTGCGTGAGTGATCGAACGTATTGTTGTTGGTGCAAAACGACTGGTGTCTTGCCTCTCATACGGCTCGAAACTCGTTGATTTTTCTAGAGTCGAAACACCGCAAACCTGCTGCTGAACGACCGGTTTCGCGGTTGGTAAATGGTTGATTTTGTTGAGGCCAGTTTCCGTTAAAAGGCCTTTTTTCGCCCCGCAAACAGACCCTCCTGACGGACTGGGCCGGGACTTGGCCGGGCCAGCGCGTTGTGAATTGTTTCGCGCTGTGAAATTGGCAACGGCGGTTGGCGGGGGACAAAAAAGGGGCACGGCGTGCCGCGCCCCTTGGTGTCACGAGACTTGGATCAGTTCGCCTTCGGCTCTTCGAGTCTCTCCGCCACGATTTCGGCGATGTCGAGCAAGCGCTTGTTGACCATCAGCGCTTCGCATTCGTTGCGCTTGGTCGCCTCGTCGAACATCATCATGCACAACGGGCAGGCGGCGACGATGTTGTCGGCGCCGGCCTTGAGCAGTTCGTCGGTGCGGTCGAAGTTGATGCGGTTGATGCCCTTCTCGGGTTCGTAGTGCTCTTCCAGCCACGCCCGACCGCCGCCGCCGCCGCAGCAGAAGGTCAGGTCGCGGGAGCGCTCGACTTCCACCATCTTCAGGCCGCAGGATTTGAGAATCTCACGCGGCTGATCGATGATGTCGTTGTAGCGCGCCAGGAAGCAGGAGTCGTGCAACACGGCGGTGTGGCCGTTGCCGCCCCGCAGCTTCAGCTTGCCCTGTTTGATCAGGTCGTAAATGAATTCGGTGTGGTGAATGACCTGCCACTGGAACCCGAATTCCGGATACTCGTGCTTCAGGGTGTTGAAGCCGTGCGGGCACGTGACCAGCACCTTCTTGCCGGCGAAAGTCGGATCCATCTTGCAGCCCTTGATGTTCTCTTTGAACATGGTGACCAGGGCCTGGAAGCTCGCTTCGTTGCCCAGGCGGCGCAGGCTGTCGCCGCAGCACATTTCGAGCTCGCCGAGCACCGCGAAATTCACATTCGCGGCCTGCAGGATCTTCACGAACGCCTTGCCGATCTTGATTGCGCGCGGATCATAGCCGCCCATGCAGCCGACCCAGTACAGGTATTCGTAATCCGGCTTTTCCAGCACGCTGGGCGCGCCCACTTCGGCGGTCCAGGACATGCGGTCGCTTGGGTTCATGCCCCACGGGTTGGCGTTGGTGTCCATTTTCTTGAAGAAGTCCTTGCAGGCCTTCTCGGAGTCGTCGAATTCCATCGCCAGTTCGCGGCGCATCTGGTTGATCAACGGCACGTGCTCGACGAACACCGGGCAGATGTTCACGCAGGCCATGCAGTTGGTGCAGTCCCACAGGACCTGGGACTTGATCTTGCCGGTGCCGCCTTCGCAAGCGCGGCAAGCGGCCTCGGCCTCGAGCAGGAACGGGCCGGCGTCTTCGGCCGGGGCGGCGCCTTCCGCCGGCGCGGGCTGCGCCTGGAGGTTCGCGTCGCGCTTTTTGGCCCACTCGGCCAGCCAGTGTTCCTTGACGTCCTGAATGAACGTCTTGGGCGACAGGTGCTTGCCGGTGTTGTGCGCCGGGCACTGCGCCTGGCAGCGGCCGCAACGGGTGCAGGCATCGGTCTGCAGGATTTCGCGCCAAGTCATCTGGTCGATCCGCTTGATGCCCATCTCGATCTCTTCGCCGGCTTCCATCCGCTCCATCATGCGCGGGATCGTCGGCGTCTTGGCCTTCGGGCCGTGGGTGCGGGTGAAGATGTTGGCCAGGGTCGAGAAGATGTGCAGGCCCTTGGTGTAGGGCAGCGTCGCGATGAAGGCGAAGCTGATCAGCACGTGCAGCGACCAGAAGAACTTGTGCAGGCCCGGGCTGTTGCCGAATGCCTTGGCCAGCCCGTAGCCGACAAAGCTCGCGGCTTCGTATTCGAAGCCGGTCTTGCTGCCGGCGACCACGCCGATGCGCGCGCCTTCGGTTAGGAACCCGGTGACGAGAATGAGCAGGATCAGAACGAGCAACGAGGCGTCTTCCTGCTTGTTGTCCAGACGCTCGGGTTTGGTCACATAGCGGCGATAAAGGGCCATCAACAGGCCGATGATCGCCAGCAGGCCAAACACGTCGAGCAGGAAGGAGAGGCCGATGTATGTGCCGTTGACCAAGAACTTCTCGCCGACGACCAGGCGGTAGAAGTCCTCATCCAGCACGGTGATCGCGGTGCCGAAGAAAAGCACGGCGAAGCCCCAGAACATCAGGAGGTGGAAAACGCCCGGGTACGTTTCGCGGATTACGCGCATCTGCGCGATGCCGTAACGGACCAGGTCGCCAATGCGCTGGCCGATGTTGTCCAGCGCGCCTTCGGCCTTGCGGCCCATGCGATAGGCCCGGACGCGTTGCCAGATGCCGTAGGCGAAGATCGCCATCACCACGACCGCGAGGCCGTAGATGATCCAGCGCGTCAAAGCCCAGAAACCGCCGTACATCTCCCACATGGGTAGACGTTCAACGCCGGACTGCGCAACGTGCTCGTTCATTGGTTGCTCTCCTTAACGGTTGAAGCTCACAACTGGAACTCCGCGGGCGGAACCGGCCGGTTCCACCCGCGGGCTTGCCCACGATCTGTTTACGCCAATAGCTTCTTGGCTTCCGCGGTCATGAGGGGCACCGCGTCGAACAAGTCGCCGATAATGCCGTAGTCCGCCACCTGGAAGATGGGGGCCTCCGGATCCTTGTTGATGGCCACGATCACTTTGCTGGTGCGCATGCCGGCCAGGTGCTGGATCGCGCCGCTGATACCGCAAGCGATGTACAGGGTCGGGTTGACCGTCTTGCCGGTCTGGCCGACCTGCATCGACACATCGGCGTAGCCGGCGTCGACCGCCGCGCGGGACGCGCCCACGCTGGCGCCGATCACGTCCGCCAGGTCTTCGAGGATCTTGTAGTTGGCCTTGTCCTTCATGCCGCGGCCTCCGGACACGATGCGCTCGGCTTCGGTCAGGTCGAGGCGCTTGCTGGCGCCGGCCACGATTTCGACGATCTGGGCCTTGGGTGAGCCGAGGTCGGCCGCGAGGGCCACTTCCGCCGCGGCGCCGCCGTCGGCCGCGCCGACCGGCAACACGTTGGGCCGAACGGTGGCGATGGCGGGAGCTGCGAGGAAGGAGATCTCGGCAAAAGCTTTGCCGGCGAACACGGGCCGCTTGGCGATGAAGTTGGCGCCGTCCATGCGGAAGCCGACGATGTCGGAAGCCAGGCCGGTGCCCAACTTGGCCGCGAGCCGCGGGGCCAGGTCTTTGCCCTGCGCCGTCGCGCCGAGCAGCACCACCGCCGGGTTTTCCTGCTTGATCAGGCCGGCCAGAATGTTGGTATAGCCTTCGGTGTTGTACTTGGCCACGCCGTTGGCCACGAACACTTTGGTCGCGCCGTAGGCGCCGAGCTTGGCCCCGAGGCCGGACAGGCCGTCACCGATGGCTGCGGCAATCACCGCGCCGCCGGTGCCAGCCGCGATCTGCTTGGCGGCACTGAGCATTTCGAAGGCAACCTTCTTCGGTTCCGCGCCGCGAAGTTCAGCAAAAACCAGAACGTTCGACATATCCTTCTCCTTTTCGAACCCGGTCCAGGCCGGGAGGATGTTTTAAAGAACCTTCGCCTCTTCGCGGAGGAGTTTGACCACCTGGGCTACGCGATCGGCCAATTCGCCGTCCTTGAACACCTTGCCCGCCGCGCGCGCCGCCGGCAGCGACCAGTTGGCGGACTTGGTCTTGTTCTCCGCCGCCGAGGTGCCCACATCCGCCGCCGTCTTTTTCGCCAACGGCTTGCGTTTGGCCTTCATGATGCCCGGGAGGCTGGCGTAACGGGGCTCGTTCAAGCCTTTGGTGGCCGACAGCAGCACCGGAACAGCCGCCGCCACGACTTCCTTCGCGCCACCTTCGATGTCGCGGTTGGCTTTAATGTTGTTGCCGTCGATCTCGACCTTCGACACGACGGTCACCTGGGCGATGCCCAGTAGTTCGGCCAGCATCTGCGGCACGGCGGCCATGTCGTCGTCAACGGCGACTTTGCCGCACATGATGATGCCGTAGTCCACGCCCTTCAGCGCGCCGGCCAGGGCTTTGGCCACGACGAACGAATCGGCGCCATCCAACGCGGCGTCTTCGATGTGGATCGCGTCGTCGGCGCCCATCGCCAGGGCGGTGCGCAGCGCTTCTTCACAGCGCTTCGGGCCCAGACCCAGCACGGTCACCTTGGCGGCCTTGCCGGCTTCACGGGCTTTGAGGGCTTCTTCCACGGCGTATTCGTCGTAGGGGTTGAGCACCCACTTGATGCCCTCTTGATCGTAGTTGCTGTTGTCGCCGAGCAGCTTGATTTTACTCTCGGTGTCGGGAACCTGCTTGCACAACACGACAATATTCACTGCAGACCTCCTCGTTAATGGGTCAATGTTTGTACCCCGGTCCTGACCTTGCGGTCAGGCGCTCAAACCCCGTAAAAACAGCGCCGAGCACTGCTCGACGAGTGTTTCGATTTCGTATTTCGGTACAGGCGTCATTACCAGATACACCATCAGTTCGTCCAGAGCCCCAAATAGAGCGCGTTTAATCACGCCCGGCAGGATATCTGCCCGGAACACGCCGCGGTCCTTGCCGTCGCGCACCACACGGCTGATGATGTTCAGGTACTCCGCGAACTTGACCGGCACATACTCGCGCATGAACTTGTGGCTTTGCCGCAACTCGACCGAGACGACTTCCGCCAGCGCGCGGTTCTGCGCGAACAACTGGAAGTAGGTGCGAATGCACAGCCGCAGCTTGTCGGGCGGATCATCAACCCGACTGAGCTGTTCGACCAGGTACTGGTTGATTTCCCCCAGCCGCTCTTCAAACACCTTGATCAGGATGTCGTCTTTGTTCTTGAAGTATAGGTAGATCGTACCGTCAGCCACTCCCGCCTCTTTGGCGATCTGGCTGATCTTCGAGTTGTGAAAACCGTTCTTCGCAAATACCTTGATGGCCGCACGGAGAATCTTGTCGTGTTTATCTGTGTTGGCGCGGGCCTTGGCTTGGCCGTTGCTTTTGGCGTTGGTCATTCATCACCCAAAATGCCGCGAGGCGAAAACGGATCGCCGGTTCCGTCGCTAGGCGGATGGCAGGCGTATCCGCTAAATCCAGGAGCTGGAACCCATACCTCTCGGTCCTTCAGCTTGTCGCATACCCACTGAATGAACCGTCATTCATAAAGCTAGCAGAGCGATAGGAGTGTGTCAAGAAAGAATGGGGCCTTGTGAAGGGATTCCGCTTCCGGGTACCGGAGCCGCTTATAACGAGCGCCATCGAGGGCACGAGTGGGAAACGAACTTGGCCTTGTCGATTGAATTTGCCCGGGAAATCCCTCGGGTTATAATGCTCCCATCAACAAGGGAGAGACAACCATGGGCGAAAGCGCCAAGCCTCTGAATTTGGCCGAACGGGCCCTCTGGCTATTTGCCCACGAACACAACTGTTCACAAGCGGTTCTTAAAGCGTTTGGCCCTGACTAGGGGCTTTCCGCCGAATTGGCCGGCTGTGTGGCTAGCGCGTTCGGCGGCGGCATCGTGCGCCGGGCGGAGATCTACGGCGCGGTCACCGGCGCGCTCATGGTGTTGGGACTGCGCCACCAAGGCAAGCGTGACTTGGTCTACCCCGCGGGTCAGGATTTCATCGAACGGTTTCGGGCGCGGCACGGCTCGATCTCGTGTCGTGAACTTCTGCCGTGCGACTTGAGCACCGACGCCGGCCGCCGGGAAGCGCGGGAAAAAGGCTACCGCGCCTCGATCTGCGCCGGCCTCGTGCGTTCGGCGGTGGAGATTCTGGAGCAGTTGGGCTGATCCGCGCGATCGCGCGCGCCGCATCTGCCGCTTGTATGGCCCGTCGGCGGCGTATTATATTGATAGCCCACGGTAACCATGGGGCGAGCAGGGGCAGGTCGGTTCGATGGAATACGCGGAAGCGTTAGACAAAATCGAAGCCCGCATTCGAGAGCTCAAGCGCGACTACGAGCTCTACTTCAAGGGCGATTTGCGCCGCGAACCGATTCTCGAACGCGAAAAGCTCTCCGACGCCATCAACAAGGCGCTGGCGATGCACGTGCCGAACACGCAACTCAAGTTCCGGGCGCAATCGCTGTCGAATTCCTTCATCGCCTTATGCCGTTACTGGGCGCGCATCGTACTGCAAATTGAAACGGGCACCTACCGGCCTGACGTGTTTAAAGCCGACATGCGCGTAGGTCGCATCAATCCGGACACGAAAGAAGTCGAACAGAAGCGACCGAGCGCCGAGGCGACCCCCAAACCGCGGCCGGCGCCGGCCAGTGCTGAAGATAGACAATTGCGCGGCCTCTACTCCCAATTTATCGAAGCTCGCCGCGTGACCGGCGAGAACACATCGATTTCGTTCGACGCGTTCAAACAGTCGGTCGACAAGCAGCGCCCGCTGCTGGAGAAGAAGCTCGGCAACCGCGTCCGCCTGAAGGTCGTTATTGAAGACGGCAAGGTGAAGATCAAAGGGGCGGCGGGGTAGTAGCGAACAGTGAAGAGTGACGAGTAAGAGATCATTGGAGGAAGAGTTATGGAGATTGCTTCGAGTATTGTACCGCGGCCTTATGATTTTGCCTTACGAATCATCAAAACTTGCAACGCCATGCGGAGGCAAGGGACAGAACGCGCCTTGGTGAGCCAAGCGCTGCGGGCGGGCACGTCGATCGGAGCGAATGTCGAGGAGGCGCAAGGAGCGCACAGCCGCCGAGATTTCGCGGCCAAGATGCGCATTGCGTACCGGGAGGCGCGCGAAACACATTATTGGCTGCGATTGCACAGAGACAACGGCATGGTTTCCGCTGCCAAACTCAACAGTATCGTGGATGAATGCGAGCAGATCGGTCGGATTCTCTCTGCGATTTTGGTGACGACAAAGGCCCGAACGTAAAAGCGCCACCATCTGTTTGCCAAGCCTGTTGCGCTTGCCCCACTCTTCACTCTTCACTTTGCACTGGCTTCGTGTACTTCCTCCTCAGTTTCCCCCGCAGATAGGGGTAGACGAAAGCGAAGCCGAAGCTGGCGCCGTACGTGAGGTAGTGCGCGAAGGACGGCGAGAAGAGAATAAACACGATGGAAAAGAAGAACGTCAGCACCATGAAGACGGCGATCTTGGTGCCGAAGGATCCGGTCCGGCTGAGGCGGTCGCGCAGGCGCGCGAACCAGGGCACCGTGATGAACGTACCGACCAGCGTCAGCGCGGCGCGCGCGTAGATGTCGATTTCGTAGGCCGTGCCGCCGGCGCCGCGGACGAAGGTGTTGCCGATCTTTAGCAGCATAACGATCGTATCCAGCACCCACCAGTGCACGACCAGGAACAACAGGCTTTCCTTGCCCAGTAGTTCGAACCGCGCTGCCAGCCAGTGTCCGACGCGGTTTTTAATCGCGTCCGCGCCCTTGTAGAAGCGCCGCATCAGCAGGTAGGTCAAGCCGGCGCCGCCGAGCGTCATCATGACGTAGCTCGGAATGCCGCGCAGAATGAGGTCGAGGTAGCTGGGCAGGAAGATCGCGTCGAGCAGCGATTTGCCCGGCGCAAACACGTTGTGCAGCACCCAGGGTGCGGTCACGAACAACACGGCGAAGAAGATCGCCCATGGCCAGATGCTTTTCTTGCGCTGCACCACGCTGCGGTAACACAACGCGCCGACATAGAAGAACGTGCCCCACGAGAACGGCGAGAAGTTGACGAACAGCCAAGTGCGGCCAGGGCCGAGGCTCTTCATCAACGTGCGGAACACGGCATTCTTGAGGAAGTACAAAATATCGGCGCCCGGCGGAATAGAGGTGCGCATCTCGTGGAAATTGGGCACGATTTGGTTCAACTCCAGACGCACGCGGAACTGGGCGTAGAAGCCGTAGATCAACGCCACCAGAATGAAGTGCGCCCAGGTCGGCAAGCGCGTGCGCATCAACAAGTAGACGCCGACTGTGGCGACCGCCACGCCCTGAAAAATGTCCATGAAACCGAGACTGGCCCGGTTGAAGTTGTAGGTGAACCCGAGGAAGAACAACACCACCGCCGACCAGATGTAAAAGCGTTTGGCGTCGAAGCCGGGTTTCTTGTCGTTGTGCTCGATGAAGGTCATCACGTTCATGCCCGAGGCGAAGAAAAACATCGGCCCCGAGAAATCCATGATGTGCAGGATGATCTTGTCGGCGACGCCCGGCGCGGGCATCTTCAAGCGTATCGCGTGCCCGATCAGCATCAACGCGCAGCCCAACCCCTTGAGCAGGTCGATTTCGGCATAACGCTGGGTGGTCCGTTCGGTCATTGTCTCCTCGGTTCTGTCCGACCCCACCGAGGCGGCGATTATGTCACGAAGTGGCCGGGAGGGACAATGCTTTAAGGGGCGCGGGAGAAGAGCCGGTAGTTTTCCAGGCGCGCGATCGGCTGATAGCGGTCGCGGGCGATTCGCCGGACCTGGTCATCCATGGCCTGGAACTCCACCGGCAGCGGCGCGGCTCCGTGAGCCGTGGGGATGTCGGCCAGCACCAGCATGTCGGGCGGACGATTGTCGAGTGTGTCGAAGACCGCGCGGCGGAAGCGGTCGTCTCCATAGCGCAACACGCGTTCGCTGACCAAGGGGGTGGCAGGTTTGAAGCCGCTGTATTGGTACAGGCCGGGAGCGTCGCCCCAGACCAGCAGACTACCGCCCCCCGGCGAGCGCCGCACCAATACCGTGGCCGCATCGCGCACCGCCGGATATGAGTAGCCTGTCGGGCGGTGTTCGAACATGCGCTTGGGGCCGACCACCGGCTCGCCGGCGAGGTAGTCGCCGAACTGCCGCCATTGGTCGTAGGCGGCGGTCCAAGGACCGGTGACGGCTACCGCCACCAACAATGCGGCTGACACCGCCGGATACACCCACCTGCGCTTCACACGAACGGCCAACCAACCGCCTACACCGGCGATGCCGATTCCCGCCGACAAGGTCAGCAGGGCGGAAACCAGACCGGTCCGCGCGCGCGGTTCGCCGGCCGCCCATAGCACGATCAACGTGGCGGCCAGCCACCCAGCGACAGGGCGCTCCAGTTGGTTTTGTGCCGCCAGTCCGGCCAGCAAGACCATGACAGCGGTGACGAGCAGTAGCGTGATCTGGCTCCCATCCGCGGGCAGGCGAGCGGTGGCCTGCGCCGCCAGGAAGGCATCCCACCCCCCGGTGCGCAACAGCCAACCGATGAACAAGCCCGGTGGAACAATGCAACCGAGAACCAGCAACGGCGTGTCACGGCCGACGGTCTTCCAACCGGTGGGCCACTGTGCCGCCAGCTCTACGCAGACCCAGGTCAGTGCGACTGCCGCGAACGACCAGTCGAAAAGTGCGCCCACACCCAGCGCCAGCCCGGCCAACGGAGCACGTAACACATGCCGGAGCTGTCCCGGCCGACCCCAGGCGCCACAGGCCAACAACAGCGGCAGACCGGCCAGACGCTCGGGGCGCAGCGAATACATGAATCCGCCGCCGAGTTGGGCCAACGCCAGCAACGTGCAGGCCGCCGCGGCGGCGGCCACCCGCCCGGTCCATTCGTAGGCGAGCATGGCCGCGATCACGCAAATCGCCAGCAACCACAAGAATTGGGCCACTCGCGCCGCTTCATCGGCGGATCCGCCTATTTCCCCTAGAGCCGCGAACCACAAGAAAACGCCCGGCGGGTGATCGTCGACGATGTCGCGGTACAACACCGCGCCGCGATCCATCAGGTGCGCCGCCACGGCGTAGAACGACTGTTCGGGTCCGAGCGGCAGCATCTGCAGGGGCAAAGCCAAGGCGGCGCCGATCACCGCGGCGAGTATGACCAGCAACATGGACAGGCGCGTCATATTCATGGTTTCGTCACGTTTCCCGAACAGGATAACACGAAATGGCGATCATCACCTCGCATGTTGGTCAGGATGCACGCGGAGTAACAGTCACGGCTCGGGCCCGGGTGACGATCACAGCCGCGGCAATCGCCAACAACGCGGCGAGGCAATTGGCAAGAACGTCTTTGGTGTCGTAAAAACGGCGCGGCAGCAGATCTTGAATCAACTCGTCACCCAAACCCACGTTCAACGACACCAGCGCGGCAAGAATCGCCTGGTCTGCCCGCTCGAACCGGTGACGCAGGGCGCGAAAGGCCAGCAGTCCGACGGCTCCATATTCCAGTAGATGGATGCGCTCGATAGGCATTTTTGCCAGCCAGACCAACGCCAAGGCATAGGCTGCGACCAATGCGGCCAACCCCAGGAAATGGGCTGGTCGCCGCGTGCGCGCGACGAACACCAGCCACAGGGAGATGCCGGCCGGCACGGCCACCACCGCGGCCAACATGCCCAGTCGCATCACGTCTCCCAACCCGAGGTGCGCGAGCCAGTCGTATGCCGTCCTCGCCACGCCAAGCGTGGAGTAGACCAGGGCAGTCAGGGTCCCCAAAGCGCACCAATCGAAGATCTCGGCGCGGTAACGGTTCATGGCAATGTTGTACAACAGAAACCCAACATCAGGATACGGGGGCGGTCCGGCCGGTCCAAGCAGGCCTTGCGCCCTTGGCTTGAGGGGGACCGGGGCCAAATACGTAATGTCCAAGCCTGCTTCGGCTTCTTGACAACCTTTCAACCGCGTGTCTAACTACCCACGGAAGCGAGGGCGGTGAGGAGTTACTTTGTTGGTGTGCGGGGAGTGCACGGAAGGGGGCGGCTATGCTGGATCAGGCTGAGGCAAAACGCCGGCTGAATGAGATGAGCCAGCAGTATCCGGAAAAGTTCCTGCCCATCGACCGTGTATTCGACAAAATCCACCGGGGGGCCCGGATATTCGTCGGCACGGCTTGCGGCGAACCGCAGTATCTGAGTTCCGCCCTGATCGAGTATGTGCGCTCGAACCCCAAGGCGTTTTTCGACGCCGAGGTGTTCCACGTCTGGTCGCTGGGCATCGCCCCCTATGCCGACGACCGTTTCCGCCACAATTTCCGCCACAATTCCTTTTTCATCGGCCAGACCACGCGCGAAGCCATCAACCGCGGCGCGGCCGACTACACCCCTCTCTTCCTGTCCCAAGTGCCCGACATGTTCTACCGCCGCCGGGTGCCGATCGACGTGGCGCTGATTCAGACTTCGCCGCCCGACAGCCACGGCTACATGAGCCTCGGCATCAGTGTGGACATCGTCAAAGCGGCGACGGAGGTGGCGGATCTGGTCATCGCCCAGGTCAACAAGCGCATGCCGCGGACGCACGGCGACGGTTTTATCCACATTCGCGATGTGGACTATCTGGTGCCCTACGACGAGGAGTTGCTCGAGTTCCACACCGAGCTCGACAACGAAGCGATTCAGGCGATCGCCAAGAACGTAGCGCAACTGGTGGAAGACGGCGACACGATTCAGGTCGGTTACGGGGCCACGCCCAACGCCATCATCGCCAACTTGCGCACCAAGCAGCATCTGGGCGTGCACACCGAATTGATCTCCGACGGCATCGTCGAATTGATGAAGCTCGGCGTGATCGACAACTCGCGAAAGACGGTCAATCGCGGCAAGGCGGTGACGACATTCTGCATGGGCCACCGCGACACCTATGAATTTTTGCACGACAACCCAGCGGTGGAATTCCGCACCATCGATTACACCAATGATCCGCGGGTGATCGCGCAGCACGACCACATGGTCGCCATCAACGCGGCGTTGGAGATCGATCTGACCGGCCAGGCGACCGCCGAATCGATCGGCCACGTATTCTTCAGCAGTGTCGGTGGCCAGGCCGATTTCATGCGCGGCGCGGTGCTGGCCCGCAACGGCCGTTCGATTCTCACGCTGCCTTCGACGGCGTTGAACGGCACCGTTTCGCGGATCGTACCTTTCTTGAAAGAAGGCGCGGGCGTGACGCTGGTGCGCGGCGATATCCATTACGTGGTGACCGAGTACGGCATTGCCTATCTGCATGGCAAGAACATCCGCGAACGCGCGATGGAGCTGATCTCCATCGCTCACCCCGATTTCCGTTCGCAATTGATCGACGAAGCCAAGAAGCACAATTTGATTTACGCCGATCAGGCCTTCATCCCCGGCAAGCGCGGCGAATACCCGGCCGAGTTAGAGCGCATCACCGTGACCAGCAAAGGCTTCGAATGTCACTTCCGGCCGGTCAACATCGACGACGAACCTCTGCTCAAGGACTTCTTCTATTCGTTGTCCGACAACAGCATGTACCGCCGCTTCATCTCCGCCCGCAAAGACATGCCGCACGAACGGCTGCAGGAATTCGTGGTCATCGACTACACGCGCGAGATGGTCATTCTGGCGATCGTGCACGAGAACAATAAAGAAGTGGTCATCGCGGTTGGGCAGTATGGCATCAACCCCGGCACGCACACCGCCGAGGTTTCTTTTGCCGTGCGCGACTCCTACCATAACCGGGGCATCGGCTCGGCCTTGCTCGAGTATCTGACCTTCCTGGCCAAGCGCCAGGGTTTGTTGGGCTTCACGGCCGAAGTGCTGGTGGAAAACAAACCCATGTTGCATGTGTTTGAAAAAGCCTTCCCCGACCTGGTCAAATCCGTCTCGGAAGGCCTGTACGAACTCAAGATGACGTTCAGGACGGCGAAATGAACACCGCTAGTGAATTGCGGCACCTGTTCCAGCCCCGCACGGTCGCCATCATCGGCGCGTCCGCGCAACCCGGGAAGATCGGGCACAAACTGCTGGACAACATCCGGACCAGCGGCTACGGCGGCCGGATCTGTCCGGTCAATCCGAAAGCCGCCGAGATCGACGGCCTGCGTAGCTATGCCCGGCTGGCCGACATCGAAGGTGAGGTTGACCTGGCCTCGATCGTGATTCCCGCCAAGGCGGTCTATGCCGCGGTGCAGGAATGCGTCGAGAAAAAGGTCAAGTTCGCCTCCATCATCACCTCGGGTTTTTCCGAGGTCGGCAACCTTGAGGAAGAGCGCCGGATCGTCGCCCTGGCCCGCGAGGGCGGCCTGCGCCTGCTCGGCCCCAACGTGTTCGGCATCTACTCGGCGACCGCGCCGATCAACGCCACGTTCGGTCCGGCCGACATCCGGGCCGGACACGTCGCTATTATCACGCAGAGCGGCGCGCTGGGCATTGCCATGATCGGCAAGACCAAAAGCGAAAACATCGGCATGTCCGCCATTATTTCGGTGGGCAACAAATGCGATCTCGATGAAGCCGACCTGCTGCAGTATCTGATGACCGACGACCAGACCAAGGTTGTGTTGATGTACGTCGAGGGCGTCAAGGAAGGCGACCGGCTGGTCGGCGCGCTCGAACAGGCGACACGACGCAAGCCGATCGTGGTCATCAAGTCCGGCCGCTCCAAGCGCGGAGCGATGGCTGCCGCTTCGCACACCGGCTCGCTGGCCGGCGCGGACGAAATCTTTTCCGACATCATGCGCCAATGCGGCGTGGTGCGCGCCGAGACGATTCAGGAAGCACTCGATTGGTGCAAGTTCCTTTCGTTAAGCCCCCTGCCGCGTGGCGACAGCGCGGTGATCGTCACCAACGGCGGCGGTATCGGCGTGCTTGCGGCCGACGCGTGCGAGAAATACCGCGTGGGCCTGTGGGACGACACGGCCGCGCTGAAGAAGGCCTTCGGTCCGGTGACTCCGGCCTACGGCTCGACCAAAAACCCTGTCGATATCACCGGGCAGGGCCAGGCCAAGGAATACGAGGCCGCGTTGGAAATCGCGTTCCACACCAAAGAAATCGACTCGATCGTCTGCCTCGCTTGCGAGACGGCCACCTTCGACATCGACCAATTGGCCGACACCCTGCAACGCATCCACGAAATGCACGGCCAGGAGAAACCGGCGGTCTACTCATTGTTCGGCGGCGAGAAGAGCGTGGCCTGTCTGGCCCGCCTGCGCGCCGCCGGCGTGCCGGTCTACAGCGACGTCTACCAGGCGGTGTCCTGCCTCGGCGCCAGCTACCAGCACTACCGCAACCTGAAGCTCGCGGCCGCCCCGGCCCCGCCGCCGTTCGACTCTTCGGTGGTCGACCTGCCGCGCATCCGGGATGTGCTCGACCGCGTGCAGGCCGACGGCCGCACGTTCCTGCTGGCGCAGGAGGCGCGGGAAGTGGCGCTGGCCGCGGGGTTGCCGCTGCCGCGAAGCGGCGTGGCGCGCAACCTCGAAGAGGCGGTGAAGCTGGCGGAAACCATCGGCTACCCGGTCGTGATGAAGATCGTTTCCAAAGACATCGTGCACAAAAGCGACGCCGGCGGCGTGGCCCTCGACCTGGATGACCGCGCCGAATTCCTCGCGGCGTACGAAGCTATCATGCACAACTGCCGGGCCTACAACCCGCGCGCGCGCATCGACGGCGTCGAGGTCAGCGAGATGGTTAAACGCAGCGCGGAAACCATCATCGGCGGACGGCGCGACGGCTCGTTCGGGCCGGTGGTCATGGTGGGGCTGGGCGGCATTTACGTCGAAGTGATGAAGGACATTGCGTTCCGCGCCTGGCCGATCAATCGCGCCGAGGCGCTGGGCATGATCCAGGAAATCCGTTCCTATCCGTTGCTACTGGGCCTGCGCGGCGAGGAACGCAAAGACATCGAGGGCATCATCGACACGGTATTGCGGGTCGGCACCGTGCTGGAAGGCTGTCCGGCTATTTCGGACATCGAGGTGAACCCCCTCGTGGTCTACGAACAGGGCCACGGGGTGAAGGCGGTGGACATGCGCATTCTGCTCTATCCCCCGAAAGGAGCTCGTCATGCATAAGATCGTGGTTGCGTCCATGCACAAAAACGCCGGGAAGACGAGCGTCATCATCGGTCTGTCCAAGGCGCTGGAACAGTCTTGTGCTTACCTAAAGCCGCTGGGCGACCGGTTGCTCTATCGCAAGAAGCGACTTTGGGACTACGATTCCGAACTGCTCACCCAGTTGCTGTTCATCGACGAGCGGCCGGAAGAGATTTCGCTCGGCTTCGAACACGCCAAGTTACGCTATATGTACGACGAAGCCGGAATCCAGGCCAAGCTGCGCGAGAAAGCCGCGGCCACCGGCGCGAACAAATCGGTGTTGTTCGTGGAAGCCGGCAATTCCATGCATTACGGCGCATCGGTGCACCTCGATGCCATTTCGCTGGCGCGCACGCTACAGGCCAAATTGATTCTCGTGGCCGGAGGTAACGAAGACGAAGTGCTCGACGACATCGTTTTTGTGAAGGAATACTTCGGCTCCGGTGATGTCGATTTCGCCGGGGTAATTATTAACAAAGTGCAAGACCTCGACGACTTCCGGCGCAGCGCGCGCAAAGACATCGAAAAATCCGGCACCAAGGTGCTAGGCATGATCCCCTTCGCCGAAGAGCTAACCGGCATGACCGTCCGCTTTTTGGTCGACCGGTTGTTCGCGAAGGTGATCGCCGGCGAGAACGGCCTGGACCAAGTCGTGCGGCACGTGCTGATCGGCGCGATGTCGGTCAACGCCGTCATGCAGCACCCGACCTTCAACAAGCCCGAGCGGCTGATCATCACCAGCGGCGACCGCAGCGACATGATCCTCGCCGGTCTGGATTCCGGTGCGTCGTGCTTGGTGTTGACCAACAACATTCTGCCGCCGGCGAACATCATCGCGCGGGCCGAAGCGGCCAACGTGCCGTTGTTGCTGGTGTCGTGGGATACGTTCCGCACCGCGCAGGAAGTGGACCTGGTAGAGCCGTTGATGACCAAGACCGACACGGCGAAGGTCGAACTGCTGGCGCGGCTGGTCAAAGAACATGTCGACCTCAAAGGCGTCGTAGCCTAACCGCGAACCGCAGTCGATGCCGCCGGAGCGGCGGGCGATGTGCTAGCGCGCCGCCGCCTTGGCCTGGCGATGCTGCCGCAGGAACTTCACGCACAATGAGACCACGCCGATGGCCAACGCCAACAGCAGCACGTCCGCCGCGCAGAGGATCCAATTGCCCTGCGGAATGTAGGATTTGAACAGCACCCACACCAGTGCGACGATGGTGGTGATCAGCATGAACACAGCCGGCCAGACCGCGATCCAGCTCTTCATCGACCGCAGGTACATCCAGGCCGCGACGGCGATCAGGGTCAGCGCCGCGAGCAACTGATTGGCCGAGCCGAAGATCTTCCACAGGTCCATGATCGTATTGGTGCGCGCCAGGCCGTACATCATCGCGACGCAGAGGAAGGCGTTGAAGAGATACGACTTCATCAGTTGGGGCACCTGCTTGAACAGCACGGCCCACAGTTCCTCGAACAGGTAGCGGTTCAACCGCACCGCGGTGTCGAGCGTGGTGACGACGAACCCTTCGACCATCAGAATGCCGAACACCGCACCGAGAATCGGATTGATGCCCAAGCCTTTCTGCATCAGGCCGCCCATGCCCATGGCGAAGCCGAGAATCGGGTTGCCGTTCTTGGCGGGGTGAACGATGTTCACGTAGTGAGTGAAGTCGAAGCCGCTGGCTACCGCGATCATGACCAACAAAGCGAGCAGACCTTCCAGCACCATGCCGCCGTAAGCGACCATGCGGACGTCGGACTCGCGTCTGATTTGCTTGGCGCTGGTGCCGCCGGCGACGAGCGAATGGAAGCCGGAAATCGCCCCACAGGCGACGGTGATGAACAGCAGCGGAAACAGCGGGCCGATGGTCGACGAGCCCTGGGCGACATTCAACGCCGGGGCGGTAAAGGTCGCGCTCTGGAAGCCGGCGGAAATCGAACCGATCAGCAAAATCGCCATCCCGCCGTAAAGCAGGAACACATTGGTGAAATCGCGCGGCTGCAACACCAGCCAGACCGGAATGCCGGCGGCGAAAATGGTGTAGATCGACAGAATAATCATCCAGGCGCCGGGGCTGATCTGAACCGGGTAGTGCAAGCCGACAATCACGCCGCCCACGCCGACGGTGATGCACAGCAACGACGCCAACCAGACCGCGATGTTGCGTTTGTACAATAGGTACCCGATCAGCGGCGCGAACAAGGTGATGACGAACACGGAGGTGGTGGCGATGCCGCCGATGACGAACTTTTCCACGCCGCCGTCGACCACCGTTCGCACCGGGAGATTGCCGGCGGTCACTTCCAGCGCCGACACCGGCACCAGGCTGGTCAGACTGGCCGCCGTCAATTTGAGAAATACGCTGGTGACCATCAGCAGCATGATGATGGTGAAGCCGAGAAATAGAAACGTTCCGGTCCGCCCCAAGGTGGCGGTCGCTGTTTCGGCGATGCTGCGGCCTTTTTCACGCACGCTGGTGAAAAGCGCGGTCATGTCGTGCACCGCGCCGATGAACACCGAGCCCAATAACACCCACAACCAAACCGGCAGGTAGCCATACAACAGGGCCAGGGTCGGGCCGATGATCGGGCCGCCGCCGGCGATCGAGGCGAAGTGGTGGCCGAACAACACGAAAGGCTTGGTCGGAACGAAATCGACATCGTCACAGAATTCACAGGCGGGTGTCGGTCGGGAATCGTCTTTTTTGAACAAACGGTCGATGTACTTTGCATAGATCAAATAGGCGCCAATGAGCAACGGCAGTGAAATGACGAGCGGAACCAAAATGTTCATGGCCCATGCCTTTTCCCAAGATTCAGTTGTGGTGCCATCAAACAGTATCGGCGGGGTGTCGTCAAACTCCTCGAAACGGCCGGTGCGACCCGCGCGACACTCGGTGTCAATATTGTCTGGACGCAGAGGTCGTTGTAAAGTGCAAAGGTCGATCTGCGGTTTCTTTGGGCGTCAAGCGCCTCGTGGAGGCGCGGCGATATAAAAAAAGAAGGGCAGGCACAAGGCTCCTTGAAGTCGTGGCTGAGAGAGTTTTTTATTATGCCTGCGGCGCCGGGAGATGACGAAACGGCGCGGCGCAGTCGTGTGCTTCAGCATTTCCTCAACATTGTACTGGCTTTTGTTGTGGTTTCGGGCCTATTGGCGTTGCCGCTGGCCTACGCCGCCAAGATCCCTAGCCTGATAGTGGTGGTGGCCCTGCTGACCATTGTGGTGGCGAGCAGAGTTCTGAAACGATCAGGCCGGTTGTTTGCCGCCAGCGTTTTTGCCTTGGCCTCGATCTGGCTGGTGTTTTCTGCGGTGACCTTCCTGTCCGGCGGCATCTATAGCATCAACGTCGTGTTTTTTATTGCTATCGCGGTTTTTGCCGGAGTATTGCTGGGTCGACGGGCTACGGTGATCTTTGCGGCCTTGGGATTTTTGGCGGTCACGATAGCGTTGTTGTGCGAGCTCTTCCAGGTGCCGTTGCCTCGCCCGTTTCCGGCGCCACCGATTTCTCGCTGGGTCGAGTTCGGTTTGGCCATGTTCATCACGGTCAGCACATTGAATCTGTCGCTACGCCTGCTCGACGAGGCGCTGCATCGGTCGTGGCGGGAGATCGAAGAACGCAAGCGCGTCGAAGCCGCGTTGCGCGAAAGCGAAACACGCTACCGATTGATTGCGAATAACGTGGCCGACATCATTTGGACGGCGGATTTGAATCTTCGCTTTACCTTCATCAGCCCTTCGGTCGAGCGCGTGCGCGGCTACACCGTGGCGGAGGCCATGGCCCAAACCCCGGCCGAGGTGCTGACTCCGGAATCCCTGGACCAGGCATTAAAACTCTTTGAGGCCGAAAGCAAAAGGAAACCCATTGAACCCGGCCGGGTCATCTCGGCGGAGTGGTTGGAATACTGCAAGGACGGTTCGTTAATCTGGACGGAGAACGAGTTGTCGTTCTTGTTCGACGATCAAGCGAACCTGGTCGGAATTATCGGCCTTACCCGTGACATCACCGAACGCAAGCTCGCCGAAGAGGCGCTACGCGACAGCGAAACGCGGTACAAAACGCTGTTCGATGCGTCGCGCGATGCGATCATGACCATCGAATTGCCCGATTGGCATTTGAGTACCGCGAACCAGAAAACCCGGGAAATGTTCCGCGCCTCCTCCCTGGAAGAATTGACCGTGTTGTCGCCGTGGGATTTGTCTCCCCCGCGCCAGCCCGACGGCCGGCCCTCCGAAGAAAAGGCGCGGGAGATGATCGACAAGGCAATGACGGAAGGGGAAGTTATTCTCGAATGGCAACACCGGCGTCTCGACGGCGAGGATTTCCCGGCCACCGTATTGTTGTCCAGATGCATTTTGCCGGGACGCACCATCGTGCAGGCCACGGTGCGCGATGTCACGGAAATCAAAAAAGCGGCCGAAGAGCGGGCGCGTCTCGAAGAACAATTCCGCCAATCGCAGAAGATGGAGGCGATCGGCCGCTTGGCCGGCGGCATCGCGCACGACTTTAACAACATTCTTACCGGGATCACCGGCTATGCCGAGTTGCTGCTGTCTTCGTTGCCGGCGGACAGCCCCTTGGTCGACGAACTGACCGAAATCCGCCGTGCGGCCGACCGAGCGGCGTCCTTAACCTCGCAATTGCTCGCCTTTAGCCGGAAACAAATCATCGATCCGAAAATTATCGACGTCAACGAATTGCTCGGTCAGTGGGGCAAGATGTTGCAGCGCCTGATCGGCGAAGACGTCGAGTTGGTTTTCTTACCGGCGCGGGAGCTATGCCGTGTGCGGGTGGACCCCAGCCAGTTGGAACAAGTGCTGGTCAACCTCACCGTCAACGCGCGCGATGCCATGCCCGACGGCGGGAAATTGACCATCGCAACCGACAATGTAGTGATCGATAGCGTCCGTAGCTATGTCCTGCCGGGAATTACCGGCAGCAAATACGTGCTGCTCACGGTCAGTGACACCGGTTGCGGCATAGAGCCGAAAGTAATAGAGCGGATGTTCGAGCCCTTCTTTACCACCAAGGGGATGGGCAAGGGTACCGGCTTGGGCCTGTCCACTGTGTACGGCATCATGCAGCAGAACGGCGGTGCCATCCGGGTCGAATCCGAGGTTGGCCGCGGCACCACCTTCCACATCTATCTCCCCTGCGCTGAGGAAGAAGCCGAGGCGCTTGCGGTCCATCTGCCTTCGGCGCCGCTCCCTCGCGGTCAGGAAATGGTGTTGGTGGTGGAAGACGAACCGATGGTTCGGGACTTGGCCCGCCGCATTCTGGTCCGCCAGGGTTATCAGGTGCTGACCGCCGGTGATGGAACCGAAGCGCTGGCGCTAGCGCGTGCCAACGAGTGGCGCATCGATCTTTTGCTGACCGACGTGGTGATGCCCGGCGTCGACGGCAAGCGCCTGTTCAAGGAACTGCGGAAACATTGCCCGTATCTGGAAGTGCTCTACATGTCCGGCTACACCGACGATGTCATCGCCCATCACGGCGTTCTCGAACCGGGCACCCTGTTCGTGCAGAAGCCCTTTACTCCGGAGATTCTACTGCGCCACATTCGCGATGCCCTGGAATTGGCCGCTCGGCGCCGCGCGGACCGGGAGGCGAACACTGGAGTTCCCGCGTCGTAACTTTTTCGACAGCGCCCAGGTGCGGTTCCTCGGCGTTCCGGACAAACTCATCAAACGAGGTCCAACCGTTGAAGCGCCTCAACCATGACGAGTTGGTTCTGACGGTGCCGCTCTATGAGATCGACATCGGCGGCGGCGTATACCACGCCGGCTACTTCCATTTTTTCGAGCAAGGCCGGGAATCCTACTTGCGGGCGCTTGGCTTCCCCTACCCCGATCTGGTGGCGCTCGGCTTCCATCTGACGGTGGCCGAGTGCCGCGTGCGCTTTTACGCTTCGTTGCATTACAACGAACGTGTCGTGGTGGAAACCGCCGTGACAAAAGTCGGCCGCCGCAGCCTGCGCTTTCATCAGCGCATTCGCCGCGGCGAAGACCTCTGCACGGAAGCCGATCTCGACCTGGTTTGCGTGAACGCCGCCGGTCCGGCGCCGCTACCGGAAAAGCTGAAGAGCAAGTTGACGCCGGCATGATGCGCCGGCGCGTGTCTTACCGCAAGAACTCCACGTACATCACCCGACCCTGAACGAGCAGTTGGATCGGATCGTTCGTGATGACGGTCACCACTTCGCCCTCCAGGTTGTAAACCGTGGCGGCTGTCGCGCCGGCCGGGAACGGCAGGTCGTATTCCGTGGTGTTGCCCGGCTCGCGGCCGTCCCACGTGGCCACGACGATGCGCGACAGATCTTCGTCGGCAAACGCGAGCGCATAGACGTCTTCCGGCAATTCCAAGGCCGGTGACAGATCGCCGGCGTAGCGCAGATCGCCCACCAAGTTGATCAACCCGAGATAGGCGTAGTAGTCAGGTTTGGGTTCGTTGTTTTCGGGCGGATAGTAAAAGAGGCCGAAGTAGTCTTCGGTCGGCGGCCAGGCACCGCCGGAGCCGTCCCAGAAGGTATACCAGTAGAAGCCGGATACGCCGGCTTTCGCGCCCAGCAAGATGCCGCGCGCGAGGTACTGCGCCTGCGTCGGCCGGCCGATGAGGTAGCTGGGCCAACCGAATTCCGTCCACAACAGGGGCTTGTCACCACAGCCGGCGTCGTCCATCCGGCCACGGATCTCATCGACCTGGCCGAGAATGTCAGGCAGCGTGATGAACAGCATCGAAACGTCGAACTCCGGCGCCGGCTGTTGGGCAAACGTGTAGGGGTGAATCGCCATCACATCGAACGAGTCGCAGATGTCCGGATGCGCGTCGGCAACTTCACCGAAGAACGGATAGACGCCTTTCCACACTTCCAGCTCCGCCCAGGGGGACAAGCCACCGAAGATGACCTCGGCGTCAGGGCATTCGGTTTTCACCGCGTCGTAGGCAGCTTCGAGCAGCAAGCCGTAGTGATCCGGATCAGGCTCCGGCGTCCAGAACCGTGAGGCGTTCTCTTCGTTCCAGATCTCGTAGCGTTTGATGCGGTCGCAGTAGCGCGCGGCGACTTGGCCGGCGAAATCGGCCCAGTCGGCCGGGTTGATTTCCGACGGCGAGCCACCCGGCATCGCCCACGGATTGCCGTAGGCAAGCAACGCGTCGAACTGGAAGTCGTGGTCGATCGCCTCTTGGTAGAAGCCGTCCGGCTGATCCCAGTTCCAGGTGTCGTTGGCCGGCTCGATGTCCGACCAGATGAAGTCGCGCCGGATCTGCATCACGCCCATCTCTTCGAGGTGATCGGTTTCGAGGTCACGTATCGAGTTGGGCGCCAGACCACCGGCCATGTGGCTGGAAATGCCAAAAGCCTCGCTCAGCACCACGCCGGTGGGTTCGAGGTCGGCGTAGATGTCGGCCGTGTCGTCATCGGCGGTGTCATCGTCGACGGTATCATCGTCGCTGATGTCGTCGTCGGCGGAATCGTCGTCAACGGAATCATCGTCGGCGTCATCATCCGCGGTGTCGTCGTCGACCGCGTCATCATCCGCGGCATCGTCGTCGTTTGCATCGTCATTTGCGTCATCGTCCAATTCGTCGTCTGGCGCCTCGTCGTCGTCGTCGCCGTTGTTTTCACCACCACAAGAAAAACCGAAGGCGAAGATCAATGCCAGCAGAAACAACCTCGTCCAAGACCTCATCGCGTCGCCCCCCTTGGCCGCTACTTCCCTAATATGGTTCTTCGGTCGCCTGACGAAAACACTATCGCGACGGTTGCGGCGGCACAATCTGGGCGTGCCATAAAAGTCCATCGCGGTTGTAGACCATGGACACCGTTCCGTTGCTGGCGGTGTCGATGCCGGACGCCGCTGCCGTGAACGAGCCGCCGAACCCCACGCCTTCATCAACGACGAAGCTCTGCCAGGCGCCGCCGATGTTGGTGACGTAATACAGGCTGTAGATGTCGGCGACCCCGAGATGCGCGTGCCCGTCGGTGTCGAGAGCGAAGGTCAAGTCCAACGCGGCGTTGCTTGGCACATCTTCGATCGACCACCCCCTCGTGGCGAACAGCGTAACGCACTACCGGTTGGTCGGCGTAATCGTAGAATCCGTACGCGACATGAAGGTCGCCGTTGCCAGCGACCGCGATCACCGCCTTGAAGGTGTACCAATGGAAATCGGTCGGTGTGTCAATATCGGTGGCGACCCACACTCCGGTCTCGTTGCTGGGGTGGCGCAGAGAAAAAGGGCTGTCGCCGAGATCGACCACGTGGACGTTGCCGGACTCGTCGTCCGCCGTATCGTCATCCGTCGTGTCGTCGTCTACGGCGTCGTCGTCCGTTGTGTCATCATCGACCGTATCATCATCCGCCGTGTCGTCATCGACGGCATCATCGTCGACGGCGTCGTCATCGGCGGAGTCGTCGTCCACGTCATCATCCGCATCGTCATCGGCGCTGTCGTCGTCGATGGCGTCATCATCAACGTTGTCGTCATCGAGCGTATCGTCGTCGAGGCATTCGTCATCGGACAGATCATCATCGGCGTCGTCGTCGACGGGTTGATTGTCGTCATCATCATCCTCGACCGGGCTGCAAAGCGCACCCATGAACAGGACCGAAAGAAGCACAATTACCACCGGCCATAACTGTTTCTTCATTGCTCCGCCCTCCTGTCGGGCAAAGGTTTCCTCTTTTCCTCGGTGTCGATTGGGAACGTGGCGTAGTACACGGCGGCGTTTTTGACCAGGACAACGTGCGCTTGATCGAAACCATCGATCGCCAACTGGATGTAGTATCCAGCGTTTTTGGAGGCCAGCGTTCGGCTGACCCAGGAACCGGTTTCGTTGGTCGCCAATTGGGCGCGGCTGTTGTCGTAGTCGTAGTAGGCGATGTACGCGTAACCCCGGCTGTCGAGCGCCAGCGACAGGAACGTGTTCGTGTCGAAGGAGTCAGTCACCGTGAAGGCTTCCCACGTGCCGGACTCGTTGGTGGCGTACTTCAGGGTTTGGTTGAGCTTGTCGCAATAGCCGACATGGGCGTAGCCGGCTTCGTCAAGAATCAGAGAAATGGTGGCGCCGCCAGGGCCTGCCAGGGTGTCCACCACTTCGGCGACCCAGGCGCCGGAGCGGTTGGTGGCGTATTTCACCGTATCGTCGGTGGCATGATAGACCAGATGCATCTTGGAATCGGCGTCGATCTTGAGCGCGACCCGGCCTTCGGCATCGGTCACCGCCGTTTCGGAGGTCGGGTATCCGTAGATCAGAATGGTTGTCGCAGACACGTCGTCTAACCAGGGAGGGCCTGAGCTGAACGGCGCGGGATAGTAGGCTATCTTGAACGAGCCGGCCGGATCGGCCGCGATGGCCGTTTCGCCGCAACCATTGATGTCGAGTACGCCGTCGCCCGGGCCGAGGCACAAGGCGTGCTCCCACCACAGCATATTGTCCTCGTCTCCTTCGTAGTAGTAGGAATAGCGCATGGAGCTGATGGCCGGCCCGGACGAAGTGTAGGCGATCGAAGTGCTCAGCCCATACTGCATCTCTTCGCGGTTGTACATATAGTAGTAATAGCTCCCCTCGGCCGAGAGGTTCACGTTCCAGCCGGCGCCAAGATTCGAGGCGTGGTACAGGTCTCGGTCCGACTGGTAGGCGACATATGGGTTTCCGTCTTCGTCGAGCGCCAGCACCGATTCGGCGCAGTTGCCGCCGATGGTGGTGACGAACGACTTGGACCAGGAGCTGCCGCTGTTCACCGCCTGGCGCAAGCCGGCCCAACCTTCATCCTGGCTATGCCAGTAGACCAGGTGCAGAGCCCCCGCCGAGTCGATGGCCAGGGAATTGACCGGCCCCGAGTAGTCGACACCCCATGGTTCGGAGAAATCCATATGGCCCTGATCGGCAGTGTTGTCGGTCCACTGCCCGTTCTCTCGTACGGCGACACTGACGGCACAAGTTAGTGAGGAGTAGCCGTCGAACACATAGCCGTGGGCGACGTTGGGGCGGTTGTCTGCATCCAACAGCAGTGTGTTGTATTGTCCGTTCCGCTCGATTTCTCCGTTGTAGGCGTAGTTCGGCTCAGGTTCTTCGGCGAACCAGTTGCCGTCGGCATTGGTGGCATAGTGCCAGGTGCCGTGGTAGTTGCTCTTCACGACGAAATAGCTCAGGTGCGCCTCGCCGCTGCTCTGTACGGCGATGGATGTCTGGCCGCTGGTCGCCACACCCGACTCGACGGTCGTGATTTGCCAGTCGCCGTCGAGGTTGGTGATGTACTTCACGCTGGCATCGGTCACGCTGCGATAGACGATGTGCATATGCCCGCCTTGATCGGTGGCGATATCGGTGTCGGCGCCCACGTTGCCGCTCGTATCCAACGTTGCCATGTGCCAGGTGTTGTCGCTGTATTGCGCGTATTTCAGGTCGCCGTTGGTCCGGTCGTAGTAGGCCACATGCACCGAGCCCGTCAGGTCGACCGCGACGGACGCGCCTTGGCCGACATCGCCGACGCTATCAAGCTGTTGCCAGTTCCAACTGCCGGCGGCGTTCGTGCCGTAGATCAGATCCTTGGTCCGTACGTCGTAGTACACCACGTGCAATTGGCCGCTTTCGTCGATGGCCAGGTCTGGCTCCGTCGCGTGGTTCGCCAACGTCGTTACCACCCAGTAGTTGGGCTCGAGCGGCAGGGTATACAGAAACAGGGCCTGTACCCGCTGGGCAAGCACGTATTTCGTGCCGTCGGGGGCGATTTTCAGAATCGTGTCGGCGGAACCCGCCGGCGCGCCGTCGATGAATTGCAGGTCGAGATAGTCTGAGGCGGTGTCGTCGTCCACACTGTCGTCGTCCGTTGTGTCATCGTCGATCGCATCGTCATCCGTCGTGTCGTCATCGACTGCGTCGTCGTCTACGGCGTCGTCATCTGTAGTGTCATCGTCGATCGCATCGTCATCCGTCGTGTCGTCATCGACGGCGTCGTCATCGGCGGAGTCGTCGTCCACGTCATCATCCGCGTCGTCATCGGTGCTGTCGTCGTCGACCACATCGTCATCGACTGCGTCGTCGTCGAGGACATCGTCGTCGGTAACGTCGTCGTCTCCAACGTCATTATCGGCTGACACATCATCGTCCGCCGCGTCATCATCGGAACTAGATTGTTGCGGAACGCAAGAGAGTGCGGTCGAAAACAATAGCAGGAGTAGAAGTAATTGCCGCAGGTTCATCGACACCCTCCCAAAAGTCGACGACCCTCACGGACACAGCCAACCCAGAGCAAAGATAAGATATCACAAAGACCGGGGCGGAAGGCAAGAAAAAATGTGTTCAGCAAAGTATTCTGACAAGAAAAAGCCGGGCCCTGGACCCCTGCCCGCCCCTCCTCTATACTCCGCCGCGGAGGCGGCGGCCATGTTGGTGGGCATCAACGCACAAAAGGCGCTCGAACGCGAAACGGGGGTGGGCAACTACGCCTTCAACCTCGTGCGCGGACTGGCGCGCTTGCCGGAAGCCCGCGATTCCGTGCGGTTGTACCTGCTGCATGGCCGCGAAGCCTTGCAGGCGCAAACCGACGGCCTGCCGATCGCCGGACCCGAGTGGGCGCTGGCCGGCAGCGGACCGCGTATTCTATGGGAGCAGTTTGGCCTGCCGCGCCTGGCGCGGCGCGAACACCTCGACCTGCTGCACTACGTGGACCACGCCCTGCCGCTGTTCGACCGCCCCTGCCCCGTGGTCATCACCGTGCATGACCTCGCCTTCTACCGACTGCCGCAGATGTACAACGCCAGCCGGCGCGCCTACAAACGGCTGATCGGTCTGCGCAGCGTGCGCCAGGCGGCCCACGTCATCGTCAATAGCGCCGCCACCGCAGCCGAGGTGACGGCACTGACAGGATTAGCTAAAGATAAAATAACAATTATTCACTACGGGCTCGACCCGATGTTCCGGCCCCTACCCGCCGAAGCTGTAGCGGAAACCCGCCGGAAGCTGGATCTGCACCGGCCGTTTTTTCTCTTCGTCGGAACTCTCCAGCCGCGGAAGAATTTGGCAACGCTGGTCGCGGCCTTCGCGAAGTTAGTGAACGCACGCGATCTGCCGCACGAGCTGGTCATCGCCGGCGGACGTGGCTGGCTGGTCGATGACTTGGTGGTTCTAGCGGGCCAACAACGCGTGGCCGATCGCCTGAGGTTCCTCGGGCCAGTGCCGCATCAAGACTTGCCGTGTCTTTATAACTGTTCGGAATCGCTAGTTTATCCGTCATGGTACGAGGGCTTCGGCCTGCCGCCGCTGGAGGCGATGGCCTGCGGTACGCCGATAGTCGCCGCGGCGATACCGAGCATCCAAGAGGTGGTCGCAGATGCCGGAACATTGATTCCGCCGGCCGACGTTGCCGGCTTCGCCGAGGCGATGTGGCGAGTTGCGTCTGACCCGGTCGAACGCCGGCGTCTGGCCGAGGCCGGCCCTCGCCGCGCCGCCGCCTTCTCGTGGGATCAATGCGCCCGGCAGACCTGGGCGGTTTATCAGCGAGTCCTGGCCGAGGGACATCACGCCGGGGGGCGCGCATGACCTGGTGGCCGTTTCGCAAACGCGAATCCGAAGGCGGGTCTATCCGCCTGATTGACGGCCGGATATGGAGCCCGAACGGAATCGCGCGTGGAGATGTCGCGTTGGTTAATGGCAGACAAACGGAAGAAGCTTCCGACCTGCCGTCTGGCGCCCTTCAAATCGATCTCGCTGGTCTGTTGGTGACCCCGGGCCTGGTCGATGCCTGCCATCCGCTGGCGGAAGACTGTCTGCCCCCACTGGCACCCGGTCCGTATACCGACCGACAGCGGCGTGAGGAAGATCTGGTGCAACTCCAGCCGTCGGCGATCAATTGGGCTGCCAAACTGCCGCCCGAACGGCGGTTGGCGGCGGGAGTGATTGATTGCCTGCTCAATGGTGTCACCTGTGTGGCCAGCCCCGATGCTCTCGACGGCGAACCGCCGGCGTTGCGGACGGCGGATACCGTCTGGGTGCGGTCGCTGGTGTGGGAAAAAGACCCAGCTAGGGTGTTTGCCCGGGCGAATAGCAAACCGGTGCTGGTTTCCGCTGCCGACGGCACCAGCCGGGCGGCGGGCCGTGAGATGGACCGTCTGGCAGAGATGAACATGTTGGCCGCGAACCTGGTGTTGGTCGGTGGTGCGGCGCTGACGCCGTCTGACGCGGCCAAGCTGGCGGAGGTCGGCGCAACCCTTGTCTGGCGGCCCGTGGTTGACGAGTACGTCCTCGGCCTGACTGTATCGCCCGACGTGTTCACGACCCCCGGCCTCCAGATACTGATCGGCGGCGGCTCCCGGAGAGATGGTGGACGCGGGTTATTGTCCGCGTTGCAGGCCGCCGACCGGCTCGGCTTCTTGCCGAGAGAGCGCCTGCTCGACGCCGCCACCAGCCTCGGCGGCCGATTGCTGTGCGGCAATGTTTCACGTGAAACATCGGGCGACCTGTGCGTGTGGGACGCCGACGATTTGGAAGACGCGGTGTTTGCACGTGGCGCACTGGCGCTGCAGATGGTACTGGTCGACGGGCGGGTGGTCTTGTGCCGTGAGACGATGTACGCGAAGATGGGCCGGCCCGAACATTTGCACCTGGTGGAGGGCACGGACGATCTGTATTGTATGATAGATCGCGCGGAATGTTTCACGTGAAACATCAATCCTAACGCACGAAATACAAAGGGAAAAACAGGCGGAGCGAGTTCTGGAAGAGCGATTCGACATTCTGGTGATCGGCGCCGGCCACGCGGGCGTTGAGGCGGCCTGCGCGGCGGCTCGGCTAGGGGCGAACACCTGTTTGGTGACGCTGTCGGTCGAGGCGATTGCACGCATGTCGTGCAACCCGGCGATCGGCGGCATGGCCAAGGGTCACCTGGTTCGCGAGATCGACGCTCTGGGCGGCGTGATGGGCAAGGTCGCCGACGCCACCGGCATCCAGTTCCGTCGACTGGGCACCAAGAAGGGTGCGGCAGTTCGGTCAAGGCGCTGCCAGTCCGACATGGCGCAGTACAGCAGAATGATGAAAGCCGTCGTCGAGGCCGACCCGCGAATTCATCTGCGGCAAGACCGTATTGACCGGCTGTTGGTAGACGACCACCGGGTGATCGGCGGGCAGGGGTTGTCGGGGCGGCGCTTTCTGGCAACCTCCACCGTGTTGACCGCCGGTACGTTCCTCCGCGGCCTGCTGCACGTCGGCCTGACCCATTTCGAAGGCGGGCGCCTGGGCGACCCGGCCAGCAACCAGCTATCGCAGCACCTGCTGGAATTGGGTATTGAGCTTGGCAGACTAAAAACCGGCACCTGCCCGCGGCTTGACGCTAAAACGATCGACTTCCAGGGGCTCGAGGTTCAGCCGGGCGACGCCGTGCCGTCGTTCTTCTCGTTCGAAACCGAGCCGCACCTGGTGGATCAGTTGCCTTGCCACATCACCCATACGGGCGAGGCCACCCATGAGGAGATCCGGCGCGGGCTGGAGCGCAGCCCGCTGTACACCGGCAAGATCAAGGGCATCGGGCCGCGTTACTGCCCGAGCATCGAAGACAAGGTCGTGCGGTTTCCAGACCGGACCAGTCACCAGATCTTCCTCGAGCCGCAGGGGCGCGATACGGCGGAGGTGTACGCGAACGGCATTTCGACCAGCCTACCGCTGGATGTGCAGATCGGCCTCGTTCATAGCATCCCCGGACTGGAGCGGGCGGAGATCATGCGGCCCGGCTATGCTGTGGAATACGACTATCAGGATCCGGTTCACTTGCTGCCCAGCCTCGAGTCGAAGCGGCTGGAAAACCTCTTTTTCGCCGGCCAGGTCAACGGCACCAGTGGCTACGAGGAAGCTGCGGCACAAGGGCTTGTGGCTGGTGTCAATGCAGTACACAAGATGCGGGGGCTTGCTCCTCTTGTTCTTCGTCGCGACCAGGCTATGATCGGCGTGTTGATCGACGACCTGGTCACCAAAGGCACGCGCGACCCCTACCGCATGTTTACCAGTCGCGCCGAATTTCGGCTGCTGCTGCGCGAGGACAACGCTGACTTGCGCCTGACGCCGCTGGCCGAGGGACTGGGGCTGGTCGCGCCGGAGCGGGCGGCGAGGGTGGCGGCCAAGGCAGACGCCGTGGCGCGGGAGAACGACCGGCTGGAAAACACCTTCGTTACACCGGTCGCCGGCGTGCTCGACTGGTTGCGCGACCACGGTTCAGCCCCGATTCACAACAAGACCTCACTGGCCGATCTGATGCGGCGCGCCGAGCTCAACTACGAAAAGCTGGCGCCGCTTGACGAGCAGCGTCATCCGTTGCCGGCTGATGTCGTGGAGCAGGTGGAGATCCAGATTCTTTACCGCGGCTATCTCGAACGCCAGACTGCCGACGCGCAGCGCCTACACGAAGCGGATGCGATCGTCTTACCTGAAGGAATGGTCTATTCAGGCATCGCCGGGTTGTCGACGGAAGTGGCCGACAAGCTCGCTCGCGTGAGACCCCAAACCCTAGGGCAGGCGGCCAGAATACCTGGTGTGACGCCGGCCGCCATCCAGGTTCTGATGATTCATCTCCATCGCAAGAACGCTGACAAGATCCGCTCCGACTCTTCCGATCTATCGGAAAAGTAAAAGACTTCTAGACCGTGTCATTTTTGCAACGCGTTGTTTTCTTCCCTCCATTTTTCAACATATTCGCGAGTTGGATTTGCGACCAGTCCTCAGCCATACACAAGGTTGTATATTGAAAGCCAATTATAGCCTCCGGTTTTCGTCGGGGATTTTTACTCGACGTGTGCAGACGGACGAATGACAGAGGAGAAAGGCCTTGGCGAAATAGAGTCGATCAGTGACTCCCTACCGTTGTGAGGCGTCTCACTAAGGAAAATCGTTGTCGCAGCGAGACTGGCGGTTCGGCTCGCAAAAAAGTATTTCGACACGGCGGCTTGGTGAGAAACGTAGACAACCACAATATGTAGAGGTCGGCGGGCCTCGTGGGCCAATTGGTGGTACTTTGTGGTACAAATGCCTGCATTTGTTGCATTTTGTTGATTTTCGATTCGTGCGAGTAACCAAGATGAGGTCAAGTTTTTCGCTGATTTTTTCGATGAGTAGAATGGTTTTGTGGGGATCAGGTATTGCACTTTTCGGCTGACTGTGCAATTCTCGGGTCGCAACACGGGGCACCCTGATGGGCGTAGAAGACTATCTGCAAAGCGCTCGCTACCGACGCCGGTTGGCGTTGGACTACCGTTTTCTGTTCCCGAACCTCACCGAACCCGACGAACAGACTCTGGCGACCCTGACCCGCGAGCAGCTCGAAACTGCTTTTGAGATCCGGTCCAACCAAATCGAGAAATATAACGGTCGCGATCGTCAGGCGGCCGACGAACAGCGCGCACGTTTGAACGCCAGCTTCCAGCACCTGATTGCTTTCGCCGACGAGCGCGATGCGTTGGCCCGGCGCATCGGCACCGATCCGCTGGGCACGGATGAGGCGTCCGATCATTCGGAATTCAAAAGCGTTTTTCTGACCAACCACCGCCGCGTGCGCATTGTGGCCGTTGGCGGCGGCAAGGGCGGCATCGGCAAGTCGCTGGTGGCGGCGAACCTAGCCATTGCCCTGGCCACCATGGGCAAGACCATTGTTGCGGTCGACATGGACTTGGGTGGAGCCGATCTCCATCTGGCGTTGGGTCTGCGCAACCTGCCGCGTTCACTAAACGACTTTCTCGAACGCAAATACGAGAACCTCGAAGAAGTGCGGTTGCAGACTGCCTACCGCAACCTATCGATCATAGCTACCGACTCCTCGCGCCTGGGCGTGGCTAATATCAAGCATGCGCACAAAGAGAAGGTGCTGCGTCACCTGGCCAAGCTCGACTGCGACATCGTAATCGTCGACCTCGGCGCCGAAGTCAGCTTCAACGTGCTCGACATTTTCCTGGCAGCCGACCATCGCTACGTAGTAACCAGCACCGAGCCGACCAGCGTACTCGAGGCCTATGGTCTGGTGAAGCTGAGCCTGTTTCGAAAGATCCGACACTTCGCCAACGAGCTGATTCCGCCGTCGTCACCGCTCGGCGAACAGCTGGCCGACTTCCTTTTCGAACGCGAAGACGGCGAGACCAACGGCAACGGCAAACCGCGGACGATCTGGCAGCTGGTCGATCTCGTCGCGCAGACCGACCCCGATTTGCACCGCAAGCTGCTCAAGCTGATCTGGGCCTATCACATCGACCTGGTCATCAACATGAGCGAGCGCGACAAGGATTGGGCCATCGCCCAGACCATGACCCGCCTGTGCCAGGAAAACCTCGCGGTCAACATCCAGCACTCCTACCTCGTGCCGTGGGATCAGCGGGTGCGCGAATGCGCCCGGGCGCTCATGCCGGTGGTGATCAACGCTTCGTCGAGTGCGGCCTCGCGCGCGCTCATTCAGATGGCGACCGAAGCCTCGTTCTTGGGTGGTTCTAAGGAAGAAATCAGCAAAAAAATCGAAGAAATCGCTCCGGCAGTGAAGGAACGGGTCAAAAAAATGAGCGAGATGTCCGCTCTAGGCCGCCCCGGACAGCCAGTGAACAAGATAGTGAGCCTCGGCGAGCAGGAAAAGCCGTCTAAGCTGAAAGAATTCCTGGCCAAAGAGATCAGATTCCGCCGACCGTCGTGATATATTCGCCATACTTGGACCAAGTTGCTTACCCGGCACGCTGAAAAAACCTGTTGACCTGCACCTGAAAGACCGGGTCGAATAGTCCTGGTTTCATGGGCAGAGCAATCTCTGGCCCTTGACGTTCCTCGTTCCGGGACTGCCCGGAATCGGCTGGCGAGGTAGAGGCTGGCGACGTATCCGCCGGGCGAGCGGGGAGCGGCGTCGCGGCGCCGGCCGGGGCGTTCTTTTTCTGAAGGTCCGATAGCCATGCCTTCGTCGCGAAAAAGACCACCAGGAGTATCACGAGGGCGGAAAAGACGATGGCGGCGATTCTCAGGTATTTGTAATAGGGCCCTTGCTTCTTCTTGCGTTTGTGCCGCCCGAGCATCATCGGTGCGTTACCTCACGGGGTGTTCCATATTCTCCGGCGTTTTGAGCTGGCAGGCAATGCCATCGGCGGTCCGGGCAGGCATTGGCGTGCCGGTGATCTGCCGATCAGGACTGCCCCATTAAGGACTGCCCCACCTTTTCTTTCACCGAACGTAGCAGCTGCAGGTCGGGCTCCCAAATGACTTCCCAGGTCGGAGGAGGGGAGCGACGAAGGACGAATCGGACTTGGTGGGCAGTGGTTCACCTTTGACGTGAACGTGAAATCCTGCACCGGTGTTTGATTCGATGTACCCGAAGGAAAACAACAAAGCTTTCATCCAAAGAGGACGGTGGTTGATCGCCAGCTGGCCCCGCTTGCGGCACACACCGGTGCCGCCGTCGTTTGACGCCGTGACATTGTAAGGAACAGACAATCAAATCCCAGACGACCGCCAAGCCGGATAGCGGCCCCGCTCGATGTTGCGAAATTGACGTCTTGAAATTATCTCAAAATCGCCAATTGTGCGCAAAAACGACTCATTGTATTAAATGACATTCGTCATAGACCGCACGGATATTCCAGGAGCAGCACGATGGTTCAAGTCGACGTGTTCTGGAGCTATGCGATGGGGGCCGGGTTCGCGGCCGCGGCGTCACGGCAACTGATCGACGGCGCGAAGCTGGCGGCGGAGCAGGGCCAGCCCGACCGGCTCTACGAGAACCGGTACTTCACCACCGCGCTGGTCTATCTCGCGGCGCTGTTCGTGCCGTCGGGCATCGGGCTGCTGTGGGCCTTCCCGAGTTGGGAGACGATGCACGCCGGCGACCGCGATCTGTCGACCTGGATCGTCATGCTCTTTGCCGTCACCAACGTCACCCAGGGTATGCTCGGCTTCTGGGTGACGCGCAAGCTGCTGCTGGCGGGCAAAGACTTCCTCGCCGCGCTGCAAATGGTGATCGGCTACTTCGGCATGTTCTTCATTCTGGTGCACGGGTGGGACGGCACCGGCTACCGGCGCTTCTTTTCCGCCACGAAAGGCGATTTCGTGAACTGGCATTTCACCGACGTGTTCCGCTTCCTCGTCTCCGACGTCGCCCTCACGCTTTACGGCATGGGCCTGGTGCTGCTGCCGGTCATGCTCGGCCTCATGGGCCGCTGGCTGGTGAACGCCGGCGGCTGCCAGGCCGGCGCAACCTCGTGCCCGTGGAAGGCGGCCGGCCGGATCATCAAGGTCATTCTCGGCGGCTCGCTCGGCCTGGCGATTCTGGCCAGCATTCTGTTGCACCTGCTGGGCGGATTGCTCGGCGTGCTCGCCTTCGCCGTGTGCGCCTATTTCCTCGCGCTGCGCAAGAACGCCATCGTGCGCGGCTGGCTGGCCGAGATGATGTTGCGGGAGAAGGGGAGCTTGTAGCCGGATCGTCTACTCGTCCACGTAGCAGCAATTCACCCGATAGTTGCAGGGCCGTTTGCAGAGGCGCATTTCTTCGCGCAGCCGCGATGCCTCCGGCGATTCCCAAAGCACGTGCGGGTCGTCGTCGATCGTGCCGAGCGTGCCCAGGTGGTCGCAGAACAGCACCCGCCCGTCGGCCATGGCCAGCAGGTTGTCGTCGCCGACCGCGCACGGCACGTGCTCGAAGGCATGGACCGGGTCGCGGAAGTAGCGGCGCCACATCATAAATTGTGACGGTGGGTTGTTGATGGGCCAGCCCTCGCGCTTCATCTGTTCCAGCTCGCTGAGCACGTCGAGCATGGTGGCTAACCGGTTGGCGCCGCGCGGCCAGAGCGGGTCGCCGCGGAAGAAATCGTTCGACCACGGGCGGGAGAAGGTCGGCACGATCGCCTGGAAATGCACGCGGCCGAAGCGCGGAATGGCTGCCATCCGCCGCACGAGCTCCGGCATTTCCACCCCGGTCAGGGCATTGATCACCGCGGTCACGTGCAGCCCGAGTTCGGTGTGGGCCGACATGTAGTGGAGCATGTCGAGTACGCCCTGGTAGTGCCCCGGCGCGTTGCGCAGGCGATCGTTGGATTCGCCGACGCCGTGCAGCGACAGAATGATCGCGTCGCGGCCGGCGCGGGCCAGCCGGTGCACGCGTTCGATGTCGAGCATGGTGCCGTTGGTGGTGATTTGCGGTGCGAAGCCGACGTCGGTCAGCCGGTCCATCAACTGGAGGGCGTCGTCGCGCATCAGCGGTTCGCCGCCGGAGACGATGACGACGCGCGGCTTCGGCAGCCAAGCGCCGAGCCGGTCGATGTACCGCAGCCAGCGCTCGGTGGGCAGGTCGGGAACGCCGGCGTTCTTGCTACCGCACATCTCGCAGCTCAGGTTGCAGCGCGTGGTCACGCTCAGATTGATGAACCAGGGGTACTGGTCCGGCACGCGCTGAAAAATGTGCAACGGCTGCGGCATTCCATTACTCCTCGGTCACCGGCGCCGGCGGCCACATTCGCCCGCCGACGAAACCGCGTCAAGCGCAGTTCTCACCGCGCCGGCAAGGTGCTAGACTGACAACCCCATTTGGTCGGAGGCGACAGACCATGAAAGCCAAGTTCTTCCTGTTGATGATGTTGATCATGGTAACGGTGCTGGCCGCGGCCTGCGGCGGCGACGACGACGACAACGACAGCGGCGACGACGATGCCGATGACGACACCGGCGACGACGACGACGACAACGACAGCGGCGACGACGATGCCGATGACGATACCGGCGACGATGACGCCGACGACGACACCTCCGACGACGATACGTCTGACGACGATACGTCCGACGACGACAGCGCCGACGACGACACGACCGGCCCGTATTGGGAGCCTTCGTCGGTGGTGCCGATCGACGTCTACCCGACCATGCGCGGCTACACCGTGCAGCGCGGCATCGTACATATCCATTCGGTCTACTCGCACGACGCCTGCGACAACCTGCCGTTCATCGGCGGCGAGCCGAACGGGCCCTGCCTGGCGCAGTTGCGCAGGGCGATCTGCGACACCAACCAGCAGTTCGTCATGCTGACCGACCATTCCGAACCGTTCTCGAGCTACGAATTCCCCGATGTCTTGCTGTACGACGAAACGCTGGGCGACGAGCTGGTTTACGACGATCTGAGCCAGCCTTACGCCAACATCATCACCTGCGATGACGGCAGCAAGTCGGTGCTGACCGCCGGCAACGAAAACGACCTGATGCCGATTCACCTGCACCGCATGCCCAACGGCGACCCGATCCAGCGCGCGCAATTCCTGGACGGCAAGGACGAAGCGACCGTGCTCGGCATGAAGGACCTCGGTGCGCAGGTGCTGGTCAACCACGCGGAACTGTGGACCACCGAGGAGCTGCTCGCGCTGTCGATCGACGGCATCGAGCTGTACAACACCCACGCCAACCTCGGCACCGAGACGGCGCAGATCATCATCACCGTGCTCAAGGCGCTGCCGTTCCTGTTCCCCTATGCCGGTTCGGGCCACTGCGACCTGATGCTGTTATCGTTCCTCGAGGAGAACGCGGCCGACCTCGATCACTTCGACAAGCTGCTGGCGGCCCGCAAAACCGTCGGCGTGATGGCCAGCGACATTCACCGCAATGCCATTCCGATTCTGTTCTGGGACGGCGACCGCGGCGACAGCTACCGCCGCTTGATGCGCTGGTTCTCCAACTACGTGCTGGTCACCGGCCAGACCGCGGAGGACTACGCCGACGCACTGGCCCGCGGCCGCTCGTACGGCGCGTTCCAGGTCTTCGGCGAACCGGTCGGCTTCGACTTCTACGCGGCGACCGACAAGGCCAGCTACGAGATGGGCGACGAAGTGGCGATCGCCGACGGCCCGGTGCTGCACGTGGCCATGCCGGAGTTCTACAATATGGATCCGTCTCTGCCCGAGCCGGAATTCAGCGCCGAGATCATCAAGGCTGGCGCCGACGGCGGCACGGTGGTGGCGACGAGCAGCGGCGACCCGATCGACTACACGGTCGAAGAGGCCGGCGCCTATCACGTCATCGTGCGCGTGGTGCCCAACCACCTGCGCCAGTGGCTGGGCGAATCGCCCGACGACTACATTCACGAATTTCCGCTGATCTTCTCGAACGCGATCTACGTGACGGACTGAGCGGCTAGAACCCCTCGTCGCGCAGGAAATCGGCCACTTCGCGGTAGAACGCGAGGTGGTCGTACGGCCCATAGCCGGCCGGCTGGCCGATGACCGCCCAGTGGTCGGCGTACTGCGTGTCTTTCACCTCGCCCCACTCGGCCGATTCCGAACCCACCACGCCGTCGTTCGGCCCTTCCAGCTGCGTGAGCAGCGCGTGCGTCGGGATCAGCAGCGGATAGATGAAATCGCGCGCATCGGTGGGGTAGGAGAAATAGGCCACCCGCGGGTCGTCGGGATTGGCCGGATTGAAGGTGTTGACGACGTAGTCGCGCGTCAACTCCGTGAAGCCGTCGAAATCCATGTGCAGCAGGTTCATGATGTGGTCGATCCACGGTTGCAGGAAGCCGGGGATCAAACCCGCCACCACGTCGGCCAGCGCCGTGCCGCGGTTGGGTGTGGCCACCATCACCAGCGCCGCCACGCGGTCGCCCCAGCCCATGGTGGAAATCAGGTAGCGCACATCGAGCCCACCCTGGCTGTGCGCGATGACGTTGATCTTCTGCCCGGGGTACTTGGCGTTGATCTCCAGCGCCAGCCCTTCGGCGCGGGCCTTCATCGAGTTTACCGGCGAGACGCGGGTGGTGAACACCTCGTAGCCGCGCGCGCGCAGGTCGTCGGCCACGCCGAAGAAATACGAGAGCATGTCGTTCTCGCCCCAACCGAAGAAGCCATGCACCAAGACGATTGGATACCTGGTCCCCATCAACTCCTCTCCATCGTCATCGGCCGTTGTATCGTCGTCATCAGTTGCCGGCGCCGAATCGTCATCGGCCGGCGCGGTATCGTCGTCGGAAGCCCCATCTTCATTTTCATTGCAGGCGGGCAATGCGAGCAGCATAAGCACAGCCGCAAGCGCCAGCATCCACGCGCGCGAGAACAGCAACATCGGGCGACTCCACAGCAGATGTAGAGTCAGTATAGCGGAAGGCGGGCGGCGGGAAAATGCGACGCCGGTACTTACTTGTAAGGATTCGGCACGCCGTCGGGTTGGACTTTCCAACGGCGGTGCAGCCAGAACCACAGTTCTGGATGCTTGTAGATGACCCGCTCCACCGCGGCGACCTGGCGGCGGGTGTTGATCAACAGTTCCTGCTCCGGGTCTTCCGGATGCGGCTCCCATTCGACCCGCTCCGAAATGACCAGTTCGTATTGGTCCGGGCCCGTCTGGTACGCATAACCGCAGAAGCACGGCGCGCCGGTTTCGCGTTGCACCCAGGCGTTCGAGCGCACCGTCGAAGCGATGCGGCCCAGGAAATTCACGAACACGCCCTGGTTGAGCTTCATGTTCTGATCGACAGCCATGATAATGCCTTCGCCGTGGCGAAAGCCTTCGCGGATGCGCGGCATGCTGTCCTTGTGCATGATCGAACCGAGCACCATGCGCTCGCGACTGTCGACGATGAGCCGATCGACCACTTCGTTCGGCTGGCGTTTGGAGACGATCGAGATCGGATAGCCGGCCAGGCCGACGCGCCCGGCCGCAAGATCCCAAATGCCGATGTGCCCGCCGACGATCACAATGCCTTTGCCCTCGTTGTAGCACTCGCGGATGATGTGCTCGTTGCGGATCGGGAAATTGGCCAGCAGCTTCTGCTTGTCCATGTGCGGCAGCCGGGCATAGCTGAGGATCAGCCGGGCGAAGGTGATCATCGAATCGCGATAGATGCGTCGTTTTTCCGCTGCGGTCTTCTTGTCGCCGAAGACGATATCGAGGTTCGTCATGGCGACCCGGCGGCGAATGCGCAGCGCGGCGAGCAGCTGGCCCAAACCCGAGCCGACCCGGTAAGCCAGGCCGGGCGACATGATGCGGAACAGCCATATCAGCGATGCCCAGAAGGCGCGCTGCAGGTAGTGGCCTTTTACCTCCACACGGCGGTTGAACGTGCGGGTGTACTCTTGGGTCTTTTCCAGCGACCACGGAAAAGGCGGACCATACTTGTTGGTTGGCTCAGACATGACCCCTCTCGTCGGCGGCAAATTAACCGACTTCCGGCTCCAGGGCAATCTTCTCGCCCGCCCGGTTGCGATGGGCAAAAAGGGGCGTTAGGCTCACGCGGTCGGGAAAGGGAAGGAGAGCCGGTAAGGTGACCGAAGCAGTCAAAGACCCCTGGTATCGGCGCTGGTTCGGCGGCGTAGGCCGCCGCGAATACCTGCACGCGCTGCCGTTCTGCGTCGGCGTGCTGGTCGTGCCGCTATTGCCGATGTTCTGGGTGATGTTCGTCGCCCAGCAGGGCCGCGCCATCATCGCCATCGCCTTGCTGATCGCGCTGACCTTCGGCTTCCCGATCCTGCGCGTGAAGCGCCCGCGGGCCGCGTATTGGGTCGGCGTCGGCGCGGCGGTGCTCAGCACCTTCGGCCTGCTGCTGGTCAACGTGCTGTCCGCCCGGTTTTTCGGCTTCTACACCTTGCTGACCTGGGCGATCGCGATCGCCTTCACCGTCTTGAATTGGAACAAGCTGCGCTGGTGGACCTTCGCCGCGGTCGCCGTGCTGGTGCTGATCCATATGGTTCCCATGGGCCTGGGCGACACCGTGCTGAGCGTCGGCGCGATGGCGCTGATGGCGCTCTACTTCCGCCTGCCCGACCGCGACAACTTCCCGCGCGCGCCGCTGGTTGTGTCGGTGATGCTCGGTTTGCTGTTGGCACACGGCTACAACTTCTACTTTGATTTGGGTGGCGGCACCGACTTGAAAAACAATCCGGCCGTCCGCGAGGTCTTTGCCTATCACGGCCAACGCGGCGGCTGGGCCAGTATTGTCGGCGGCAATACGCGCTTCATGTCGCCGTCATGTGACGGCACCAAATTCTATATTGGCTCCAAGTTCAGCTTCCGGTCGGGGCTGACAATCTACGATCCGGCCACCAACCAGCATCAAACCATTCCCATCCGCGGCGGCACGACCGACAATCTCGCCTTGGTCTGCAACCCCGAACGCATTTTTATCGGCAACATGGGCGGCAACCAGGTGTCCATCTACGACCCGGCCAAGCCGCGCCAACCGGCGACGGTCACCGAACGCATGGACGGGGTGCGCGTCGGCCTGCTGCGCCTCGACCCGGTGCTCGGCCGGCTCTACGTCGCCGCCTCCAACACCAAAATGCTGCACGTGCTGCGCGCCGGCGCGCTCAAGGACATGGGCTATGTGGAGGTCGGCTCGCCGATCACCGACATTGCGATCGACCGCAACCAGAACCGCGAGGTCATCGTGATCACCATGGCCGGCGAACTGGTGCGGCTCGGCACGCGCGGCACGGTGATCAAGCGCGCCAAGACCGCCGGTGGCCTGCTGTTCTACAACCTCGCGCTCGACGGCAAAAACCGCCGGTTGTTCGTCACGTCGATGCTCGGCCGTACCCTGTCAGTCTACAACGCCGATACCTTCGAGCCGATGGCCCAGACCCCGCTGATGAAGGGCGGCCGCTACATGCAGTTCGACGACAAACGCGGGCTGGTCTATGTGGCGAACTTCTTCATGGGCACGATCACCGCGTACGATAGCGCGGAGTTGAAAGTCCGCTGGTCGTTGAAGGTCGGCCGACGGGTACGCTATCTCGTGCTCGACCATCTGCGCGACCAGCTTTGCTTTACCAGCCAGGCCGGCGGCTATTGCCTCGCGCTTGAGAAGCTGAGTCCTGCGCCGGCCGCCACCGCGGAAACGCCCACGCCGTCGGAAGAGATGGCCGCGACTCCGGCGGAAGAAGAGCCGACCGCGGAACCGGAAACGACCCCCGTCGCGGTATCGACTCCGGCCCAATAACGATCCGCGTCACGCCCGCGGCGCGCGCGCCCGCTGATCCAACCAGCTTTGCAAAATGACCGCGGCCGCAAGTTTGTCGCGCACATCCTTTCGCTTTTCGCGACGCACGTCGCCTTCGAGCAACACCTGTTCGGCAATCATCGTCGAAGCGCGCTCGTCGGCAAATTCGATCGGCAGACCGAGCGGTTCAAGCAGGCGCGCGAAATCACGCGCGGCCTGCGCGGCCGGACCTTCGGTGCCGTTCATGTTGTAGGGTAACCCGATCACCAGCGTGTCGACCTCGTGTTTGGCAATCAGCTCACGCAGGGCCTTGAGGTCGCGCTCGACTGACGTGCGGCGCAACACCTCTAGCGGCTGGGCCGAGAATCCCAACGGATCGGACAAAGCCAATCCGATGCGCACCGAACCAACGTCAATGCCTAAGGCTCGCAAGAACCCTCCAGAATCGAAACGGAACGATGGCGAACGAAACAGGAACACCGTGTCGCGAACGCCGCCGGTCGCCGGGCGACCGTTCCGATTTTCGTGCTGCAGGTTTCATTTTTCATTACTCTTCCCGGCTCGCTGAATCGCTTGATGACCTGCAACACCTTGTGCGACGACGGATCGCGCGCGATCTCGCCGACGGCGGCATACGAAAGCTGGACCGTGTCCGGCAGGCCGTGCCGCGAGAGGTAGGCCTGGAACACGCGCTCGATGTCGGCGCGCACAGTCTCTTCGCTGCCCGGGTGGTCGACGACGTAGTTGACGTGAATGTGGTGCGGTGCGTCTTGGATCAGTTGGTACTGCCGCAGGCCCGGCACCTCCATGAACGCGACCAGAATCGGCGTGGCCAACAAGGTGACCAGCTTGCCAGTGCGGTCCGCCACCCACAGCGTGTCGTTGGTGCGGCCGGAAACCTCAATCACCGGCAAGGCGCTGCCGCACGGGCACGGCTCGGGGACGTAGCGGATCGCATCGGTGATTTCATACCGAATCAGCGGCTGCGCGAAGTTGTACAGACAAGTGGCGTAGAGCTTCGTGCCGCGTTCGCCCAGCGGCACCGCGCGGCCGGCCTCGTCGACGTTCTCCAGCACCAGCCAGTCGGCGATCAGATGCAGCCGGCCGTGATCGCAGGTGTGCGCCATCGCCGGCAGCTCGGTCGCGGCATAGATATCGATCACCTGCGCGCGCGGGAAGGCGTCGCGCACTCGCACCTTTACGCTCGCCGGGAACGGCTCCGACGCGGCCATCATGAAAAACGGATTGATGTGCAGCCGGCCCTTGGCCTGGTAGTAAGTCAGCGCCTCGAGGACGGTCGGATACGAATGCACCACCAGCGGCTGCAGCTCGTTGAGTTGGTCGACAATGCGCTCGATCGGATCAAGGATATCGATGTAGTGCATGCGCGTGAACAGCTTCTGCTGGCGGCCGGTGATCCTGGGCACCAGGTAGCTGGTGTAGTGGCCGCCGGTCGGCACGACCAGCGCGACCGGAATCTTCCAGAAGATCGACGGATACTGCCGCCAGCGGTGGTTCAGTTCGTTGACCGGCTCGGCCATCGACGCGGCTTGCGCGAATTCCCAGCCCCAACGGTCGAACGCGAAGATGCCGCGGTGGCCCGTCGAGCCCGAGGTGTGCGCCAGCACGTAGCGACCGGCGAAAACCTGGCCGAGCTTGCTCCGATCGTTGACAAAGGCGTGACACGCGGCGTAGTTCAGCACCGGGTCGGTCACCACTTCGTCGAAGTGCTCCATCAAGAGCGGCTTGTCGACCGGTTCGATGTCGCGCAGGTCCGCCCGTTCCGGATCGATGCGCCGCAAGCGCCGCGCCCAGAACGGGCTGCGCGCCTTGGCGAAGCGCAACAGATTGGCCAGGTTGTGCCGTTGCAATGCCGCGATCGCGGTCGCGCCGCCGCGGCGGGCCGCCAGAATGCGCCAGGTATGTTCGAAGAACCGAACCATTCCGACGAATGGCTCCGGATGCTGCAACGGGCGGAGATCCACCGCCATCGTTAGAAGATGCGCACTTCCGAAGCGTCGCCGAGCATGAAGCGGAAGGCGCGAGGCTTGTTGTCGCTGGGCGCGACCAGCACGTTCTTGCCGACGAGGCTGTCGCAGATGCGGCCGGGCACGTCGGTCAGCGTGCTGTGGTCGAGAATGATCGAATGCTCGATTTCGCAATGCACGATGCGCGTGTCGTGATACACCGAGGTGAACGGGCCGATGTAGCTGTTCTCGATCACCGTGTTCTTGCCGATGATCGCCGGCCCGCGCACGGTCGAGTTGACGATGCGCGCTCCTTCCTCGACCACCACCTTGAAGGTAACCGCGGAATCTTCCACCGTGCCGCGAATGTCGGTGGCGAACGAGTCGAGCACCATGCGGTTGGCTTCAAGCATGTCTTCCAACTTGCCGGTGTCTTTCCACCAGCCGTTGACCAGATGGCTGCGCACGTCGAGGCCGGCATCGACCAGCCACTGAATGGCGTCGGTGATTTCCAACTCGCCGCGCTTCGACGGTTTGATCGCCGCCACCGCGTCCCAGATCGGCCGATCGAACATGTACACGCCGACCAGCGCGAGGTTCGAGCGCGGTTGCGCGGGCTTTTCCTCGAGCCGCAGCACCCGGCCGTCGGCGTCGAGCTCGGCCACGCCGAACGAGCTGGGGTTCGGCACCGCGGCGAGCAGGATTTGCGCGGCGGACTGGCCGGCGCGGAACTCGTCGACTAGCGTCTTGATCCCGTGCAGAATCAGGTTGTCGCCGAGGTACATGACGAACGGGCTGTCGCCCAGAAAGCCGCGCGACTCGCGCACCGCGTGCGCCAGGCCCAGCGGCGCGCTCTGACGAATGTACTGCACGCGCACGCCGAACGCCGAGCCGTCGCCGACTGCGGACTGGATCTCCTCGGCCGTGTCGCCGACCACGATGCCGATCTCGCGACTGCCGGCGTCGAGGATGGCCTCGATGCCGAAGAACAGCACCGGCTTGTTGGCCACCGGCACCAGTTGTTTCGCGCTGGTGTGGGTAATCGGCCGCAAGCGCGTACCCTTGCCGCCGCTGAGGATCAGGCCTTTCAATTCGCGCACGGGCACCTCCCTATTCCGCGGGGTACCGACGCACCCACGTGTCGACGTTTTCGCGCTCGCGCAATGCGCCGGCCACTGCGTTGGCGGCGCCGCGGCTTTCAAAGTTGCCGACCAGCACGCGGTAACGCAGCCCGCGCCCGGGCACCTCGTTGTTCTCGATGAAGGCCTGATTGCCGGCGGCGGCCATGCGCTGCTGCAACGCCTGCGCCTCGCCGAGGGTCGGATACGAGCCGACCTGCACCGTCCAGAACGAGCCGGACGGCGGCGCGGTGTCGGCCGGCGCGGGCGGGACCGGCGCACCACCAGGGTGGTCCAGCGCCGGCGCGAGATCGGCCGGCGACGGGCCGGGCGTCGCGTCGGACGTCGGCGCGGTAGGTGTGAGGTCGAACACCTGCGGCGGCGTCTGGGCCGGGATCGGTCCGCCGAAGGACGAAGACAATGACAACGAATCCGCCGCTCCCGGTGTGACGGCGGCCAGCGGCGCCAACTCGTCGAGCGGCGAAGCGCCGGACATGCCGCCCAGGCGCTTGCCGATCACCACGCCGAGGCTGAACACCACGGCGAGCACGACCACCGCCCCGGCCAGCAGATACGCGATCTGCCGGTTGTCCAACCGCAGCTCGTATTTCGTGCGCAGTCGGTTCAGGTCCCTCATGACGACGGTTCCTCTTGCTTCGGATCGGCGGGCTCCGCCGGCTCTTCCGGTTCGGGCGGCGGCTCCTTGATCGAGATGTCGCGGGTGAAGTCCGGACAATGCGCCGCGTTGGTCATCGAAAATTTCTTGCGGCAATCGCCGCGCCAAGCGCACACCGCGCAAGTAATGCGCGCATCGCGAGTCATTTGTTTTCCTCCCCGTCTGCCACGCGGCCGGTCAAGGCGCCGTATTGGTCAGGCCGCCGGTCGCGCAAGAACGGCCAATCGCGGCGCACCACCGCGGGCGCGCGCGGATCGATGTCCCACAAGGCCAGCGCTTCGCCGGCGCTCGCGGGCTGATCGAGCAGATCACCCGTCGGTGCGGCGCAGAACGAAGCCCCGGCGAAGGCCAGTCCGTTTTCGCGCCCGGCGCGGCCGACGCGACAGAGCCAGCAGCCGTTGGCGAACGCACCCGCCAGCAGCGCACGCCGCCACAGGTCGTCGTTCGCCGCGGTCGCGGCCATCGGCGCAACGATGAGCTGCGCCCCGGCCAGCACCACCGCGCGCAGCGCCTCGGGGAAAAGCAGATCCCACCCGAGCAGCACGGCGGTCTTGCCGGCCGGGGTGTCGAACAAGCCGAAGCCGCGATCGCCCGGCGTGAAGTAGTGGCGCTCTTCCCAGCCCGGCACCGCCGGCACATGCAGCTTACGATAGACGCCGACCACGCGGCCGGCGTCGTCGATCAACGCCGCGCTGTTGTACGTG
>CAZEDX010000016.1:0-61885 GCA_964511015.1 uncultured bacterium | reverse complement strand
CCGCTTGATGCCAACCGACAGTACCGGCCCCATGATCGCAATGCCGATCGCTTGCGGAATGAAGCCGACGAACGTGATTGCGTACACGTTGTTCAGCAACGGATAGAACAGGCGGGCGAAAAGCAAAATGATCGTGCCGAGCAGCAGCGTTTTCTTGATGCCGATCGCGTCGCACACCGCGCCGACCAGAATGGTCGTGGCGGTCAGCAGCATCGACCAGATGCCGATGTACGTGCCGGCACCAAGGTCGGATAGGCCGCAGTCGGACGACAAATACAGCACGAAGGTCAGGTTGATCGCGCCGTACGCGGAGTATTCAAGAATTTTGGCTAGGTACAACAGCCCCAACTCGCGCGGCGAATGCCGCAGGCCGCGAATGTATGTCCAAATCAGAAAAAGAAAAGCGGCACCCAGAATGCCGCCCACGGTCCAGATCACAATATTCAATGATTGCATCGATCCCCCAAGCCTCGAACAAGATGGTTCTCCCTTTTACCGTAGCCCCAGAGGGGTGGCAACCGCACCAATACGGCGGGAAAACCGGCCGCCGAATCCGCTTGACGGCAGGCCCTTGGATTTGCTACAGATATTTCGGGTCGTTTCGATTTCCGGAGGTTTTGGCGCATGAAAAAAGTGCTTTTGGCATTGGTGCTGGTGTTGACGTTCGCGGCGATGGTCGCGGCTACCGAAACCGTGTCCAACAAAGCAACGTTAGCCGACATTTCGCTGACCAAGCTGATCGAAAACCTGGCTGTTGCAACGCCGTGGGGCAACGCCTACTTCAATCAGCGCGACATGCACCGCCTCATCCACTCTGCGGCGAAGATGCGTCCGATCGACCTGGGTATCTTCCTGACCGACCAGAACGTCCGCGTGCAGTTGATTGCGAGATCGATCCGGGGCGGCAAGGTGACTTTCGAGGCCATCCGGCGGTAGTTCACACCGGCCCAACGACAACTTTCCCGCCATTCATCGCTTGACAAGCGGCTAGGACGGCCGCTCGTGATGCATCTACCTGTCGCAACTACCGGGGCGTAAGGCGGTATACCGCCACGTTCTGGCCCGGCACGTGCGCCAGCCAATCGCCGTTCGTGTCGTGGGAGAGACCGGCATCGGCGCCGAAGAGCAACTCGATATCCCACGCCGCCACGTCATCAGCCGCGAGATCGTGATCACTGAACAGCAAATCGTTGTCGAACAGCCCCCACGAGAACAGCGCGACCACGCGTTCGTCGCCGTTGGCGCGCACCCAGATGTGCGGCGGATTCGAGGCCATCATCGCCACGTCAAAGGCCGGGGTGGCGATCGGCCAGGCGACCGTCCGCTCCATCAGATCCACCGCCCAGAACTCGCCGCCCAAGCCGCGCAAGGCGTTGGCCGTGGCGGACGCCACCAGGTTGGTGCGATCGTCGGGCAGGTCGAGCAGGCTGTCGCCGAGCAGGTTTTCGCTGCCGCCAAAGTAGGTGGCGGCAACGGAAACATCGGCTTGCGGATCGGTGAGCGGCCAACGCACGACCAGGTCATCGGGGTCGGTCGCAAACCAGACGCCGTCGAACACCGCACGAATGCCGTGGAAGCGCCCAAGGTTGGGCAGCATGGTATAGAGCGGAATGCCCGGGATGCTGCCGGCGATGTCCGACGAATCGCGCGCGGCGTGGAAATGGCCGAGAGAAGGCAACCACGGTTCGCCGCAGGCCAACAGGTACACGCCGTTGCCGGCGGCTTCCTGAATGATTTCCATCGCGCGGTGGTAGGCCTCGAGGCTGGTCGAACCGTCGGCGTGTACGCCTTCGAACGCGCCGAGAAACAGAAAATCGAGTTTGAGGTAGCGGTAGCCGTCGGCGACCTTTTCGGCAATCGTCTGCCGGATGAAATCGGCGGCGGCGGGGACAGTTGGGTCGAGCGCCCAGCGCGTCATCATCGAAAGGTGGTCTTGGAACAGGACGGGTTGACCTGTTTTGTCATAAAGGAACCAGTCGGGGTGGTCGGTCACCAGGGCGCTGTCGGGATCGACCATCAGTGGCGCCAGCCAAATGCCGGGCAACATGCCGAGGTCTTCGATCGCTTTGGCCACCGGCGCCATGCCGTCGGGGAAGCCTTCGGTGTAAGTTGTCCAGTCGCCGTGCAACGTCTGGTAGCCATCGTCAATCTGGCACAGCAACGTCTCTTCGTTGGGGAACAGCTCGCGCATGCGCGCGCAGTTGTCGAGGATCTTGTTCTGGTCGATGTCGCTGAAGTAGTAGTACCAGCTTCCCCAGCCGAAGGGCGGTTCGCGGTCGGATTCCGGCGGCGGTGTCTCGGTGGCCGCTGCCAGGGCATACTGGCGCAGATCGCGCGCCGGCCGCGCACCGAGCATCAACCAGATCGGCTCGAGTTCCGCCGTGTCGCCGGGCGCCAACTCGCGCTCGTCGCCGGGTGTGCCCTGGGTGACGACCAGCCTGGCTAGACGACCGTCGTGGTCAAACCAACTCGCCGCGTGTGTTTTCCAGTGGTTGGCCGTCAGGGCGCCCCACAGGAGGCCCGGACCGCGGTCGAGGCTCGCCAGCGCGCCAAACCACCACGAAACCCCGTGGCAGGTGGTGGGGTAGTCGTAGTTGTTCGCGCACGCCGGCACCGTGCCTTGCACGCGCGCGGGCGCGCCTTCGCCCACCTTGAGCTTCTCCACGCCCGTGAAGGTCCAGGCGTCGTGACCGTGTTGAATCCATGACGCCAACCCGGCCGCTCCGGGGAGCTGCACTCCCGCCGCCGGATTGTCTGCGCTGGGCAGCTCGATCCACGCCAGGCGAATCGACTCGCCCGAGCCCGCCGGCCACGCGACCGTTGCGCGCATTGTCACCTGGGTGCGTTCGTCGTTCCGTTGCGCATCCACTGTCACGGCCGGTGCGCCGGTCAGTCCGGCCAGCGTCCAGCGATAGCCATCGTCCGTTTTCTCCACGGCACGCTGCGGATAGTCGGCGGCAGCGGCGACGTGGAAGGTTTGGCCAGCGTACCACGCCAGTCTCAAGGTGGCGTTTTCAAGCGCCACGGCGCAGTGATCGGCGACCAGGCGGAATGTGGCGGCATCGTCGGCGAACGTCAGCGTTCCGGGGCATTCGTCGTACGGCTGGACGATCAACTCCGGCGCGGATTGGGTTTTAGGATGATCGGCCTCTTCACACGCGCAAAACGCCAGCGCGGCCAGGCATGCCAACAGCAACAAAGCAATATGTTTCATGCGCGCGAATGTAGCAGGCGCGGCCGCGGCCAACAAGGCGCCTACTAGACGCCCTGGCGCGGATACGCTAGTTTTGCATACCGAAAAAAGGAGACGTTCTTGCGCTTTATTTCCCTGGCCAGCGGCAGCAAAGGTAACGGCTACCTCGTCCAGGCGGGGGACGTGACGGTGCTGGTTGACGCCGGCCTTTCCGGTCGCGAGATGGAGCGACGCATTCAGCAAGCCGGGCTGATGATGAACCGCATCCGGGCGGTGGTGCTGACGCACGAACACTCCGACCACATTCAATCGGCTGGGTTGTTGTCGCGGCGTTACCAGTTGCCGGTCTACGGCACGGAGGGGACGCTGTCTTCGCCGTGCGGACGCCTCAAGCCGGTTCGCGAATCGACGGAGCGGATCGAAGTGCTGCCGGCGGGCGAGACGGTTTCTTTCGGCCCGCTCCATGTTTCGTCGTTTTCCATCAGCCATGACGCGGCGGATCCGGTGGGCTACGTTTTCACCGCCAATGGCCATCGTCTGGTGCTTGCGGCGGACGTCGGCATCGCCACCCGGCTGGTGGCGCAACGGTTGGCTGGCTCCTCGGCGCTGATTCTGGAGAGCAACCACTGCCCCGACATGTTGCGCCGCAGCCACTATCCGCTATGGTTGCAGCGGCGCATCGCCGGCAAGTTCGGCCATTTGAGCAATCAGGATGCGACAGAGTTGGTGCGCGAAGTACACCACGCGGACTTGCGCTTCTTGTTGCTGGCGCACTTGTCCGAGAACAACAACACGCCGCGCCTGGCGTACGACACCATGCGCGCGACGCTGGACGATATCGAATCCCGAACCGACCTACGGGTCGCCCGGCAAGGGCAGATCGGCAGTTGGATCGATCTGGATGAGGAGTAGGCGATGATTCCACGGTACACGCGGGAGAAGATGGCGGCGATTTGGAGCGATCACAATCGCTACGCCACCTGGTTGAACATTGAGATTGCGGCGCTCGAAGCGATGGCGGCCGAGGGCTTGGTGCCGGCTGATGCGGTGGCGCAGGTCAAGGCGAAGGCGAGTTTCGACCCGAAGCGCATCGAGGAAATCGAGGCGACCACGCGGCACGATGTCATCGCGTTTCTGACCAACGTGGCCGAGTACGTGGGCGAGCCGAGCCGCTATGTCCACATGGGCATGACCAGTTCGGACGTGCTGGACACCGCTTACAACCTGCAACTCGTGCAGGCGGCGGACCTGCTGCTAACCGACATCGACGCGCTGCTCGCGGTGCTCAAACGCCGCGCGTACGAATTCAAAGACGTGGTGCAGGTCGGCCGCACACACGGCATCCACGCCGAGCCGATCACCTTCGGCCTCAAATTGGCGATCTGGTACGACGAAATGCGGCGTGACCGCGAACGGCTGGTGGCGGCGCGCGAGACGGTGCGCGTGGGCAAGATCAGCGGCGCGGTCGGCACCTTCGCCCATTTGCCGCCGTCGGTTGAGGAAGCCGCGCTGGCCAAGCTGAACCTGACGCCGGCACCGGCCTCGAGCCAGATCGTACAGCGCGATCGGCACGCGGCCTTCTTCACCACACTGGCCGTGCTCGGCGGCACGATCGAAAAGATCGCGCTGGAGATCCGCCACCTGCAACGCACCGAGGTGTATGAGGCCGAGGAGTTTTTCCACAAGGGACAAAAGGGCAGCTCGGCCATGCCGCACAAACGCAACCCGGTGCTCAGTGAAAATGTGTGCGGCCTGGTGCGCCTGCTGCGCGGCTACGCGCTGGCGGCGCTGGAAAACCAGGCGCTGTGGCACGAGCGCGACATCAGCCACTCGTCGGCCGAACGCGTGATCGGCCCTGACGCGACGATCGTCGCCGATTTCGCTTTGGTGCGCTTGACCGGCCTGCTCGACAAACTGTTGGTTTATCCCGACCACATGCAGAAAAACCTGGAAAAGACCGGCGGACTGCACGCAAGCCAGACACTGTTGCTCGAACTGGCGCGCCGCGGTGTCTCGCGCGAGGAGGCCTATCGCCTCGTGCAGCGCAACGCGATGAAGGTGTGGGAGCAGGGCGCCGACTTTCTGGCCACGTTGCTGGCCGACACCGAGTTGATGGCGCTGCTTGACGAGAAGACCGTCCGTGACGCGATGGACATTCGGCATCAGCTACGTCACGTCGATCATATCTTCCGGCGGGTGTTCGGCTAGCGGAACAGATTTGCGGCGATGATGCGCAGGCCGATCCAGATCGTCTGTAGTTCGCGCCGCGGGTGACGCATCAAACGCCGCAGCCGCTGGGCCAGGAAGCGCGGCCGCAGGTGGAAGCGCAGGATCGTGCGCTTCAGAATCTTCTTCATTTCCTGTTCGGTGAAATTCGACTCGAACAGCAGTGTCTCGCTGGTGGCGAAGTAGTCGGACCACCGTGTGTGGCGCAGCTTGCCCTCGCGCGCCAGCTCGTCGTACAGCAGGCTGCCGGGCAACGGCTTGAAAACGTTGAAGGTGGCTAGGTCGGGGCTGATCTCGAAGGCGAAGCGCAGCGTCTGGTCGATGTCTTCCCGCGTCTCCCACGGAAAGCCGATGATGAAGTTGGCTTTGCACTCGAGGCCGAGGCGTTTGGTCACGCCGACGATGTGCCTTGCCTGTTCGAGCGTGAGGCGCTTGTCGATGCGCTGCAACGTGCGCGGACTGCCGGATTCGATGCCGTAGGTGACGTGGTAGCAGCCCGCGCGCTGCATCAGGCGCAGATCGTTTTCGTCGACTGTGTCGACGCGGCTGTAGCAATGCCAGGTGACGCGCAGGTCGGCGGTCAGTATCGCCTCGCACAACTCGCGCACGCGCTTGATGTTGAGCGTCGGCCCTTCGTCTTCGAAGCGAAAATCGCGCACGCCCCATCGTGCGCCGCAGTCGCGCATCTCGTCGATCACCGCGGCGGGCCGCCGGTAGCGGATGACGTTCTGAAACACCGATTTCGAACAGAACGTGCAGTGGTACGGGCAGCCGCGCGAATACAGAATGCCGGTGGACGGGAGCTGATAGAAGTTGCCGGGGTCCGGCACGTAGCGCGCCAACGGCACCAGGTCGCGGGCTGGCGGGGGCAGGGTGTCGAGGTCGGCCAGCAGAGGCCGGCGTTCGTTGACCGCCACGCACTCGCCGTCGCGCCAGGCCAGGCCGGCGATTTCGGCTGGCGGTGCGGCACGCTCCACCAATTCCGTCAGCGTGTGCTCGCCTTCGCCGACCACCAGAAAGTCAAACGCGGGAAATTCCTGCAACGTGAGCTCGGGCAGGGCGGAGGCGTGGAAACCGCCGAGCACGGTGCCGGTGTTCGGCCGGGCCTGTTTGACGCGCGCGGCGATGTCGGCCGCGTGCGAGACGTTGGTGGTGTAGGCGGAGACGCCCACCCAATCGGGTTGGAATGACGACAGCGCCTGGTCGAGGTGCGGTTCGACGCCGCCCAGCAGGTCGAGGTCGAGCACGCGCACCTCGTGGCTCCGCTCGCGCGCCACCGCCGCCAGATAAAGCAGCGACAGCGGCACTTCCTTGCCCGGCAGATTGAGCAAGGTGCCGATTACGTTCGGAGTCTGCACCAGTAAAATGCGCACCAGACTGTCTCCCTGTCACCACGATTGTAGCGACGTTCGTGCGCAGCGCACAGCCCGCCCGCGGCGTTCCGTTGCGACGCCGGCCTGCCTGGGCTACATTGGCCGACGCGAAAGGGCAAGCGATGCGCGTTTTCCTCATTCAAGCCGCGACCTACTTTCCGGAAACGGAGAAGTGTTTTCCGGTGGGCCTGTTGCAACTGGCGGCCTATCTGCGGCGCGCAGGGCACGAACTCGGCGTGTTCGACATGCAGCCCGACGTGCGCACGCCGAAACCGGCAGTGCGCGCGGCGCAGGCCTTTCGCCCCGACGTCGTCGGCATCGGCGCCCTGACGACGGACGAGCGCGTGTTGCAGGCGGTGGCGGCGGCGATCAAGCAGGCGCTGCCCGGTGTGCCGGTGATGGCCGGCGGTCCGCACGCGACGACGTATCCGGCGGACACGCTGGCCGCCGGGAACATCGACTACATTATCGCCGGCGAGGGCGAGATCGGCACCGCCGCGCTGTTGCGGCACCTGGCCGGCGAAGTGGCGCGCGAGGAAGTGCCCAATCTTATCGTGAAGAACGGCGACGGCCTGTTGCGCAACGAGCCGGCACCGTGGATCACCGACCTCGATGCGCTGCCGTTCGCGGCGTACGACCTGGCCGACCTCGAGGCGTTCTATCGCATTCCGCGCACCGGCGTGATCTGGGCCCGGCGGCGCTACGCGGCGGTGGCGACCAGCCGCGGCTGCCCGTACCACTGCGCCTACTGTCACCAGATCCTCGGCAAGATCCATCGCCCGCGCAGCCCGCAGCACGTCGTGGCCGAGATGAAACAACTTGTCGAACGCCACCAGATCGGCGAGATCGTCTTCGTCGACGACATGTTCAATCTCGACCGCCAGCGCGTGCAGACGATGTGCCGCCTCATGCGTGAAGCGGGGCTCGACCTCAAGCTCGCGTTTCCGATCGGCTTGCGGGGCGACATCATGGACGAAGAGACGGTGCGTGCGCTGGTCGGCGCCGGCATGTTCCGCTGCATGTACGCGGTCGAAACCGCATCGCCCCGGCTGCAGAAGCTGATCGGCAAGAACCTGGGCATCGACAAGGTGATGAACATCATCGAGGTGACCAACCGCTACGGCGTGCTGACCCACGGCACGTTCATGCTCGGTTTCCCCACCGAAACCGAGGCCGAGGCGCGCGCGACGGTCGACCTGGCCTGCCGCAGCAAGCTGGCGACGGCGGCGTTCTTCCGGGTCATTCCGTTCGGCAACACGCCGCTGGCTGACCTGGCCCGTCAGCACGGCGCGGTTTTGCCGACCGATTTCGGCGCCTACGAGTTCCATAAGTCGAAGATCAACGTGTCGGCGATGTCCGACGAAGTGCTCGACGGCCTGAAGAAAGCCGCGTACCAGCGTTTCTATCTCCACCCGCGCCGCGTCTGGCGCATTCTGACGCGCCTGCCGCGTTGGACCAGCAATCTGCCGCGCCTGTTCGCCATGTGGGTGCGCAAGAGCTTTCTCTGGTAGGATAGCGACATGGCGCGCGTGCTATTCATTCAAGCGGCGATTCACGACGAACACATCGAACGCTCGCAGCCTTTGGGCCTGCTGTACCTGGCGTCGTACCTGCGCGCGCACGGCGGCCACGAAACCAGCCTGTACGACATGCGCCTCGACTATCAGCGGATCGACCGCGTCGAGGATGCGCTGCGCCGCGCGCGGCCCGACATTGTCGCCCTGAGCGCGCAGAGCCCCGAGGCGCCGGTGTTGCACCGCCTGGCGATGTTGGCCAAGGTGCATTGCCCGAACGCGCCGGTGGTCGTCGGCGGCATCCACGCGACGAACTATCCCGAAGACACGCTGGCCAACGACCCGCACATTGACTACGTCATCCCGGGCGAGGGCGAGTTCGCGTTCCATGACCTGGTGGAGGCGCTGCAGGCCGGGCGTTCACCGCAGACCGTCCCCGGGCTCTTGCTTCGCCAGAACGGCGCGGTCGTGCGCACGACGCCGCGGCCGGTGGAGATGAATCCCGACGTCATTCCGTACCCGGCGTGGGATCTGATCGACCTCGACGCCTACGGCCGCCTGCCGCGCATCGGGCTGATCTACGCCCACCCGCGCTACATGATCGTCGAAACCGCGCGCGCCTGCCCATTCCATTGCGCCTGGTGCCACAAGACCGCCGGCGACAAACACCGCATGCACAGCGCGGAGTACACTATCGGCGAGATCGAAACGCTGGTGCGCCAGCACCGCGTCGGCGAGATCACCATCATCGACGACATGTTCAACTTCCGCACCGAGCGGGTGAACGCCATCTTCCAGGGCCTGCTCGACCGCAACATCCGCGTGCCGATCAGCGTGGTCAACGGCCTGCGCGCCGACCTGCTGCCCGACGACACGCTCGAGCTGATGCGCCGCGCCGGCGTCTACCGCGTCATGTTCGCCGTCGAAACGGCCAGCGAGCGGATGCAGAAGCTGATGCGCAAGAACCTCGACTTCGCCAAGGTGCGGCGGGCGATCGACCGCGCCCACGCGCTGGGCATGCTGATCCACGGCAATTTCATCATCGGCCTGCCCGGCGAAACCGAGGACGAAGTGAATCAGACCGTGCAGTTCGCCGCGCGTTCGAAAATCGACACGATCGGCCTATACCGCGCGATTCCGTACAAAGGCTGCGACCTGTACCAGATCGCCCGCGACCAGGGCCTGGCGGTGCCGGAAGGCGAGGCGACCTTCTCGTTCTGGGACAGCCAGGTGAACCTCTCCCGCGTGCCGCTGGCCGCGTTGAATCGCGCCAAGAAGCGCGCCTACTGGTTTACCTACCTGCGTCCGCGGCGCATCTGGCGGCTGTTGCGCCTGATGCCGAACAAGAACCACCTGCTGCCGTTCCTGTTCTCCTTCTTCGTTCGCAAGGCGTTCAAAAATAACTAATGCAGACCGGCCGGCGGCACAAGATTGAACGATCCGTAATCGTTCTTTATACTGTGCGCCGAATGAGGAGGCTGCTCATGTGGTTGCGCCGATTCCCTCGCTCCTTCCCCTGGATGCTGGTACTCGTTTTGTTGCTGACCGCGTTGGCCGCGGGTTGCGGTGACGACGACGACGATTCGTCGGCCGATGACGATGCGGCCGATGATGACGCCGCCGACGACGACCAAGTCGACGACGATCAGACCGATGACGATCAGGCCGACGACGACGCAGAGCCGGACTTGTTGGTCGGCGCGGGCCGCGTCGATATCACGCCTGACTTTCCGGTGATCATGGGCGGCTACGGCATGTACTTCCTGACCGACCTGTTCTGCCGCTGGTCGACCGGCGTGCACGACCCGCTCTATGCGACCGCGGTGATGATCGACGACGGTCACGGCCAGGCCGTGATGCACATCGTGCTCGATGTGATCGGCGCGCTCGAAGACGACGTGGAAGCGATCAAGGCCCTGGTGGTCGCCGACACCGGCCTGCCGGCGAATCGCATTCTGATCAGCGCGACCCATACCCACGGCTCGCCGGACACGGTCGGCATTTACGGCGTCATGCTGCCGCCGCAAACCGGCCGCGACCCCGAGTTCATCGAACAGATGATCGCCGGCGCGCGGCTGGCCGCCTGGCAGGCCTTCGAGTTTCGCCGCCCGGCGGTGGCGCGCGTGAACGAGGGCCTCGAGCCGAACTACCATTTCAATCACGTCGCGGGCGACGGGTTTTTCGAAGACCCGAACGCCATGATCGACGACACCATGACCGTGCTGGCGTTCAACGAGCCTGACGGCACGCCGATCGCGACGATCACCAACTGGGCCTGTCACCCGACCACGCAGAACAACGATACGACGCTGCTGTCGGCCGATTGGGTCGGCCTGTTCTACGAGAAAATGGACACGGCGCTCGGCGGCGTGAACATGTTCATCAACGGCAACCTTGGCGCTTCGGTCCGCGCGCGCAACGCCTTCCAGCCCTTCACGGTGGACGCCTACGAAGGGTGGGGCACCTGGGAAGAGGTGGACGGCATGGCGGCGGGCGTGGCGCAGTCGGCAATGAATTTGATCGACACCGCGGTCGAAATCGAAGACCCGACGATCGAGTTCGTCAACGGCCAGATGGCGGCGCCGCTGCAGAATCCGTTGCTGGCCCTGATGGGCAAACTCGGGCTGATCGCGCACGATGTTCCGGCGACCGGCGAAGACTACATCGTGCCGTTGGCCGCGTACCGCTTTGGCCCGCTAACGCTGGCCACCGCGCCCGGCGAAGTCGTGCCGACGATCGGCCTGGAACTGCGCGAGATCATGGACGGCGAATACCGCATGATCGCCAACCTGACCATCGACTGGATCGGCTACGTGCTCACCCGCTCGGAGTTCTACAACGTGCTGGTCTACGCCGAGAACAGCATGGTCTGCGCCGGCCCGGCCACCGGCGACGCGCTGATCGAGGGCTACGAAAACATGTTCGCGCCGGCGGAGTAGAGGGCGGGGCCTCGACACTCGCGAACCGGGCCGAATGTGGTGCGTTCGAAGTCAATCGGCAGTCTTCAATAGACGGATGTCTGCAACACCGTTTACGTGTGTTGGTTGGTAAAAGAAATCCGAGTGTAAAAACAAAGACCTTTTCTTGTTCAAGGTAGATCATCGAAAACTCTAGTCGAGATGGTTAGGCATCGAAGGCCGTTGCCGACGATTGTTCCTTGCACAGAAATCCCCGAACGACAAAGCTAGATACACAACCAATACAGAAAAGTTCTTGACAATGTTTGGGGGGGGGTATTTTTACAGCCAGTGGAATTTGGCTCATCAACTACCAGGAGGGATGCGAGGAAGAACAGACAGAGTTTACGTTGCACTATGTGCTTACCTATGTCTACGATGAAGAGTCACCGGTAATGCGCCACAGCATCTCGGCGACCGATTAGTTACCAAGGAGTTGGATTGTCCTTGAGAGAGGAGCGTGGGAAATGAGGAATCATCTGATGGTGCTGGTATCGGCATTGGTTGTGGCGACGGGCCTATTCCTTTTCGCTTGCGAAGACCCCGACGACACGGACACCGACAATTCCGTCGAATGCCACGAACTAGGTGTTCCGTTCGAGGCTCCAGAGGGAGTGACTCGGCCGGCGCAGTTGGATCCGGATGTCTACTGTTGTGACAACGGTGGTCTGACTATTTACGAGGAGGTCGTCGATGGTCAGTGCGTCGCGGTTGAACCGTCGCAATTTGTTTGCATTACCCGAGACGGGAGTTGCGACAACGGGGAAACATTCTGCACGTATCCAATTGTCTGCGAACCCTCCGAAGACCTGACAGAACCTTGTTGCGGTGAGGGCGATGAATGCTGGTCGAAGGATGCAGATGGTTACCCGCCTTCGGGTGTTAAGGGGTGCTGTTCGGGTCTCGAAGAGATTCGTTTGGTCGGTTGGGTGGCGTCCGAAGAAGAGTGTGAACCCATATCGACCGAAACCGACATCATCTGTGTGCGTGATTGCGGCGACGGCGATTGCACCGCGGGCGAAAGCTACTGTGGCTGTCCTGAGGACTGTCCGAACGATTATAACTAGCCGGCAATCGTAGCGGGGAGTGGACTTTGCGGTGGTCTGTGTCCTCGACTGCGGCGACGGCGATTGCACGGCGGGTGAGAATCCGTGCAATTGCACGGAAGACTGTTCTTGGGACGAGTGGTAAAGCAAACGGTCGGAGTGCCGACAGGCCGTTAGCCCCCCGCGGAGTAACGAATGGCGGGGGCAGGAGCAGCTTGCCGACGCATGGTGTCGGTTTGTTTGAGTCTGCAACCCCTGCCGCTGTGAATCTTGGCGGTTTGTGAAAAATTTCACAACTCTAGAATGGCGGTTCTAGCCTCGGCAGGGCCGCTATCTATTTTGCGGTTTTGCCGCGCCCAGGGCCGCAGGTGTTTGAGCGGGGTGAGATCGTTAAAAAGCACGGCCGAAAAACGGGCGATTAACGGCAAATCGCCCCTAATAAAATCAACGACTTGCGCACCGAAAACATGTCGATTTCACGGTCGTTTAGCGGTGATGTAACGAGCTGTAACTCCTTTAAAATCAATAATTTATAAACCGGCGTGTGCGCGAAAACACGGCCGTTTACCGGCAACAGCCGTTTTTCGCTTTGTCGGTCGGGCGGCGACCGAGATCAGTTATCTCTAGCCACCAACCCCGGTCGCGGACGCCAAATCCGTTTCAACACCCGCACCCGCTGTCGTCGTCATCGTCATCGCCGCCACCGCCGGACGAGTCATCGTCGCCGTCATCGTCATCGTCGTCGGTGGTGTCGTCGTCGCCCGGCTGCCAAGGCTCGCCCTCTACGGTTACGTTGAGATCGAGCAGGTGGTCGGAATACCGCGCGCTGTGGTGGCTGACCAGCAGGTGCCAGGTCTCGTCGGTCGGCGGGTAGATCACCTCGTCGAGCTCCGCCACGCCGAGCTGCGCATAGGCCGCGGTGAACGGATCGTTGTTGCGCGCCGCCTGGAGGTTATCTTCATTGACGAGGAAGACGTCGAGCAGCGGCGGCGTGGCCGCGAGCGGCGACCAGGTGCCGGAGAACGGGTTGCCGATCGAGCTGTAGCGCCCGGTGGCCGCGAGCTGCACGTGCAGGCCCAGGCTGTCGTTGGCGCTCTGCGCCGCTTCGGTCGTGGTGACCTGCACCAGCGGCACGTCGAACTGATGCTCGATGTTGAAGGTCGCGCCGGAGGTCGCGTCGGCCGCGTCGACGATCTGCTCCACGTGATCGCCGGCCCCGGACGCTTCCGGATACTCGCCGATGCTCGAATCGATGTGCATGTGATAATTGCGCAGGTCGCCCACCGGCACCGAAGCGCGGCCGTCGGCGTCGGTGCGCACCCAGTAGCCGACCAGCAGCGAGGTCGATTGCCACGCCTCGCTGTAGATGTCGATCTGCGCGTCGGGCACCGGGTCGCCGTTGGCGTCGGTCACATGGAAGTTGAGGGTGACCGTGTTGCTGTAGCGTTCGATCGCCGGCGTGACTTCGCCGTTGCCCCACCAGGCGAGGATGAAGCTGATGTTCTTGCCACCGCCGTAGTCGACGTCTTGGCCGCCGCCGGGGCTGGCGATGCGCGTGGCCGCGTTGCTCCAGTCATCCTGGAAATAGAGCCACTCGCCGTCGTGATAGAACTCGTTCCAGACGTGGTCTTCGTTGATGTCGGTCACCAGCAGGCCGGGGATCAGCGCCGTGCGCATGGCCGCGCCGATGAGGTCCTGCAACTCGCCGCAGTTGCCGAAGTGGTTGTAGACGATGCGCGAGGGCTGCACCGACCGCTCGGGCGAGGCGCCGGTGACGTTCCACCGCTCCTCGATGTTGTCGAGCATGTTCTTGCCGACCCAGTTGCCGATGGTCTGCAGCGCGTCGGGATCGTCCCACAGCGAGCGGTCGCCGGAGAGGCCGCCCCACACCTGGCCGTCCCACAAGATGTCTTTGCCGGCGAGCATGTCGAACAGCTTCGGCCGGCCGTAGACGGTCACTTCGTCGATGTCGGCGGCGGTGTAGCCGAAGGTCGTCGGCAAGGTCAGGTCCTCGATGGCTTTGGCGTCGGCGGCGGGCACGACGTGCATTTCGAGAATGCCGAAGTTGCCGGTGAAGGCCTCGAGCTGCGCTTTGACCGTGTCGCCGGCGAGCACCTCCCACAGCGCCAGCGGCTGGCCCGCCGGCACGACGACCTTCTTGTAAGTCGACTTGAACGTCGTCCACGCGGTCTCGTCGTAGCCGGCGAGATCGGCGCTGGTCAGCTCGGTCACATCGTCCCAGCGGCCGAGCGCGGTCAACGCGGTTTCGTAGTCGGCGCAGGCAGTGTCGTGAACCAGCGCGATCGGCGCGTCGGCCGGCAGCAACACGTCGCCGTTGCCCTGGTCGAGCAGTTGCTCGAGCAGCGGACTGCCGTTGGTCGCGTAAGCCTCCTCGAGGCGCAGCGTGGTGACATAGACCTCGCCGCTGCCGTAGGCGTATTCGGCGAAGACGACCTGGTCGCGGTTCGGCGCAGTGTCGGGCCCGCTGTAAGCGATTTCCAGGTTATGGATCGCCAGGTCGCGCAGGTAGCCGGGCGCGCTGGGATTGAGGTCTTGCAGATCGGCCGGATCGATATCCTGCAGGTACATCGGCGTGCCGTAGCTTTCGCTGCCGGCGACGTCGTGGGGCAGGTACGACCGCCAGAACTGGCCGCCATTTTCGGGCGTAGCCGAGCCGCCGGTCGAGGGCTTGATGTAGTCGGGCGGTTCGTCGCTCAGCCGCGGATGCACGACGTTCCAGTAATAGACGTCGAGGGGGATCTCGAATTGTTGCACCTCGGCGCCGACCTGCACGTTGTAGCGCAGCGTCGTGCCGTAGTCGCCTTGGCCGACGGTGCCTTGTTCGACGATCTCCACGTAGTCGAGCTCTTCGTCGGCCGCGTAGATCTGCGCGACGTTCTCGGTCAGCAGCGCGACGGCGTCGACCATGCGCTCGAGATCATCGACCAGACCGTAGGCCACCGTGAAGGCCAGTTCATCGGTGTAGCGTTCATCTTCCGGGCTGGTGATCATCGTGGCCAGTTCGTCGCCCAACGATTCGTCGAGTTCGAAGAAGTTGCGGGCGAGGGCGGCCTTCATCCAGTCGGGGGCGAGGTCCACCGCCGCCTGCTGCGCGCTGGTGAGCGCGGGCAGGGTGGGCGCGGTGAGTTCGCCGACCGTCGGGTTCACGCTCCAGTCGAGAGACGAGTAATACAGCAACGCGGTGGAGCCGATGTCCGCCGTTGTCGTCAGCGGTTCGATCGATCCGGGAGTCGCGGCTTCGAAGGTCGGGGCCACCGGGGCGTGCGTGATCCATACCGAATCGCTGACCGGCCACGCGCCGGTCGCGCCTCGGATCTGGGCCTGTGCCGGCAAGGCTAGCAAACACACCACCAGTACCATCCATCCCCAATGTCTCGTCATGGGTTTGTCCTCCGCCGTGATTCTGGATTGAACGGGATGGTAGCGCCGCCGCCGGGTCGGAGCAAGGCACACATCCATCGCCGTGCGTGACCGCGCGAGAAAATCGGAATTCTAGCACGTCATTCTTTACTGGTTGTTTCGCCGACCGCGTTGTCTACCCGTGCCAGCAAAAAGCGCTCGAGCATTTGGTGGAGGTGTCCCAAGTGTTCTTCCGCCGTGCCGAGTTCGGGCAACAGGTACAACGCCGACTGGCAACCGAGCAAGGTCAATACACAAACCTTGGCCAGAGCTGCCGCGTTGACCTTGGAATCGACGCCACCCGCTTTCTGCCCGGACCAGATGAACATCTCCATCAGGTCGCGGAACCGCAGATAGTGTTCGGTCGTCGATGCATAGAGTTCGGGCAGGATATGTTTGGTCTCCATGGCCACACGCATCATCGCATTGCGACTGATCGGATTTGCGTGATAGTCCTCCATGTACAGTCGAATGATGGAACGCATGACTTCGGCATGATCGTCGGTCTTTACTTCGACGAAGACCTTTTTGGCCATGCTCTCCAGCCAGTTGTGCACGCGTTCCCGATACACCCCGGCCAGCAGGTCTTCTTTGTTGCCGAAATAGAAAGCCACCGAACTGCGGTAGACCCCCGCCTCGTCGGCCACCGCGCTAATGGAAGTGTGATGATATCCCTGTTCTCCGAACAACCTCATGGCCACGTCGAGAATCGCCTGTCGTGTTGCCTCGCCGTTTTTCCTTCGACTCATCTCTCCGCTCCTTCCGCTACGCCTCCCGATGTGAGTTTGTAGAATGCCCGTTCTATTTCATCAAAATATCCAGCCCATGGGGCCTTTTTTAAACATCCTTGACGGGTGGTTGTCAAGAAAATTTTTTTGCATTGTGCTCATCGCTCGTGCAGAGCGCCACCCGTGGCGTGTTGCGAACGATGCTGATATACTTCCGCGCGTCGTGGCCGTGGTGAGGACCAAGGAGTAATAGTGATGCGTCGACTGCTATTGTTGCTGGTGATGACGGGCGTGTTGTTGGCCGCCGCGGGTACAGCCCAAGCCAACGCTCATATCTACAATCTCGTTCCCGGCGTTCCGGCGAGTACCAAGGTGGTGGAGCAATCCGCCAACCGTTTGGTGATTCAGATCGACGTGCCGGATCTGCAGATGGGGCAGGTGACCGCTGGTGGCAGGGTGTGGGACGTGATCGCCGTCGAGGGGATGGGAACGACCACGCAGGTCGGCGCTCCGTTCTTGCCGGTCTGGACGCAACTGATCGCGGTGGACGCGACCGAAGGCGTGCAGGTGCGCGTGGCCAGTGCCGTCGAGGAGACGCTGGTCAACGTGAACGCGCTGCCGTATCAGACGCCGCAAGATCGTTGTTGTGATGTCGCGCCACCGTTTGTGATTGACGAAGACCTCTACTCCACCGATGGTTTCTGGCCGACCCAAACAGTGGTGACCGGCGAACCGGTCATCATTCATGGCCGCCGTTTCGTGCCCGTGCATTACTACCCGGCGCGCTACAACCCACTGACCGGCGAGTTGCGCTACACAGAAAGCATGCTGTTGGAAATCGTTGGCGGGCAGCGCGATTTGCGCAATCCACTGGCGCGGGCCTTGCCGGCCAGCCCGGCTTTCGCCCCGCTGTACGAACCGTTCTCGTTCCGGTTCGCCCGCCGCGACGCCACGGACAACTGGGCGCCGGAGGACGGCGCGATCATGGTCATCGCCCCCGACAACTTCCTGGACGGCATCGCGCCTTATGTCGAATGGAAAACCAAAAAGGGTTTCGTGGTTGAAGTGGTGCCGACCAGCACGATCACCGGCCAGGCGCAAGACGCGGCCGCAGTGAAGAAGCTGATCCACGACCGGTACTTCGACACGGCACTGCCGCCGCTCGACTACGTGGTGATCTTCGGCGACTACGAGCAGGTGACCACGTTGTTCGGCCTGTATGGCTGTTCGTCGGATTCCAAATACGTCACAGTGGACGGCACCGACTATTTCCCCGACGTGATCATCGGCCGCCTCTCGGTGCAGACCGTGGCCGAGTTGGCCAGGGTCGTCAACAAGATGGTCAACTATGAGAGCGCGCCGCGCCTGGACGACACCAACTGGTTTGACAGCGGACTGGTGTTGGGCAGCAGCGCGAGCATCGACGACCAGAACGCCTACTTCTGCGGCCAGGTGTTGGAGCAGAAGGGCAACTACGCGCACGTCGACTATCTGTACGAGAAAGACAATACGGCCACCGCGGCGAACATGACCCAGGCGATCAACGATGGGCGGAGCTGGATCACGTACTTCGGCCACGGCGCCTGGAACATGTGGTCGAGCATGAACCCGTACTATACCAACTCGCACGTGAAGAGCCTGAAGAACAACCGCCAGTTGCCGGTGATCACCAGTATCGCCTGCGAGAACGGCGCGTTCGACTACGCCAACGATTCGTTCGCCGAACTCTGGATCAAGTGGGCCGAGAAGGCCGGCGCAGCGGGCATCTTTGCCGCCAGCCGCAACACGCCGTTCGGCCAGACCGATTCGCTCGGCCGCGGCGTCGCGGTCGGCCAGTTCGTCGAAAACTACCTGACCTTCGGCGCGGCATGCTACTTCGGAAAAATGTACATGTACCAAGACTACCCGGAAGCGGCCGGCGGCCTGACGGAAGAGGTTTTCCAGCACTACCTGATCTTCGGCGATCCGGAACTCAACGTGTGGTCGGACCTGCCGCTGGCGTTGACGGTGAACGTCGCGGCGCCGCAGATCGGCGACACCAGCCTGACCCTGACCGTCACGCGCGACGGACAACCGCTGGCCAACGCCTTGGTACACGTATGGGGCAACGGCGAGAACGATCTGGCCGCGCGCACCGACGCCAGCGGGCAGGTGCAGTTCGCTTTCGCTCCTGCGTTGGTAGCCGGCGAACTCTATCTGATGGTGACCGGCCGCAACGCGCTGCCGTACGAGCAGACCTTCACCGTCGCGGCGCCGGCCGACGACGATGCGACCGGCGACGATGACGCGACCGGCGACGACGACGCAGCGGGCGATGACGACGCGGCGAGCGACGACGATGTGGTATCCGACGACGATGCCGCCGGCGACGACGATGACGACAACAGCGGCGGTTGCAGCTAAGCCGCCCTGCGCTGATCGATTCTGACAACCACCGGCCCGCGACCGGCGACGGCGCGGGCCGCAGACACCTCTGGGAACCATGATCAAGGCTCCGCCCAACGCCGGCCTGCTCCTCTTTCTCAGTCTCGATCCCGAACCCGGCGAAGGCCGCGGCCATGGGCAAACCGTCGAAGGCATCAATCGCAACGCACCGCTCGGCCTGTTCTATCTGGCCGCCGCGGCCCAAGCGCGTGGTCACGCCTGCGACGTGATCGACCAGCGCATCGAGCCCTTCACGGCCGACGATCTGGTTCGCGCGATCCGCGAACTGCAGCCGTCGTGGCTGGGTTTCTACCTGTGCGACTACGACCTGCTGCTACGCAAGGCGGCGCAAATGATCGCCGCCGTCCGCGCCGTTTCCGACGTGCCGATTCTTTGCGGCGGCCCGCCGTTTCGGCGGCAGTCGATTCTGGCCGCCGGCGCCGATGCGGTGGCGCTCGGCGAGGGCGAGGGGACATTCCTGGCGTGGCTGGCCACGGGGCCCAACCGCGCCGCGCTGGCGCAGGTGCCCGGTGTCGCCTACCTCGACGGCGGCGAGGAACAAACCACGCCGGTTCAGCAGATCGCCAACCTCGACGAATTGCCGTTTCCCATTCGCAAGTACCACGGCCACTATGTGATTACCGGCAACCCGATGTTGCGCATGCCGGTGTACGAACTGGTCAGCACGCGCGGCTGCCCGATGCATTGCGCGTTCTGTTCGTCCCACCGTTTCTGGGGGCGCTTCCGCACCCGTTCGGTCGACAACGTGATCGCCGAGACCGTGCAATTGCGCGACCAGTACGGCGCGCGGTACCTGCATTTCCGTGACGACATCTTCGCCCCCGCCTGGAGCTGGCTGACGGACTGGGCCGCGAAATACCCCAAGGTGGGCGCGAACCTGCCGTATTCGATCTACCTGCATCCGGAGAGCTACCGCGGCCGGGTGGAGGAGGCGATCGGGCTGCTGGCTCGCAGTGGCTGCAACATGATCTGTTATGGTTTGCAGAGCGTGGATCCGGATGTGCTGCGCGGCATCGATCGCGATCCGGACGATCCGGCGCGGCTGGCGGAGCATCTGGCCGCGTGCAAGCGTCATGGAGTGATGACGTTCGTTTCGGTGATTGCGGGTTTGCCACACGACGACGGTCGCGCCTTTGAAGAGACATCGCGTTGGCTGCGGCGGCACCGGCCCACGGTCATGCTCGCTTTGCCGCTGCAGAAACTCTATGCCTCGCCGATCGCCGAACGCTATCCGGGCGACACGCCGACCAGCCCCCTCTCGCCGGCGCAGATTGACGAAGCGATCCAGCGGTCCACCCGCCGCTTCTACCTGACCGGCTGGCATCTGCCGCGGCTGATCTGGCACGTGTTGCGGCGCAACCCGCGGTGGTTTCTCTACGCGCTGCCGCGCCTGCGGCATGGGCTCGACTTCTTCCAGTTCACGCGGCGCAAGCGGAACTGGTAGGCACGCATTCGACAATTTCCCGGCGGTTTGTTAGCTTCGCGCCAATAACGGCGGAGCCCGATGCTATTCCCTAGCCGCGAATTCCTTTTCTATTTCTTGCCGCTGCTGTTGCTCGGCTACTATCTGCTGCCGTTCCGCGGCCGCCGATTGTTGCTGACGGTGGCCGGCTACTTTTTCTACGGCTGGTGGAATCCGGCGTATGTCTTGTTGTTGCTGGCTTCGACGGTGATGGACTTTCATTTCGCGCGCATCATTCACCAGAGCGAAAAGCCGGCCACGCGCAAGTTGTTTCTGATCCTTTCAGTCGTCGCCAACCTGGGCTACCTGGGTTTTTTCAAGTACTTTATGTTCCTCAACCAGACCGTGGCGGGCGTGTGGTCGCTGGTTGGGCTGACGTATCCGCCATCCCTACTCGACGTGCGCATCGTCCTGCCGATCGGCATCAGCTTTTACACGTTCCAGAGCATGTCGTACATCATCGATGTCTACCGGCGCACGATTCCGCCGGCGAAAAGCATCGCGCAGTACGCTTGCTTCTTGGCGATGTTCCCGCAGCTTATCGCGGGGCCGATCGTGCGCTATCACGACCTCGCCGACCAGTTGCCGAAACCCGATCTGTCGATGGCCCGCTTCTATGCCGGTCTGCAGTTCTTCATTCTCGGCATGGCCAAGAAGGTGCTGCTGGCCGACAACATTTCGCCGCTGGCCGATCGTTTCTTCGACGCGCCGAATCTCGCCGCATTCAGTTCGCTCGATGCGCTGCTGGCGGCGGTGGCTTACAGCCTGCAGATCTACTTCGATTTCTCCGGCTATTCCGACATGGCCGTCGGCCTGGGGCAGATGCTCGGCTTCGAGTACCCGCAGAACTTCCACTCGCCTTACAAATCGGCCTCGGTCACCGAGTTCTGGCGCCGCTGGCACATGACGCTCTCGCACTGGCTGCGCGACTATCTGTACATCTCGCTCGGCGGCAACCGGCAGAGCCGCCGGGCAACGTATCGCAATCTGGTGCTGACCATGCTGCTCGGCGGCCTGTGGCACGGCGCCAACTGGACGTTCGTGTTGTGGGGTGGCTGGCACGGCTTGTGGCTGGCCATCGAACGAGCGTTGGGGAAGCGCAATCCGCTACGGCGGCTGCCGCGGCCGCTGCAGGTGGTCTGGACCTGCGGCCTGGTGTTTCTGGGTTGGATCGTTTTCCGCGCCGGCAACCTGACGCGCGCCGGTGAGGCGCTGGCCAAACTGTTCGCCGCCGACGGCGGCCCGTCGTTGTTGCTGCGCGGACACCCGCTGTCGCTGCTGATGGGCGGCGTCGGCCTGGCGGTGGTTTTCGGTTGCCGCAACACGTGGGAATTCGGCCGCGCGCCCAGCGTCGCCAAGACCGCCGCGCTGGCTTTGTTGTTTGCCTTGAGCCTGTTGTTCGTATTCGGCTCGGTGACGCACCCGTTCCTGTATTTCCAGTTCTGACGGAGCGACGAGATGACTGAACGGACCGACCGCCTTACTTCCCGACGGATCGCGCGACACGGCGTGGTGCTGGCCGGGCTGTGGCTGCTGTTCGGGATGGTGCAGGTCCTCTCGCCGTTACTAGTACCGGCGCGCTTCTTCTGCTATCGCGCGTGGGAATGCGTGCTGAATCCGGACGAGCTGTTCCAGCCGTGGGCGCGGTGGGAAGGCGAGGCCACCGGCGATCTGTCCAACATGACGGGCGTGCCGCAGCTCAAGCGGCGCCACCGGCAATTGTTCACCACCGACGAATACGGCTTCCGCAATCCGCCCGGCCAGCTCGACCGCCGCCCGGACCTGGTGGTGGTCGGCGATTCATTCGCCGCCGGCGCGCCGGTGTCCAACGACGAGCTGCTGGAAGCAATGCTCGCGCGCCGCACCGGCCTGGTCACCTACAACTATGCCACCTTGCGCTTGCGGTCGTTCTACCAGAACGAACGGTTCAGGCAGCACCCGCCGCGGTGGGTCGTGGCGTTCCACGTCGAACGCGAACTGGAGCCGGCGCTCTTCGAGTTGCCGCCGGGCGACCGGCCGTTTGCCCCGCGCCGCTACGCCGATCGCGCCGCCTACGACCGCGAGTCCGAACTCGGCTGGCGCCGGCGCTGGAAGCAGATGCGCGAGAACATCGAGCGGCACAGTCTGCTCACCTACTACGGCGAACGCGCGCTGAAAGGCGGCTTGTGGGCATTGGGGTTGTACGAGTTCCCCGACAAGATCTATGCCTACGACCGCAACAGCGGCTTCCTGTTCTATGAGCCGGCGGCGCGACATCACCTTGACCCGAGTGAGAAGCTGGCGGCGTTGGACGCGACGGTGGCCGCGATTCGCGATGTCGACCGGCGCCTGGCCGCGCGCGGCACGCGGTTGATCGTGCTGATCGCGCCGGACAAAGAAAGCATCTACCGCGAGCGTATTCCAAGTTTGCGCGATCGCCCGGCCGGCGTGCTGCTCGAAAAGCTTGAAGCCGAACTGTCGCGCTACGGCGTGTTGCAGGTGCCGGCCTACCGTGCGCTGGCGGACTACCACGCGCGGCATCCCGAGGTCGACCTGTACTTCCCCGACGACACTCACCTGACACCCGCCGGGCATGAAGTTCTACTCGAAAGATTGCTTCAGGTTCTTCAGCCTTCTTCCGATCCCCTCGATTAAGGTGGGAGCGTTCCGGTTTAGCGGATCGTTCACTCACCGGGCTCGACCAGCGATGGATGGACAGCCTCAGCGGCGGGCACCGACAGCGGAACTGGTCCCTGGTGAGTAGATAAAAACACTGAACCGTCCTTGGAATTTTACCGGTTCAAGCAGAGCAAGGAAAAGAAGATGTTCGGGATTCCCCTACCCAAAAGGCCGGCGGACGACGGGCGATTGCGGCCCGGCGACATCGGCGCCAACCCACGCACACGAGGTGAGTCATGTTTGAATTGAACAGCAGCTGGGTATTCTTCGAGGTGTCCGGGCACAAGTATGGCCTGCAGACCAAGTTCGTGCGCGAGATGATCGTCATGGGCAAGGTCACCAAGCTGGCGAGCGCGCAGCCGTTCGTTCGCGGGCTGGTCCAGATGCGCGATCAGGTGTTGACCGCCATTGACCTGCGCGCGTTGTTGGGACTGCGGGGGCTGCACGTCGAGACCGAGGAGCTGATCGCCAACTTCGGCCAGCGAAAACAAGACCACATCAATTGGCTGACCGAGTTGCGCGCGTCGGTGGCGGAGAACCGCGAGTTCAAACTGACCACCGACCCGCACAAGTGTGCGTTCGGGAAATGGTACGACTCCTACCAGGCGAGCGACCCGGTGCTGTCGGTCATGTTGGCCAAGTTCGACCGGCCGCACCAACGCATCCACGGCATCGGCGTCGAGGCCCGCCGCCTGGTCGCCGAAGGACGGTCGGACGAGGCGCTCGCGCTCATCGACCGCACCTGGCATGTCGACCTGGCGGTCATGGTCAACCTGTTCGATCAGACGGCGCCGATGTTCTGGAGCCTGATCAAAGAGGTCGTCGTGGTTTTGGCCCAGGGAACGAATCAGATCGGCGTGGTGGTCGATGCGGTCACCGAAGTCGGCGAACTCGATCCGCGACACATCGAGCCACTGACCGCCGACAGTCTGGCCGGCTCCGGGCGTGACCTGTTTCTCGGCGTCGCCAAGGTTCGCAACAGTCTGGCCCTGATGTTCGACGGGGAAAAGCTGTTCGCCAAAGTCGCCGCGGCGGCTTGAAATACGAGGAGGCTGGTTCCGATTGCATCCCGACCGTTGCCCGGCGGGGTGCAACATGAACCGACAAGGATAACGAGAACCAAGAGGCCTATTATCCCGGGGGCCGGCAAGGAGGAACGGCCGCTGACAGGGGAAACTCGTACCTGGAGACCGGAGAGAACAACGTGCCCGCGTGGGAACAAACGATCGAACGACATCAAGAAGGGGAGACATCGTGAAGGTTCATCCAAACAGCTGGGTTTTATTCGATGTGGCGGGTCATCGGTGCGGAGTTCAGACCGAATACGTGCGCGAAATGGTGGTATTGGCGCACGTCACGCGCGTGGCGCGTAGTCCGGAACATGTGCGCGGAGTCATCAACCTGCGCGGCCACGTGTTGCCCGTGGTGGACATGCGCCGGTTGCTCGGCGCCCGCAGCCTGCATGACGAGACCGAAGAAATGGTGGCCAACTTCGCGCAACGGAAGCAGGATCACATCAACTGGCTCGATGAATTGCGGGCTTCGGTCCGCGAGAAGCGGGAATTCAAACTCACCACCGATCCGCACAAGTGCGCCTTCGGCAAGTGGTACGACCACTTCCAGGCCAACGATGCCATTCTGTCGGTGATGCTCGGCAAGTTCGACCGTCCGCACAAGAAAATCCACGCCATCGGCGAGCAAGCGCGGCATCTGGTGGCGCAAGGGCAGGCGGAAGAAGCAATGCGTCTGATCGACGAGACCGCGCGTGGCGATCTGGCGGTGATCATCGACCTGTTCGACCGCACCACGCCGCTGCTGCGTGCGATCGCGCGGGAAACGGTGATTGTGGCGGGCTACGAAGGCACGGAAATCGGCCTGATCGTCGACGCGGTGTATGAAGTGTCTCACGTGACCGACGACCAGATCCAGCCCTGCGACAACGGCGCCGTCTCCGGCAAGGTACAGAACATGCTCACCGGCATCGGCAAACTCGGCACGAACATGGCCATGATGTTTGACGGCCAGCGCCTGTTCAGTCATCTCGTCGGCAAAAACAAAAGTGGAGGAGAGTGAGGGCGACGAAGCGGTGGATCTGTTCGCGCTTAGCGCCGCCATGCAGTAATCGGGAGAAATCGGGGGTGGGGCCGGCGCGCTGCGGGTGTGTCGGCCGCCACCTAACCGAACAGATACCGCCGTGCGGTATACAGCACGCCTTTGATTTGCCGCAACTTCACCATCCGCATGACGTTCCAAATGATGCGCGGCCGCAGATAGAAGCGCAGAATGGCGCGGCGCTGCACGCGCTTCACCAGCGCCGCTTCGTGCGGAATCATCGTCGAGGCGGTAAAGAAGTTGATGTTGGTGAAGTCGGTGCCGGTCTTCTGAATCTCGTCGCCCCATTTGCTGCCGGGCAGCGGAACATAGGCGCCGTAGTGCGCGAAATCCAGGCCGAGCTTGGTGCTGGCGGCGATCGAACGGTTGATGGTCGCCTCGTCTTCGTTCGGCAGGCCGACGACGAACAACCCTTGTGTCTGCATGCCGACCCGTTTGGCGGTGGCGATGATGCCATCCAACCGCTTGAACTCGACCGTCTTGCCGATGCGCGTCGATTCCGAAAGCGTTTCGATGCCCAGGCTGATCTGGTAGCAACCGGCCCGCCGGAGCAGTTCGATCAGCGCGTCGTCGAGCGTGTTGACCATCACCCCGTTCGGGAATTTCCACTGCCAGCGCCGGCCGGTGGCGAGCAAAGCGTCGCAGAAGCCGTCGATGTGCTCGCGGACCAGGGTTGGGTTGTCGTCTTCGATATGAAACTCGCGAATGCCGTGGCGATCGACCAGGTAGGTCATCTCGGCGACGATGTCGTGCGGGTCGCGGCAGCGCACCTTGTTGCCGAACAACCACGTGGTGGCGCAGAACGAGCAGTTGAACGGGCAACCGCGCGTGGTCAGGATCGGCGCCACCGGCAGGCTGCGCACAAATAGCTGGTGGGGAATCGGCGGATAGTGTTCGGGCTCGAGCAGATCCCACGCCGGCCAGGCCAGGCGGTTCAGGTCGGCGATCAATGGGGCCGGACCGTTGTCGACCAATTTGCCGTTCTGCCGGAAAGCCACACCGGCGATACCGCGGGCGTCGCGGCCGGCGTCGAGCGCGGCCACCAAGGCCGGCAAGGCTTCCTCGCCTTCGCGTGACACGACGAAATCGGCCGAGAAATCGTCCAGGCTGCGTTCGGGGTGGACGCTGGCGTGGGCGCCGCCGATCACCACCTGCGGCCGGTAGGGTAGTCGGCGCAGCATCGCGGCCACCGCCCGCGCGCCCTCGTAGTTGGGGGTCATGATCGACAGACCCACCACACTCGGACGGTTCAGCGCGAGCACGCGTTCGAGGCCTTCGACCCGCAGGTGTCGCCGGGCCAGATCGTGCAACTCGACCGTGTGGCCGGCGGCGCGCAATGCCGCGGCCAGGTAGCCAAGGCCCAATGGCGGCATGACCGTCACCGCCTTGGTCGGCGGAAAAATGAGCGCGACGTGGCCCACGAGCGGCGGAACCTCCCGGCCGAAAGAATCGCTCGAAGCTAGCACGCTGTCTGCCCAGCGGCAAGTTTGTTGACAGCGGCAAGCACTTCAAACCATCATAGAATGAACCTCGAGGCGAGAGGAACCATGGCTGAACCATTGGCTTTGCCTGCCCCCTTGGCGCCGATTCAATTGCACATGGCCGCCGGCTATCCACTGCTGTATGTGTTGTCGTGGGAAGAGCGGCGGGTGGAGCATCACCTGAATTTGCTCGCGGCTGCGCTCGAGCCGGCGCGCCTGTTGTACACCTGGACTATCACCGAGGGATACTCGCATGGACCGCAGGGCGCCGGATTCGCGCAGGGCGATCCGCTGGCGGCGTTGGATTTCGTGCTCGAACAGACCGAGCCCGCGATCTTCGTGTTGAAAGACTTCCACCCCTACATCGCCCAGCGGACTGACGTCGTGCGGCGGCTGCGCGACGTGTACCAGGGGCTGCGCGGAACGCCGAAGACGCTGATTCTGCTGGCGCCGAAGTTGATCATTCCGTCGGAGTTGGAAAAGGAAGTCACGGTCATCGACTATCCGCTGCCCGAGGTGCGCGAGGTGGAAGAGACCATCATTGACGAGCTGGCGGCGCGTTTCCCGGCCGTGGCCATGGAGAAGGAGCCGGGACGCCGCGAGGCGCTGTTCCGTTCGTTTCTCGGCCTGACGGCCGACGAAATCACCGCGGTGGTGCGCAAGATCGCCGGACGGCGTGAGGCCTTTGACGTGGCCGCGCTGGAAGACATCGTCGAAGAAAAGCGCTTGCTGTTGCGCAAGTCGGAAATCCTCGAGTTCATTCCCAGCAGCGTGCGCATGGTCAATGTGGGCGGCATGGCCAACTTCAAGCGTTGGGCCGGCATCCGGGCGATGGGTTTTACCCGCCAGGCCCGCGCGTTCGGCCTGCCGGTGCCGAAGGGCGTGTTGATCACCGGCATCTCGGGTTGCGGCAAAAGCTTGCTGATCCAGGCGCTCGCCGACCTGTGGCATCAGCCGTTGCTGCGCCTCGACATGGGCCGCGTATTCGCCGGTTTCGCCGGTTCGCCGGAAGAATCGTTGCGCCGCGCCATTCTGACCGTCGAAGCGGTCGCGCCGGCGATTTTGTGGATCGACGAAATCGAAATGGGCATCAGCGTGTTTTCCGATTCGGTCGAATCCGGCTCCACCAGCCGCATCTTTGCCAGCTTCCTGACCTGGATGCAGGAGAAGAAGGCGCCGGTGTTCGTGGCGGCCACGGCCAACGACATCGACCGCTTGCCGCCGGAATTCATCCGCAAAGGCCGGTTCGACGAGGTCTTCTTCGTCGATCTGCCCCGGCAGCCGGAGCGCGAGGAGATCTTCCGCATCCACCTGGAGATGCGCGGCAAGTCGGCCAGCAAAGTCAGCCTCGAGGGCCTGGCGAAGAGCGCCGACGGCTTCACCGGCGCGGAGATCGAACAAGCCATCATCACCTCGATGTTCGAGGCGTTCAGCCAGAAACGCGAGTTGGAGATCAGCGACATCTACCGCGCGATGGGGGCCATGGTGCCGCTGTCGGTGACGATGAAAGAGCAGATCACCAAGCAGAAACGGTGGGCGGACAACCGCGCCGTGCGGGCGAGCTGACCTTATTTCTGCCCGCGGTTATTTTTGGCGGCCAGAATTCCGGCCGTCGCGGCGCGCACCCCATGCGAGAGCAGCGTCATGAGCACGGCGCCGGAACCGGCGGCCGTCGCGTCGTAGCCGAATAGCGCGATCACCGCCGTGTAGCCCACCGCGCCGACGCCGATGCCGCCGGGCACGAAACTGGCCAGTGTCGCAGCGGTGGCGAACAGCGAGGCGGTGGCGCTGGCGTCGTAGGTGAGGTCCGGTACGACCGAGCGGATCACGAGAAAACTGGTGGTCAGATCCATCAACCAGGTCAGCAGCGTCAGGCCGAGATTGGCGCCGAGTACGCCACGATGGCGAAACGGCGTCAACGCGTCGCGAAACGCGGTGAGGGCTTCGCACAAGCGCGTTGCCACACGACCGTGGCGGCGGGCCAGTAAGCCGATGGCAATGTCGAGGCGGGCCAACGTCAGCAGCAGCACCACCACGCCGGCGGCCACGACGACCAATGCGGTGAGGCCGGCGGTGCGGTAGGCGGCCGAATCGGCGGGCGCGAGCCGGCCGAGATTCCAGACGGCGACCGCGAACAGGGTGACGACGACCATCAGGTCGAGTAAGCGGTCTGTCACCGCGACGGCATAGCCGGTGGCTGTGGGCACCCCATGCCGGCTGAGCCAGACCGGGGCGAACAATTCGCCCGAACGAGCCGGTGTGAGGTTGGCGAAGAAGGCGTTCAGCACGTAAGCGCGCCAAGCATCCAGGTAGCCGACCGGGTGCGCCGTGACGCCCAAGAACAGTTTCCATTTGAGGCCGCGAACCAGCAGCGCCGCGAAGAACAGAACCACCGCGGCGGCGAGCAACGCGGGGTCTGCCTGGCGCCAGGCCGCGAGCATCGCCCCGGGGCCGATGTGGGCAATCAACAGCGCCAGCAATACCATGCCGACCAGCAACAAGAGCCAGTAGGCCGAGGTGCGGCGGGGGGATCGTCCGTTCGTTTCCAGCGGGTTCTCCACATATTGGGGATCGAAGCGGCAATATGATAACATGACTGCACATCGATTTCTTGCCGGGACAAAATGGACCGCCGTCGCACATTGCTCATGTTGCTCGCTCTGGCTGCGCTGACGGCGCGGACGTGGTTCTATCCGTATTTCGCCCGCTTCGACTCCGGCGCCTATCTGATGGGCATCGAGTCCGTGGCGCACGGCCAGGCACCGCGCATTCTCAGCCACCCGCAGCAACCGCCGGCCACCTATCCGCCGGTCACGATGATTCTGCTGGCGCCGGTTTACGCACTCACCGGTGGCAGCGACGTGGCGTTGCGCATCGCCCTGTCACTATTGTGGCTGGCCGCGATGTGGATTTTCTATGTGTCACAACGCAGTGAACTGGACGAACGGCGCGGGCGAGCCGTGCTGGCCTTGGCCGCTACCGGCAGCGTGTGGCTGTATTGCGGCCGCATCCAGAGCGAAATCCCCTACTTGCTCCTGACCGTCGCCGGCCTGGCTGTGCTGGGACGTTGGAAACGCGACGAAAGGTTTTTCGGTGGCGGTTGGGCGTTGTCGGCGCTGGCCTTGTCGGCGCTGATTCCGCTCACCCGGCAGATCGGCCTGACCTTCGTGCTTGGCGCGGCGATCTACCTGGCTTGGGACCGCCGGCGCCTCAAGCGCGGTCTGGTCCTGGCCGCGCTCGTGCTTGTGGTCGGGGCATGGCCGGGGATGGCTTTGTACTCGGTCACCCAGCCGCGTCAATTTTCGCCCACCGATAGTTCTGTCTTACGGCGCAGCGGGTGGGAGCCGGAACGCGGCCATATTCCGCTGCTCGGGCGCGAGATGCTCGGCCGGGTCAAGATGAACATAGTGGCGAGCGGCGAGTTGGCGCCGGCCGCCTTGTTTCCGCGCGACTTTGCGCCGACCAGTCTGCCCGCCCGGATCGGTATGTGGGTACTGGCTGCCCTGATGGCGATCGGTTTTGTTGTCCGCTGCCGGCGCGGCCCGACGGTGGTGGAATTCTACCTGCTCGCGTATCTGGCTTTATTGTTGGTCATCCCTTGGCTGGTGGAGACACGGTTCTATACGGTGCTGGTACCTTGGCTGGCGGTCTACCTGCTGGAAGGCGGCGAGCAGGTTGCTCGCCTAGCGGCGCGGCGGCCCGATTTTGCCCGCGGGGCAGCGCTGATGCTGGTTTTTATTTTGGTTCTGGTCAATGTCACTCTGATCGCGCAGTACCGCTTCACCGACCGCTGGAGCCAACGCGGCAACGAACAGGCCCGGCTGTTCCGCTGGGGCGCCGACCGACTGCAGCCCGGCCAGATCGTGTTGACCGCCGACCCGTTCGCTTTCTTCGTCGCCCACCGTTTTCAGGGTCTGAGTTATGCGGTCGGCGAACAAAAATACCAGCCGCAGTTCCGCCTGGAGGCCTACGTGGCCGGAGGCGGCCGGTTGGATGCAATTTTGTTTCCGTCGAGCGATCGGGAAGTCGTCCAGCGGGCACTGGCGCATTTGGGTCTGACGATGGGGAAAGAGACACTTAGTGCCGAAGGCTGGGTTCTGGCGCCGCTCCAACGCGGTTCTGCTCGAAATGCTTTAGGTTTGTCACCCTGAGTCCGATGTTACTGCCATGACAGAAGAGAAGAAGTTGCGTCTTAAGATCATCGGCGAAAGCGATGTGACTCGCCGGCTGGTCGTCCGTGCGTTGGCCGGACACGACGACATTGAGGTGATGGCCGAGGTTCTGTCGGTGGACGCATTGGATTTGGTTGATCCTTCCACGTTGCCGGATGTTTTTTTGGTCAGTATGAATGACACTCACAACGAGTTGACTGCGACCTACAAGGCCTCCAACCAATTGCAGCGGCCGGTGATTGTCTTCGGCAATCCCAGCAGTCATCCGGGCTACGAGACTACCTTGATGCGCGCGGGAGCGTTCGAGATTCTAGACAAGACACCACCCAAGAGCGCGAACCAGGGCGCGTATTTCCGCCGACTCGGTACCAAGTTGGCGGCGACGATCCGCAGCGCGGAGCACGTGCAGAAGACCAAAGCCCCCAACCGCGGGCGGGCGATTACCGAGATTCCCCCGCGGGTCAAACTGCCGTTGTCGGGAAAGCCGGCGAAAGCGCTGTTGGTCGTCGTGATCGGCGCCGATTCCATTCCCCTGACCCAACTGATGCCGCCGCTGAAAAAGCTTCCCGGTCTGGCCGTGCTGGTCTTGCACCAGATTCCCAAGGAAAACCTGGCGGATCTGATAAATAGGCTCAATGTCGGCACGGACTACCATGTCTCTTTCGTGCAGGACAAGCAGCCGCTTAGTGAACATGAGCTGCTGATCGCGGTTCCGGGCCGCCATCTGACGGTGGACCAGGATCGCCGCCTGTTCTTCGAGCCGCGGCGGGGAGACGAAGCCGCCCCGGATCCGGCGGTCTTCGCCGCTTCTATGGCGAAGGTATTCGGGCGCGATGCGGTGGTGACTTGGTTGGGCGAGGCGGCGGCTGAATGGAAGAAACAGGCCGGCGACCTGATTGGCTCCAAGACCGTGATTCTGGTCGAGCAGCCGAGCGGCAAGGGCGCCGATCCTGCGGTGCCGAACGTGCGGTTGATGCCGCTCCAACTGCTGGCGTTGGCCACCCGGCGCGTTTTGTCTGTCGTCCTCGGCACCGAGTCTACTTGACACGTCCTCTGGCGCCTGGCTACATAGTCAACGCCCCCAATTCATTTTCACGGGAGATGGCCATGTTGAACCTGCGCCAGTACCGCACGATTTATACCGGTTCGGTCAAGAATCTGCGGCAGAAGAAGCGCCCGACCAAACACCATCCGGGTGTGCTGCTGTTCGAATTCACCGACGATTATTCGATTTTCGACTACGGAAAAATGCCGGACCGGATTCCGGGCAAAGGCGCAGCCACGGCCGTTTCTACGGCCTACTTCTTCGAGTGCGTGGCCAGCGCGGCCGCGTGGCGGGAACTCGCCGGATCCGGCATCTGGCGGGTGGTGAAAGACCGCGCGTTGCGCGACGAACTGCTGGGTTCGCCGGTGCTGAAGAAGCTGATGAAGACCGGTATGCCGACGCACTACCGCGGCATCGTCAATCACGAAGGCAAGACGGTGAAGCTCGACAAGTTGCGCGAGCCGAGCAACGTGCTGGAGGTCGACTCGGTGAACATCCAACGGCCCGAGCCGATGACCTTCGCCGGCACGCGGATTTGGAACTACAACGCATTCACGCCGGGCCAGACCAATTTCTTGGTGCCGCTGGAATGCGTGTTCCGTTTCGGTATGCCTGTCGGTAGCTCGCTGCTGGAACGCCTGCAGCAGATCCCCAACTACCACCAGCAGCTCGGCCTGGCGACGCCGCCGCGCGGGGGTGAGATGTTCGCGCGGCCGGTGGTCGAACTGTTCAGCAAACTCGAGCCGGCCGACCGCCACCTGCCGAACGAATGGGCGTTGAACGTCTCGGGCCTGACCAACGACGAGTTCCTCACCATTCATCACTATACGTTGTTGCTCTCACTGTTCCTGCGTCGTGAATTTGAGAAAGCCAAGGTCACCTTATGGGACGGCAAATTCGAGTTCGTGCACATGGGACAAATCGCCCTCGGTGATGCGATCACGCCCGACGAACTGCGCCTTACCATGCGCGGCGTGCAGCTCTCGAAAGAGCCGATCCGCCAGTACTACCGCAAGCACGAACCGAAATTCGTGGCTGCGATGAAAGAAGCCAAGAAGATCGCCGCCACGGTGGACCGCGAGCTGGCCGACCTGGTCAACAACGAATTAAAATCGCCGCCGCCGCCGATGGACAAAGAGTTCCTGGCCGCAGTGGTCGAGATGTACACCGGCCTGACCGAGGCGGTGTGCGGTACCGGTCTGTTCGGGCCCGTACCGTCGTTGAGCCGGGTCATGAAGGTCTTTGCGCGGTTCGGCATTTCCTGATGAAACTCGATCCGAGCAAGTTCGATCTGTCTATCGACGTGGACGGCAACTGGTGCCACCAGGGAGAGGTGATTACGCATCCGCGCGTGCTGGCGATGCTATACTCAGCGCTCTATTGCGACGGCTCAACGCACCAAGTACGCACGGAAGGCTTGACGTTGCCGGTTCGCGTCGCCGATTGCCCGTACGTTGTGCTCAGTGTGCGCCACAAGCCGGATGGTATCGTGCTGTTGTTGACCGACGGCACGCACGAAGCCCTTGACGCGGCCACGCTCACCATCGATGAGCGGAACGTGCCGCGCACGAGGGTGAAGAAGGGGCGGTTCGCCGCGCGGTTCTCACGCACCGCTTGGGTACAATTGGCGGAGGCGATCATCGCGGACGGCGAGGGATACGTGTTGCAGGTCGGCGTTGTGAAAGTGCCGCTGCACGTGCCGGTACCAGCGCAGCCTACGACCTGACGCGCAGCAGGCCGACGAGGCCGATCAGGCCGAACAATCCGTGCGGTCCCCACGCGGCGACGATCGGCGGTAGCGCGCCCGAGCGACCGAGCGCGAGGCAGAAGCCCAGCACGATCCAATAGACCACGCCGATGATCACCGCCAGGCCGATGCCGAAGGCGACGCCGCCCTGACGGCCGGAGCGAATGGCCCACGGCACGCCGAGCACGGCCATGATCACGCTGATCAGCGAGAAGCTCACCTTGGCGTGCAGGTCAACCACATAGCGCCGCACGTCGTAGCCTTCGCGGCGCAATTCGCCGATGTACTTGCGCAGTTCACGGAAGCTCATCTGTTCCTGATCGAGCTTGTAGACTTTCAACTCTTCCGGCGTTTCCGGCATGGCCAGCCGTCGCTCGGTGAACGACTCCTCGCCGGTCAGGGCGTTGTCTTTGAAGGTGCGGTGGTAACCGTGGAAGGCGATCCAGGTGTTGTTGGTCCACTGGGCATGCGTGGCGTCGGTGCGTTCGACGAGGTTGAACGCGTCGTCGAAGCGCAGTATATGCACGCCCTCGAGCCGGCCGAGTTGCGGATCGAAGCGGTCGATGTTGTACATCGCCCCCGGGCTCTTGTACCAGAGATTCGTCTTGCGAATCTTGTCCTTCCATTCCTGCTTCTTGATGTGCACGGTCTGCACGTACTTCATCCGTTGGGTTGCGCTCGGCACGACGTATTCGTTGATGAAGAACGACACCACGGCGACCAGCATCGACAGCGCGACGATCGGCAGCACGATGCGGGGCACCCCGACGCCGCCTGCCTTCATTGCGGTGATCTCGCTGTTACGTGAAAAAATGGCCAAGGTCAGCAGGCAGGCCAGCAACACCGAAACCGGCGCCAGTTGGAAGACGATGGTCGGCACCTTGTACACGTAGTACAGCGCGATGTAGATCATCTCCGGATCGCGGCGCAGGAAATTGCCGGCCCGGTCGATGAAATCGAACAGCAGGTAGACCAGGATCAGCGCGCCCATCGACAGCCCGACCAGCTTTAGGAACTCGCGACCGACATAGCGGGTCAGCACGTTCATGGCAGCTCCTGGTCGTCGGCGCCGAAACCCAGGCGGCGGGCGAGGCGGCGGGCGAGGTTGCGCGAGCCGTATTGCAGCACCTCGATCAACCAGATGTTCGATTCGTCGGCCTTCTTCTTGAGCAAGTACAAGCCGAACGCCATGCCGATGAGCAGTGGCGTCCACATGGCGATGGCCGGGTGAACCACGCCGCGCCAGCCCATGTTCTCACCGGCGCGAAACAGCAGGTAGAAAACGCATAACACGATCACGCTGGTGGCGAAGCCGCGGCTGCGGCCGGACCGCGGCGGGCTGACGCCCAACGGCAACGCGACCAGGCCGAAGACAATGCATACGAACGGAAAGGCGAAGCGCTTGTGGTATTCGGTCCAGGCGCGCCGCGCGTGGTATTCCTCGCCCTCCCGCCGCAGCTTTTCGATGTGCGTGGACAATTCGCTGATGCCCATCTCGAGATAGGCGATGTTCGGGTTGGCCTCGTCCACCGCCTTTTCCAGATCGACGATGATCTCGCCCGAAGAAAAACGCGCGATCTCGTAAGCGTTGGGCGTTTTCGGGTCGAAGCGGTGGATCGCGCCGTCGGTGAGAGCCAGCGCCAGCGACGAACCCTGAGAGCTTTTCCCCAGCAAGCGGCCGGAGCGCGCGGTGACAATCACCGACTGCGCCGGATCGCGTTCGTCGGACAGCACCACGCCTTCCAGTAGATCCTGCTCGGGCACCAGGTGGTGCACGTAGAGTTCGAGATCCTTCAGCGATTCGTTGAACACGTGCTCGGTGATGCCGACCGTGGCCTTGCGGCGGCCGAGGTCGAGCAACAGGTTGTGAAAGTTTTTCTTGCCCCACGGATCAGCATATAGCGACAGGCCCGACGCCGCGGCCGAGGCCACCAGGCTGAGCACCAGAATCGGCGGCAACAACTGGTAGAGGCTGAAGCCCCCGGCTTTAAGCGCGGTGATTTCGCTGTCGCTCGACAGCCGGCTGACCGCCATCAGCACCGCGAGCAGAAAGCTCATCGGCACGGTGAAGACGAAGAACGGCGGCAGAATGTACAGCAGCATGCGGCCGACGTCGGCCAGCTCGAAGCCGTAGCTCACGATCAGTTCGGTCAGCTTGAGGATCTGAAACATGAACAGCACGAAGGTCAGGATCACCAAGGCGACAACAAACGGCCCCAGTACTTCGGCGATCAGATAGCGGGTAACGGTCCGGGTCATGGATTGTCAGAATCTCGGGTCAAGGGTCCAGGGTCTGAGTCAACCGTCGCCACTATAAGACAGGGACAGTTGGTGGGGAAGGGGATCGCTCAGAATCCGCCGCGCGGCGTGTATTGCTCGAAGCGGGTGTATTCGCCGATGAACGCCAGCTTGACCGTGCCGGTCGGACCGCTGCGGTGCTTGGCGATGATGACTTCGGCGACGTCACGCTCCTCGGTTTCGGGGTTGTAGACCACGTCGCGGTAGATGAACGCGATCATGTCGGCATCTTGCTCCAGCGAACCGGATTCGCGCAGGTCGGACGGGCGCGGGCGGCGTTGGTCGGCCGGCCGGGTTTCCAGCGCGCGGTTGAGCTGCGACAGCGCGACCACCGGGCAATCCAGGTCTTTGGCCAACATCTTCAGGGCGCGGCTCATTGCCGAGATTTCACGCTCGCGGCTGTCCATGAAACGCGTGGCCGCCAACAACTGAATGTAGTCGACCACGATCATGCCCAGGTCGCCTTTTTCCGCCTTGAGGCGGCGGGCCTTGGCGCGGATGGTGTTGACATTGGTGCCGCCGGAGTCGTCGAGATAGAGCGGCACTTCGGCCAGCAGTTGCGACGATTCGGCCAGCCGCTGGTAGTCGGCTTCGCCGGTGGTGCCTTTGAGCACGGCGGTGAGGTTGACCCGCGCCTGGCCGCACAACAGGCGCAGGCCGATCTGGGCGGCGCTCATTTCCAGGCTGAAGACTAGTACCGGTTTCTTTTCGAACAGGGCGACGTGCGTGGCGATGTTCAACGCCAGACTCGTTTTGCCCATGGCCGGACGGGCGGCAAGGATGATCAATTCGCCGGGACGCAGGCCGTTGGTGATGTCGTCGAGATCGGCAAAGCCGGTGGAGTAGCCGGCGAGGGTGCCCTGCGAATCCATGCGGGTCTGCACGTACTCCATCGATTCCAGAATGACCTGTTCTAGCGACTGGTACGGCGTTCGCACCGAGTCGCGGGCCACCTCGAACACCTTGGCTTGGCTGCGGTCGAGCACATCCTCGACGTCGAGCGTTTCGCCGTCGTCGCTGCGCGCGTCGAAGACCATGCCCTGGATTTCGTAGGTTGCGTCGAGCAGCCGCCGCAACAAAGCCTTTTCGGCCACGATGCGCGCATGGTGCTCGATGTTCGCGGTGGTGTGGACTTCATCGGTCAGGCGCAGGATGTAAGCCGGGCCGCCGACTTCTTCCAGCCAGCCGCGCGTCTTGAGTTCGTTGCGCAGAGTAACCGGGTCGATGGGCTCGTTGCGGTCGTAGAGGGCGCAGATCGCCACGAACAGGCGCTGGTGCGCGGGAAGATAGAAATCCTCAGGGTCCAGCACGTCGCGGACCTGATCGATGGATTCGTTGCGGAGCAACGCGCCGCCGAGCACGCCCACTTCGGCGGGCGGATCGTGTGGCGGAACCTGACGATCCAGGTCCGTCACCATCGGCTTGGCCGGCTGACGCGGCCGATTCATCTATTCCCCCGCGCGCGCGACGGAAGAATCAGGCAGGCGGATTGGCCGCCGGCGGTGTTTCTTCCGGCTGATTTTCGCCGACCACCCACACCTTCAGTTCGGTGACCACGTCCTGGTGCAATTTCACCGGGACCGTGAACACGCCCGTGGTGCGGATCGGCTCATTCAGCTGAATGCGCCGCTTGTCGATCTCGAAGCCCTTTTCCGCAAGGTCGGCCGCGATCATGGCGGTCGTCACCGAGCCGTACAGGCGTTCTTCCTCGCCGACCTTGGCGAGAATGCGCACCTGCACACCGGCGAGCTTGCGGGCCAGTTCTTCGGCCGACATCTTTTCCTTCTGCCGCTTCGCCTCGATCACACGCTTGGTGTGCTCGAGCTGTTTCAGGTTGCGGGTGGTGGCCAATTCGGCCAGCTTTTTGGGAAACAGGTAGTTGCGGGCGTAGCCGTCTTTCACGTTGACCACGTCCCCAATGCTACCCAGATCCGGGACATCCGCACTCAGAATCACCTTCATCTTGCTGCCTCCGAACAATCTGCCGAGCGAGTGGAACTCACTCGTGTTCTGTCGAGCCTTGATTCTTGGGGCGCAGCGCGCGTCCGCGCAGATCAACCCAGAATTCCATCAACCCCAGCGCCGCCACCGCCGCCAGCAAACCCTGCGTCAAGACCAGGAAGTAGGTCAGGCCCCGCAGGAAGCGCGGCAGGCGCCAACGCTCGAGAAAGAACGAGATCACCGCCAAGCCCTGAATGACGTAGGGCAACAGGGCGATGAGCAACACGTTCATCGCAACGAAAAAGAGCGATTCGGCCGGTCCCCAGACGCGGCCGACCATCGGCCCCAGCAGTTGGGGCAAGACGCCCAGCCCGGCGGCGAGAACGGCCCAGATCGCGTGATCGGGCGTCCGCCACCGGTTGAGCGACAATCCCCAGAGCGCCGGGGTCACCCGCCGGACCAACAGGAAGTTGATCAGCGCGATCGCCGTAGCGCCGGCGGTCAGCATGGATGGGGTCAGTTTGAAAAACGCCCACACCCACGTCTGCCGGGCCGCCGCCAGTTGGGTGATGTACGCTTGGTTTTCCAAGCCAGCATTGTCGCGTAGCAATTTCAGATACGCGTCGAATGCCAGGCCCACCTGGGCGAACACCTCCCCACCGGCATCGATCGGGTCAATCCGCGCCAGCGCGAAGCCGACCGCGGTCACACCGATCGTACCGGTCAGGAACGTCGCAACCAATCCGCTGAAGTAGTACTCCAACCGGATCGGGCGACGGCCATAGTGCCAAAGAGCCAAGCCCATGCCGCCGAAACCGAGCAGCAGGGACAGGCCGGTTAATGGTCCGAGCGCAAAGACGAACAACGTCGCCAGGGCGCCCAGGGAAACGAAACCGACCACCGGACCGTAGCGGAGCATGGTGATCGCCACCACGGCCGGGAGGACGAACAACCCCGCCGCTATCGCATAGGCGACAATCGCTTGGAGCGCTGTCACGACGGCCGGGCCACCGTACTCAAACGGTGGAAGAGGCGTACGGCATCAACGCAATGTGGCGCGAGCGCTTGATCGCCAACGTCAGTTCACGCTGGTGCTTCGAGCACAGACCGCTGATGCGCCGGGGCACGATCTTGCCGCGCTCGGTGATGTAGTGGCCCAGCAACTTGGTGTCTTTGTAATCGATGGGCAACGTCGCATCCGAGCAAAAACGGCACACGCGGCGCCGCATGATTTTCTTCTTGCCTTTGAACATCGCTATCCTCCTCGGCCTTGCGGCCGGACACGGTTGAACTCAGAACGGAATCTCGTCGTCGGTGATCGGCGGCGGGCCGTCATCGGGCAGGCTCCCGGAGGCGCCGGACGATTCGCCTTTACCGCCACCGGGCCGCGAGCCCAGAAACTGGACGGTGCTGGCAACGATCTCGACCTTGCTGCGCTTCTGGCCGTCTTGGCCTTCCCAGCGCCGCTGGGTCAATTCGCCTTCAACCAACACCGGCCGCCCTTTGGCCAGGTACTCGGCGGAGTTCTCGGCGATCTTGCCGAACACGACGACGTCGAAAAAGCTGGCCTCTTCTTCCCAGCGGTCACCCTTTTTGACCCGACGATTCACGGCCAAGCCGAGCGTGCAGACCGCCGTGCCGTTGCCGGTGTAACGCAATTCCGGATCGCGGGTCAGATTGCCCATCAGGATAACGCGGTTGAAACTGGCCACGGCTATTCTCCTTGGCTATTGGTCGCTGTCCGCTACCTCTTCGCCGGCCGCTTCTTGATCGCCTTCGTCGCCTTCTTCTTCGTCTTCGTCTTCGTCATCATCGTGCTTGCGGCGGTGTGAACGTTCGTCGGCATCCGGTTCCTTTTCTTCCTCCGCTTCAACCTCCGACGGCGGCTGGGTCTGGCGCAATGCCAGTTCTTGTTCCCACTTTTCCTTTTCCGCCTTTTCCTCGTCGAGGTTGATCTCGTCCTTCAGCTTCACGGTCAGGAAGCGGATGACCTCGGCGTTGATCTTGAGGTTGCGCTCCAACTCGTTGATGCTATCGGGCTTGGCCAGGAAGACCAGCTGGACATAGATGCCCTTCTGATACTTCTTCACCTCGAAAGCGAGTTTGCGTTTGCCCCAGACGTCTTCTTTGATCAGCATGCCGCCCTGCGATTCGATGATGTCGCGCATCTTCGCCCGCGCGGCGTCCGTCTTTTCCGGAGCACTATCGTGTTTGAGGATATAAAGGACTTCGTATTTGCGCACCACTGGGAGTCCTCCTTTCGGTTTGCGCCCCCCGCCGGTGCTTGGCCGGGAGCAAGGAGCAAAAAAGTTCACGCCCAATCGCGGAACCACATCCGAATTGGACAGGGACGAAAACATACACAAATCAACCCCCCTTGGCAAGAGGGGCGAACTGAGCGGAATCGCGGCTGGATTCCCAAGCCAAGTGGTCGCCGGCGGGGTTTTCGGCTTGACCCGTGCGGCGCGGCTATGGTGAATTGAATGTTGGTGGAAGGGGAGTGGGCGAATTAATCAATAACCCCGGGGGCGGGATCGGAGTTCCGGCGATGAACGAAGGCGCTACGCCAGCGAACGGACCATCGCTCCGCTTTCTTCCGATTGTCTTCGGTCTAATCCACCTCTTGGTTGATGCCAGCACCATCTCCGCGGTGGAAACCTCCGCCACGTTCCACGAACTCCGACCGTTCTGGTTTTTCTATTTCATTGTGGCCTACGACCTGCTGGCCTTCGCCACGCAGCCACTGCTCGGCCATCTGACCGACCGCCTGCGCGTCTTCCGCGGCGCGCTGCTGCTGGGCCTGTCCATGGTATTGGGCGGCATGCTGCTTAAAACGAGCGAGCCGATCATCACGCTTTTGCTGTCCGGCATCGGCAATGCGTTGTTCCACCTTGGCGCCGGCGCGTTCGTGCTGCACGTCGAGCCCGGACGGGCGACGCCCGCCGGAGTGTTCGTGGGGCCCGGCGCGGTGGGCGTCGTGCTGGCCAAGTACCTGGTAAAAAACGACCTCGTGCTGTTTTGGCCGTTTGTGCTGGCGTTGGCGGCGGCCCTGGCCTTGGCCTGGCTGTACCGCTATCCGGTCATCCCCCGCGTCGATAAGCCACGGATGCTCGAGGTTGACCGTCCGCTGTTGGCCGCGTTGCTGCTGCTGTTCTCGGTGTTCGTGCGTTCGTTCGTCGGCTTCGCCGGCGCCTACCAGTGCCCGAGATCGACGGCCATCGCTTTCGGCTTCGGCTTCGCCGGGTTCGCCGGCAAGTCGTTGGGCGGTATTGTCGGCGACCGATTGGGTTGGATCCGTGCCGGCGTCGGCGTGTTGCTTATCTCCGCGCCGCTGATCGCCTTCGGCGGGGCCAACTACGTGATGGTCACCATCGGCCTGTTCCTATTCCAGATGACCATGCCGATCACGCTGGTGGCGATGTTCGTGCTGTTGCCTGGGCGGCCGGCGTACGCTTTCGGCCTGACCTGTCTGGCGTACATCGTCGGCGCTATTCCGACTTTCTACCCGCACGTCCGCGCATTCTACAGCGCGCCGGCGTTCCTCGCCCTGATCGTGCTTTCGGCGGTGACGTTGTATGCCGGCCTGCGCCCGCTGCAGGGGCGCGTGCCGATGAAGTTCTCCGGCCCTACCTGACGCGCGGCCGGCGCGGCTTATAGACGCTCCAGACCAGCGCGGCCAAACCCACCACGGCCATGACTACCGGCAGTACGGCGGCCGAGCCGTTGTCGGCGACGCTGCACGCGCCGTCTGAATTGTCGTCTTCGCCGTTGTCGTCGTCTGACGATTCGTCCCCGCATAGGCATTGCTCGAACGCAGAACACTCCGTCAGACTGAAGCAGGCGGTCACTTTGGCGGCGTTGTCTGTACAGTAGTTATAACAATACTCATCCAGGCAACTGATGCCGCACTGGGTGGTCTTCTGGCAGAAGGTGTTGCAATCGGAAGAACTGTCGTCGTCGTTGTCGCCGGTGTCGTCGTCCTGGTTCCAGGTGTCATCGTCCGGATAATAAGTGTCGCTGTCCGCCAGCGCGAGCGACGAAATACCCAAACACAGAACCAATACAAATAGGTATTTTCGCAACATGTCAGCCCTCCCAACCCAGAGTATGACGCACTGCCAAGGCAAGTACACCACGTTATCTGGCCAATGGTCAAGACTATTCTCCATAAAAAATAGTCGCCAGGTGGGCGCGTTGTTCAATAGAAACAAATACATCCGATCGTTTTACATTCTAATTTGACTTGGCAGAATAGGTAGTTACATTTCTTTCGAGTTCGGAATGGAAGGCGTATCCATTTGTCCGTTGTGGTTGACGCCGAAGGCAGCCGCCTTGGGAAAGAACGATGAACAAGATCGGTCTCTTCTACTGCTCGCCCAGCTCGACGACCAAACAGATCGCCGAGCGCATTTTTGCGCGTTGGGGAGAGGGGATCGATCTGCATGAGGTCCGTTTCGTGCGACCTGATTTGTTCCGGCAATACGACGCTTTAATCCTCGGCACTCCGACTTGGGACGCCAACGGCGCTGAAGACGACATGAATGCCTTTGTCGAGCAGTTCGACGGTGCCGATTTTCGCGGCAAGCGGATCGCGTTGTTCGGCGTGGGCGACCAGCGCCTGTATCCCGAGGCCTTTCTGAACGCGATGGGCTCGCTGTACCGGCGGGTGGTGGCCCTGGGCGCGGAGGTGGTTGGCCACTGGCCGGCGAACGGATACGACTTCCAAGCCTCTACCGCGCTGGTCGGCGGCTACTTTGTGGGATTGGCGCTCGACCAGGACAACCAGTCCTATCACACGGGCGAACGCATCGATCGATGGGTGCATCAATTGCGTGGCGAGTTCGCCGGTGAAAAGGAGAAATTGCCATGAAAGACCGTATCGGCCTCTTGTACAGTACTGTCAGCAGTGCCACGCGCTACGTGGCGGAGATGATCAAGGTCGAGTTGGGCGCCGAACGGGTGGATGTGATCAACCTGGCGAACGTTACGCCGGACTTGTTGGCGCAATACGATCGCCTGGTCATCGGCGCGCCGACCTGGGACACCGCCGCCGCCGATGCGACGGTGAAGGCGTTCCTGACCAAACTCGAACACCTCGACCTGACCGGCAAGCAGGTGGCGTTATTCGGTTTGGGCGACCAGGTCCGCTATCCCGGCAAGTTTCTCGACACGCTGGGTTTGATTTACCGCCAGGTGCAGCGGCGGGGCGCGAAGGTGGTCGGGCGTTGGCCAACCGAGGGCTACGAGTTCCGCCAATCGCTCGCGGTGGACAACGGTTCGTTCGTCGGTCTGGCGCTTGATGAGGACAACCAGAGCGAACGCACCATCGACCGCATCGAGTTGTGGAGCGAGATGGTGCGCCTGGCCTTTGACGCCGACTCGCTTCCGAATTGACGTCGGCGGGCCATCGCTCGCTTCAGCTTGACAGCCATTGCCTGACGCTCTCAGAATGCCTATCTAACCGACTTTTCTTTTTTTCATGGGTGGAGGATCGGAATGAAGGAATTGCAGGGTGGGATCGGCGCGCTGTTTACCGATCCCGATCCGGATCACGCGCGCGCGCATTTTCAGACCAAGTCTCGCGCGCTGACCAACAAACTGATGACCGTGCGCGAAGCGGTGCGCCGTTTCGTTCACGACGGCGACTACCTGGCGGTCGGCGGTTTCGGCGGTGTGCGCATTCCCACCGCTGTGCTGCACGAGATCGTGCGCCAGGGCCGCAAGCATTTGGGCTTCTCAGGCCACACGGCCACGCACGACAACCAGATTCTCGCGGCCGGCGAGTGCTTCGACCGTTGCGACATCGCTTACGTCATCGGGCTGGAAGCGCGCGGCCTGTCGCCGCAGTCGCGCCGCTATTTCGAAAGCGGTAAGGTGCAGGTCACCGAATGGACCAACGCCGGGTTGTACTGGCGCTACCAGGCGGCGGCGCTTGGCGTGCCGTTCATTCCCGGCCGTTCGATGCTCGGCTCCGACACGTTGAAGTACTCCGGCGCGAAGGTCGTCGAATGCCCGTACACCAACAAGCCGCTGGTGCTCTACCCGGCGCTGTATCCGGACATCGCGGTCATTCACGTGCATGAGGCCGACGTGCACGGCAACGCGCGCATCCAAGGCACCACCATTGCCGACCAGACGTTGGCGCGCGCGGCCAAGCGCATCATTCTGACCACCGAGAAAATCGTCTCCACCGACGAGATCCGCCGCGACCCGTCCTCGACCCGCATTCCGTACTACGCGGTCGACGCGGTGTGCGAAGTGCCCTACGGCGGCTATCCGTCGAACATGCCCTACCTGTACTTCTCCGACGAGGAGCACCTGCGGCAGTGGCTCGAGGTCGAGAAAGACCCCGAGGCACACCGGCGCTTCGTCGACAAGTACATTCTCGGCACGCGCGACTTTCACGAGTACCTCCATCTCTGCGGCGGGCTGCGGCGCATGATCGAACTTGAACGCCTCGAGCGGATGATCGCCAAGCCCGACACCTACGGCGAGGAGAAGGAGGTGCTGATATGAGCCGCTACAATCGCATGGAGCTGATGATCTCCATCGCCTCCCGCTTCCTCGAAGACGGCCGCATCGTGGCCATCGGCACCGGCGTGCCGTGCGCCGCGGCGATGCTGGCGCAGAAGACTCATGCGCCGAATCTGATTATGTTGTTCGAGGCCGGCGGCTTCGGCCCCATTCTGCCGACCATGCCCGTCTCGGTCGGCGATTCGCGCACCTTCCACCGCGCGCTGATGGCGACCTCGATGCGCGACGTCATGGCCTGCGTGGCGCGCGGCATGGTCGACTACTGCTTCCTCGGCGGGGCGCAGATCGACCCTTACGGCAATCTGAACTCCACCATGATCGGCACCGACTTCTATCGCCCGAAAGTGCGCATGCCGGGCTCCGGCGGCGCCAACGACCTGGCCTCGCAAGCCTGGCGCAGCCTGGTGGTCACCATCCACGACAAGCGCCGGTTCGTCGAACGCCTCGACTTCCTCACCTCGCCGGGCTATCTCGACGGCCCCGGCGCGCGCGAACGCGCCGGCCTGCCGGAAGGCACCGGCCCTTACAAGGTGATCACCGACCTGGCCGTGATGGGCTACGACCCGGCCACCTGCCGCATGCGGGTGGAATCGGTTCACCCCGGCACGACCATCGAGCAGGTGAAGGAAAACACCGGCTTCGAACTCGAGGTGGTGGAAGACCTGCACCGCACCGAGCCGCCGACCGACGAGGAACTGCGGCTGCTGCGCGAAGAGGTCGACCCGATGCGCTACGTGATCGGACGGTAATGGCGGGCTCGGGTTTCGGGAGCTTGTTTCGGCTGCTTTTCAGAATCGATGAACGGGCCACCGGCTCACGTCGGTGGCTTTTTTAGGTTTCGCCCGCCGATGCGGGCTCATGCGGCCGCGTCATTCCCGCGGAAGCGGCAATCCCGAAGCGTTCCTGGATCGCACATCACGTGATGGATGACCGTAAAACGGTGTCGTCCTGAGCGAAGCGAAGGACCTATGATCGGGCCACCGGCTCATGCCGGTGGCTTTTTTTTTTCGGTTTCGCCCGCCGATGCGGGCTCATGCGGCCGCGTCATTCCCGCGGAAGCGGCAATCCCGAAGCGTTCCTGGATCGCGCATCACGGGATGGATGACGTGAGATCCCTTTCCTGATCCCCACCGCCGCCTTTTTTTTGTCGCCGCGCACGATTTTTCTTGAAAAAATCCGGCCATTTTGTTATTATCATACCCGGTCGAATGGTTCCCATCGACAACGGGTGAACACATGCTTTCCCGCAGTTGGTTTTCTCGCCGGATCACCGGCGTTCGTGTAGTTTTTCTGCTCGCTTTGGTTTCGGCGGCGGTATTTTTGCTCGCCGTCCAGTTCCAAAAGCCGTTGCAGGTGGTCGCATCGGGCGGATCGGCGCACACGGCCGGCGGCGCGGCGGCCACTTCCTACCTGGTCTGGTTCCGTGACGCCGCCGGCGGCGACATCGTCACCCATTGGGTGCGCGGCGCCGGCGAGCAGGTCGAGTCACCGGCGCGCCAACCGGCGCTGGTGATGTTCGGGCAGGACCGGCTGTGGGTGATCGAGCCGCGCAGCCTGGCCATCCCCCTGTGCAACTGCGAAAAGTTCCTGGCCAACAACCTGGAAGGAGAGTGCCCACCGTCGGGCAAGAACGCGGCGGCGGAATCACTCTGGGTGCGGCCGGCGGCCGGCGGCGAGGGCATCGCCCTGGTGCCGTACCCCGAGCCCGACCTGACCACCGCCATGGGCGACCTCGATTCGCGTATCGATATCGTCGGCATCGTCGGCTCATACCTCTTCCTTACCGTCGGCACCGGCGGCTTCCCTTGCGGCGCGGCCCACCCGAGCCACGTGGTCAGCGCGATGGTCTGGGATGCGGCCGGCGGCGCCCGGGTGCCGATCGAAAGCGTGGTCGAAATGACCGCGGTGGCCAAACGCGAGCGGCAGACCGCCTATCAGATGTTGCGCAAGCGGGAATGCAGCTTTCTGGAAAAACCGGCCGATACCGAACTGGTCGCGCTGTTTCCGGTCTACGATCCGCTGGGCCGGCTGCACGTCGAATACCTGTTCGCCGGTTCCTGCTGTTACGCGGCCTCGGCGGGCGAATGGTCGTCGTACACCCAGTCCACCCGGGTAACGGCGCAGCCGCTGCCGGCGCGCCTGCGTCCGTTTGAAAACACTCCGCCTGCGGTGCTGGCCTACGCGCGCAGCCAGACAGGGCAGAAAATGGTCGGCTGGGTCGAGATCAAAGCCGGTGCGGACCGGAAGGCCGATTTGTTCACTCGTTTCCAATCCGCATTGCCGCCTGCCACCAATCCCTGAGATGTGCCTCGGCAGAGAGGAGGGAGTCTGGTGACCGGACAACCGACAAAGACCCATCGGCTGCGGTGGTTCCTCGGCGTGACGGTCGTACTGGCCGCGCTGACCGTTGCCGTCGCTTGCTTGCAGGCGCGGCCGCAGGTTTCGCCGCTGACCACCGTCCTTCCCCCCGACAACTATCTGGTGTGGCTGGGCAACGCCGGCCACTATCGGACGGTCTGGTTGGTAATCGACCGCGGTCAGTTGACGGCCAGTTATTCGGCGGAAGGATTGGTGTTGTTCGGTGGTGGATACCTGTGGTCGGCCGTCGAAAAAAATGTACCGGTGCCGCTGGTGGAATGCCCGGACGACATCCAGGATCGCGGCGTAGACCTTGAATCGCCCCGAGCGGCGGGCAGGGCACCGAACGCCATTGGGAGTTCCAACAACTCGGCGGCAATCGGATAGACTCGTTTGTTCAAACCCTGGACGACACCGCCTATTGGACCGACTTCGAGGAATACCTCGATCTGGAAGCAATCGTCGGCCGCTACGTGTTCGTCAGCGAAACCGTCCACGCAATGGGCTGCGGCGCCGCCCACGGCATCAACGGCGTCAAGTACCGGATCTGGGACGTGGACGAGCAGCGGGAGATCGAACTGAGGCAATTGGTGCCGTCGGAGCGTGGCGGACCGCAGGACTATCAGACTGCCTTGGCCATGGCGGCCAAGCGGGAAGGATACGCCGCCGGCGACACGTTGTGGGTGGTCGCCATTCGCCCTACCTACCGTTGGCAGGCGGCCGGACAACTGAAGTTGGATCTGCTCTATGCCTTCGACTCGTCTGACCCGTCGCAGTCGGATTTCGACACCGTCGGTCCGCAGCTCGGCGCGGTGCAGGTAGAAACCGACAATGTGCCGGCAGAGTTTGAGCCTTATCGCCAGGCGCCGCCGGCGGTCGCTGCTTTCATGCGCGAGAACGCCGGCGAAGTCGTCGGTTGGACGCCGGTCACCGGCACGTCTGACCAGCTTGCCCGCATGCTCGGCCAGTTCCTGTCGATCCAATAACCTGAGCAGTAGAAACAGCACCATTCCAGCCACGGCCGGTCGTCTCTTTGCCGCGTGCAATACGGGCCTTCCGACGATGACTTCGAATGCACGTTCCAAACACGATTTGAGATCGCCGGAACGCAATTAACCATTTGATTAACGAGCGGGAAAAAACGTCTCCACGAAGAGGGTAACAGTGGGGTGAAATGATTGCCGCGAACGGCTGCCGGACTACGGTGTTTGCGGCGCGGTAGACGGCGCGACGGGCGGCGGCGCGGCGGGGGGGGCACGGCCGGCGGAGGGCCGGTTTCGGGCGCGAACGGATTGACCTCCGGACCCGGCACCACTGGCGGCGGCGGGGTGGCCGGAAGGGGGGACGGCGTGGCCGTCAGTTCGGGTGTCATCGGAATCGGGGTAGGTCCCGATTCGGCCACCAAAAAGATCGCCGCGCAGATCACCGCGATCAGGGCAACGGCGGCCAGAATCATCCACCACGGCACGTAGTCATCGGGCTTCTTTTGCGGCGGTTTGGGCCGGATCGCCGAACGCATCGGGCCGTCATGCGGAGCGACCACTTTCACGCGCGAATCGGCGTCGTCGATGGGCGGCGGTTCGTGCGTCGGCGGGGCCACCGGTTTGAACTGCCGGTCGCACAGCAACACCACCGAGATGTTGTCGCGGCTGCCGCCGTGATAAGCCGCGCGCACAAGATTGATCGCCGCAGTGCGCACATCGGCGGCGCTGCTCATGCACTCGGCGATTTCCAGGTCGTCCAGGCCGTCTTGCAGGCCGTCTGAGCAAAGCAATAGCGCTCCGCCGGTGGGCAGTTCGTGCCAGCCGTCGGGCTCGGGGAAGAGATCGACTTCCGGCAAGGCCGACGAGCCGATCGAACGTGTTAGCGCGTGGCCGAGCGGACTGACCGCCGCCTCCTCGGGCGTCATGGCGCCCAGGCGTACGGCCTCTTCGCGCAACGAGTGGTCGCGCGTCAGCACCTTGAGGCTGCGATCCAGCGGATTCCAGAGGTAGGCGCGGCTATCGCCGACGTTGGCGACGATGAACTTGTGATTCATTTCCAGCGCCGCGACCAGCGTCGTGCCCATGCCGCGTTTGGCCGGGTCCGACCGCCCTTCGGCGTATACCGCCTGATGCGCCCGGGCCATGGCCTGGGTCAGCGCCGCGCGCAACGCCTGGTTTTCAGGCCGGGTCGCGCGCAGGGTCTGGCGCAAGTCGAGCAGAAAGATGTCGCTCGCCAATTGGCTGGCGCGGTCGCCGGCCTTCATGCCCCCCATGCCGTCGAGCACCGCCGCGATGCGCAATTGGCCGCCGGGAGTGTCGACGACATCGGCAATCACGGTGTCTTGATTCTGGCCGCGCCGTCCGGCGTGGGTTAGGCTGACAAGTTCTAAATCCATGCTTATTCCGAAACTACCTCAATCGCAAGAATTCAGGCGCGGGAACGGCCGAACAGAGCATACAGACATTCCTCCACACGGGCAAGCACCGCGGCCGGGGCGTGTTCGCGCGCTACGAACGCGGCGGCATCTTGCGCCAGACGCGACGCCTGCTCCGGCTCCACCACAAGTAGCTGCACGTGCCTTGCCCATTCCGCCGGCGTCGTGGCGGTAAGCGCCGAGGGCGCCAGCCGCGCCACCTCGGGTAGCGGTGCGCAGACCGTCGGCACGCCGGCCGCCCAGGCCTTGAGCAGGCTCGCGGGCAGCCAGTGTGCGGTCTGCGGACCGACCTGATACGGAAACACGCCGGCCACCATCCGGCGCCACCACGAAGCACGGTCGTCGGGCAGAAAATGCAGATTGGGCAGCCGCCTTTCGGCCAGCACGACCGACTCGCGCGCAGCGGCCGCCGCGGTCAGGTGAATTTGGAACCGCCGTTCTACTTCCGCCAGCGCAATGGGCACCGCCGCGTCCCAACGCTCGTCGATCGGGCCGACATAGCCGATTGCCGGACCCACCAGCGGCGGGTCGTCCTCGCGTCCGGGCGGGGGCGGTTCGACCACGTCGGGCACCAGCGCGACGCGGGGGGTGAGATGGCGGATTTGGTCCCACCGGCCGCGGGTTGGCACGGTCACCAGCGACGCCAGCTTGATGCCGTCGAGCTTGTGGCCGCGCGGTGCGGTGTCGGGCGGCAGATCGAGATCGAGCCAGACCGGCAGCCGGCCGGTGAAGTCGCGGTGAAGTTCGGCGGCGGTGGCCGGGTCGTCGGTGCACGCCAGGTCGATCGGTCCGAAGGCAATCGCCTCGCCCGGAAAGCCGGGCAACGCGAGCAGCCGCCGCAGCCGCGGACCGAGCGGACGATCGGGTGCCGGGAACACGCGATAGCGCATTGCTGACCTTTCTCGGTGAATCGTATTATCACAGCTTAGCCGCGCGGTGGAGGCGGTGGCAAGCGGAAAGACCGCTGGTCGGTACCGCGGCGAAAAAAACAAGGCCTCAAGACAGGGGATACTGGCGTTCTCGTCGACGATGTTATTTCTGGTTGGTACGCCACCGTGCCAGTCCTGTGCACAGATCGATTTCGAGGGAACGATCCGCGTGCGAACCCGGCGTTGAATACGCCAAGGCAAGATCCGTTGCTCCCGGCGGGGGCATGAATGGCAATCAACGGATCCGCGTGCCCACCCTCCCAAAGCCGTCTCCCCTTTCCCCGAGGCGCGTGAGAGAGGGGTCGGGGGTGAGAGGGTCCGTACACTCGAGGTGTCTGCCGCTTCCGCGGTAGGGGCATGACGCATCATGCCCATTGCCCTTTTCGGAGGGCATGGCACGCCGTGCCTCTACCACACGCGGCACAGCCGCCCTCGGCTGCGTCTTCTTCCGGATCGAATGACGATCTCTCCCCCGTTGTGAAATTCATTGCCTCGTGAAATCTTTCACATCATCTCGAACGCCCATTCCACCCCCGTCGACCCGGCATCCAAAACGTGCATTTGTCGCTCCTACAGCCACAAGGGTTTGGCCGGGGTCGAGTGGTCAAAAACCACGGGCGAAAAACGGCCATTTAACGGGAAATCGGCGCTAGCAAAATCAAGCACTTGCACGCCGAAAACGGCGCGTTTGCACGGTCGTTTTCCGACGATGGGCGAAAAAATGACCTTTTGAAAATCAAACAGTTACACGACGGCGGTTGCATGAAAACACGGCGTTTTGCGACAACAATTTCTTTTTTGGACGGAATGCACAGGATCGATCGGATGGACCGGATCGGCGGCTTTGTTTTGTGGTTATTCTCACTTTATTCCAGCGCCGTTCTTCATGCCCGGGACCCGGAAGCCGATTATGCCGGTTACTTGCTCAGGTTCAGCACGTAGAAGCTGCGGGGCGCGAGGGGAACGTAGAGGATGCAGTCTTCGCCGGCCACGCAGACAGGGTAGTAGGACGAGGAGTGCGAGGGATTTTGCGCATTGTTCAGCCGCGGGGCGACACGGTCGAGGCCGTAGGTCGCCGGGTCGAAGGTCAGCGTCGCTTCCTGGGTCTCGCCGGTCGGGTTGGCCAGGATGATAGCCTTTTTGCTGTGGTCGAAACTTTCCCATGCCTCGGCCAGCACCGCGGGCGCCGTATAGCTGCCGTAATGGTTGTAGTTTTCGCCGAGGATGCTGGAGTAGAAGTTGTAGTCGTACTCGTAGTTGGGGTTGGTCTGGTCGAGACGCGGCGGGGTCAGCATCCGGCCGCTGACCAGGTACTCCGGCGCCTGCTCCAAGCGGAGACGAGCCGCCTTGCGCAGGAAGTCGAGTTTTGCCGGGTCGGCTTCGCGCAGACCGTCGTAGTACCAGCCGCGCGGACTGATGTCCGCCGACGACCACGCGGTCATGAAGGCGCACGGGTAACCTCCCTCGCAATCAACCTGGTCGGGGTCGATGTTCGGCAGCAAGTCAGCCGGAGTATTGAAATAGATCAGCTCCAGGATGCCGCCCCACAGGTACTCGCTGGCGGTGATCCAGTAGAAAGCGTCGCCCATATCATACGACGCCTGGATCTTACCGCCGGTCCGCAATGCACCGTACGCGTGGTAGACGAACGACACCAGCGGAATGTTAACCGCGTTGCCGTCCATCACCCACTGGTGCAGGCCGTTGAAGGTCGCCTGGTCCGGCGCGCTTTCGGGCGCGCGCGGGCGGATCGGCCCGAGGCCTTCCGCGCCGAGATGGTAGAAGTCGATCTGGTCGATGAACGGCTCGCTGGCGTTCTCGATGCCCATCGAGGTGCGATTGGCCTCGAGCGACAGGCTGTTGTCGTACATGTCGCGGATCGCTTGCACCATCCAACGGCCGGCTCCTTTGTACGGCACGTCGCTGTTCTCGCCGTAGTTCTCCAGCGCGATCAGGGTGGTGGAGATGTCGTGGTAGGTGCCGTCGAGGCGTATGGTCACGCCGTCTTGCACCGACTTGTTGAGCAGTTCGTTGCGCCAACGGTGGAACTCGCGCACCGTCGCGTTGGCCGGGTTCAGCGTGTGGGTGTATCCCTCGAAGGTCGGCATCTGGAAGTAGTAACCGCCCGGTTGGCCTTCGGCGTCGAAGACCTGCAGGTCATTCCAGGTCGCCGCTTCTTCTTCGGAGCGCGCCGGGCCGTTGAAGCCGGCCCAGCCGGGGTACTGGTCGTGTATCAGCATGTCGAAGAGGAACGGGTAGACGAAGTCGTCATGTTCGGTCTTCATCACCTGGTAGTTGTCGACGAACGCCCCTTGGTAGGGCAGCCAGAAGCGCTCTTCCCAGCCCGCCTGGTAGAAGGCGCTTATGGGCTGCCCATCCGCCTCGCCGTTCGGGTGGAAATCCCACCCTGGGACGAACAGAACCCGCGCTTCGGGCAAGCCGTCGCACAGCAGGTCATGGAAGCCGCGGTACCAGGCGGTTTGGTCCTCGCGGGCCGACAACCCGAACACGCTGGCGGTGGCGTGCTCGAACAGGGCCCGCTCCTGGTCGGCGCGCTCGGCGATCGGCCGCGCCGCCCAGACCTGCTGTTCGCCCCACTTACGATAGATGTCGGCGGCTTCATGCCAGTCGCCGGTGGTCAGGGCGGTGATCTCGACCGGGTAGTCGAGCGCCATGCCGCCCTTGTGGTCGATGTTTTCGACGTCCCAGTTTTTGTGCTCGACCGACAGCATAACCCACGGATTGGGCGCCAACGGCGCGAGATCTTGCACGCTGAAGCGCTTCACCGTGTACTGGGAATCGGGGGTATGCACCAGGAACCCGCCGACGCCGGCGGACTGGTAACTGATCATCTGTAGCATCGCGGAGTGGCCGAAGGGGTATTTCATGTCGCGCAGCACTTGTATCGAACTGCCGGCTTCCTCCCGCGCGCGCTGGATCGGGTTGCGGATCAGCATCCCGCCTTCGTAAGGGATGGCCATGGTGTCGGCGTCCGGATTATCCGAGAGCGGCGACAACGGGCCAATAATGGGGTAGGTGATACTCATGATGTGCGCGTTGTCGCCGCTCTGGAAAGTCCCGGAAAAACGCACCTTGGCCTGCCCCGCCGGCAATTCGATGCGGCCGTCAAAAATGCTGTTGCCGCAATGCCAGCGCAACCGGCGGCACTCGTCGTCGCTGTCGGCACAGATGGTGACCTCCGGCGGGCCTTCAGGTTGGCAGATGTTGCCCGCTCCGTTCATACCGGTGACCAAGAACGGCGGCACGGCTTTGAAGTTATGCAGCCGGCCGTCGATCAAGGGCAGCGCCGGATTCTTGGTCAGGTCTTCGATGCCAATGAGGTGACCGGTGGTTTCGTCGATTTCCACCGCGATCAGGCCGTTGGTGATCTGAATGTTCTGGTCGCCTTTCGGCGTGCCCGCCGCATCGCCTGCCTCAGAGGGGGTGTCCGGCGCCGACAGCGGGGGGATCGCGTCGGCGCCAGGCGGCACGGAACTTTGGGGTGCGAGCGGGTTTGCGAGCAGCAACTGGGAGGTCACGACGATGGCCAATCCGAACAGGCCGCAACCAAGAACCATCACCATCCTAGGCAGCAGAGTCCGAATCGTCATCGCCACGTCCTTGTCCAGTTCGCCTGAATACAAAGCATGCGCTGTGCCAAGTCAACCAGATTGAATTGCTCTTTAATATCAAGTGGTTAGATAGATGGCGAGGGAAAAGAAGCGAAAGACGGAAGATTTCAAAATGTAATGCCCATTTCAAAACGAAACGTTCAGCTTCCCAAAAAAAAGAACGGCCGAGAGGCGTATGGACTGGAAAGTGTTGCACTCGGCACTCATTTCTTGGTATGGAAATGACGATACAAAAGAAACAAGTGCTGGGAATCAACAAGAAAAAACGCCGGGTCGGCTGATCGGGAGCAGACAAGCAAGATGATGCCCCAAGGCTTGCGCCAACGCGTTGCCGCGGGGCTATTTAATTTTTTTCTGCTGCTGGCGGCGTGCGACCCCGTTTCCAACGCTGCGACCCTCTCGCCGTTGGCGCTGACGGCGCCGCCGTTCAATCCCTATACCATTATACCGGATATTGCTCCGGATTTCGAAACGCCGCCGGAGGCCACCGACCAACCTCCGGTGATGATCTACTCTGTTGAGAAGCTGATGCGCCTCTACGCCTACAGCGACAAGCCGCTACCGCCGGACGAAATCTCGCTTGCCATGCTGACCGACCGCTTCTCGGGTTGGAAGCCGGTCTATCTGCACCAGACCGATTTCGTGCTCGACGACACAATCGTATTGGCGGCCGGTTTGCTCGACAACGACCTGGTCGTTCGCGTGCGCGAAGGTATTTTGGCCACCGGCTTCGAGCTGGCGAAGGTCGGGCCCGGCGAGGGCTACGTTGCGCTGATCAAAGACACCATACCGGACCACTACCCGACCGAGGAAGTAGTCATCAATTGGCGCACGCGCGAGTTGGTGTTGTATCCGCTCTACGAACTGGCGACCGAACTCAATGTGCCGGCGTTCCGCTGGCGCATCTATCAATTGGTCGACGGCCAGCGCATTCAGATCGTTGACTGGCCGGTGGTGGTGGGCCGCCCGAACAAGCGCACGCCGATTATCCCCTTCGTCGTGATGGATCAGATAGAGCACTACCCGAGTTGGACCGACCCTGAAACCGGCCGTTATGTCGGCCCCGGCACGCACAACCCGCTGGGCATTTGGAAGCTGAAGTCGTCGTCGCCGCACCGACGCTGGTACTACCACGGCACCAATCAGCCTAAGCTGCTGGGGCGCGATTGGCGCGCGTTCTCGCACGGCTGCATCCGCAACGCGAACGAGAACATCCGGCGCTTGGCGCTGTTCTTGCTCAGCCACAACGCGGGCGAGGAACTGCGGCCCGGGTTGGTGACGGGCCGCATCGACGTCATACCCGAGAAGCGCACGCGGGTGGTGCCGCTGGTACGCGGCGTGCAGGCCCGCAATCACTACGACACGATCGAAGTACTGCGCCGCGACCCGGTGGAAAAGTCCTCGCTGGTCTTCTACCCGAACGTTTATTGGGTCGGCGGCGAGAATGACGTTTATCGTCTCACCACGCTCGACCACCTGCGCGAAACGATCGCCGCACTAGGCATCCTGCCGGAGAAGCTCGACGAAGCCAAGGCCGCCGCGTTGGTCACGCAGATGCGCAAGATCCGCCTGCGCACCGAAGTGCCGGTGGGTGAGGTGGTGGGATTCTGAGTTCATCGAGATTTCTTCGTCAGCACAAGTTTATTGAAGAGTGACGAATGAAACGTGAAAAGTAGCGGACGTTTTTCGAAGTCGAAAACTTATAGTCCTAAGTTTAGCAGAATGTTGATAAACCCTGGGGTCCCTCAAACCCGAGGGCGTACACGTTTGTCCTATCGTCGATTCCCTTTCTGGCAGCGATTGCTGGCGTACGAGGTGGCCTAGCGGTTCCTGGCCGAGGTGGTGTCGTTGGCGCAGGAACGAAAGCTGTTGAGCGCCGAGCACTTCACATTGGATGGCACGTTGATCGAGACTTGTCGCGAAGCTGAGCCTGTCTCCGGCCTAGAACCGGCCACTCCCGGCCGCCGCTCGGCGGCCCGCAACGGCCTCGACGCGCTCCCAGTGAATGACAATCATGATCGCGAACATGGCAGGAAGGACAGATCGTCGACTTCAATGACCGAGTTTTCAACACCCTGTCAGGCTTTGGACTGCAGGCAGTAGGTGGAGCGAAGCAAACCTGAAACCCGCGACTAGGGTTTCTCCTCGGGCGGTGTTGCCGCGCCGCCCGCGAACCCGCTATTGCGCTGACCGACGGGCGCCCCAGAGGCCGTAGAGGGACAATTCCGTGCCGCTTTCCATGGCCGTCCACGCTACGCCATTGAAGCGCTTGATCAGCCCCTCTTCACCGACGATGAAGACGTTGGTCGACGACGTGCCCCAGATGTCCCCGAGGTTGGGGGAGCTCGCGCCCGACCAGTCGACTCCGTCGTAGTGCAAGAAGCGATAGAGGCCCAGGTAGTAAGCTTCCCCGGCGAAGACATTTGACGATGAAGAGCCCCACATGGTGGTAATCATGCCGTAGTCGTCGATGGTCGCGGTCAGTTCCCATGACGAGCCGTCGTATTGGTAGACGGCACTGATCAGATAGCCCGCGCCCATGATGCTTCCGCCCACGAACACGTCGGTGGACGAGGTGCCCCAGACGCAGAGCGCGTAAGCGTGGTTGGTGTCTTCTTCCATCAGTGTCCAGTCGGTGCCGTCGTAGTGGTAGATGCGGAAACCCACATCGGTCACGCCCACGGCGAACACATCGGTGGGTGACGATCCCCAGACGGAATACAGATCGACCTCATCGCCCAACTCGGTGAGCGTCCAGGAGACGCCATCGTAGTGCATTATCACACCTGCCGGTGCGTCTTGGACCCCCGCGAAACCCACCGCGAAGATGTCGGAGGCGGAAGACCCCCAGATCTCGCGTAACGCAACGCCCGTCAGGGTCGGGGTGGACATGATCGACCAGGAGCTGCCGTCGTAGTGCAGCAGTATGGATTCGACATAACTGTTGTTGGCGACGGCATATACGTCGGTCAGCGACGCCCCCCAGACCGAGCCGATGTCGAGGAGGGTGGGGCTGGTCATCGGGCTCCACGAAGCGCCGTCGAAATGCAAGATCGTGCCCTGTTGGCCGACCGCGAACAGCTCCGTGTCGGACAGTTCGTCGTCGTCAACCGCATCGTCGTCGGCCGAGTCGTCATCGGTGGAGTCATCGTCGTTGGTATCGTCGTCGCCCGAATCATCGTCGATCGAATCGTCGTCCGCGTCGTCGTCTATCGAATCATCGTCGGCGGAATCGTCATCGGCGTCGTCGTCGCTGATATCGTCATCGCCCGCATCGTCGTCGGCATCATCGTCGCCGAGATCATCATCGTCTGTGTCGTCGCCGGCCGAGCAGCCGGCCAGACACCACGCGAGCAGCAACATTCCGATGAGAAAGGACCCGGTTCTCATGGCTTTCCCTCCCGTCGCTTTTCAATGTAGCTATTAAAAATATTCTATTACATCCGTGACCGAAGAAAAACCGTAATGAAGCCCGGTCGCGCCGACAAAGCGCATCAAGGAGCCAGGTCGGATTTGCTTGTTCTTGGTCTGCGCTGCTACGGCTTAACGGCGCCCCAGACGGCGTTGAGGGCCGTCGTGGTGGCGCTGGTCATCGGCCCCCAGTCGGCGCCGTTGAAGCGGTGGACCACCCCGTTCGCGCCGACGACGAAAACATTCGTCGGCGAGGTGCCCCAGACCGCCGCCAGCGAATCGGAATCCACGCTCGTCCAGGCCGAGCCGTTGTAATGCCGAATGCGCGAGTAACCCAAATAGTACCACTCCACGGCGAACACGTCGGTCGTGGACGAGCCCCAGATGTCGGTAATTGTGCCGTAGTAGTCGAGGTTGTCCATCAGCGCCCACGTTGAGCCATCGTAGCTGTAGACCTGCGCGCGAAGGAAGCCCGACGATGCCATGCTGCCGCCGGCGAAGATCTCGGTGGGCGAGGCGCCCCAGAGGCAAGACATGTAAGCGCCCAAGGCCTGTTCTTCCGCCAGCGTCCAGGAGGAGCCGTCGTAGTGAAACACGGTGAAGCCGGGTTCCGTCGGGCCGACGGCGAAGATGTCGGATGACGAGAAGCCCCAGATTGAGCGCAGGTCGACGTCGACGCCCAACTCGGTGATCGTCCAGGACGCGCCGTCGTAATGCAGCACCACGGCGCTGGTTTCGTTGTCGCCGACCGCGAACACGTCGGTGGCCGACGAGCCCCAGAGGTCGTGCAACATGATGCCGCTCAGCGATGGGGTGGACATGAGCGACCAGGTGGCGCCGTCGTAGTGCAACACCACCGCTTCGCCACTGTCGTCGTCGGTGCCGATGGCGAACACGTTCGTCAGCGACACGCCCCAAACGCCCCGCAGGTCGATTTGGGTCGGGCTGGTCATGGTGGTCCAGGAGGTGCCGTCGAAGTGGACGATCACACCCTCGTCGCCGACGGCGAACAGTTCGGTTTGCGCCAATTCGTCGTCGTCGGTCGCATCGTCGTCGGTGGTGTCGTCATCGCCCGTATCGTCGTCGGCGCTATCATCGTCGGCGGTGTCGTCGTCGGCCGTGTCGTCGTCGGTCGTGTCGTCGTCGCTTACATCATCGTCAGTGGCGTCGTCGTCGGAATCGCTGTCCGCCGCGCAACCGGCGCCGCAGATCGCCACCAAGAACAACCCGAACAGCAAAAACCAAGACTTCATGATTCATTCTCCACGCAAGGGAAACATCGGAAATCCAGCGAGAGGTATCCTAGACATTTCGCGACAAAAGAAAAGGCGATCTTCGCGGTGGGCAGACATAGGCCGCGGCCTACTTGCGAGGCACGTGCAGCGGGAACCCCAGGCCCACCTCCGCCGCCTCGGACAATGCTTCGGTGAGCGTCGGGTGGGGGTGGATGGTGTGGGCGATGTCTTCCAGCCGCAGGCCCTTCTCGACCGCCAGCGCGGCCTCGCCGACCAGGGCCGAAGCATCGCCGCCGACGATCTCGCAGCCGACGATGCGGTGGTCGGCGGTGTGGATCCACTTCACGTAGCCATCGGTCGCGTTCATGGTCAGTGCGCGGCCCAGGGCCAGGAACGGGAATGTCGATTCGCCCACCGCCAGCCCCTGCGCGCGGGCGGCGTCGGCGGTGAGGCCGACGATGGCGATTTCGGGGTCGGTGAAGGCCACCGCCGCGATGGCCCGCGGCGCGAACTCGGCCGGCTGACCCGCCGCGGCCGCCGCCGCCACCAGGCCCTCGGCGCTGGCCTTGTGCGCCAGCAGCGGTCCGCCGACGCAATCGCCGATGGCGAAGATGTCCGGGTCGGTCGTCCGGCGCTGGGCGTCGACTTGAATGAAGCCGCGGGCGTCGAGGGTGACACTGGTATGTTCCAGCCCCAAACCCACCGTCGACGGCCGCCGGCCGACGCTGACCACGATCTTCTCCGCCTCGAGCACCTGCCGCTCGCTCGCCGTGTTCTCGACGGTCAGGCGGGCCACGGCCCCGTCGCGCTCGCAGGCCACGGCCTTGGTGCCGAGCAGCGTTTTCATCTTCAACCGCCGCAACACGCGGTCGACGACCTTGACCGCGTCGCGCGGCGTGCCCGGCAGCAGGCCGTCGGTGAGCTCGACTACCGTCACGGCCGCGCCGGCCTTGGCGTAAACGATCCCGAGTTCGAGGCCGATGTAACCGCCGCCGATGACGATCAGCCGCGGCGGCACCGCCGGTAGCGCCAGTAGTTCGCGGTGCGAGATTACGACTTCGCCGTCGCGCGGCACGGCGGGCAGATCGATCGTGCCGGCGCCGACGGCGATGATCGCCCGGCCGAACTCAATGGTCTGCACGCCCGCGGATGTGGTCACCTCCAGCCGATGGCCGCCGGCGAAGCGCGCCGTCCCGGCCAGGTGCGCGACCCCCGCCGCCTTGAACAGCGAGCCGATGCCGGTGGTCAGGCGTTTGACCACTTTGTCTTTCCAGGCCACGACGGCGGACCAGTCGAGCTGCGCGCCGGCGACCTTCACCCCGAGGGCGGCGAGCTCGGGCAGTTCGGCGTACGCCTCGGCCGCGTGAATGAGGGCCTTGCTCGGAATGCAGCCGTGGTTCAGGCATTCGCCGCCGAGGTTTTCTTTTTCGATCGCAATGGTGGACAGACCGAGGTGCGCGGCGCGAATGGCGGCGACGTAGCCGCCTGGGCCCGCGCCGATGACGGCCAGATCGTAGCGTGATTCGCTCATGGCTTAAGCGTCCCTTCCGGCGCTTCTTCGGTGGCCACCGCCGGAGCAGGCGGAGCGGCCTCGGCCGGCGGCGCAAGATCGGCTTCGATCTGCTGCAGCAGCCGGCGGCTGTTTGGATCCTCGAAGCGCAGCAAGCTCAAGCGCTCGGCCATCAGTTTCAGGCCGGCGGTTACCTGATTTTCTTTGTAGAGCTTGTACAGATCCTCAGCCCGGCTGAGGTTGGCCGGCATGGCGGCCCAGTCGGCGGACAGATAGATCTCCTTGCAGACCCGCATCGCTGTCTGTTCGACTGTGCTGCCGGCCAGGCTGTCGCAGAGCGCGAGGTTCCGGACGTTGTCGATACCCCTTAAGGCGCCGAAGTCGATGGCGTTCAGGTACGCCTGGACTAGCGCCAGATTGCTGGGGTCCGAGCTGTTGAACGAAAGCAGCAGGTCGGCGCTGCGGTGGTCGGCGTAGAGGGTGACCGCCACCAGGCGCCCGGCGCGTTCGAGTTCCTCGTATTCGCGGCCGATGGCGGTGTAGCGCTCGTTCTTGACCGACCATAACCGCACTAGCCGCGCGGGCCGTCCTTCGGCGAGAATGCGTTCGCGGATCTGCCGGTCGGCCGTCCAGCCGATCAGCCGCCAAGGCAGCAGGTGGGCCAGAAAGCCGGGGCTGCGTTCCGCCCGCAGCACTTCCAGCAAGCGGTCGGCGTCGAGTCCGCCCTTCAACCGCCACGAGCCGGGGAAGGGGGTCAGCGCCTGCCAGCGCGGCAGTTTGGTGCGGGTGAAGACCACCACGCGCGCCTCGCGGGCCGCGTTGGCTTCGCGATAGACCAGCGTTAGTTCGCCGGGCAAGGCCTCGGCGATTTCGTAGATCCCCGCCTGGTACGGCACTTTCACCGCGAAGAAGGTCAGCGCCACCGGCGATTGGTGCAGCACGCGCGGGTCGGGGAAGCTCGGATCGGCCTGGAATTCCGGCGGGTCGCCCTTCTCGCGCGGCAGGCCGGCCGACCAGTAGATGACGTGGCTGGTTAGCAGCGCCACCGCCACCAGCGCGCCGACGACAATTGCGGCCAGCTTGAGCGGTCGAGGTTTTTCGGGGTCGAGGAAGGTTGGGCTCATTCCCAGGTGTCCGCGCGCGAGTCGCCGTTGGTGTCGGTGCCGGTCCGGGCGAACTTGCCGGTTTCGGTGTACGACTTGAACGTGTCGAAGATGCCGTCGCCGTCGCTATCGAACTGCTCCCAACGCAGCGTGCCGTTGGCGTCGTAGAAGACCTTCTTGTCGATCAAGCCGTTGGCGTCGGTGTCTTCCTCGAGAATCACCCGCACGCCGGTGGCGTTGAGGGTTTCGATCTTCTCGATCACCCCGTCGCCGTTGGCGTCGGTCTGGCGCTGGAAGACCTTCTTCTGGCCGCGGTAGATCACGTACAGGTCGATGAAGCCGGCTTTCTTGCTGTCGGACCCGGCGATCACCAGCCGCTGGCGGGCGTCGTAGCGGGCGTATTGATCGAAGACGTAGTCGCCATTGCTGTCGATCCACTGTTCGACCAACTTGCCCTCGGTGTTGTACGACTCGATTTTGGTCGGCAGCAGCGGATCGGCGCCGAGATAGAAGTAGGCCAGCCGCAGCTTGCCGCCGGCGCCGTAAATCTCGGTTTTCTCGTACTTCTTGTCTTTGTTTTCGTCGGCCTGCGCGCGCCGGATGACGCCCGATTCGTCATAGAACTCGATGCGTTCGTAGCGGTCGTCGTTGTCGGCGTCGAAGCGGCGCTCGGCCACGCGGCCGTTCTCGCCGTAGACGTCGATGTGGTCGGTTTTGCCGTCGCCGTTGGAATCGACCGCGCGTTCCTGGCCGGCCTTGGGCGCGTCGGGGCCCTTGGCCTTTTCTTCCGGCGCGCACAGCGCGAACAACGCCATGGCGATGGCGACCAGCACCGCAATGCCGATCGGAACGATGAAGGTCCATTTGCGGTCGAGGCCGGGCAGCTTGAGCTGCCGCCGCGCGCTGGCGGTGTCGACCTTGCGCCGCGCCGCGCTG
>CAZEDX010000015.1:0-63793 GCA_964511015.1 uncultured bacterium | reverse complement strand
GCGGGAGAAATTCAGAAGACGAGTAACGAAACGGTGGTCAAGGTCTTCCGCGCCAAGGAAACGTTCAACCTGGAAAGGGATCCCTCCGTTCGTCTTGCCCGCCGTTTGATTTCCAGACGCTCACACGCCTGGCTGCTTTCTGTTGCCACCGGCGGGGCTTCAGAACAACACGAAAAGAACCTTGGATTCCGTGAGTTTCAGAACGCCTCGGGCAGGTAGATGATCTTGTCGATCAGCGCCGGGTCTTCCAGGGAGTAGCGTTCCCAGATCACGCGCACCGCGTCCGGTTCGCCGGGCGTGCCGGGGAAGTAGGCGAGGTCTTGCTCATAGAACGGCAGCGCGAACGGGGTGTAAGCATTCCAGATCTTACCCCAGCGGTCGTAGATGCCGATCGGCTCTTCGCCCCCGGCCGGCGGCAGGCGCAACAAATCTTCATAGCGCAACAGCGCATAGTCGGTGCGTTCCAGACCGAAATCGTCATAGAGATACCAATCGGCGTCGGTGTAGATCAGCCCGGCCTCGAACTCGCCGTGGTAGTAGAACCCGAACTGCTCGTAGCTGGTGTAGGCGGCGAGCACGCGATGGTAGCCCTGGTCATACCCCGGAGCGAGCACGACCACCGGGTGAATGGTCGCGCCGAACACCGTTTCGGGCAGCACTTCGAACCAGCGTTCGCCCGGGCCGCCGGGCCGCGCCAGGCCATCGAAGGTCTGGCCCGCGTCCTCGAACTCGTCGCGCACCTGGCTTTCGATCTGGTTGCTCACGAACAGCTTGTACTCCGTTCCGGCCAGGCTCGCCTCTTCGATGAACAACGGCTCGACCTCTTCCTGGTCGAGCGTGACCCGCACCACCTTGCCGTCAACCGGGCCCGAATAGAGATACTGGCCGAGCCAACGGAAGCCGTAGAGCGGGTCGTTTTCGCGCACGGTCACCGGCCGGTAGGCGTAGAACAGGTAGTAGTAGAGCTGCCGATGCCGCGCGCCGCCGAGCAGAATCTGCCGCGCGGTGGTGTAGATCGCGTGCACGTGCCAGTTGACGTCGACCTCGTACGGGAAAAGGGAATCGCCGTAGCGCAGCTCGACCTGGCCGAGATGGTCGTACCAGGGGTTGTAGATCGGCTCCGCGGCCGGCAGTTGCTGAATGACCAGGGGCCGGAAGCGCCAAAGCAGTTCGTTTTCGCCGGCGTCGTGCCCCAACTGGCCGTCGCTGTCGTCGTCGGGGCCGGTGTACGGGTCGGGGTTGTCGACCAGATCGTCGTCGGCCGCGTGGTCGTCGTCATCGTCGTCGGCCTCCGGCTCGCAGGCCAGCGCCCACACGCCGAACGCCAGCACGAACCAGATCGACATCACGCGCAACCAGGGCTGCATGCACCACCTCATCCCTTCACCGGTGCCGTTAGGATATTCCTGGTTCGTTCGGGGCGTCAATGGGCGGGCCGTGCCCGTCGTGGACCGCTCTGCTATCATGCGCGCGGGAGGTGGTCATGAAAATTCGCCTTTGGTGGCTGTTGCTGGCCCTGACCGTTCTCGGTTGCGCGGGCGACGACGACGACGCGGCCGATGACGACGCGGGCGACGACGATTCCGGCGACGACGACACGGCCGATGACGACACCTCCGATGACGATGTCGCGGACGATGACGCGGGCCCGTCCCGCTCGTTCCGCCTGGCGGCCTGCCCCATGCAATACGAGGTCGGCTTGTGGTCGGTCGATACCGTGTTCGACACCGCGGGCTTCGACGGACTGATCGACCTGCTTTCGGTCCACAACGATTTCTTCGGCGTGCCGTGGGACGAATTCGCCGCGAACGAAGAGCCGCCGGCGGCGTGGCTGGCGGTGATGACCGACATCAAGGATCAAGTCGATTCGCTCGGCGTCGGCGTGTTCCTGAGCGTCACCGCGCTCGACGGCTGGCGCACGACGCTGGCCGACCGGGCGCGCGACGAAGACGGCGAGTTGGTGCTCGACGAACAATGGGCCGACGCGTGCTTCGACTTCGACTCGTCGCCCGACGCGGGCAAGTGGCGCGCCGCCTACCAGAACTACGTGCGTTGGATGGTCGACTACTTCGAACCCGAATACCTGACCAACATGATCGAAATGAACCTCTTTGGGGCCGCCTGCCCGGGGCAATACGAAGCGCTGATCGACCTGGCCAACGAGGTGTACGACCAGGAGAAAGCGGCGCACCCGAACCTGGCCATCTTCCCCAGCTTCGTCGCCAGCGAGTACTGGCTGTTGGATGAGGGCGAACCGTGCGGTCCGCCGACCGGCGAGCCGCCGACCGATCACTCGTGCTTCGAAGCCGCCTTGGCACGCGACGCGGGCATCAAACGCGATCGCTACGGCGTGAGCTCGTACCCGGCATACTTCGCGCAGTACTGGGTGGGCGGCCTGCCCGACGACTACTACTCGGCGTTCACCGACTACACCGGCGAGCGTGTGGTGTTCACCGAGATCGGCGTCGGCTCACGCGAGGTGAACGCGCCGTATCCGACCCCCGACGATCCGTGCCTCACGATTCTGACCGAAACCGAAGAAACGCAGCGCGAGTTCCTGCAATTCCTCTTCACGGAAGCGCAACAGCTCGACTCGGACCTGCTCACCTGGTGGTCGTTGCGCGACTACCTGCCGGCCGGCATGCCCGGCACCTGTCCGTGCAATGAGTCGCCGGCCTGGTGCGTGTTGTACGACGCCATGGCCGACGCGGGCATGCTGCCGCTGTGGCTAATGTGGGGCTCGATGGGCATCGTCAACCACGCGGGTGCGCCGAAGGCTTCGTTCGACGTGTGGGAGGAATGGCTGGCGCGCCCGGTGCAGGACTAGGCGGCCCTCATCTGGTGAATGAGGAGAACGAATTCGGCGGGTCAGCCGACCTGCACGCCGACCTGCGTGCGCGGCGGAATGCGCTGCACGCGCCCCGCGCGGGATTCGACCAGGCCGGATTTCGGGTCGAGTACACGCACCAGCGGGCCGTAGTTGCCGGTGCCGGCCAGCACTTCGCGCACCCAGTCGCCGGGGCGGCATTCATGCAAGCGCATCTTTTTGTATTCCTCGACGTCGCCTTGCTTGGGTCCGTTGCCCTGCTCGCGCTGCCGGTCGATACGCCCGAGCAGTCCCTCTTCCACCAACTTGTTGCGCCAACTGTCGCCACGGCCCATCGATGACTCCCCCACCGAGACTGGTTGCCTGTCAGTGATAGAGGATATTCGGAGGGATTGCAAGAGAGGCATCGGCCACTATTTCTTTTCCCGCAATGATTTCGTACGCCGCCCCAGTATCCGTGCTACAATCATCGCAACAAGGGAAGGGGGGACCATGGCTGCCAAGAACACGGCGCGACAGAAGCTGCACAAAAAAACGGAACGGCGGCTAGTAGACATCCCGGCCAAAATGGCCGAGCGCATCGGGAAGGGCAAAATGCTCATTCCGCGGCCGCTCGATGTCGACCAGTTGGTGCGGCGCGTGCCGTTGGGCAAATTGATCACCATCAGCCGCATCCGCGAGAAGCTCGCTGCGGCGTATGGCGCCAATCTGACCTGTCCGCTATGCACCGGCATCTTCCTGCGCATGTCGGCCGAGGCCGCCGAAGAAGACCGGTTGGCCGGCCGCAAGACCATCACGCCGTACTGGCGGGTGGTCCGCGATGACGGCAGCCTCATCGACCGTTTTCCTGATGGCGTCGAAGGCCACGCGTTGCGGCTGCAGGCCGAAGGCCACGCAGTCTTGCCGGCCAAAGGCAAGAAAGCCCCACGGGTCGACGGTTACGCCGACAAGCTCGTCAAAGCCTGACCGGTCCGCCGCATCCTTCCGCCCCCTTTACCTTTCGCCAATCGTGCTTACGTTGCCGATAGAGAAAAAAACCTTGTTTGCAAGGAGAGAAAACGATGACGCGTAACATCGGCAACAACGAGCGGATCATTCGCGCGATCGGCGGCATCGCGATCATCGGGTCGGGCATCTTCTTCGGCAGCTGGCTAGGCCTGATCGGCCTGATTCCGTTGGCGACGGCGGCGGTCGGTTCGTGCGGCCTATACACGCTGCTGGGCGTCAACACCTGCCCGGTGCCGGTCCGTCATAGCTAACCCCACGGAGGTTCGAGGGCGGGCCGTTTGCCAAAGGGGAGCCGCCCAACCCTCGACCTCCGTGCCATTCCTTCACAACGACAAATCAGCGTCGTAGTGCGGACTCGCCGCGGGGGAATTGGCGCCGACCGTGTGCAGGCGCTTAGCCAACAACGGCGGCGCGGCCAGTTCCACGTAGCCGTCCGCGGTAATGCGCACCAACCACGGCGCATCATCGACCGACCACCGGCCGCTGGCGAACACGGAGCTGTCGGCCATGATGATCGTGTCGTCGATCACGCCCTTGCCGAATTGTTCACCCACCCGTCGACAGGACCACGTGCCGTTGCGCAATTCCCAGAACCGGTTGTCGTAGTCCGCTTCTTGCTCGGTCACGATGGCGCAGTCACCATTGACGCGCACGCGATTGGGCAACATCGTCTCGCAATCCGCCGGCGGCGTCAGCAACGTCCAGACGCTGTCCTGCAACCGCGTGACGTGGTTGCGGCCCTTTTTAACCGCTGCGCCAGATGCCGTGACCGTTGTTCTCGTCCTGCAGCGCAAACCACAGGAACGCACCGTGTTCGAAACCGGCCGGCTTGTCTTGCTCTTGCCATGCGCGGCCGTCGTACGTCAGCGGTCGGCAGCCGTTGCTAATGGAGCGAGCCGCCGCCAGGCCGTAGTCCGTCCCGGTCATGTACAAGGCGGTAACGAACGTCATCGACCCGCCCCATTCCTGGTCCGGCCGCCAACCGTTCAGGTCATATATGTTTCCCAACTGGACGTAGGAATACCCCGGCCACCCGTGGTCGGTCTCTAGGTGCTCGAAAAACGAATAGACCCACATCGCGTTCGGCTGCGGCGCAAAGACCAGACCGGCATTGTTGTTCAAGCCCGTCGCAGGCGGCGCGCCGTCGGTATGCCAGCCCTCCGCCGGCGTGTAGACGATCCACTCGTAGCCCCGCGTGAGAATATGGATGTAGACGAATCCCACGAGACCTTCGAAGCCACGGTTGCAGGCGAGATCGCCCCTTTCACCTTGCGCAAAGAACGACGGACCGGCCTTGCCTTCGTTGTCGCTGAAGGCCGGCGGAAACGGCCGTTCCTGCCATTGGCTGCCTCTAAAGACATACAACGTTTCCCCACGATCCTCTCCAACGCCGATGACCATCAATCCTTCCAGCTGATCATCGTCGCTCGCATCGTCATCGCTGGCGTCGTCGTCGCCGGCGTCGTCATCGGCTTGGTCGTCGTCTGCCGCGTCGTTGTCGATCACCTGGTCGTCATCATCGTCGCCGTCCGACGTACAGCCGGGCAAAGAACGAAGAAGTGCGGTCCACAAACCGAACAGCAAAACGGCCCAACGCATGGGCTTCATTCTCCCTATTCCACCATGGAGTAATACTGACTCTGCGTTGGCGCGCCGGGGCCGACCGCGTGCAACCGGGTTCCGGACAGTATTGGCGGTGTCATTTCCTCGTAGCCGTCGGCCGTCAAACGCACCAGCAGTCGCCCTTCTCCATTCAGCCACTGGCCGCTGATGTAGGTCGTGCCGTCGGCCATGACGATCGCATCATCGAGCGAGGCGGCACCGAACTGCTCGCCGACGCGGCGGCAGGTCCATTGTTCCCCGCGCCGCTCCCAGAAGCGGTTGTCGAAGGTCGACCCCGCCGCAATGGCGATGGCGTAGTCGCCTTGCACCCAGACCCGCGTCGGCATCATCGATTCGCACCCGGCCGGCGGCGTCAACTTGGTCCAGGTCCCGTCCCGGGCTTCCGCCACGGCGTGTTCTGCCGAACTGTCGCTGCTCCAAATGGCGTAGCCGTTGTCCGGGTCGGTCATCCAGAACCAGACAAACTGCCCGCCGGTGAGACCGGCCGGCAGATCCTGTTGGTGCCAACCGTACGCTTCGTCTTTGATCAGCAACCGGTGCTCGTCGGTGTTGATATCCGCGGCGGCGATGCCCTGGCTGGGGCTGATCATGAACAGCGCCGTCACATGGTTGTCGGCCCCGCCCCAATCGGGGTAGGGATCAAGCCCGTCGTAGCCGAAGATGAAGCCGGAATACGCATAGTGGTAGCCCGGCAGGCCGTGGTCGGTTTCGTCGTATTCATAAAAGGAAACGGCCCAGAGCGAATCGAGCGCCGGCGCCGAAACGATGGCCGCGTTGTTCATCACGCCCGATGGTGCCGGCGAACCGAGCAGGTGCCACGCCTTCTCGCGCGTGTAAATCATCCATTCATAGCTCAAGGTCAGCATGTAGATGTACGCCGGCCCGGGCATCCACACCGACCCTTCGAACCAATGGTTGCAGGTCATGTAGCCCTTTTGCCCGCCGACGAAGGCCGAGGGCCCCGGCGTGCAACCGGTGCCGTCGTACATGTCGACCGGGAACGGCGTTTCGACCCACTTGTCGTTGACCCACAAGAACGAGGTGAGCTTGGCGTCGTCGCCCCAGCCGATCATCAGCAATTGTGTAGACCCGGTATCGTCGTCGCCCGCGTCGTCGTCGGCGGCGTCATCGTCGGCCGCATCATCATCGGCCACATCATCGTCGCCGGCATCGTCGTCGATCACGGCATCGTCATCGGCCGCGTCATCATCGCCGGCATCGTCGTCGATCACGACATCATCATCGGCGGAATCGTCGTCATCGTCGCCCGGTGCACAGCCGATCATGGAAAGGAAAGACATCGCCAGCAATACAAACATCCACCATGAACAACGCATGTTACTCATTCCTCGCATTGAGTTGTGACCGAATACAAACTCTGCGCCGGTGCAGTCGCGCCAAGGGCATGGATCCGCTCTACCTTCGAAGCGTTGCCCGGCAGCGGGATGTCGACCAGGCCACCGGCGGTGACCTCGATCAGGAATGGAACGGCTGGCTCGTCCTGCGAACCGACGACGAACACGCGGCCGTCACGCAGAATGAGCGCGTGACTCAGCAGCGAGTGGTTGGTGTAGCCGTCGCCCACATACCGACAACTCCACTCGCCGTTGCGCCGCTCCCAGAACCGATTGTCACCCACGGTATCCGTGTCGATGACGATGGCGTAGTCGCCTTGCGCCCACACCCGCGTGGGCGTCGCCGTTTCGCAACCGGCCGGCGGAACGAGGGCGGTCCATTCGCCGTCGCGCTGCTGCACCACTTCGGTTCCGGCCTTGGCCTGATTGTCCCAGATGCCGTAGCCGTTCGCTTCGTCGAACAGCCAGAACCACACGAACTGGCCCTTGCCAAACCCCGCCGGCATACTCTGCTCCTGCCACACGCTGCCATTGTAGGCCAGCAGCCGGTAGCTGTTGCTGTCGGAAGCGGCGGCCGCCAGGCCGTAGTTCTCATCGACCATATACAACGCGTGCATCAGCCCGAATCGCCAGAACCATTCTCGCTGCGGTGAGCCGTCGTCCAGCCGGTACAGCGAAGTCAGTTCGTCGCGCTGGGGGCCCGGCTCGCCGCCCGTCCGGTCGAAGATGAAGAACAGCCCCGCCCACATGGTGGCGAGCGACGGCGCACTGATCACAGCGACGTTGTGATACAAAGCCCAATTCGCTTGGGTGCTCTCGGCCTGCCAACCATTTGCCGGCGTAAACTTCAACCACCAATGCGCCCACGATAGCTCATAGAGATAGAAGCCGGGGATCAAATACTGGTTGAACACCAGATGTCCCTTTTGCCCGTCTACGAACAGCGACGGCCCCAGGTGCCAGGTGAGGTTGCCTGCGCCGACATCGGGGATCGGCATCTCCGTCCACAGGCCGTCGCCGGCCAGCCAGGATGTCGCCAGGCCGTCGTCGTTGTCACCGATCAACAACAACTGGTCGACGACCAGATCGTCATCGCCGGCGTCGTCGTCATCGGCGTCATCGTCGGCTTGGTCGTCATCGGCCGCGTCATCGTCAACGGAATCGTCGTCAATGACGATGTCACCGTCGACCGCATCGTCGTCGTCGTCCGGCGAACAGCTCAGCAGGGACGCAGCAAGCAGAGCAAGTACGAGTAGCAACAACCAGAGACAGATGACAAAACGGGCCGTGTGTTCAACTCCCCACGATTGGTTTGAAGACCGTCGGGCAAAAAATCGGGGCGAGTCGGTTTGGTCGGAAATCGGTTCAGGAAGAGGAAAGGAATGCCGACTCGCCCCAGGCTCTAGATGAGTAGCAAAGGTTTTGCACGCACACTGCGAATCCGTGGGCATCAGCGGCCGCACGTCGTCGCAGATTTGGCGCATGGTTCAACTCCCCGGTATCTGGTTACTGATCGCGAAGTTGCTCTGGGCCGGCGCCGCCGCCCCCAGCACATACACACGCTCGGCGGTGGACAAGTTCGCCGGCAGCGGAATGTCGACCACGTCCGTGGCGGTTATCTCAAGCAAGAACGGTCCGTCGATGTCGCTCCACGTGCCGGTGGCGAAGACACGCCCGTCAGTAGTGCGGATGGCGAAATCCTGTTGCGCGGCGTGACGCGTGCCTTCGGCTAGGCGGCGGCAGGTCCAATCGCCGTCGCGATGTTCCCAGAAACGTACTTCCCAATAATCGCCGATCGGAGCGGCGATGATGCGGTCGCCGACCATCCACACGCGCGTGGGCCAGACATCGCCGCAACCGGCTGACGCAGCGACCTTGGACCAGGCGCCCTCGGTCAACTCGAGCAACTCGCGGACGCTGCCGGTGGCCTCCTGCCAGATGCCGTAGGCATGGTTACTGTCGCTCATGGCCTTCGTCGCCGAACCCGGTTGCGCCATCGTCAGATCACGCTGCCAACCCTTATTGGGTTCGTAGGTCAACCAGCGATCGCTGGTGGTTTGGGTATGTTCCCGGCTCAGCCACACTCCGTCGCGACAGATGTTCCATACCACGTGGCCGGCCGTACCGTCGATGACCGCGGACGGGCCGAGGTAGTATTGGTTGGCGCCCAGCGGCAAGGGTATCGGCTGTTCCTCCCACGCCCCATCGCAGTAGCGCCAGGAACTCATTGTCTGGTCGTCTCGCTTGCCGATGATCAACCACTGCAGGTCGGCGTCGTTGTCGTCGTCATCGTCGGCGGCATCGTCGTCGGCCGCTAGGGCGTCATCGCTGACGACGTCGTCGGCGCCGGCGTCGTCGTCGGTCGCGGCCAGATCGTCATCAACCGCCACGTCATCGTCTCCGCCGCCCGAACAACCCATCACCCCCCAGCTCGCGCAAACGAGCGCGAGCCAAGCCAGAGCCGGCAAAACCCCGCGCTTCATGCGAAGCCTCCCATCGATTAGTGACCCAAGTTTCGGCAGAAAAGAATAGGGGCATGCCCTTCAGCATGCCCCCATGAGTTGACCATAGCGCAGTCCGACGATACTTTCAACAAGAATCTTTGGGAATGGGCCAAAAACCGCGAGCGGAGCGGGCGCCCTAGCTACTTGCCGCGCACGCGTTGCCACCAGGATTTCTTCTTGGCCGGTCGATCTGTATTTTCTTCCTTTGCTTTTTCGTCTTCGCCCTCATCGGCCCCGGGCAACGGCACACCCATGCCGGCCAAAATCCTTTTTGCCTCTTCGGGAATCTGGCCATTTTCACTGCGGAACGTGACCGTAGTGCGGGTCGCCGGGCTTTGGCCCAGCGTTTTCACCATTTCTTTCATTTCCGCCGACAGGTCGCCCTCTTTGGCGGCTCTGGTCGTGGTGGTGGTGATTGAAAAGGATCGTTTCTGGCTCTTGATGGTGACGTGGCTGCCGGGTTCGACGCCGGCTAACGGCATGTTTTTCAACGATTCCTGCATCGCGTCGAAGATTTGCCGCATATTGCCGCCGGGCCCGTCGGGCAGGTCGACCACCTTGCCGCAATACGGGCAACGGGCGATCTTGTCGCCGGGCCTGAATTCGTCTAATTGCATCGGGCCGCTGCACGCTGGGCAAGTCAGAATTTCGGGCATGGTTCGCTCCTTCACGCGGGTTATCGGCCGGCACCCGTCGGAACTTCAACTGAAAGCGCCCTCGCCGCGCGCGGGGAAACCGCCACGCCGTCTTGAACGACCGGCGGAGGGGTGATAGCGTGGCCGCGATGATTTCCGGAGTCGACATGCGGACCGCGCGTTGGTTGTTATTTGTTGTTGTGATGGCGACTGTCGCGTGCTCGGGCGCGCGGGTGAAGCCCGACGTCGTTTACGAAGGCAGCCACCGTAGCTACCTGCGGGTGCTCGACAACTGGACGCGGTCGGACAAAATCTACCAGAACTTCGAAACCGACGCGCTGATCACCGCCACCTATTTCAGCGTGCCCATGCGCCGGGCGTACGCGGCGGAATGGACGCGCGCGTTCGACCTGCCGGCGGCGGAGAGCGAGGCGATGCTCGCCGACCAGCTCGCCCAAGCGGCACGCGGCGCCGAGTTCGTCGTTCAGTTCTACACCCCACGCATGCGCGAAAACGATCTGCTCTCGCCCGAGAGTTCGTGGCGGTTGTGGTTGATTGACGCCGAAGGACGCAAAGTCGCCCCGGCGAAGATCTCACTAATGAAAGTGCGGCACCGGCAGGAATATGACTTCTATCCGATCTACTCCGAGTTCGGACAGCTGTATCGCGTATTGTTTCCGGTCGTCGGCGAAGACGGCCGGCCGTTGAAATTGGCGGCGGGAATGGTGAGGCTGCGGGTCACTGGGGTGCGCGGCCTGGTGGATCTGGTGTGGGATATTCCCCCCTCCGCGCAACCGGGCGATTGAGGATCATCATGCGGAATCGATTGTTGCAACGCATCGCCCGCCTGACGCCAGGCCGGGTGTTGGGTCTGTTCGTTTTGCTGTGGCTGGGCGTGTCGCTGGTGTTGTCGCTGAACGCCATCGACAAGCCGCTGTTGCTGGGTTACGCGGGCCTCACGTTGGTCTACGCTTTCTTCGTCGCCGCGTGGGCGATGATGCGGCAATACGCCCGCATGCGCGGCCTGATGGACGAAGGGGATGCGCCGGCCGGTGACCTGCTGCTCGAAGCTCTGCCGGAAGCCGCGCTGGTGGCGGGCAAAGACCAACATGTGCGCGCCGTCAACGAACACTGGCTGGATCTGTTTCGCCTGTCGCGCGAGCAATCGCTCGGAAAAAAGTACAAGCGCTTCACCGACCCGGTGTTGCGCGGCCACCTGGATCGCGTGCTGACCACCCGGCAACCGGCCTACGGTCTGACCTTGTCCACCAAACTGCCAGACGGCACCAACCTTTTGTTCCTGGCCGACATCGCTCCGCTGGAAGACGGCGCACTGGTCACCGCGCGTCCGCTCAACCCCGATGATGCCAAAGGTAATCCGTATCTGCATCTCGATCGCTACCACCAACTCGGCAAAGCCTACGGCTATTTTCTCGCGCACCTGCGTCAAGAGATGGCGGAGTTGGCCGCGCGCTTGAGTTCCGATGCCGACGTCACCCGGTTGGCGGCGCGCGTTGCGCGGCTGTCGGACTGGGCCGAGAAAAACGACACCGAAACAGCCGAGTTGCAGGTGGGCGAGGTGATCAAAGCCGTGGTGGAACTGACCGAACCCTACGCCCGCCGGCGCGAGGTCGAACTGCTGGCCGAAACGAGCAACAAGCTGGCGCCGATCAGCGGGCGCGCAGTCGAGCTCGAACACGCGCTGCTGGTGCTGGTGCTCAACGCCCTCGATGCCGCCCCGGCCGGCAGCATCGTCCGCGTGACAATCCGGCCCACCGCCGACGGGGCCGAAATCGCCGTCGTCGACAAAGGCGCCGAATTGCCCCCGGCGGTGCGCGAGCGGTTGTTTACTCCGTTTGTCACCAGCCGCCCCAGCGGTTTGGGCCTGGGCCTGTCGATCGCGCGGCAGATCGCGCGTGAACACGGCGGCGATCTGCTCTACCAGCCTGAGCCGCCCGTCGGCAACCGCTTCACGCTGCGGTTGGGTAAAGGCTGAGCTTCAACGAATCGCGCTCAAGAAAGGCAAACCCGCAATGAACAACCAGCGCCGGTTGGCATGTTGGTGGGCGTGGCTGCTGGTGGTGGCGCTGGCGGCGATGGCCATCCACCTAGGCGGCGTCAGCATCGACGGCCTGCGCCTGAATGACCCGTTGGACCACGTGCTCGCGCGCTACGGCCAGCCGGAAAAAACCGAAGACCTCGGCATGCAGGCCTGTTGCGGCTACCGGATGTGGGAGTACCGCTACACAAAGAAAGGGCTGGTGCTGACCATTGCGCAAGACGAAGGGCAGAGCCGCAAGTACCTGTTGCGCGTGAACGTCAGTGCGCCGGCCACCGCCAGGACCAATCTGGGCATCGGCAGCGGCAGCACGCGCGATCAGGTCAAGAAGGCGTACGGCAAACCCGACGTCGAGAATCCGGAGTCGTGGACCTATCGCGACAGCGACTGCGAAGGGCTGATCGTCGGTTTCCAAAACGACCACGTGACCAGCCTGTTTCTGGGTCCGTTCTGCGAATGACCAAGGCGCCGTGGTTTGCGGCGCGCCTGCCTCTCAACGGATATAACCGAGCCGGATGATTTCTTCGGCGATGCGCCGGCCGATCAATTCGTGGCCAAGCGCCGAGGGGTGCACCTGGTCGAGAATCAACTCCCGCGTCGGCCGGCCGATGTTGATGAACGTGTCGTAGGTGCGCACGATCGGCACGCAGAATTGCGGCTGCACGCCGACCAGATCGGAAGTGATATGCCGGCCGTCGTCGACGCGCAGGTACTCCACCAACAGCAGCTTGGCGCCGATGGTTTCGACCGTGCGCTGGAGCGTGTCGATGGCGGGGTTTTGTTTGAACCGCGCGGGCGGCGGAGGCGGCGGCGGGGTCAGCGCGCGCACGAGATGGCTGAGCAATAGAAATGCGCGGCTGCGGAAGAACACGGCGTTGTATGGGTCGAGCGCCGGGGCGATCGACTGTCGCGCACCGGTCAGATCGGCATCACTGCCCTCGCCGGTGCCGTAGTAGACGATCAGGTCGGGGGAGAAGTGCACCAGGGTGGTTTCGACCAACCGTTGGACCTGCCGGCTGTTGTAGCCGACCACCCCGGCGTTGAGCACTTCCACCCGCGCCGAACCGAAGCGCGCGCGCAGATGGCGCTCAAGCGCGGCGCTGAAGGTGGCTTCGGCCGCCACCGGGGCGCCCCAGCAACACGAGTCGCCGGTGGTGATGATACGGTAGACTCCCGGTGGCTTCTGCTCGCTGACCGGCCGTTCTCCACGGAAAACGACCTTCCCTCCCCATCGCCAGCCGACACCGTAGTCCTGAACCAGCGGCGCCTCACGATAGGTGGCCAGATCCACCCCGTAGTGCCGCTTGGCGTAGTTGGCCAGCCAAAGCCGCGCGCCGATTTCCGCCGCGGCCGCAAACAGCAACAACGCCACCAGGGCGAACAACAATCGGCGTCGATGGCGATACCACCAGCGAACCACCGTGCCTCCGGCCGGTTCGGGAAGCGGCTAGAACGTGATCTGCCCCAGATGCGGGTGCAGGCGATAGAAGTAGCCTTCCACAAACCAGGCAAAATCGTCGGGCGACAAGGGCATCAGGCCAGCCCGTCCGCCGCCGGTGTCCCAGCGGTCCAGCGCCGGCTCGTCGAGCAACAGCCACTCCGGCGGAGCGTGTTTTTCGCGGCGAATCACTTCCTCCGCCTGGGCGATCATCGTGCGGATGCGCGCCGAGAGATCCACCAGGTGTCGCCGGTCGGCCGACGGCGCGATCACCACGCTCTCGTTCTTAAACGGCAGCCGCGCGAAGCCGCGGGCGTTTTCCCCCAGGGGGGTGGACTTGGGCGCCGCGGTCAGGCGGCCGCCCATCACCAGTCGATAACGTATCTGGTGCGGCGCTGCCGTCTGGTACTGGCCGGCCAGGAACGCGGTCTCGATCAAACGCGATTGCGTCGGGCTGACCGGCAACAGCACGTCGGCGCCCACCGGAGCGCGCTGGATGATCTGGTTCATCTCGCGACCCAGCCGGTTGACCAGCTCGGCTTGCCCGGCTCGCGAATGTCCGACGACCAACGCCTGCGGCACGAGCACCACCAGCAACAGCAGGACATACAAAGCCCGCCGGCCTCGGGAGGCCGGGGTCAGGTCGGCCAGCCAACAGGCCACGAACGCTAGTGGCAAGTAGCCGGCGGCAAACACCGCGGTTTCCGCCACCGGGGTCGGCGCCTTCAGCACGGCCAGCCGCGGCCACAATCCGACCGCCACCAACGCCGGCCACACCAGCAACGTCGGCATTTGCCGGGCCCGGTATGCCGTCAACGTCAGCATCAGGGCACATAACAACGCGATGCTCAGGCGCTCGGTCCAGGCCGGCACGCCAATGGCGCCCGGCAACGTGAACAGACGCAATGCCCAGGCGACGTAGTCGGCCAGCAGGCGCCACGGCGGACCGATGAGCTGGGCGAAATACAGGCGGGGGCCGCGCAGGGCCATCAAGTAGGCCAACGGGGTCAGCGCCCCGACCAGCACCGCGACCGGCGCAATCAGGGCCGCCGACCGGGACACGCGGCGGCGCAACGGCGCGGTTAGCGCCACGACGGCCGACGCCGGCACCACCGCCAGCCCCGCGGCATCGGAAGAGACGGCAAACAGGCCGGCGAGCATGAGCGGACCAATCGTCAACCGATTGCCGTCCCGGACAAAGCGCAGGGTCAGCCCCACCGCCATCAGCAATGAGAAGGTGGCCAACACAGCGCCGAATTCGGCAATGCCTTGCGCCGCGCCGACCGCGATCGGGTGCGCGGCTACCACCACACCCGCCGCGAACGAAGCGGCACGATCCTCGCGCCATAACCGCGCCACCCACATCACCGCAAGCACGGTCATCAAGTGCAGCATGATCGTCGCGGCCGTTTGCGCCGCCGGCGAATCGCCGAGGACGCCGAACAACATCGTGTGCGCGGCCAGCGCCATCGGCGGCGAAAGAGCAAGCGCGTAGTTGAGTTCCGGCCCGCCGAGCAGTCCGACGATATCGAGGCGGGACAGGCCGACGTCGGCCAGCAGCCGGGCGGAAAAGCCGAGGGTGAAATCCTTGGGTTCGGCGAACCCGGCGAAGATCAGGTGGCGGCACAGCAACAGTGTCAACATCACCGGCAGCGCCAGCCGCCCCACGTCCGACCAGAGGTTGCCGCGTTCAGCGTTCAGGGGGCGCCTCTCGCCGCAGCCGCGCCAGGCGCCGGCCACTGACCCACAAGCGGTGCAGTTTCTCGCGCAAGGCGGGGTGCCGTTCCAGAACCGGCGTCGCCAAATGGCGGTCGATGTCCTCGGTCTCCACTTCCACACTCTCCAGCGGCGGACGCGGGCGCGGACCGGGTGCGCGTGGGGTCACCGGGCCGGTGATGAAGCGCAGCTTTTTAACCACGTCGCTGCCGGTCTTCGCCGCGATGTTGGCCAGAATGTCCGGCGTGAACATCTTCAATTCGTTGCCCCATATGCTGTCGACCACGCGCACGGTCAACGTGTCGCCGGCCAGTTTCTCCGGCCGGCACACGGCGTAGAGCCGCTCGCCGACGATCTGATCCCACACGCCGAACAACCGGTGGCGCTCCAGCACTCCGCGCAGACGATAGGTGCGTGCCACCGTGTCCATCAACTCGACGGCGTTCTGCAGGCGCGAACCCTGGCGCTGGTTGGTCATGGGGACTCCGGTTGTACTAGGGAATTGTAGCAGAAACGCGCGGCGGACGCGTCAGTGGGTTCCGCTGTTGCCCGACGTGGCGGCCTGGTCAATGACAAAGTTGGACCCGTCCATCCGTTTGACGACCGATTTCATCTCGCTGCACGCCGTGCTGAATTCGCCGTAGTGGGAGAAGTTGTGGTTGGTGGACACAACAGCCGCGATGCTGATGGTCAGCAGAGAGAAGCGGCGCTTGTTTCCCTGCCGGTCAACCGATTCGATGTAGCCGCGCGCGCTTTCTTCGTCGTCATAGAACGTGCCGGCGATCATGTCGAAATTGGCGATGACCTGGCGGCAGGTGTTCTCGATGTTTTCCGGCGTCACCACGAACACGAAGTCGTCGCCGCCGATGTGACCGACAAACGCGATCGAATCGCGCACCATGCGTACCGAATTGGTGAGAATGCGGCCGGTCATGCGCAGGATCTCGTCGCCGCGGGAGAAGCCGTAGTAATCGTTGTACGGCTTGAAGTTGTCGACGTCGAGATAGGCAATGGCAAACGGTTTGTGGTCGTCGATCAGTTCCTGCACGGTCTGCAGAATGGTGTAGTTGCCCGGCAGGCGGGTCAACGGGTTGGCGTCGAGATAGCGGCTGGCCTTGATGAACGCCAGACGCACTCGCAACCGCAACTCGTTTTCGTCGAGCGGCAACAACAGCAGATCGTCAATCGGCAGGCCGGAGAAGGTCTGGTTCGGGCCGAGTTTCGCCGGGTCGAACATGGCCAGCACCGGCAGGTAGCGGAACACGTTGTCGGTTTTGAGCACGTAGAGAAAATCGCGCCAGTGTTCGCTTTCGCCGTGCAGCAGAATCAGGTCGGGCGGGTCGTTGTAGATCTGGTTCATCGCCCGGTTGGTGTCGTTGACCAGATAGCCGAGATGTCCTTCGGTCTCCATGAGTTGGACGATGCGCTCGCCGCGCGCGTCGTCCCAATCCACCACCATGATATGTTTGCGCACCGCTTGAGTCACAGTATCCTCCGGCCAGCAGGGATCGATCAGCAGGTTACGCGATGGTTTTAATTTCTTTTTCCACCGCGGAGACCAGGTCGGTGAGGAACGGCTCATCCAGTTGGAGCTGTTCCACCACCGAAGCCGGCATCGGCTCGACCTTGGCGCTGTGAGTGGTGCCCCAACCGATTGCTTTGATCACGTTGTTCGCCGTGAAAACGACGGCCGTATGCATCTGCGCATAGTCCGCCTTTTCGGGCTCATGATGATGGATCATCGGGGTCATCAACCGTTTGGGCAGGTTCCACCGTTCGCACAGCCAGATGGCCACGTCGACATGATCGAAACCCAGCAGCTTTTTTTCCGTCGCCTGCATGGGCATATTGAGCTTTTCGGCCATGGTCAGCACTTTTTGGTAAGCCTGCGGTTCCACCACCATCAGCACGACCTTGCCCACGTCGTGCAACAGGCCGGCCATGCCGATTTCTTCGGCGTTGGGGACGGTGCGCATGGCGCAGATCAGACCACAGGCCTTGGATACCGCCACCGAGTGCTTCCACAGCGCGGCCCACTTTTCCGACATCACATCGAAAACGGTAGCCGACAAGATCAGGCTTTTCACCACGTCGTAGCCCAAAAGCACCAGGGCGTGTTTGATGGTACTGATTCGGCCCGGGAAGCCATAGAACGCGCTGTTGACCAGCTTCAGCATTTTGGCCGCCAGCATCTGATCTTGCGCGATCATGTCGCCGATCTGGCCCATGGAGATGGCCGGGTCTTTGACCATTTCATTGAACTTGTCCAGCACGTTGGGCATGGCTGGCAAGTTCTGCAACTTTTCCAACTTCTGGCGAAACGCTGCGACTTCGATCAGCATATCAACCCGTTCGCTTTTCCAAGCGCGCCAGCACGATGTTTTTCAATATTCCACCCACCGGACATTCGCCGATTTGCGAAAAGCGCGCTTCGATTTCCTTTTTGGCTTTTTCCAGTTGAGCGGCATCCATGGGTTCCTCGCCCTCCACCCACAATTCCTCGATCCCCATGTTGCCGAAACGTTCGATCATAATTTCGGTTAAAGGCCGGCCCGGCCCCGAAAGCACCATTCCTTTGGCGTTTTCGACCGCCTTGGCCAGGACCATATCAGGCTGAGCTTCTTTCAGCGCTATTTTTCTCACGCTGCTTTACCCTTTCGTTCACGCGCGAAATACGAGCGACAACACCACCAAACCATTGCCGAAACGGCGAAAACACGCCAAAAAAAAGATTTTGCTCGCTTAGCGCGTGCGTCATATATGCCGCAATTCCCGCGCGATTGCAACCGCGAAGAGCGGCAAAATCCGGCACGGAATATTTCAACCCATCATCTCGTTGATCGGGAGCTTGGCCAAAAAGATTAGTTGCTTTTCCGCCGATAACCACGTGCCGCAAACACCCCGGCCAGGAAGCCGCACAAATGCCCCTGCCAGGACACGCCGGGCACCGGCACCATGCTCCACAAAAGGACCCCGCCATAGGATAGTCCGACCACCAGGGATAACATTAGCCAGGCCACACTACGCTGGAAGTAGCCGCGCAGTAAGAGAAATCCCAGGTAGCCGAAGATGACGCCACTGGCGCCGATATGCACGGTATTGGCCGGCGCAATCAACCATACGCCAAGGCCGCCCAGGACCGCGGTGGTGACCGAAACCACCACAAAATCGCGGATACGGTCGAGCATCACCAGCCACCCCAGGATGACCAGGGGAATCGTGTTGGCCGCCAGATGTAAGATGCCCGCGTGCAGGAACGGCCAAAGGAATACCCCGATCAAGCCCCAAAGCGAGCGGGGGTGGATACCCAGCAACAACAAGCGGTTGCCGAGCAGGAGGTTGACGATTTCGATGAACCAAAGCAACGCCACCAGCCCGATCAGGATCTTCGCGCGCGACTTGAGATCGCGCACCAATAGCCGCGTTTCGCGTTGGAAATCTGTTTCCAGCCCGGGTCTGGCCATCGGCGTAGCGTTTCCTTTCTCGCCGGATGAATGTTGCGCATTCTCCCCCCTTCGCCCTTCGCCGGCAAGCCGGCTGGCGAAAAACGATCCCTGATAACCGTAAAGTCGGGGACTTGGCGCGCTTCTCGGCTTGCGCGTCCGGCGGGGTTCTGGTAGACAGGACCGGATTCGACAGGGGCTTGAACCCCGCGCATGAGGTGCGGGTCGAAAACCCGCGTAGAGAAAGGCGGATAGCTCGTGGCGCACCGGGTGTTGGGCATCGATATCGGCGCGACGGAAATCAAGGCCGTCCTGGCCGACATGTCGTGGCGCGAAGCACAGGTGCTCGGACTGTATGTCGAACGCGTGCCCAGCCAAGCGGAAATCGCGGGTCGGCCGCCGCTCCGGCAGGCCGATTTCCCGCCCCCGGAAGCAGATGCGGAACAGCCGACGGCGGAATCCGCGGCGGCTTCGGCTGAGGAGCAACCACCCGCTTGGGCCTATGCGATCGCCGAACTGCTGAAAAAGCACAATCTCGAATATCAGGAAATCTACGTCACCTTGCCCGGCTCGGCCGCGACGACGCATTTGCTTACCCTGCCGTTCGACAACCGGCGCCGTCTCGAACAGGTGTTGCCGTTCGAGCTGGAAAACGTGGTCCCGTTCGAGCTGGAAAAAATGCATCTGACCTTTGAGGTGTTAGGCAAAGCGCCGGAAGGCGGCTTCCGCGTGCTGGTATGCCTCACCCCCAAAGACACCATGCGCCGTTACCTCGGCTTCCTGGCACAAGCCGGGGTTGATCCGAAAATCGTCGACTTCGCCCCGCATGCGCTCTTCGGTGCGGCGCGGTTGGCGATGCCCGAGGAAATGGCTCCGTGCGCCGTGGTCGATCTGGGACACACCCACAGCGATATAGTGATCATGAGCCAGGGCAACCTGGTGCAACTGCGGGGGATCCCTTTCGGGGGCGCCGCACTCGACCAGGCGTTGGCCAAGACGTTGCGCATCGATCTCGACCGCGCGGCTCAACTCAAGACCGAACGGGCTTCGCTCACCGCCAACGACGCGGTAGGCCAAGCGTTGCGGCAAGGGATCGAACCGCTGCTGGTCCGGCTGCGTCAAACGTTGCAGGGCGTTCGCGCCGAGGGCGTCGAAGTAACGCGGCTCTACCTGACCGGCCGCGGCAGTTTGCAAAGCGGACTGGCCGAGACGCTGGCCGAGGAGCTCGGCGTCGAGGTGTTGCCGCTGCGACCGTTGCCCGCCGAGTTGCCGGTCAGCGTCGACACCAACGACCCGGTCACCCAGGCGCGTTTTGCCTATCCGCTGGCCATGCTGCAGCGCGGCCAAGGGGTGTTGCGCGGGCTGGACCTCAATTTGCGTAGCGGCGAGTTTTTCTATCACCGTCACCGTCGCGCGATCCAAGCTTCGGTGCGCGGCTTTGTCGTCGCCGGTGCGCTCATTCTGGCGCTGCTGATCTACAACATCGTGGCCAGCCACCTGCAGAAGAAAGACTACCTCGCGGCGCTGTCGGCCCAAGAGGAACAGATCTATCTGAAGGCATTCCCCGGCGACAAGCCGACGCAACCGCTGCAGCAGTTCCAGGCGAAGGTCGGCCAGACGTTGGCCAAGTACAAGGTGGTCGGCTTCTTCGGCGAAGGCGACCTGCGTGCGGTGGACATCATCAAAGCCCTCAGCGAGGCGGTGCCGCCGGATATCGTCGTCGATTTCAAGAAACTCGATATCGCCGCCGACTCGGTGAAGATCGAAGGCGAATGCGCGTCGTTCCCCGAAGTGGACAAGCTCGAAGAAGCGCTGAAAAAGATTCCGGGGTTCAAGAATGTTAAAAAGGAATCGAGCAAGTCGGTTTCGGAAAAGGTGAAGTTCAAGTTCGCCGTGCGCTTTGAAGAAGCGCCCAAACCCGCGCCGGTGCGGCCCACCAAGCCGAGCGCGCCGGGTGCGGCCGCTCCGGGGGCGACGTCATGAACTTCAATTTCGACGACCGCCAAAAAAGGGTGCTGATGATCGCCGGCGCGGTGCTGGCGGTGCTCATGTTCCTCTGGGTCATTGTCCTGCCCCGGTTGGGCATCGGCGGGCTCGACACGAAGATCGAAGCCAAAGAAAAAGAGCTGCGCGAGATGATCCGCCTGTACGGCAATTTCGAGCAGGTGAAGCGCGATTTCACGCGCATCGACACGCAAATCACGCGCAACAGTGAACTGTCGCTGCAGTCCGAACTGTCCGCCATCACCGAGCGGCTGAACATCAAACAGGGTGTCGACTCCATCATCAGCAAGGCCCGGCCGAAAAACGACTTCTACCAGGAAGAATCGGTCGAGATTCGCCTGCAGAAAATCACTCTCGAAGAACTGACCCGGCTATTGTACGAAATTGAGCAATCACCCAAAGTGTTGCGCGTGCGCAAGCTGCATGTGGAAGGGCGGTTCGACGACGTCAACCTACTTAATGTTGTGATGGAAGTCTCCACCTTCAAGCGGCTCGAAGCGTAAGTCCCCCAAACCACGCAAATGTTTCACACCGTTGGAAACTTTTTGCGACCAGGTACTCCGGTACAAAACTACCATATTTGTTTCCAACCACCTGATATCACTGGCAAATCACGCTCGGACGGTTTGCATCATCCGTGGCACGTGAGTTGCTAGTCCTAGAAGCGGCCAAGGATCTGTCTCGCCATTTCGACGACAACCTTGTTCCGGCCAGAGACACCTGCCCCGTCTCTGGCCAATTTTTTACCTTGGATCGAAAGACTTGTCTGCTTGCGCCATGCTCGCCCGCGTCACGTGCCGCTGCAGAATTTCAACGGATCCCACAGCTCATTGGTGCCGTGTTCGAATTTGCGTTTGAGAGCTTCGATCTGCTCTCTGAGGAATTTGACCGCTTTTTCCAGTTCCCGCTCCCGCCGGAGTTTCTCGTTCGGAGCGGCGCCGCCGCGGCGGCGAACATTGTCGAGTAGCTGTTCGGTTTCGATCAGCTTCCGCGACAGCGAGCAGATCTGCTCGGCGGTAGTGGCCATCTCCGCGCCGAATCGTTCGCGCAACGAGACCGGTGTGGTTTCCGGCGTCGATCCGGCGACCCGCCAACCGCGGGTCAGCCGTTCGGCGATGGCTTGCGGCAACGTCGCCAACACCGCGCTGTCGCGTTCCCCCCGCAGTCCTTCGGCGAACTGCGCGGCGCGTTGATCATAGCAGGCGGTCTTGGCCTTTCGTTCATCTTCGGAGGCCTCGGGCAACGGACCGCAAGCGGCGGTGATTTGTGCGGTCCAGTCGGCAAAGCGGCCGGCGGCCTCGCGTAAGAAGCGCGGCGAGACCAGCACGGTCGTACCCGGGAGCGCCAGGCAGTCATTGGTCTCGGAGCCGCAGGCGCAGGTGGCTACAGCGCGGTCGATCACCTGTTGGGCCAGGGCAGACTCGCCGTTCACCACCGCTTGACGCCAGGCGGCGAAATCGAAGCAGTCCGCGGCGATCGCTAACGCCGCCCCGACCAACAGCAGCAACCACGCGGCGCGTTTCATCGTCCCGCCTCTCCGGCCGGCAGCACCTTTTGCAGCACGCGTAAAACGTTGCCGCCAAGAAACGCCGCCAATTCGTCGTCGGTCCAGCCGCGGCGCAACAGCAGCTCGGTCAGGCGCGGCCAATCCGACGCATCGTTCAGGCCGGTGGGCATGGCCTCCAACCAGCCGTCCATATCCGAGCCGATGGCCACGTGCTCGATGCCGATGGTCCGCCGCACGTGTTCGATCGCGTCGGCCATCAATTCCAGCGAGCCGAGGATGCGGCCGCCGAGGTAGCGCGGACCGGCCATGATGCCGACCACGCCGCCGAGCTTCGCCACCGCTTCGAGCTGCTCGTCGTCGATGTTCCGCCAACTCGGATGCACGCCGCAGACGCCGGTGTGGCTGACCAGCGGCGGCGTCGAGAGCATGGCGCAAGCTTCCAGGAACCCGGGTTTGTTCAGGTGCGCCAGATCGAGCAGCAACCCCTGTTGCTCGATGCGTTCGACCAGACGGCGGCCGAAATCGGTCAGCCCTTTGGTGCGCGAGGCTTTGTAGCCCGCGGCGCAGTAGCCCGCTTCGTTCGACGAAAAATGCGTCAGCCCGAAGTACCGCACGCCGCGAGCGGCGAAATGGTCGAGCAGGTCGAGATCGCCGCCGATGGCGTGCGCGCCCTCGATACCGGGCAATGTACCGATGCGCCCCGCCGCCAGGCCGCGTTGCAGCGAGGCCCGGTCGGTGATGCGGAAAAGCTGATCGGCGCACTGCGCTTCCAGTTGCTCGAGATAGTCGAGCTGCCGGTCGACGCGCCGGGCGCGGGCGCGCGTGGCCGGCCACGGGTTGGCCACCAGCCCCAGTCCCCAGATCTGCACGCCGCCGTCTTGCGCGCGCGGCAGATCGTAATGTCCGAACAACGGCGAGCGCGGCGCCCACGGCCGGTGCCGCTTGGTCAGGTCGTAACCGAGCAGATGGTGGGACAGCAGGCTGTCGACATGGAGGTCGGCCACCGGCGTCTCCCGGTGCAAACGCAGGGCCCGCGCCGAAGGGACCGGCGGGCGATAGGTGAGATCCTGCCACAGCGACATCGAGCCGAAACCTCCGCGCGCGACGGTAACAGAACGCCGCCGGGTGGGCAAGGATCGATGGGGATGGGCGCGAACTAACCGATGGACGTGCGGTTGCGGCCGCCCGCCTTTGACCGGTACATCATTTCGTCGGCGCGGCGCAGCAATCCCTCCGGTGTGTCGCCGTCTTGCCATACGGTGCCGCCGATCGATGCCGTCACCGAACGCGGCTCGCCGCCGACTTCGAACCGCGTCTGCGCGATCAGCACCCGCAGCTTTTCGGCCAAACCGAGCAACAGGTCGGGGTTGGTGTTCTTGATCAAGGCGACGAATTCCTCGCCGCCCCACCGGCCGACCACATCGGTCGCGCGCACGTTTCGGGCCAGGGTGCTGGCCACCGCGCGCAAGGCTTGATCGCCGACATCGTGACCGTAGACATCGTTGACGCGTTTGAAATGATCGACGTCGAAAAAGAGCACGCCGAACGACTGGCGGAAATCGCGCGCCTCGTCGAACCACCGCCCGATGAGGGAATCGAGAAAGCGGCGGTTGCCCAGGTCGGTCAGCGGATCGATCAACGCCGCCTGCCGCAAGTGTTCCACTTCCTCCGCCAGGTTTCGTTCGCTCGACAGATCGTGGAACAATTCCAGCGCGGCGGCGATCTCGCCGGTCTCGTCGCGCAACGGCAGCACCTGCACCGCGACCGGCACGCGGTAGCCCTCGCGGTGATGCAGGAATACATCGGCCTGGCGAATCTGGCCGTCGGCCAGCGATGCGGAAAGCGGACAACCTTCCCGGCAGAGTTGGCGGCCGCTGCTGTCGACATGAACGAGTGTGTTTTCGTAGCAGAAGCTGCCGACCATGCGCCGGGCATCGTAGCCGCTGACGCGACAGGCGGCCTTGTTCCAGTATTGCACCCGCCGCTCGCGGTCGACGATGTACGCGCCGTCATGCAGATGATCAAGAATCAGAGTTTGCACCGCTTTCAGATCGATCATGTTTCGCCTCCGCGTAGCTGCGTTCGGGTAATTCTAGCTGCTTGGTCCGGCCAAATCCAACCGACCGGCAACCAGTGAGTAATAAGCTATTTGAATGTTGACTCCCCAAACGAAGGGGTACTATTCTGGTAGCGTCGACGAGCGGTGCCGGCAGTGATCGGTTCGTTGGCGCGCTGGGTCGAGATGGATTGGTCTTGTTGCCGGATCAGGCAGTGACGGTTGGCAAACCACCGGCGGAAGACCGCAACGACAAGGCAGGACCAGCGGATGCGAATTAGGAAATATCGGGAGGTGTATCATGAAATCTGTATGGCGTTGGCTGTGGTTGCTGGCCCTGCTGGCGTGTCTGGCGGGTGCGGTCGCTTGCGACGGCTCGGACGACGACGATGACAGCGGCGGCGACGACGACGACAATGATGACGACAACGGTGATGACGATGCCGACGATGATGATCTTATCGATGACGACACCGGCGGCGACGATGACACCACCACCGGCAACGTCTGTCCATTCCTCGCGGAAGGCGGGCTCGAGCGCATCGCCGGCGGTACCTTTGCCACCACCGGTACGGCCCTGGCGGTCGGGCCGGATCATTCCCTGCACCTGGCCGCCACCCAAGGGCGAGCCATGTGCATCTATTCGAGTACGGATGGCGAGTCCTGGACGCCGCACTACGTCACTCGCTACGCCGCCGACCCTTCGCTGGCCGTCGATGCGGCCGGCGTGCATCTGGCGTTTGTCGATCTGGCGCAGCCGGCACTCAAGTACGCCACACAAAGCAAGGGCGAATGGGTGATGGAAGTCGTCGATGACACGGTCGGCATCGACGCCCAGCCGGTCGTCGCTCTCGACGCCGCAGGCTTCGCGCACATCAGCTACTACGATGGACAGAACGAGCGCCGCAAATATGCGACCAACGCTCACGGCGCTTGGCAGACCGAAACGCTCGATCTGGATGCGGTGTGGGATTTCTCGGCGCTGGCTATCGACAGTGCGGGCGTGGTGCATATCGGCTGTCTCACCGGCGAGATCTCCGACCGTTCGATCATCATCGTCTCGGGCGAGGCCGGCGCTTGGACTACCGAGACCGCCGCCACGTTGGGCGAAGTGCGGGGCGAGCACCTCGCGCTGGCGGTCGATCCGGACGAGCATCTGCACCTCGCGTTCTACAACAATTACGTGACCAATGCCTCCGGCGATTGGCAAACGGATACTTATGACTACGAGGAGGCGTATGCTTTCGTGCCGGCCATGATCGCCGACGCGGCCAATGTGCATATCGGCTATGTCCGTCAGCCGTCGAACGACCCGGCCTACGTGCCCAACCAACTGCACTACGCGCGCCTGACGGACGGTGAGTGGACGCGCGAAGCGATCGGCGCGCCGGATGAAATAGGCGACCGCCTGGCGATCGCCCTGGCGCCTGGCGGCGAGCCGCTCCTCGCCTCGCACAGCGCTGATTTGTTGTTTTTCGCGCGCACCGGCGACGAGGATTGGAACAATCAGGTGGTGGCCGACGGCGAGGTGGCCGGTGAATCGGCCGCGTTGGCGCTGAGCGAGTCGGGAGTGAAGCTCGTTTGCTATTTCGCCACGTCGCTCCTGTCTTCGCACGGGAAGCTGCGGTGTGCGGTTCCTCACGGCGATGGTTGGTCCAGCGAAACAATGGACAACATCGGCTGGCCCGGCTTGATCGAACGCCTGATCGCCTTGGTTCTCGCGCCCGACGGCGACGCGCATGTCTTCTATGCCAACAGCAACGACGACTTCTTGCACCACCAATACGGCGTGCCCGGCGATTGGCAAAGCACCGAACCCCCCGACCGGTATGACCCGTCCGCGGTGGCCGCGACCATCGACGGATCCGGCCTGGTGCATCTGGCCTTCGGCAGTGGGGAAAACAGCGAGGTGTTTCACGAGGTGTGGGACGGCAGCGCCTGGTCGTCTTCCCGGGCGGTGAACGGCGCCAATTCCGGCGTTTCGTTGGCCCTCGACGCCGACGGCCACGCCTACGTCGGCTATGACAATGGTCTCTACCCGAAAGGTTGGTACGCCACCGACCGCAGCGGCGACTGGGAACTGGTGCAATACTCCGAATACGGCGAAAGCTCGTCGCTGGCCTTCACCCCGGATGGCAATCTGGCGATCAGCCACTACAGCAACGATCACGGGCTGTGGTATGGCGTTTACGACGGCAAGTCGTTCGACGACGAGCAGATCGATACGGACGACGCGGCGGGCATCTACAACTGGCTCGCCTTCGACGCCGACGGGTTCGCGCACATCGTCTACTACGTGTGGTCCAACGATTTCGATTTGCGCTATGCGACAAACCGTTCGGGCAGTTGGCAGATCTACGATCTGGATACGGTCGGCGATGTAGGTGAGTACGCCACCTTCGCCATCGACGCGGAAGGCATCGCGCACGTGGCCTACCTGGGCGAGAACGCGCTCTGGTACCGGACCTTCGACACCGCGGGCGAGTAGCCGCCTAGGGCCGCAACCGGTCGAGGTTGTTTTTGGCCATCGGCGCCATTTTGAAGAAGTCCGCCAGTTTGTCGCAGGGGTAGTCGGCGCAATAGGCGCAGTTGGCGACGCCGCGCTTCTGGCCGCAGTTGCGGATCTCGCATTCGGCGCAATGGGCGCATTTCTTGACGCCGGTCAAGCAGCCGTCGCACCAGACCGCGTCCACCGGAATGGAGACGCCAAACTGCTTGGACCAGGCGGCGGCGGTGGCCTGCGCCTTGGCCAGGTCGTTGGTCTGGGTGGCCTGGTAGCCCGGACAAGTTGCACAATCGAGACCGCATACCGCAATCATCTCCGCCATGGCTGACTCCTTATACTCCAAGAAATACCGCTGAGGATTTTGATCGGCTCTAGGTTACCACCCTGCCCGCCCAACAAAAAGGGCGGGCCCGGCGGCCCGCCCCGGATGGTCGTTGGCGAAGCGGTTTACTTTTCGCCCTTGCGGCGGCGGATGGTGCGCGGGCGCTTCGGGTTCGGCGAGTCGTCGACCGTCTGCACCGACAGGCGGCCCGCCGCGTTGAGCTGCGAGAGCACCTTGCGCTGACGGCGCGGCGCCACTTCCTGGTAGATCTGCGTGGTCACCGAACTCGAGTGGCCGAGAATGGTCTGTACCTGGCGCAGGTCCTTGCCGTTGTTCAACAGCATCGCGGCCATCGTGTGGCGCAGGGCGTGCGGGGTGAAGCGGCGGCGCAGGCCGGCCGCTTTGCGGATGCGCTCGAACAGGTTTTCGATGGCGAAGATCGACAGGCGGCCGCCGAAGCGGTTCAGGAACAACGCGGCGCTGTCGCCGTGCAGGTTGCGGCGGATCTTCAGGTAGTCTTTCAACGCGTCGACGACGCTGTCGTTCGCCAGCACCAGCGTGCGGTTGCGGTTGCCCTTGCCCTTGATGTGTACGGTGCGACCTTCGAGGTCGAGGTCTTCGAGGTTCAGCTCGGACAGCTCGCCGATGCGCATGGCGGTCGCGAAGAGCATCTCGATGATCGCGCGGTCACGAATCGAGTTTTCATAATGCAGCTTCACCTTGCGGCCGCAGCCCGGACGCAGCTCTTTTTCCAGGCGTTTCACGTCTTCGACCACGAAGTTCAGCAAATGAATCATGTCCTGCGCGTTGAGGATCTTCGGCAGGCTCTTGGTCATCTTGTATTTGTGGTCGACACCTTCCAGCGGGGTCTTGGTCAACTTGCCGCTGTCGACGAAGTACCGGAAGAAGGCCTTGAGCGTCATGATCTTGCGCCGGATGGTCGACTCCTTCAGCTTCTGCTCGTCATCAAGGTAGCTGAGGTAGGAATTGACGTCGGCGTTGTTGATCTTTTCCAGATCTTTGTCCTGCATGAAATCGCTGAACTGACCCAGATCATACGCGTATGCCCGATTCGTTTTCTCCGACAGCTTCAACTCCTTGGTGCAAGCCTCAAGGAACCTGTCGACGGATTTGCTGAGTTCCATGTTTCTCTCTCCTTCGCATATGGTTTGCTTGTTTTTTTTGGACACGCCGCCCACCGAGGAAACCAGCGTTCCCCCCGACTTAGGCGCGTCCGGTAAATTCGTGCCGCGACCCAACCTTCAAAGCACCCAACTCGCTAACCTGTTCGTTTCCTCCAGGGTCTTCCGCTCGCGAATGATAATGCCCCCGCATCGCGAAACACCTGACTAGCTCCCGGTCCGATGAGCCGGACCAGCGCGGTCTGCCGAAGCAAACCGAGCTAAGTGCCTAAAAAGTCAAGGGAATCGAATTCCAAAACAACATACCCGGCCGTCGTTGACAATTCACAACTGTATTCGCCCAGGCCTATTCTTGTATATCAATAGTCCAGGAAACCGGGTTTGTCAAGAATTATCTGCATAAAAACAATGTCCGATCTTAGTGTCAAAATAGGACCATCGTTCTTTTTATATTCTTTCTAGACAAAAACTATATTGGTCTGTTGAAAATCGCAACAAAGGCAAATCAAAAAATTCGGGCGGTGGCAGAACATTCCAATGTTAGACGGTACACGGAATCCGGTTCTTGCAATAATACTGATGACTTATGTCACTTTGTCTGCCGCTTGGACGATCGGTACCAAGACAGTTTTCACAACAGCCAATGTCGACACGGAGGAACAAATTTCCGGGTTCAACTAACCCTCGGATGATTTGGCCGCAAAGCCTCTTATGAGAATGTGCAATTCGTGGGATTTGAGACTCCTGGGCTGATAACTTTTTTAGGCCCCGCCGCCGTCCGCATCGCCACCGTTCTCGTCGTCGGTTTGGTCGCCGTCGGACGCGTCGTCATCACTCCCATCTTCGTCGAGCGCGTCGTCATCACACACGTCTTCGTCGAGCGTATCATCCTCGGTGAGTTTGTCATCTCGGGGCGTCGGCGGCAAGCATTCAATATGCAGCTCTTTGTCTTGGCGAGTCAGCGGGGTGACTACCAAGGCCCGCAAGATGTCGGGCAACCGCCAAATTTCCTTGTCGCCCAACACCGCCGCGCAATCGCCGGCTTCCCCGTTGGGATCCCAGTGGTACACGCGATAGGAGCCCGGCTCCGAGACCGAGCGGGTGATCTCCGACGCATCCCAATACCAAATTCCGCCGAACGGCTCGTAGAGCTTCCGCCGGGGCGCTCCGGGCTCGATGTTGTTGAGCACCACGATCGCGCGGATTCTCGATCGGCAGGAGCTCGGTCGGATTAGGCGGCGCGAGGCTTTCGTATCCATCGCAAAACGGCACAATCTCGTTGAGATATACGTCTACCAGGTCGGTCACGATGAACGAGCAACTGCGAGTCAAGCCAGGCGGCATCGCGACGCATGGCCGTGGCGTCTATTTTTGCTCCGAAACGGCCGACAAGCCAACATAGGTACGGATACCGGCGCTCCGATTGCGGCTTGTCGGACGGCGTTTCCGTGCCTACGTTGTCGCTATGTCACTGTATGAAACGGAGGCGCGCGATGAGAGTCGTGGTGACCGGTATTACCGGATTGATCGGGCGGGCTCTGACCCCGCTGCTGCGGCAAGACGGGTATGAAGTCATCGGTCTGACCCGCGGTCCGTCGCGCGCGGCGAACGAGACCGATCTGGGCGTGCCGCTTGCCCATTGGGACGGGCGTTCGAACGAAGGCTGGGGCGCGCTGGCCGACGGCGCGCTGGCCATCATCAATCTGGCCGGGGAAAACATCGGCGCCAAGCGGTGGTCCGCCGCCCAGAAGAGCGCCATCCTCGACAGCCGGCGCGACGCCGCACGCGCGGTGATGCAGGCGGTCGCACTCGCACGCACCCCGCCGCGGGTGTTGATCCAGGCTTCCGGCGTCGGGTACTACGGCCGCTCCGGCGAAGCGGTGGTGGACGAGTCCGCTGCGGCCGGCGGCGGCTTTCTGGCAGGGGTGGCCGCGTTGGGAGAAGCCGAGGTCGCGGACGCGGCGAAGTACGGGGTGCGCGTGGTTTGCCTGCGCACCAGCGTGGTGTTGGCCCAACATGGCGGCGCCCTGGCCAAGATGTTGCCGTTGTTCCGCTTTTGGCTCGGCGGACCGCTTGGCAACGGGCAGGCTTGGTTTCCTTGGATCCACCTCACCGATGAGCTCGGCGCCATTCGCCATCTGCTGAAGCATGACGACCTGCGCGGGCCTTTCAATCTGGTCGCGCCAGGCATTGTCCGACAGCGGGATTTTGCCCGCGCTTTGGGTCGCGCGCTGCACCGCCCGGCGGTTATGCCGGCGCCGGCGTTTGCCTTGAAAGTCATGCTCGGCGAGATGGCGGAGGAAGTGCTGTTGACCGGTCAGCATGCCGTGCCCCGCAAGCTACTGGACAGCGGCTTCCACTTCACGTATCCGGACCTCGACCAGGCCCTGCAAGCCCTTTTCCGCTGAGGGGTTTCGGCGGCATGCAAACGGCCAAAAAACCTCGTATGCGAAAGGGCCGCCATATGGTAATTAACCATTCGGTTGATTGAGACTTGGTGAGGGCCATGCAGCGTCGGTTAACGGGGTTTCTGCTCGTACTGTTTCTCTTCTTCGCCGCGTCATTTCCGACCAAGGCAGCGGCCTCGTCGGTGGTCTATTTCTACGGCACCGACCGCGAAACGCTGATCAACGTCAACATGCTCTATAACCTGCTGGGGCATTTCGACGGCGATCTGCAGGCGGTCAATGTCCTCGACTACACGTCCGGCGGAATGGCGGCCCATGATTTCGTCGTGTTCTACGCCCTCAACTGGGACGCTATCCCCGCGCCTTTTCTTGCCGACGTGGCCACCGGCACACACCGTGTGCTGTGGGTCGGCGGCGGGCTCGATCAACTCGGCGACTACCTCGACGGACCGGGGCCGTTCGGCTTTGTCGGCGGCACCATCGTGGAAAACAGCGACCAGTTCGATCAGGTCAACTACCGCGGCCGGGCCATCCCCCGCTACACCAAGCAGAATTTTTTTGCCACCACGGTGACAGGCGAAGCACACGTCTATGCCGAGCTGTCATCCACGCACCTGCCAAAGACCTATCCTTACTTCACCTGCGGCGGCAACCTGTGCTTCGTGGCGGACGACCCGTTCATCGACAACACCGATGACGACCGCTACCTGGTCTTCGCCGATCTGCTGCACGAGTATTTCCTCACCGGCGTGACGGCCCGCAAGCGCGCCATGGTGCGGCTGGAAGACCTCGCGCCGGTGGTCACCAATTCCGAGTTGCTGATCGAGTACGCCGAGGCGTTGCACGCGCGCGGCATTCCGTTCTCCTTCGGCGTCATCCCCTATTTCGTCGACCCGGAAGGCCGGTACTTCGAGCCCGGCACCGAATTCAGGCTGGAAGACGACCCCCATTTGCTCGCGGCCATCGAGTACCTGCGCGAGATCGGCGGCACGATGATCATGCACGGCGTGACCCACCAGCACACCGGCATCTCGCGCGAAGACTGGGAATTCTCGCTCGGCCTCGACAACTGCCCGGTGCCGGAAGACTCCGCCGCGTGGGTGCGCGAGCGGGTCGAGCGCGGGCTCGACGGCTTCGCCGCGGTGGGCTATCGGCCGGCCATTTGGGAGACGCCGCACTACTCCGCCTCGTGGGGCGACTACCTCACCTTCGGCGAGTATTTCGACGTCTGCTACGAGCGGCTGCTCGCCTTCCCCGTGCGGCCCGGCGAAGACCCGAGCTTCGGAGAGCAGCTCGACCCTTACAGCCAGATGATCCCCTACTTCCTCCAAACGAGTTCGTCCGGCATGGCGGTGCTGCCCGAGTCGCTCAACCTGATCGATCTGTCCAGCCCCGACCCCTTCTGGCATCCGGATGGCAAGCTCGAATACGCCGACCGCCTGAGCGTCATCCGCGACGGCGTGGCCTCGGTTTTCGTCCACTTCGAGTTCGTGCCGTTTGAGGACTTCGCGGTGCTGCTCGACGGCCTCACGCAACGCGGCTACACCTTCGTCGGTCCGGAAGAGTTCCTGGGTGCGATCGACGACGTGGCCGACGACGACACCGCCGACGATGACGACGACGATGATGACAACAACAAAGGATGCGGGTGCTGAGCGTGGACTAGAGATAATTACAACCCGCCGCCCTTCCGGTTGGTCCCCTCAATTCTCACATCAAGCGCCAAACATGCCTTTTTCACCCGTCAAACGCGCGTGCACCGGCGCGTCAATCCGCACTGGCCATGGATCGACATGCGCCGCAAACAACGGCTTTGTCGTTGAATGTCCAAGCGTCTTTTCCGCGCTGACGCCGGAAAAACACCGTGCAAACGTGCAGTTTTCGGTGTGCAAGTGCTTGATTTTATTAGGGTCGATTTCCCACAAAACGGTCGCTTTTTACCCGTGGTTTTTGACCATTCGACCCCATTCAAACCCTTGCGGCTGTAGTAGACGCAAATGCACATTTTGAATGCCGGGTCGAAGAGAGTGGAACAGGCGTTCGAGATGGTGTGAATGATTTCACAGCGTGGAGAACTTCAAAGGGGAGCCTGTCAACCCGACCGAAGCACGGAGCGAACGCGACAGGCAAGCAGGTTCTCTTCCTCGACTTGATCCCTTCCGCTTAGGAGGAGAGTCTTGGATTGGACGCCCCATTTTTCATTCTTCATTGTTAACTCTTCACTCCATTCCATAGACCGCCCGCACTTTTCACTCTTCCCTCTTTCCTCCCCGCCCTTGCCTTCGTCGTTTCGCCGCGCTACGCATGGGTAGCGAGAAACGAACGATCGGCCCGGGCGCGGCCTGCCGGGCGGGAGGCTCTCATGATTCGCTTCGGGTTTCGGATGTGGCTGGCGGTGTTGTCGGCCGCGACGCTGACGCTCTTCGGCGTTGCCTGCGATTGCGGTGACGATGACGATAACGGCGGCGACGACGACGCGGCCGACGATGATGCGGCCGATGACGATGTCAGCGACGATGATGTGACCGACGACGATATCGACGATGACGATGCGGCGGACGACGACACCGCCGATGACGACACCGCGGACGACGATGTGGCCGATGACGACACCGTCGTGGTCGATATCGACTTCGAAGACTACGCGCTAGGTCCGCTCGGCAGCCCGTGGGACGTGATCATCTACGGCGCCAGCACGGCGACCATCATCGACGACCCGACTAAGGCCGGCAGCGGCCGCATGCTCGAAATCAATGGCAGCACCACGCTCACCGAATCGGTGGAGGCGGCGTTGGATATCGATCCGCAGACCGTCGACTTCACCGTGTCCTTCGATTTCTATTATCAGACCGGCGCCATTTTCTTCTTCGACTTCTATGGCGGCGAGCCGCCCGTCAGCGGTCCGTTCCATCTGCTGTTGGTGGACAACGAATTGTCGGCCTCGCCCAATCCATCGCCCGACCCGTGCGCCACGCTGACCGCGGGAACCTGGGTTCACCTCGAGACGGTGGTGCAGCCCGGCGCGAAAAAGTTCTCGGTGCTGATCGACGGCACCCCGTCCGCCGCCTGCGCCGATTTGGACTTCAATCCGAGTTTCGAAGAGACCATTTCCCGCTTCTCGTTCATGGACGTCGGCAATGACGGCGGCGGCGGCATCGTCTACTTCGACAACGTCTTTCTCGGCTGGGTGATGTAAGCCCGGTAGGCGGTCTGTTCACGCGCCTGTGCCCGCGTTCCCGTATTCTCGTTTCGCCTGGCGTGTTCCGGGCTTTACCCGGCGTACACCTCGTCTTGCTCGATCTTAGCGAGGGTCCAGTCGAAGTCGCCGCCGGTGATGTTCGAGCCGCAGTAGTCGCACACGCCGCTCATTGAGACCTTGAGCGGGGCGCCACAGCTCGGGCATTGGTCGCCGTGGTGTTCTTCGGCCCCGGGCGCGGCAGGTTTGGGGGCGAAGCCGGCTTTGCGCAGGAAGGTCCAGTACTCCGTGAACTTGCGCGCACGGTGTTTGTTGCCGCCGATCACCTTGCCGTCTTTGTCGGTGGTGTAGTCGATCATGCTCGCGTACAGGCGCACGGTGATCAAGTCGAAGTACGGATCGCGCTCGACCTTCACCACTTCCATCTTTTCCAGTTTGATGTCTTCCAGCACGTTGGTATAGTTGTGCGTGCGGTAGCGCTCGATCCAGAACAGGTGGGTCTGGAACAGTCGGTCGGTTTCGTACGGCCGTGCCACCTCCCACGACTTTTCGGTCCAAGCCTTCTGCAGCGCAAAGAAAACCTCTTGCACACGGCCGCGGAACTTGTCCCAGTTGAAGTCCGGATACGCCAGCGCGAACGCCTTGCGCTCGGCTTCGAGATTTGGGTCGTACACCGTAGGCCGGTCGGTGCCGACCTCCTGGCCGCCGACGTTGAGCGAGAGCCGCTCGCGCGGCATCTTGGTCGTTTCGACCAGGGCGATCAGTTGCCAGGTGAACTCGCCGGGTTTGACCACCTTGCCGCAGTAGGCGCATTCGCCGCTCTGGTCGACCTTCACCGGGCTGCCGCACGACGGACAGCCGAGCGCCTTGGTCGAATCGGGGCCCAACGACTTGGCGCCGGCCTTGCGCTGGAACTCGAGTCGCGTGCGCGTGTACCACGCCTTGCCCTTCTGCTCGTCGGCGCCGCGTTCGGTGTAGTTGGTTTCCATATCGACGGTGATCTGCCAGCCGTCGGCCACCTGCTTCACCTGGGCCAGGTTGGACGAGCCGACGATCACGCCTTCCACCACGCGGTTCGGTTGCCGTTGCTGCGCCAAGCGTTCGAGCAATGCCGGCTCGAGGTAGGGCGACAGCGACTCGACGCTGCCGGTGGCGCCGCGGGCTTCCTGGTAGCGCGCGTAGATGAGTTGGACGAAATCGAGGAAGATGATTTCCGAGAAGTTCGGGTCGGTCGAGCGCAGCGCCGGCAGCGCGTTCTGCGCGGCCGCGCGTTCCGGCCGGCGGACGTGCGCGTGCGTTTGCGCCGGCGGCACGAACCTCGCCATCCGGCGGCCTTTGAAATACAGAATCACCAGCATGACGATGATCACGCCGACCAGCGGGAAGCCGATGTGGGGGTAGTGGATGCACAGATCCACGAGGAACCAAATGATCTGAATGATCATGATGATCAAATCGATCGCGTCGCCGACATCGCCCCCGCCGCCCCCGCCGCCGCTTCCGCCGCCGAACGATTCGCCGCCGCCTAGCCGCGCCCAGGCCGCCGTGGCCACGAGCAGAACCAAGGCGAGGGTCAGCAGCAGGGCGCGACGTTTCATAGCATCACCGGCCGGTTCGGAATTTCGTTGGGATTGTCGCCGACCGGCGGCAGGTAACGGCCCAGCAGGTCGGCTAGCTCACACAACGCGGCGATGAACGTTTCGGGAAAGTCCGGAGCAAAAGCCGCTGTGCGCAACCTGGCCACCGCGTTGTTCCACTCCGGCCGCGGCACGGCCGCCTGAATGCCGACATCGGCAACCACGTCGAGATAGCGCTCAAACCAGGAGACGTAGACCAGCAGCCCCGTGCGGTCGCGCGTGTGGTAGATGCCTTGCCGCACCAACGCCGATTCGGCCCCGACCCGCGCCTGTTCGCGGCGGCGCTTTTCGCGGCCGAGCAGCCGGCGCACCAGCGGCAGCCGCCGGCTGGCCAGCCAACCGAGCACGAAGACCAGCGCAACATTCGGCACCAGCGCCCAGGCGACGAAGTTAAAGGGCGCAAAAACCATGACCAGCAGGGCGATGGTTGCGCCCAGCAGGCCGGCGAGCAGATCGAGGTCGTTGTAACGACCTGACGCCCGGGCAAAGACGACGACGAATTCGACCGACGTCTTTTCTTCGCACACGCCGATGGCCTGCTCGAGACGGTCGGCCAGCGCGGTTTGCTTGGTGTGGTTCGCCTTGGACATCACTGCAATGTACGAAAGGTTCCGGGGCGCCGTCAATTCGTTCGCGTATTCGGCGCCATCAATGCCGTCCAGCGCCGCTCGAGCAGTGTTCGTTCGCGGCGCGCGGCAAAGGCGCGAACGGCGACCAGTTTGACCAGGTAGGCGAACTGCCGCCGGTTGGGCAAGTCACGCAGGATGCGGAGCAGCCGGTCGGGACGCAAATAGAAAACCAGCGTGGCGCGGTACGCCTGCCGCCGCAACACCCGCGGCGCCACCTGGCTCAGCGTGAGGCGGTTCGCGGCATCGTCATACAGACTGGAAAGCTCCGCGTTGTTCGGCGTCGGCAAACCGGCCCGTGCGCACTGCTCGGCGAGCGGGCTACCGGGCAACGGCTGCACGAAAAAGAACGACGCTGAATGCAAGCGGCTGTCGCGGGCAAAGCGCGCGGTCTGCCGCATTTCGGCCAGCGTTTCGCCGGGGAAGCCGAGCATGAAAAAGCCGTGGGTCATAACGCGCCGCCGGGCGAAGTGCGCGATGGCGTTGCGCGCCGCGGCAAGGTCCAGCCGTTTGCCGATGCTTTGTTGCAATCGCGGACTGGCGGTTTCGATGGCGATCGAGACTTTGTACGTGCCCGCGCGCGCCAGGTAGTCGACCACCTCTTCGTCGATCACGTCACCGCGCAGACCGTTGGGAAATGACAGCGCCAGGCCGGCGTCGCGCGCGACCAGGCCGCGGCAGATGTCGATCACGCGCTGCCGGTCGAGGTTGAAGGAATCGTCGATGAACTGGATCTCCCGCACGCCGTGGTCGCCGCGCAGCACGTCGATCTCCTGCAACACGTGGGCGGCGCCGCGCGCGCGGAACCGCTTGCCGAACACGTTGTGGCAATAGCAGCAATGATACGGGCAGCCGCGGCTGGAAAAGACGGCGAAGTAGCGCGCGTGCCGGACCAGCGTGCCGATCCGCGGCAGATGCGCCAGGGCGTCGAAATCCGCCAGCTCGAACGCCGGCAGCGGCAAGGCATCGAGGTCGGCCAGCGGCGCGGCGGGGGCGTGGCGAACCGGCCGGCCGTCGCGGCGCAGGGCCACGCCCGGCAACGCGCCGGGGTCGGCATCGCGGGCCAGCGCGTCGAGCAGCGCGACCAGCGTCTGCTCGCCCTCGCCCATCACACAATAATCGACCGCCGTATGATCCAGCGCGTGTTCGGGCTGCGCGGTGGCGTAGGCCCCGCCGAGCACTTGCGGCGTCGTCGGCAACGCGCGGCGCAACGCGGCCGACAAGTCGTGCACGGCGCCGGCCTGGCGAGAAAGGGCCGAAAAACCGATCCAATCCGGCGCGAACTCGCGCGCGGCCGCAACCACCTCGTCGACCGATTGCGGCCGGCAGAGCAGGTCGAGCAGGCGCACCTGGGCCCCACGCTCGCGACGCAATACCGCGGCCAGATAGAGCAAACCCAACGGCGGCGTCACTTCCGCCACCGCGGAGTTGCCCGGACGAATCAACAATGTCCTGTTCATTCCGCCCGCAATTTTAGTCGCTCGGGCCGGAAACGGAAAGGCGAGCGGTTAGACCGTATCCTCAAACCGGAAGAAGCCGCCGGTTTCCAGCTCGCGGAGATTCTCTTCCGCGTCGCGCAAGAACCGCTCGCGCTCGCCGTCGCGGAAGCGGATCGCGCGCTGCGCGAATTGCTCGCACCAGCCGCACGACGCACACGAGGCATAGCGGCAATGCCGTTGCGCTAGGCCGGCGACAAAACCTTCGAGCGCCTTGCCGTCGATTTCAAACGCCGGCGGCCGGTTGCGCGCGGCAGACTGCAGCGCCTTGAATTCGTTTGCTTATAGTAAACGCCAGGCACGAGCCGCAAGGACGGCGGGAGCGTCGGCCGGCTAGGCGAGCTTGGTCGTGTTGACGTGCTGGTCGACCCGCAAGGCGGCAGCTTCGCGGAAACCGACGGCCAGCGCCTTCATGTTCAGCGGCTCGGTCCCTTTGGGCACGCGGCTGAGCACCGCCCGCTCCAGCGCGTTGCGGCTGACACAATCGGTCAGGCCGGCGACCGCGCCGAGCGAAACGATATTGGCCACGAACACCTTGCCGACTTCGTCGCGCGCCAACGCGGTAAACGGGATCTGGAAGACCTTGTATTCGCCGGGCTCCGGCAGGCGCGAGCACAAGCCGGAGTCAACAATCAGCATGCCTCCCTTGCGCAAGTCTTCGAGGTATTTGTCGAGGCTCTGCTGGTTGAGGCAGAGCAGAATGTCGAGCTGTTCGCACATCGGGTAGTCGATTTCGTCGTCGCTGATGATCACCTCGCTCTGCGAGGCGCCGCCGCGGGCTTCCGGGCCATAGCTTTGCGTGTTCACCGCGTTGCGGTTGTCGAACAGAATGGCCGCTTCGGACAAAATGACGCCGGCCAACATCAGGCCTTGTCCGCCGCTGCCCGCCAACCGGATTTCGAGTTTGCATTTCGCCATCGGCTATTCCCCTTCCGGAGTCTGCTGCGCCAACTCGGCGACGCGATGCAGTTCGTCGACGAATTCCGCCCGTTGCACTTCGCGAAATACGCCGATCGGAATCTTGCCCGCGCGCTCTTCTTCACTGAGTTGGCGATAGGCGTCGAGCATCACGCATTTGTCTTTCCAAACGCGCATCATGTCCACCGCACTGCGAAACTTGTTGCGGCGGCCGTAAGCGGTCGGGCAGTCTTCCAGCACTTCGACCACCGAAAAACCCTTGTGCGCGATCGCGTCGCGAATCACCTTTTCCAGCAGTTTCACGTGATAGGTGCTGGCGCGCGCAATGTAGGTCGCCTCGGCACCCTCGGCGAGCTTGAGGAAGTCGAGGTGATAACTCAGGTTGCCGTAGGGCGTGGTCGAGGCGTTGGCGCCGAACGGCGTGGTCGGGCTGACCTGTCCGCCGGTCATGCCGTAGATCGAGTTGTTGAAGATGATCAGCGTCATGTCGACGTTGCGCCGGCAGGTGTGAATGAAGTGGTTGCCGCCGATCGCCACCGCGTCGCCGTCGCCGGCGGTGATGATGACGTTCATCTTCGGGTTGATCACCTTCGCGCCGATCGCGAACGGCAACGCGCGGCCGTGCGTGGTGTGCAAGGTGTTGAAATCGGCGTAGCCCGGCAGGCGGCTGGCGCAGCCGATGCCGCTGACCAGCATCACGTCGTCTTTCTCAAGCCGCAGGCTGTCGATCGCCCGCAGCAGCGCCTTGAAGATGATGCCGTGGCCGCAGCCGGGGCACCAGATGTGCGGCAAATGGTCCACGCGCAGATACTGTTCGTAGTTGAAGGCCATCTCAGCCCTCCCGTAGCGCGCGCATGATCTGGCGCGGAGTGATCATTTCGGTGTCGAGCCGCTGCAGGCCGTCGACCGCGCACTTGCCGGCAACGGCGCGTTCGACCTCGCCCAGCACTTGCCCGGCGTTCATCTCGGGCACGAGGATCAGCTTGGTCTGCGGCCGTTTGGCCAGTTGTTTGATCGCGCGGTCGGGGAACGGCCAGATCGTTTTGAGCCGGAACAGGCCGACCTTGCGGTCGCGCGAACGCAGGCGTTTAACCGCCGCGCGCGCGCTGCGGGCCGTGCAGCCGTAAGCGATGATGATCTCTTCGGCGTCATCGAGAAAGAATTCTTCCCACTTCACGATCTCGTTGTAGCCGCGCTCGACCTTGCGGTGCAGTCGGCGCAGTTCGGATTCGATAATCGCCGGGTCGTTGGTCGGGAAACCCGTGCGGTCGTGGAACAGGCCGGTCACATGGAACCGGTAGCCGGTGCCGTAGGCGGCCATCGTCGGCACATCCTGCGTGCCGCCTTCGTAGGGGTAGTACTTCTCCGGCTCGCGGCGCGGCTTGCGCCGGTTGTAGATGCTGACCGTGCCCGGCTTGGGCAGGAACATCCGTTCGCGCATATGACCGACCACCTCGTCGCTGAGCAGAATCACCGGGGTGCGGAACCGCTCGGCCAGGTTGAAAGCACGAATGGTTTCCCAGAACGCCTCTTCCACGCTGTCGGGGTAGAGGGCGATGATCGGGTGGTCGCCGTGCGTGCCCCAGCGGGCCTGCATGATGTCCGACTGCATCGGCTTGGTCGGCATGCCCGTGCTCGGGCCGCCGCGTTGTACATCGACGATGACGCAGGGGATCTCGGCGATGCAGCCGTAGCCGATATTTTCCTGCTTCAGGCTGAAACCCGGGCCGGAGGTGGCGGTCATCGCCTTGGCGCCGGTCAGGCTGGCGCCAAGCACCGCCGCCATCGAGGCGATTTCGTCTTCCATCTGCAGGAAGAAGCCGCCGACCTGCGGCAGGCGCATCGAAAGCACCTCGGCGATTTCGGTCGACGGGGTGATCGGATACCCGGCGAAGAACCGGCAGCCGGCATATAGTGCGCCTTCGGCCACCGCTTCGTTGCCGCTCATCAAGCGCAATCCGGTCTTGAATTTCGGTCCGGCCATAGCTCACTCCTCCGGGAAGACGGCGATGGCGAAATCCGGGCAGCGCAATTCGCACATCATGCAGGTCGTACACGCCTCCAGGTTGACCACCGCGGCTTTCGCGCCCTTGATCGCCAGCACTTTGGCCGGGCAGAAGGCGACGCAAATGTTGCAACCTTTGCAAAACCGGGTGTTGATCTCAATGCGGGGAGGCTTGCGCTTCTTTTTCTGCGGAGGCTCCTTGGCCGACTCTTTGGCGGGTATTTCACTCATCGTAATCCCCACGATAATCAAAGACTTCGGAACCATCGCGCCGCGGGACAGCGCTCCAACCGCGCGAGGTGAGAGAAAATAGGTCCGTGTCCAACTCCAGTCCGACTGGGTCGCCGTGACAACGTTACAATTTTCACGGCGAAACTGCGCGCCATTGTACGCAGGGAAAGGGGGTTTGCAACCCCGGCAACCTTGACACTTCCCCCCTTGCGGGCTAGGTATAAAACCCTTGTTCGCAAGGAGGTTAGCCATGACCGGCCATGAAATCCGCCGCGCGTTCCTGGACTATTTCGCCCGGAACGGCCACGCGGTCTTGCCCAGTTCGCCCCTGGTCCCGCAGAAGGATCCCACGCTCTTGTTCACCAACGCCGGCATGGTGCAGTTCAAATCCGTCTTCCTGGGCGAGCAGGACATCGGCACCCGCCGCGCCGCCACCAGCCAGAAGTGCCTGCGCGTGTCGGGCAAACACAATGATTTCGAGAACGTCGGCCGCACCGCGCGTCACCATACCTTCTTCGAAATGCTCGGCAACTTCAGCTTTGGCGACTACTTCAAGCACGACGCCATCCGCTTCGGCTGGGGCTTCCTGGTCGACGAGCTCAAACTCGACCCCAACCGCCTGTACGCCACCGTGTACGAAACCGACGACGAAGCCGCCGAGATCTGGCGCACGGTCATCGGACTGCCGCTGGACCGCATTCTGCGCTTCGGCGAGAAAGACAACTTCTGGGCGATGGGCGACACCGGCCCCTGCGGCCCGTGCAGCGAGATCCTGTTCGACCAGGGCCCGTCGGTCGAAGGCACGCTCGGCGGCGAAGGCGACCGCTACCTCGAGCTGTGGAACCTGGTGTTCATGCAGTACAACCGCGACGCGGACGGCGTGATGACCCCCCTGCCCCGGCCATCGATCGACACCGGCGCGGGCCTGGAGCGTATCACCGCGGTGCTGCAGGGCAAACAATCCAACTTCGACAGCGACTTGTTCACCTCGATCCACGAGGAAACCAGCCGGCTATCGGGCATCGTTTACGGCGCCGAACCCGAACCGACGGTGAGCATGCGCGTGATCGCCGACCATATCCGGTCGATCACCTTCCTGATCGGCGACGGCGTGTTGCCCTCCAACGAAGGCCGCGGCTACGTGCTGCGCCGGATCATGCGCCGCGCCGCCCGTCATGGCGTGCTGCTCGGCCTGCGCAAGCCGTTCCTTTTCCAGATGAGCGGGGCGGTGGTCGAAACGATGAAGGGGCCCTATCCCGAACTGGTCGACCGCGCCTCGTACATCGCCAAGGTCATCCGCAACGAGGAAGAGCGGTTCCTGCGCACGCTGGAAAACGGGCTCAAGATTCTGGAAAGCGAACTGAAGCGCTCGCAAAAGGTGCTCGACGGCGAAGTCGCCTTCAAGCTCTACGACACCTACGGCTTCCCGCTCGATCTGACCGAAGACATCTGCCGCGACCGCAACGTCACCATCGACAACGAAGGCTTCACCAAGGCGATGGAGCGGCAACGGCAGTCGAGCCGCGCCGCTTGGGACGGCTCGGGGGCGGAAGAGCTGGCGCCCGGCCACCGCGAACTGCTGTCGCGCGGCTTGACCACCGAGTTCGTCGGCTACGACACACTCAAGGTCGACGCGGAAGTGATCGGCCTGCTCGCCGAAGGGCAGTTGGTCGAACGGCTCTCTGCCGGCCAGACCGGCGAGTTGGTGGTCGACGTCACCCCATTCTACGCCGAAATGGGCGGCCAGGTCGGCGACACCGGCAAGGTGCTGTCCGGCGATGCGTTGATCGACGTGACCGATGCCCGCCACTTGGGTGAAGCGATGGTGGCCCACCGCATTGCGGTGAAGAAGGGCCAGATCGTCGTCGGCGCGCGCGTGACCATGGCGGTCGACCCGTTGCGCCGGCGCAACATCGAACGGAACCACACGGCCACCCATCTGCTGCACAAGGCACTACACGAAGTACTCGGGCCGGATGCCAAGCAGGCCGGTTCGTTGGTTTCGCCCGAACGCTTGCGCTTCGACTTCACCCACTATGCCGCCCTCACTGCCGACGAACGCGCGGCCATCGAACGCCGGGTCAACGAACTGGTCATGGCCGATGAGCCCGTGGCCGCGCAGATCCTGCCCTACGAGCAGGCGGTGGCCCAGGGCGCCATGGCCTTGTTTGGCGAAAAGTACGCCGACGAGGTGCGCATGATCGCGGTCGGCGACAACGTGAGCAAAGAGCTTTGCGGCGGCACCCACCTGACGCGCACCGGCCAGGTCGGCCCGTTTGTGCTGTTGGCGGAAGGTTCGGTGGCCGCCGGCGTGCGCCGTATCGAGGCGTTGACCGGCGACGCGGCCGTGGCGCACCTGCAGTCGGCGGCGGAGCGGATGCAGACCGCGGCCGAAATGCTCAAGGTGACGCCGGGCGAACTGGTCGAACGTGTCGAGCGGCTGCTCGGCCAGCTCAAAACCGCGGAAAAGGACATTGAAAAACTCAAGGCCAAGCTCGCCGGTCAGGCGGGCCAAGGCATTCTCGACCAGGTGCAGGACGTCGGCGGCGCAAAAGTGCTCGTCGCGCGCGCGCCGGTCACCGACGCCAAAGAGCTGCGCACCTTCGCCGCATCGCTCCGCGACAAGCTCGGCAGCGGCGTGCTGTTCCTCGCCGCCGAGGCCGACGGCAAGGCTTTGCTGATCGCCATGGTTTCCGACGATCTGACCAAACGCTTCCACGCCGGCAAGATCATCGCCCCCGCGGCCAAGGCGGTGGGGGGCGGCGGCGGCGGCAAGCCGGACATGGCGCAAGCCGGCGGCAGCGACCCCGGCGGCATCGACCGTGCGCTCCAGATCGCGCTCGATACGATCCGAAACATGTAATCGTCGGCCGCACCCGCGGCCATTCTTGTCAGTCGCGGTCCAAATAGCGGATACTATGATATTGTTCGACCGGAGCCTTGTCCGTGCCGGGGGGGCGCCACGCGTGTTTCAATCATGAGGAGGCATCATGAGCCGGGCGCATGCCGATTTGGATTTCGGTCCGTATGAAGTCGATCCCGATAGTGTTCGCCTGTTGCCGCAGGCGTTCTGTCTGACGCACGATGTACTGATTCTCGGCAAAGTCGATCCCCAGGCCGATGCGCCGGTGGTGGTCGGCATCGGCAACCCGCAGAATCTTGACACGCTCGACGCGATCAGCCGGGTGTTGCGCGGCCGCCGCGTGTTGTCGGTCAAGGTCGCCAGCGAGAAGATCCAGCGCGCGTTGACGGTAGCCTACGGCCTCGATCTCGTTGGCGACGATGACGCCGAGGCGCCTGCCGATCCGCCGCAGGAACTGCCGCACGAGATCATGATCGGCGAACCGAGCGACGAGCCATCCAGCGGCAAGCCCGCTATCGAAGCGGTCAAGTTGACGCCGGAAGCCGACGCGCCGATCAAACGGATCGTCAGCGACCTGCTGGTGGACGCGTTGCGCCGCGGGGCGACCGACATTCACATCGAGAACTTCAAACGCGAGGTCATCACCCGGATCAAACTCGACGGCCTGTTGCATCGCGTAAAATCGCCGATCAACAAAGCCAACGCCGAACAGGTGGTCAACCGGGTGAAGGTGATGTCGCAACTCGACATCTCCGAAAAACGCGCCCCACAAGATGGCCGCTTCGTGTTACCGGTCAACCAGGGCGGCCACCTGTACGAGGTGCCGTTCCGCGTTTCCATCATTCCCGGCCAGAACGGCGAAGATCTGGTGCTGCGCGTGCTCGACAAGTCGATGGCCCCGATCGACCTGGAACTGCTCGGTTTTACCAGCCGCGACCTCGAAACGTTCCAGCGCCTCATCGAAAACCCACAGGGCATGGTGCTCAATTCCGGCCCGACCGGCTCCGGAAAGACCACCACGCTGTATGCCAGCCTGAAGCACATCAACAATCCGTCGATCAAGATTCTGTCCGCCGAGGACCCGATCGAATACGATCTCGAGGGCGTCTGCCAAAAGCAGATCGGCCCCAAACTCGACTTCGCCACCCTGGCGCGCGCCTTCTTGCGCCATGACCCCGATGTGCTGCTGATCGGCGAAATCCGCGACTCCGAAACCGCCGACGTCGCCGCCAAAGCCGCCCAGACCGGCCACCTGGTGCTCTCGACGGTGCACACCAACGACGCCGTCCACGCCGTCGCACGATTGCTCAGCCTCGGCCTCGAACATGAAGTAATCTCCGCTGTGCTGCTGGGCGTGCTCAGCCAGCGGCTGGTCCGCCGTGTCTGCCGTTCGTGCGCCCAGCCGTACTTGCCGGACAAGAAAGCCCGTGAGCCGTTCGGCAAACGGGCTCAGGGTCTGGAGTTCGTGCATGGCGTCGGTTGCCCCCGCTGCAACCAGACCGGCTACCGCGGCCGGATCGGCCTGTTCGAACTGTTCGTCATCGACGCCGAAATTCAGAACCTGATTCAGCAAGAGGTGCCGGTCAGCGAGATCCAGCGCGTCGCGCTGGAACGCGGCATGGTGCCGTTGGTTCTGGATGGCCTGCTCAAAGTCGAACACAAGATGACCACGCTGGACGAACTGCTGCGCGTGATCCCGTACCGGCAGATCGTCTCGCATTGTCATGACTGACCACGGAGGGCGCATGGGCCTGGCCGGCAAACGTGTTTTGCTCACCACCTCACACCGCAACATCGGTTCCGGCGGCAGCATCCAGTTGCTGCTGCTGGCGCGGGCCCTGGTGGAGGCCGGGGCGCACGTCGAGGCGGTGTTCAAAGCCGGGCTCGAGGACCAACCGGAACGCAACGGGCTGGCGCCGTTGCGCGCGTTGGGCGTGCCGATCCACTTTTTCCGCACCAACCGTTGGTACCAGCCGACGCAGATCATGCGCATGCGCCGCCTGTTGCGCGACGGCGCGTTCGACATCATCCACACCCACAAGGGCGGCGATCTTTCCTTGGCGTTGCTGGCGTTGCCGCGGTTGCCGGTGACCTGTCTGGTCAACACCCGCGGCGTCAATTTCAAGCTTGGCGCCAACCGGTTCAAGTACCGCCTGCGCCGGCTCGACCGCATCATCGTGGTCAGCCAGGATTCCAAACGCGCCATGGTGGAAGTCGGCATTCCGGCCGACAAGATCGTCGTCGTGTACGGCGGGGTCGACAGCCAACGTTTCCGGCCGGCGCCCGAAGAGCGCGCCGCCGTGCGCGCGGAGCTCGGCCTGCCGGCGGATGCTGTGGTGTCGGTCATGGCCGCCAACCTCGTGCGCCAGAAGGGTCACGAAGACTATCTCGCCGCCGCCGCGTCCCTGCGCCAGGCGCGGCCCAAGTTATGGCACGTTTTCGCCGGCGCCGGCGAGCAATCACAGTTGCGTGAAGAGGCCGAGCGGCTAGGCGTGGCCGACCGGCTGGTCTTTGCCGGCTTCCGGCGCGACATGGAGCGGGTCTATGCCGGCTGCGACATGTCGGTGGTCGCCAGCTTCGCCGGGGAAGGCGTGTCGGGCGTGTTGCGCGAGGCGATGGCCTGCGGCCTGCCGGTCATCACCACCGACGTCGGCGGGAACGCCGAGTTGGTTCGTGACGGCGAGCTGGGCCTGGTGGTTCCGCCGCGCAATCCGCCGGTGCTGGCGGCCGCCATCGAGCGTTTGGCCGCCGACCGCCCGCTGGCGCGGCGACTGGCCGACGCCGGTCGGGCCGAGGTGCTGTCCCGGTTTTCCCCTGCCGCCCGCGCGGCCAACATCTTCGCCGTCTATGAGTCGGTCTTTCAGGCCAAAGGAGTGCCTTTCTAATGAACGCGCGATGGGTCGCTGTGGCGCTGTTGGCGTGTCTATTGGTGGCCTGCGGCGGCGAAGACAATCCGCCGGCGGTGCTGGACACCAACCGGCCCACGAGCGGCGATGACGGCGGTGGCGGCGGCGGCGACGACGGTGACGACTGCCGGGTGGTGGACGGCGATCCGATGGACCGCCTGTCGCTGATCTCGGTCGAAGGTCCGATCGATGAGGTCGAAGAGGACAGCGTTTTTCACATCACCGGGCAATACTATCTCCAAGAAGACGACGTCGACGTGTACGTGATCGGCATGATCTGCAACACCTCTTGCGAAGAAACCAAGGTGACGCCGCCGATCGCGCCCGGAAACGGCACCTATTACTCCGACTTCCGGGTCGTCAACCTGATCGACCCGGAAGCATCCAAGAATTGCCTGGTGGTCACGATGATCGCCATGGATCACCGCGTGTTGGTGTCCTGCGAATACCACTTTTAGTGCGCCGGTCAAATCGGGTATCGTGTATTCCTCCATGAAGCGCAGCCAACTCGTTATTGCCGGTTCGTACGCCCAATGCGCCGACGCTTTTGTCGGCGTGGTAGCGGAGCAGCGCGCGCGAGGCGATTACGGCCCCGTGGTGGCGTTGGTCGGCTCCCACCAGGCACGTCGCGAACTGCAGCGGCAGCTTCACCGCCGCCTGGGCGGCATGCTTGGCGTGTGGCTGCTCACCTTCCGCGATCTGGCCGATCGGCTGGGCCGCACCGCGCCGGCGCTTGCCGGCCGCCACGAAGCCGACCCGCTGTATCAGCAAGCGCTCCTTGCCCGCCTGCTGCATGAACGGCCGCGCGGCCGTTGGCGCGACCTGGCCGAGCGCGACGGCCTGGCCGCGGCGCTCTTGCGCACGTTGACCGACTTGGAAGAAGCCGGCTGCGCGCGGTGGCCGGCCGCGGTGCCGCGGACCGGTGCCCTGGCGGAAATCGCCGCCGTCTTCGACGCCTATCGCGACGAGTTGACCGCGTCTCACTACTCGGCGCCGGATCTGCTGGCCGCCGCGGCCGACCGTGCCGCCGATTTCCCGGCGCTGTTGGAGACACGTTGCCTGCACGTCGTCGGCATCTACGACGTCAACCCGCGGCAGCGCCGGTTGCTCGAGGCGTTGGACGCGGTTGTCGACATTCGCTATTACGCCCCACAGGTGTGGGAGCCGCCGACGTTTCTGGCGCAAGCCGGGTTGAGCGCGCCCGCCGTTTTCCAACCCGATCCGCACACCACGCGCATCTGGTCTTGTCCGACCGAAATGGTGGAGGCGCGGGCCATCGTTCGCGAAGCGCGCCGCTGTCAGCGCGAAGGCGTGCCTTACCACCGCATGGCGGTGTTGACCTGCGCACCGGAGATCTATGGTCCGCTGATCGACGACCTGGCCCGCCGCGCCGGCTTGCCCTGCTGCGTGACCGGCGGTGTCACGCCCCGTGCATCCGGCTCGTTGCGGGCTTTGGGCCGCCTGGTCGGCCTGTTGAGTTCGCGCCGGCGACGGTCAGAAGTCATGGCACTGTTGCATGCCGTGGACCTACCACCGTCTTTCGGCCCCGCGGCGGTCAGTCAATCGCGGTGGGATCGTGTCAGCCGCCTGGCGCGAGTCCGCACAGAAGAAGATTGGGATCACCGTTTGGGCGACTTCGCCAAACGCGAAGACCAGGATCAGGCCGACCGCACCGCGGCCACGCACCTGGCCGAGGTCGTGCGCGGTCTGCTTGCGGATCTGCGCACGGTGGGGCAAGCGCGAACCTATCGGACGGCGGCCGACCGCCTCGGTGCGCTGGCCCGGCGCTTGATCGCCGGCGACCACTGGCTCGATCTGGCGTTGGAATCGTGGCAACGGCTACGGTTGCTCGACGAAGCCGGTCTGCCGTTTGCCTTGTCGACTTTTCAAGCACGCGTGACGGAAATGATCCGCGCGGTCCGCGAGGATGTCGACGATCCGCAGGGGCTGGTCGTGCTCGACTTCGTGGCGGCCCGTGGGCTTTGCTTCGACGTCGTGTTCATCCCCGGCTGCGTCGAGTCGATTCTGCCAGCACCGCCGCGGCAGGATCCGTTCCTGCTCGACGATGAGCGCACGGCCTTCGGGGAGGCGATCGGCGATCCGACGGCTTTGCCGACACGGGCCGACCGCGCGCGCGAGGAACGCCGACTGTTTGACCTGGCTTGCCGGGCCGCGACCGGCCGGCTTATTCTCAGCTACCCGCGGCTGGACGTGGCCAAGGATGGGCGGCCGCGGCTGCCCAGCCATCTGTTGCTCGCGCTGGCCGAACGCATCGTCGGCAAGTCGTTGTCGTTTGACGATCTGCCCCGGCAATCGCCGTTGGTCAAAGTCTTCCCGGCCGGCCGTTTCGCCCCGGACGATCCGGCCCTGGCGCTCGACGACGACGAGCGCGACCTGGCGTTGATGGACCGGCTGGCCGCCGCCGAAGCCACCTTGCCGGTCCGCTACCTGCTCCAAGCCCGGGCCGGTGCGTTTCCGCGCGTGTGGACAAAATGGGTTCACCGTTGGGCGCGTGAAGAACTGACCGAGTACGACGGGCTCTGCGCCGGCGACCCCGCGCAGGCCGCCCTCGCCGCCTATCTCGCCGCAAAGGATTCATGGTCCGTCTCGGAAATCGAAGACTACGTCTGTTGCCCGCGTCGGCATCTGCTGGAGAAAATCCTTAACCTGACGGTCCCCGAGGATCCGGAACAGTTGCTGGCGTTGCCGCCGGACAAACGGGGCAGCCTGTTGCACAACGCATGGGAGCAGTACTTCGATCCGGCGAACCCGTCGCCGTCGCTGGCTCAGATCATTCGTAGCGCCTACGCCGATTTGGTCCGCGACAACTACACCGGCGGCGGCGTTCTCGATGAGGTGGAGGTCGAACGGCTGATCGCCTCCGCCCAGGCGCTGGTCGATTTCGCCGGCGAAATTGCTGCCGGCCACCGCGTCGAAGCCACGGAAAAGAAAGCCATCGCCGTGATCGACGCCGACGGGCGGAAGGTGCTGCTCAAGGCGCGCTTCGACCGGGTCGACCGCGATCCCGACGGACGGCCAAGCATCGTCGACTACAAGACCGGCCAGGCGAAAAACAAACTCACCACCGGCAAGCTCGACCCCGACAGCTTCAACGGCGGAGCCACGTTGCAGTTGCCGTTGTATCTGTTGGCCTATGCCGCGACGCACCCGCAGGTGCGGTTGCAGGATCTGACCGCCGCCTACTGGTATCTCCATCGCGAGCAGAACGAGGCGTCGCCCAAGGCAGTGGCAATTCAGGGCGCTTTCGTGGCCGAGAAACTCGCCGTGCTGCGCCGGGTGTTGCGGGAGGTGGTGGAAGGAATCGAAAACGGACGCTTCGTTCCGCGTCCCGACATCGCCGGCCAGCCGGGCAACAAGTTCTGCTCTTCCTGTTCAGGAAAAACGTTGTGCGATCCGCGCAGCCGGGTGTTGCTCGGGTTGCGCGCCGACCGGGCCGGCTGTTGCCGCTGGGTCGATGCCGTGGGGCGCGTTAATGGCTAACCCGCGCGTTGCCGACCAAGATCAACGTGACCAGGCGGTATTGGGCCGTGGGGAAAACCTCTGGATCGAAGCCGGCGCTGGCACGGGCAAAACCACCCTGCTCGTCGCGCGCATCTTCTCCCTGCTGACCGACGCCGCCTCGCCCACGCGACTGCGCGACATCGCGGCCATCACCTTCACCGAAAAGGCGGCCGGCGAGCTCAAGGTGAAAATCCGCGAGCGGGTCGAGCGCGCGCTACGCGAGGAGAAACGCGAACGGGAGCAGTCGATTCTGCGCCAGGCCATCGAAGATCTCGAAATCGCGCCGATCAGCACACTGCACGCCTTCGCCTTCTCCCTGCTGAAGGAGCGTCCGGTCGAGGCGGGCATCGACCCGAATGCCGGCCCCGACGATGACGCCGCCCGACGCCTCCTAGTCGATTTCTACAACGAGTGGTTCGATCGGCAGATTCGGCAGGTGCCGGTCGATCCTGCGCTCCGATGGTATCTCGAGCAACGTGAGCTGTACCAACGGCAGGGCGATTGGGACTGGCTGTGGAAGCTGGCGCGCGTCATCTGCGCCAATCGCGACACGTTACTCACGGCGGAGCCGACGGCGGCAATTACGCTCGCCGAATTGCGCGAACAGGTCATCGCCCAGGCGAAAGTCATTGTTGAGCACGCGCGCGAGTTCTGCCGTGACGCCGGCGACAAGGCTCTGGCCAATACACTGGCAGCGGTCCGGCCGCTGACCGAACTTCCTTCGCTCACCGACCTCGACGCGTTCTTCGCCGCGCTAGATGAGGCGCCGAAGATCAATTTGACCGGCGGCAAAGCCGGCGCCTGGGGCGACGATTCGCTGACCTGGAACAAAGAACAGCGCCGCGAGCTGCGCGAGCGCTGCCTTCGGCTGAACGAGCTGCGCCACGCCGAACGACTGCGGCAGTTGTTCCGGCTGGCGCAGGGTTTCGCGCGTGCTTATGACGAGCAAAAGCAAATTCGCGGGCTGCTTGGTTTTGACGATCTGCTCGTCCGGGCGGTTCGGCTTCTGCGTGACTTCAAAGACGTGCGCGCCTATTTCCAGCACCGTTTCCGGTTCCTGGTGATCGACGAGTTTCAAGACACCGACCCGCTCCAGGTCGAGATCGCGTTCTTCTTGTGCGAGGACGGCGCGGTGGCCGATCGTGCCGAGGACGTTCGGCTCAAGCCGGGCAAGCTGGTGGTGGTCGGCGACCCGAAACAGTCGATCTACCGTTTCCGCCGGGCGGACATCGAAGTCTACGAAAAGACCAAAGACCATCTGCTCGGCGGCCAGTCACCGCTGGCGATCAGCGTCAACTTTCGTTGCGCGCCGGCCATCATCGACGCGGTTAACGAGATCTTCGCGCCGCTGATGCATCACGACCCCGAGCGGCCGGCCAGTCCCCAATACGTGCGGCTCACTCCCGGCCGGAAGAACGCTCCGGCCCAGGCGGGCGTGTATGTTTTGCGACCTGATCGCGCACTGCGCGACGGCGAACGCCCTCAGTTGCTGGAAATGGCGGCCATCGCGCAATGGATTCAACGCGCCGTGCAGGAACAATGGCCGGTCGAAGACAAAGAAACGGGTAAACCGCGGCCGATGCGGTGGGCGGACATTGCCGTGCTGTTCCGGCGCACCTCATACGTCGATCTGCTCGAGAACGCCCTGCGAGCCCAGGGTGTGCCGTATCGCATCGAAGGCGGCAAGAGCTACTACCGCCGTCCGGAAACCGAAGCGCTGGTGCACGCTTTGAGCGCATTGGAAGACGCCGACAACAGCCGCGCGCTGTCGCAATGGTTGGGCAGCGATCTGGTCGGCTTCTCCGACGAAGCCTTGCTGGTGCATGTGTTGGCGCAGCGTGCCGACCGCCGCCTGTCGTTCTATGGGATCGGCCAGCCGACAGACGAAGTCGGACGCATGTTGGTGGAACTGCGGCGGCTGCACGAAAGTCGCAACAAGCGCGGGTGTTTGGCCACGGTGCGGGACCTGTTTGATCTGGTGGCGGCGCTGCCCACCGCGCGCACATTCCCCCACGCCGAAGTGGCGGTAGCCAATTTGCACAAGGTGCTGGAAGCGGCGCGCGCGGCCGATGACGCCGGTCTGACCTTCGGCGAATTCGCACGCGAATGGGCGGCGGCCTACGATGAAGAACGCGACGAGGCCGATTACTTCATCACCGAGGCCGACGACGATCTGGTGCGCATCTTGACCATTCACAAAGCCAAAGGGTTGGACTGGCCGGCGGTCGTCGTGCCCGAGCTGTGGGCCGCGTTCCATCCACCGCCCGGCGTGTTGCCGCTGCATTATCGCCGGCGTGACGGTCGTTTGTCATTCCGGCTGGCGACCGGCTACGAGACCGAAGACTTCGCGCCGATGCACGAAGACGAAGAAATGTTCGAAATCGCCGAGCGTCAGCGCTTGCTCTACGTCGCAATGACCCGCGCGCGAGACTACCTGGTGCTGCCGCTGATCGTGGCGCCGCAAACGCGGAAAGACGGTTCACCGTCCGAGCGTCAGAATTTCTTGCGCTTCTTTGCCGACGCTGGCTTTGTGGACCACGAGTTGAATCTGCTGAAGCCGGCTCTCGTGCGCGACGATCCGGTGGCGATTGACGAACTGCCCGTGGCGCAGGCGCCACGTTGGGATCTCCCCCGGCGCGTGCAACAAGAGAAGCTACCGCACGCGTTGGCCCGACAAGTGGAAGACGCTTTGCGTGAACGCGAGCGTTTGCGTCTTGCCGCCGATCGGGACGATCTCGAGCCGGCGCTGGTTTTCACCCGCCCCAGCGAGCATGGCGATCCGCCCATCGTGGCCGAAGCGCGGCGTGACGGGCGAAAACTCGGCTCGGCGTTTCATCGCCTGGTGGAGCGAATCGACCTGGCCGACCCGGCAGGTTGGCCCAAGGCGTTGGCGCTGCTCGGGCCGGCACTCGATCTGAGTCAGGAGCAGGTGCGTCTGGTGGGCCAATGGCTCGACCGCTTCGCGCAACTGCCGGCGGTGCGACTCGCGGCGGCGAACCCGCACGGTCGCGAAATACCTTTCACCTGGACCGACCCGTCCGGCGTCGCCTACCTCGGCCAACTAGACCTGCTCGCCGAGACGCCGGACGGCCTGCTGATTCTCGACTACAAAACCGACCCCGTGACCGCGGCCAACCTGGACCAATACGTCGCGCGCTATCGCCGCCAAGCGGAAATCTACCGCGACGCGGTGCGTGCGCTGCGTCCGGACGCCAAGGCCGTACGCATGGTGCTGTGTTTCGTGGATGCGGGGTGGGAGGTGGCGCTTTAGGATCGATGATGACGCAACTTTGTCTTTACGCCGCCGCGATCTCGTTCTTCTCCGCTTTGCCGTTGGCCAGGGTCAGGTAGCGCATGGCGTTGGTGTGGCGCGGATCGGCGACGAGCACGGCTTTCCACAGCGATACGGCGTGGTCGGTGCGTCCTTGCAGGTAATAGCACAACCCGAGTTCGACACGGGCTTCGAGGTAACGCGGGTTGATGGCCACTGCGGTTTCGAGTTCGCGCACCGCGTCCGGCAAGCGGTTCAAGCGGCGATAGACCACGCCTAGCTTCAACCGCAGGTCGGCCCAACCCGGCCGCAGCTTGCTGGCGTGCTCGAATTCCACCCGCGCGTGTTCGTAGAGTTGCAGCGAGAAGTACAGGTTGCCGCTTTCGAGATGGCGCTTGGCCAGCTGGCCCATGTTGAGTGGGCCGGGGTTCACGCCGACGGTCTGCAATTTCGGCAACAGCTTGGCGGCGTGGTCGTAGTGGCCCAGATCGTTGAGCAGCACCAATAGATTGACGCGCGCCTCGAGATAGTTCGGGTTGTGCTTGAGCGCTTCGGCGAACAGCTTGACGGCGTCGGTGAAGCGGCCCTTGTGGTGAAAGATCTGCCCCAGTTTGCAATAGACGTCGGCGTACTGCCGGTGTTGGGCCAGCACCTTGACGAAACAAGCCTCGGCGGCGCCGAGGTCGCCGCGGTCCAGCGCAGAATTGCCTTCGTCGAGTATGCGTCGGGCGTCGACGTTCATGGGTTGCCTCCGGTGGCGGGAGTGGCGGGCGCGGGGCTCGCGGCGGCGGGGGCCGCGGCCGGCGTGGCCGCCGGTTTGGGCGCAACATCCAACCCTTGGTAGAACAACCATTTCTTAAACGGCCACGAGCCTTGTTGTTTGAGCAGGAAGTGATCCGTGCCGTTGATGGTTTGGGTCTGATGATAGCGGTCGGTCAACGTGAAGCGGTATTCCTGAATGACGCGCGCGGTATCGCCGTTGATATCGACCGTGCGCGAATACGCCTGGTATTCGATGGCGAGGTAGTTGGCGAAGCGCTTACGCATCACCTCACGGTATTCGCTCATCGGCTGCGCCCAGACGTACTCGGGCGAGAACAACTGGAAGTAGGCTTCGAGGTTTTTGGTGTTCAGCGCGCGTTCGCGCGCATCAAGGGTTTGATCGATGAGGGCACGATCATCGGCGCACGCCGGCAGCAATAGTATCGTTGCCAGCAGCGCCAACGCCGCCAGGCTATTGCGTACGGGCCAACAGCTCCGTCGCCTTCTTGGCATACTCTCCCTCGGGGAACTTGTTCAACAGCGCCTGCAACAAGCGCTGGGCCTCGGCCTTTTCGTCCAGCTCCACCAGGCAACGTGCGCCGTAGTAGAGCGCCTCTTCGAAATACTTGGTGTCGGAGAACAGGCGGATCACCCGCTCCCACCGCTTGTAGCTGGCGTAGTATTCCTTTTGCCGCCAGTAGACGCGCGCGATGTAGCGTTCGCGGGCGGCGAGGTCGTCGCGCACCTCGGCCAAGCGCTGCTGCGCTTCCACGGAGTACGAGCTTTGCGGATACCGACTGACCAGGCGGGTGAACAACAACTCCGACTGTTGGGTATAGGCCTGGTCGCGATCGATGGCCAACTTCTGCTTGTAGTTGCACATGCCCTGCCGGAACAGCGCGCGGTCGGCTTCCGGATGGTTCGGATGCCGCTTGAGGAACGAATCATAGGCGGTTTCCGCCTCAGCCCACTTGCGCCGCTCGAAATGGCAATCGCCCACCCGCAGCTCGGCTTCGGTCACGTGCACGGAGAACGGATAGAGATCGATCAAGGCGTTGTAGGCGTCCAACGCGTTCTGAAAGTCGCGGCTGGCGTATTCCTGCTCGCCGTATTGGAAGATCTGCTGCGCGGTCATGTCCTCGAATTTCGGGCCGCAACCGGCGGCTAGGGCTGTGAAAACCGACAAAACGACCAGGAAGAGGGCCTGTTTCAGCAGGCGTTGGCGTTGAATGCGAGTCATTGGAGCTCCGAAATTCTGTCTATTGTATAAAGGCTTATGTCGACAAATGTCAAGCTTTTCTTTCACTTTGTTTGGTGTTACCCTTTGGGTGACAGCAAAAACCGCTTCTGGACGAAGATGGCGCGTTTGGCCCTCATTTCTGTCCCCCGTCCCGAGCCGTGGATCGACGTGCCGCATGAGGTCGCCCGGCTCGCTGCGGCGCTGGAACGCACCGGCGGCGAGGACCCGCGCATTCTTGACCGATCTCTGCTCGATTTACAAGTCCTGACCGCCCAAGCAACCGACCTGGCGCCGGACGCGGTGGTTTTGTGGCTGGCCGCCAAGGCCGATGCGCTGTTCCACGAACTCGCCGGTGCGCTCCGTCAAGCGCTACCGCGCACGCCGCTGATGGCGGTCGGCCCCGGAGTGCAACCCGGATCCATGGTGTTTCGCACGCCAGGGGCCATCGACGGCGCGGTCATCGGGGCGCATGTCGAGGCCGTGGTGCAGTTGGCTAGGCGGGGGCAGGTTCCGGTGGACATGCCGGGCGTTGCGATGGGTGGCGAAGGTGAGGTTTTCGCTAACCGCCCGGCTGTTCCCGACGACCCCGACGAATGGGGTCTGCCAGCCTATCATTTGGTCGATATTGCGCGCTACGACGAGCAGCGCTGCCCGGGTCTGGTACGGCGCGGTTCACGACGCTGGACGGTGCCGGTCGATTACCGCCGCGCGGAAAATATTGCTTTTGAACTCGCGCACTTAGCTTTAGAAGTCAAGGTGACCGACGTGCAGTTCCGTGGCGGCGCGACGCTGTCGGCGGAAGCATTGGCGCGACTGCTGGAATCATGGCGGGAAGTGCGGCGGCCGGCGCATCTGAACTGGTTCGAACCGCTATCGCCAGGGGCATGGCCGGAAGAGAATATCGCCCTGTTTGCCGCCCTCGGTGGATATCAGGTGGCGCTGGCAGTGGATGAGAACAATCTGGCCGCTTGTCCCTTCGTCGCGCGGCTATGCCGGCAGCGGGGAATAATCGTGCGCGGAGAGGTCCATTCCGACGCCCCCAAGCGCGCTCTACACCTGCTCGATGCCGCTGATGTGGACATCGGCCGGGTGATTACCCGAGCCGGCGTTCCGGCGGGGGCGGACCGGCTGGCCCGACACTTCTACGGGTGGCGGCGGAAATGGCGGCTGCGGCGGTTGGAAACGAACGTCGCGTCGGCCGATTTGGCAGGGGTGTTGTTCGGCTAGAGAAGCCATCAACAGACAAGTTCCACTCGGTAGCATCGCGCTTGAAAAGCGGACGACCTGCCGGGGCCTAATCCCGCAGCGGCAGCACGAAGCCGAGGGCCTGGGTATCGGCGTCAATCGAACAGATCTTGGTCGTTTCCAAACGGGCGCGCATCACATCCAGAGTGATGGTTTCGCGCGTGTTGGTCAGCCGCTCCCGGCGCATCATTTCCCGCTTGGGGAAGAAGAACCAGAGCTGGCCGATCTGATCGATATACTGCTTGTAGGTGTTGGCCAACGCGGTAGCGTCATCGCCCTCGCGCAACCAGATCAGCACCATGGGGAACTTGTCGCCGGGTTGGTGTTCGGTGACGAACGTGGCCTCGCCTTTGACCTCTTCTTTAATGCGATTCAGTACTTTTTCTTCGGCATTCACGACCAGGATCTTGTCGTCCGGCCAGATACCGAGTTTCTGGGAGATGGTCTTCAATGTCTTTGTTTCCTTTGCTGTGCTATGCCTGATACTCCTTCGCCTTACGAAATCAACGTCGCTCCAGATGACCGAAATTTAGTCTGGCCGGTCCATGGGTCTGGCGTTCGGATTTATGCCAACAACTCCTCAATATATTGCATCCGCAAGCCGATTTCCTTCGAGTATTCCATCGCACCCTCGGTGACGACGAAGCCTTGTTTGACGGCCTCCACCAGCGGCGCTTTGCTGGTCAGCACTTGATAAGCGCCTTCGATGTCGGAGAACTTCATCAGCACGAACGGGCGGCGGCGCTCATAGACGCCGCGGCCGGACCGCGTCTTGCCGTTCTTCATACGCAGGAAGGCCGACGGGCCGCCGTTGACGGTCCACTGATAAACGCGGTCAGGGCTACCCTTGGTCAGCTTGGTCATCATCTCGTCGCCGGCTTTGTTGAGCTGCGACAGCGCGGCGGTCACCATATACAGCAACAGCTTCACCTTGAGCGCGCGCTTGGCCGGCTCTTGCGGGTCGGCATTCGGCATGAGCAGCTTCAAGGTCAGCAGCATCGGCACGGTGCAACCGATCAGATCCAGCCGATACAGGCCCTTGATTGACGGCAGCGCCAGCTTGCCGGTGAAGAAGTCGTTGAACGCGACCAGGGATTTGAACACGAAAGCCACGTTCGGCTTCTCGTGGCGGCCGCGCACGAAGGCCAGGTCGCCGCCGCTGTAGACCAGATGCGCGGCGTACTCGGTATCCTTGACCTCGAACTGCACCACCCCCTTGAGCTTGGCGGTGAGCTTGCGCAGCATTTCGTTTTCCTCGCGCACGACCTTCACCAGCGGCAAGGCGGCATTGAGGAACAGTCTCGTCCGGAGTTCATCGCGCGTCGGCATGATCAGACCTCGTCTTCCCAATCCTCGTCTTGTTCGAAGTCCATCTTCATCACTTGCTGGATCGCCTCGACGATGCCGTCGGCATCCATATGGTAGTAGTGCAGCAGATCGTCCGGATAGCCGACGATGGAGAATTCATCTTGCAGGCCGAGCTTCTTGAGCACGCAGCCCTTGCCCGAAGCGGCAATGACGTCGGCCACGGCGCTGCCCATGCCGGAGTACACATTGTGGTCTTCCACCGTGATGATGCGGCGGGTTTCGGTCACAGCCTTCATCACCGCTTCAACGTCGATCGGCTTGATCGTGTGCAGGTCGAGCACGCGAACCGACAGCCCCTGCCCCGCCGCGATTTCCGCCGCTTCGACGGCGCCGGCGACCGTGCGACCGGTGGCGATGACGGTGATGTCCGTGCCGTCACGCAACTGGATCGCCTTGCCGATATGGAAATCGAAGGAGTCGATGCTCTTGTGCAACGGCGGCTCGAAGCTACGGCCGATGCGGATGTACACCGGACCTTCCAGATCGATGGCCTGCGCCATGGCAACCGCGGTTTCGTATGCGTCGGCCGGCGCAATGACCGTCATGCCCGCCATGCCGCGCATCACCGCGAAGTCCTCGGTGCAGTGGTGGGTGGTGCCCGCCTGGCCGAACGAGGTGCCGCTGTGCGTGGCGATGATCTTCACGTTGCGCTTCTGGTAGCAAAGGTCGGTGCGCACCCACTCCGCACAGCGCAGCGAGGCGAACGCGGCGAAGGTCGACACGACCGGAATCAGGCCGGTGGCCGCCATGCCCGAGGCGATGCCGAACATGTTGGTTTCGGCGATGCCGACGTTGAAGAACCGCTCCGGAAAGTCTTTCTGGAAGCGGCCGATCTTGGTCGAGCCCGCAAGGTCGGCGGTCAGCGCGACGATTTTCTTGTTCTTCTTGGCGATCTGCGTGAGCACTTCGCCGTAGATTTCGGCTTGGGTCATATGGTCGGCGTCTTCGATCGACCAGGTCAATCCTTTGGCCATCACTTGGCTCCTTTCTTCAGCGAGTCGAGCGACTTGTTCATCATGGCCTCGTCCAGGCCCGCGTAGTGCCACTTCTTCTCGCATTCCATGAAGTCCACGCCTTTGCCCTTCTTGGTGTTGGCGATGATGACCACCGGCTTGTCTTTCGCCTCGTTGGCCTCGTCAATCGCCGCGCACAACTCGTTGAAGTCGTGGCCGTCGACCTCGAGCACGCGCCAGCCAAACGCTTCCCACTTCGCCCTCAACGGCTCGAGGGCCATGATGTCTTCGGTGTTGCCGTCGATGCAGAACATGTTGCGGTCGATGATCGTCGTCATGTTCGTGATCTTGAAATGCGCCGCCGCCATCGCGGTTTCCCAGATCGGACCGCCGTGCAATTCGCCGTCGCCCAGCACCACGTAGGTGCGCCACTTCTTGTTCTGCAGCCGCGCGCCCAACGCCATGCCGGCGGCGATGGAGAAACCGTGGCCCAGTGAACCGGTCGAAGCATCGACGCCCGGCACCTTCAAGTAGTCCAGGTGCATGCCGAACGGCGAACCGGTTTTGTTGAAATCCTTCAATGTCTCTTTGTCGAAGAAGCCCAGATCGCCCAGAATGACCGCATGGCCGATGCCGCCGTGGCCCTTGCTCAGCACGAACCGGTCGCGCGTCGCCAAGTCGGGCTTCTTCGGGTCGATGTTCATGTACTTGTAGTACAACGCCACCAGAATGTCGGTCTGGCTCAACGCGCCGCCGATGTGCGCCCCGCCGCAGGTATAGGTGATCTTGACGATCTCCTCCCGTATCTGCCGCGCCTTTTGCTTGAGCCGCTTCAGTTCCGCCGCATCAAGTGCCATGTCCGAAATCCTTGTGCTGTCCGGCGTCCAGCAGAACCTCTACCGCAGAGGCTCGCCGACTGCTCCGGGAAAACGAAACGCCAAACTATATAGCGAGCGCCGCAGCCCTGTAAAGAGAGCAAACCCCTAAAAATCGCGGCCTTGGAACTATCCAAAGAACAAACGTTCGAGATGTTTCAGCGACCTGTTTCGATCCGCCGTCAGTCGCTTTTGCCCGGTCAAACAGTCGCCTCAGAACCACCGGCCGTGCCCGGTCCGGCCTTGCCGGCGGTGGGGAGGTTTTCGCCCGCTCCACCAATGGCTTGCCTCTCTAAACGCACAACCTCTTGATTTCGCAAGCAAAACCAGCTAATTTGCCGCCGCCACGGACACCAAACCTTTTTTCCGGTCGAGTGTCTGTATGGTGATCTGAATTCGGGAAGGATACACCCATGCCTACAGCGGACATTGAACGGATCGAGCACGAGATCGTCGAGCACAGCAAATTCGTCGATCAGTTGTTGACCGAGGTCGGCAAGCGCATCGTCGGCCAAAAAGCGATGACCGAGCGAATTTTGATCGCCATCCTCGCCGACGGCCACATTCTGCTGGAAGGTCTGCCGGGCCTGGCCAAGACCCTGGCGGTCAAGACCTTCGCCGCGTGCATCGAGGCGCAGTTTTCGCGCATTCAGTTCACGCCCGATCTGCTGCCGGCGGATTTGATCGGCACGATGATCTACCGCAAAGAGACCGGCGACTTCGTGCCGAAGCTCGGCCCGCTCTTTTCGAACCTGGTGCTGGCGGACGAAATCAACCGCGCGCCGGCGAAGGTGCAGAGCGCGCTGCTCGAAGCGATGGAAGAGCGTCAGATCACGCTCGGCGACAAGACGCACAAACTGCCCGCGCCGTTTCTGGTCTTCGCCACGCAAAACCCGATCGAGCAGGAAGGCACGTATCCACTCCCCGAAGCGCAGCGCGACCGCTTCTTGCTCAAGCTGAAGATCGGCTACCCGACGCGGAAAGAAGAGCTTGAAATCCTGCACCGCATCGGCGGCGGCAAGATGCCCGAAGTCGACAAGGTCGTCACTCCGGCCGATCTGCTCAAGGTGCGCGAGGTCGTGCGCAAGGTGCGGGTCGACGAGAAGATCGAACGCTACATCCTCGATATTGTCTTCGCCACGCGCGAACCCGAAAAGGTGCCGGGGTTGGAAAAGTGGGCGCCGCTGTTCGAGTACGGCGCGAGCCCGCGCGCCAGTCTCGCTCTGTTCAACTGCGCGCGTTGCCATGCGTTCCTGCGCCACCGCGGGTACGTGACGCCGGAAGACGTGAAAGCCATCGGCCCGGACGTGCTGCGCCACCGCATCATTCCGAGCTACGAGGCCGAAGCGGAAGAGAAGACCGTCGAAGATCTCGTGCAAGCCGTGTTCGACAACGTTGAGGTGCCGTGAGGCGAGTCGACCGATGTTGACCCCGGAAGCCATTCGCCGCATCCGCCGTGTCGCGATTACCACGCGCAAGCAGGTCGAGACCGGCTTCTCCGGCGCTTACCACAGCGTGTTCCGCGGCCGCGGTTCGCAATTCGACCAGGTGCGCCTGTACCAAGACGGCGACCCGATCCGCGACATCGACTGGAACGTGACCGCACGCCGCGGCGAGCCGCACGTCAAGGTTTTCACCGAAGAGCGCGAGCTGACCGTGCTGCTCGTCGTCGATTCCAGCGCCTCGGGTCTGTTCGGCTCCGTGCGCAGCAAGCGCGAACTGGCCGCCGAGGCCGCGGCGATTCTGGCCTTCTCCGCCATCTCCGCCGGCGACAAGGTCGGCTTGGTCCGCTTCACCGATCGCATCGAGGAATACGTGCCGCCGCGCAAAGGCACGCGTCACGCCTGGCGTCTGGTGCGCGACCTGCTGGAAGGCGAATCCGCCGGCCGCGGCACCGATATCGCCATGGCCCTGGCGCACGTGCGCAAAGTGCGCAAACGCCGCGCGGTGGTCATTCTGCTCAGCGACTTTCTCACCGAGCAACCGTTCGACCGCGAAATGCGCGCCGTTGCCGGCCGGCATGATCTGGTGGCGGCGGAAATCGTCGACCCGCTCGACCTCGCGCTGCCGCCGGTCGGCATGCTCGAGGCGGAAGACGCCGAAACCGGCAGCCGGCTCTGGATCGACACCGGCAGCCGCCGCGTGCGCGAGATGTACGCGCGCAACGCGGAACAGCGCCGCGCAAAGCTGCAAGATTCCTTCAAACGCAACGGCATCGATCTGGTCACCCTGCGCACCGACGAAGGCGCCGGGCCCGCGCTGGCCCGGTTCTTCGAGTTGCGCAAGAAGAGGCGCCGGTGAAACGCGCGTGGCTGCTGGTGTTGGTACTGTTGCTCGCGGCGAACGCCGCCGAGGCCTCGCCCGTCGCGGTGGGCGCTTCCGCCGACCCGCGCAGTCTGCCGATGGCCGGGCATATCACGTACACGATTTACGCCGAGTGGCCGGCCGGTTGGTCGGTTGCGCCGCCGCACCCGCCGGAACAGATCGGGTTGTTCGACGTTTCCTGCGAACCGCCGGTAGTCGCCGAACGCGCCGGCGGCGGCGGCCGGCTTAAGCTTCGTTGCGATCTGATCGCTTATGAACCGGGCACGATCGAACTGCCCCCGCTCCCCGTCCTCGTCGCCGGCCCCGGCGGCGTTTCCGAACTGCGCCAGGCGCCGGCCATTTCCGTCGAGGTTCGCGGTCCGCAGATCGAAAAGGAGCCGCGCCCGCTCAAGCCGCAGGAAATCGTCCGGCGCGACTGGGCCCGCCTCGCCCTGATCGCCGGCATCGTCGTCGCCGCGCTGGCCACGCTCGCCGTGTTGATCTGGCTGCTGGCGCGCTGGTGGCGCGGCCGCCCGAAGAAGTTTAAGGACATTCCCGGCGAGCCGGCCGATCTGCGCGCGCTGCGCCGGCTTCACGACCCCGAGCTCGACCGCCTCTACCGCGAGGGCCATGCCGACCCCTACTACAGCCAGCTCACCGAGATCGTGCGCGAGTACCTCGAGGGTCGCTTCGGCCTACCCGCGCCCGACCGCACGACCAGTGAAATTCTCGATGAACTCGGCGAGTTCAATCTTGAACAGCATCGCGCGTACCTGACCGATCTGTTTCGCACCGCCGACCTGGCCAAGTTTGCCGACGCCGACGTCGATCGCGGCCGCTGGCTGCCCGATCGCCAAGCCGCCGAAGCCTTCGTGCAGACCACACGGCCCGTTGTCGCCCCGCCGACGCCCGCCGTCGACGCCGTGCCGGTGGCCGAGGCCGTGAACGAGGAGCCGGAGGCGAAACCATGAGCTTCGGTGCGCCGTGGTTGCTGTTGTTGTTGCTGCTGCCAGCTGCGGTGCTGGTCCGGCGCTGGCGCGGCAAACGCGAGGCGACGATTCTGGTCGGCGATGCGCGTGTGTTGCGTCGGCTGCCGAACACCTGGCGCGAACGGTTGCACCGCCTGCCGCTGCTGCTGCGCGTCGCCGCCATCGCGCTGCTGGTGCTCGCCGCTGCGCGGCCGATGTCAAGCAAGGTGACCGAACGCATCAAGAGCGACGGTATCGACATCATGCTGACGCTCGATGTTTCGCCGTCGATGCTGGCGCGCGACTTCCGCCCGAATGATCGCATGTTTGTCGCCCGCGCGACGACGCAGCGGTTCATCGAGAGTCGCGTGGCCGACCGCCTGGGCCTGGTCATCTTTGCCGGCGGCGCCGTGACGCAGTGTCCGCTCACCGTCGACCACGCCGTGCTGCAGCAACAGGTCGCGCAAACCGCCGCCGGTATGCTCGGCGACGGCACGGCCATCGGCATGGCGGTCGCGTCGGCCGCGAACCGGTTGCGCAACGCGCCGGGCAAAAGCCGCGTGATCGTGCTGCTCACCGACGGCAACAACAACACCGGCCAGATCGATCCGCTCACCGCGGCCAAGCTCGCCGCGTCGCTGGGCATCAAGATCTACACCATCGGCGTCGGCAAACGCGGACCGGCGGAGGTGCCGGTCGGCCGCGGTTTCGTTCAGATCGGCGACGAACTTGACGAGAAAACGCTGCGGGAGATCGCCCGCGCGGGTCAAGGCAAGTACTTCCGCGCGACCGACAAGGAAAGCCTGGAAAAAATCTTCGACGAGATCGACCGGCTGGAAAAAACCGAGGTCGAT
>CAZEDX010000014.1:0-78021 GCA_964511015.1 uncultured bacterium | reverse complement strand
GCCGTAGCGGCTGACGCGGCCGTAGGTCGGTTTGACGCCGACCACCCCGCAGTGGCTGGCCGGCAGGCGGATCGAACCACCGGTATCGGTGCCCAGCGCGCCGGGGACGTGCCGGGCGGCCACCGCCGCCGCCGAGCCCGCGCTTGAACCGCCGGGAGTGCGCGTGAGATCCCACGGGTTGCGCGTCGGGCGAAAGGCGCTGAACTCGCCAGACGAGCCCATGGCGAATTCGTCGAGGTTGGTCTTGCCGAGCAATACCGCGCCGGCATCTCGCAAACGCGCGGTCGCGGTCGATTCGTACGGCGCGACGTAGGCGCCCAGAATCTTCGACCCGGCGGTCGCCGGTAGGCCACGCACGTGGAAGTTGTCTTTAATGCCGAGCGGAATGCCCGTCAGCGGTGTGATCTCGCCGCCGTGGTGCAGGCGGCGGTCGGCGGCGTCGGCCTCGGCCAGCGCGGCTTCGCGCGCCACGACCAACCAAGCGCCGAGCGCGGGGTCGGTCTGTTCGATGCGGGCCAGGGCGTCTTCGGCCAGCCGGCGCGCGGTCACTTGGCCGGCGCGCAACGCGGCGCCCATCTGACGAATCGTCCAGCCAGTGGTGCTCACGCCTCACCCTCGCCTTCGATGACCTGCGGCACGCGGAAGTAGGGCGGCATCGGGTCTGGGGCATTGGCCAGCGCTTCCGCCGGGGATAGGCCGGGGCGTGGCTCATCGGCGCGCAACGAACCGGTCAGATCCATGGCGTGACTGGTCGGCTCGACGCCCGCCAGATCAAGTTCGTCGAGCAAGGCGACATATTCGAGAATGCGGCCCATCTGCGCGGTCAGGCGCGGCAGTTCATCGTCGCGCACCTGCAAGCGGGCCAGCGCGGCGACGTGCAACACCGTCGCGCGGTCGATCGTCGGTTTCACGAAATTACTCCTGGCCGACACCCAAGATCGAACGCACGTCGTTCGCGTAACGGCCGTCCGGACGCGCGTACAGATAAGCTTGGTAGTTTTCGCGTTTGAGCGCGTCGTTGCCCATGGCTTCGTACGCCGCGCCCAGGAAATAGTAGGCATCGGCGCTGTAGTTGCGGGCCGCGCTACATGCTTCGATGGCCGCGGCGTAGTTGCCGGAGTTGACGTACAACTGGCACTTCAACATGTAGGCCTGGCCGGCATGCACGCCCAGCGCCATGACCTCGTTGAGCAGGCCCAACGCTTGATTGGTTGCGCCGCGATTCACCGCCGCGCGCGCTTCGGCCAGCAGCTTGGTGGATTTCGCTTTTTTGTCCATCTCGGCGCCAAGTTCTTCTCGCAGCCCCGGCACGGCACCGGCCTGGGCATTCGCGCCGGTGGCCTGCGCCTGATAGTCGGCCAGCCGCTGCTTGGCGGCCAGATGACCCTGCTGCAACTGCACGGCCTTGGTCGCTTCGGCGACCGCGTCCGGCCACAACTTCTTCGACGCCAGCGCGTCGGCCAGCAGGTAGTGGCCACGGAAATGCAACGGATTGGCGGCGACCACGGCTTTGAGCGCGTCGACAGCCTTGTCGAGGTCTTTCTGCTTCAGGTGGATCAACGCCAACACGTAGTTGGATTCCGCGTCTTCCACCGCGTCGTTCTCGGACGCGATGATCGCCTGCTGCACCAGTTTGACGGCATCCTCGGCTTTGTCCGAACCAAGCAGGCAGGCGGCCTTGGCGCGCAACGCGTCAGCGGCTTTCGGTCCGGCGGCCAACGCCTTGTCGGCCAACTGACAGCCTTCGGCCAGGCGGTCGACTTTCTCGTGCTCGATCGCGAGCAGCGCCAGCAGTTCCGCCTTCCAAGCCAGGGGCGGACGATAGTCGGCTTTGGCCTTGAGGGAACGATCGAAACTGGCGATGGCCGCTTCATACGCGGCAACGGTGCCGGCATCGAGGTCGTGCAGACCGGTGTTGAACTGGTTCTGGTAGTCCAGATCCTGGCGGTTCTTGTCTTGAACCATCTGCGACGCCTCATTGCGCTTTTGCAGGTTGTCGTAGGCGCGCTTGCCCTCACGGGCCAAGGTCAGAATGGCGAAGATCGATGCGATCAAAACGACGGCCGCCGCACCGACGACGACGTACTTCCATAGGAAACGCGAATCGGAACTCCGCGGCAGACCGGGGAAAGCGGCAGAGTCCTCGCCTTCCGGCAGCGGCGCCTTCTTCTTCGCGCCGAAGCGCTTCTCGAAGGACATCAACTCCTTCAGATCGCGCTCGTCTCCCACCTCGGTGGTTTCGATTCGCCGGCTGCGCGCCGGTTCGGATTCGAGTTTTACCGTGCGCACCGGTTCCGATTCGAGCTTTACCGAACGAACCGGCTCGGCTTCTGCTGGCGCTTCGGCAACCGGCATTTCCTCGGCGGTTGCGCGTTGCCTTTCTTCTTTCGTCCAACGCGGCGAACCGAAGCGTTCCTTCTTCTTCTTGCCCTTCTTGCGCCGCGGCGGGAAGGCCTCTTCTTCCGGCACCAGTTCGCCCATCGTATCGGTCGGTCTGGTCATTGCCGGCGGTTCGGGCTCCGGTTCGGGTTCCGGCTCTGGCGGCGGAGGAGGCGGTTCCGGTTCGGGCTCCGGCGGTGGCGGAGGAGGAGGCGGCGGTTCCACCTTCGGCGGAGGGGGCGGTTCCGGTTCGGGCTCCGGCGGTGGCGGAGGAGGAGGCGGCGGTTCCACCTTCGGCGGAGGCGGAGGTGGCGGCGGAGGCGGCGCCGCTACTTCATGATGAGCCGGCCGTGGTTTCCACGACTCCTCGGGCTCGGTCGGCGGTTTGTGCAGTTGGGCCGGTGCTCCGCCCGGGAACAGGCGAAATACCGCGCCGCAATGACGGCAGCGAACCAGTAACCCTTTCGCGGTGACTTTGTCATCCGGAACTGGGTACGAACTGGCGCAAGCAGGGCAAGTACCCTTCATACCGCTACCTCCGCGACCTGCGTCGCACGTTACACACCGCCCGACTCAAAACCTAAATATATCACCGACCTGGGTTTCGCGGCAACGGTTTCTTGACCGACCTATTCGGCCGCGACGGGCGGATCTTCGCGCCGCAATGGATGCTCGCTGCCGAGCATGCTTTTCTTGACGCGGCCCGGCGCACGGAGGATGATGGCGCAAACGAAATACCTACCGGAGTCGTCATGGCCACTCACCATCGCGGTCGCCGGCGCAAGCACCGGCCCACCGCCCATGCGCCCGGCATGTCGCCGGGCACGATCGTCGCCGATCCGACTTCACCCCGTCCGGTCATTGATGTGCTGGCCTATGGACCGGACGGTTTTGTCGAACAGGCGATCACCGATCCGAAAGCCTTGCCGGCGCTGCAGAGCCGGTGGCCGGTGATGTGGGTGAATGTCGCGGGCCTGGGCGACGCCACCACAATCGAGGAGTTGGGCCAGGTCTTCCACCTCCATCGGCTGGCGCTGGAGGACGTGACCAGCACCGCGCAACGGCCGAAGATCGAGACCTACCAGAGCGGCTACTTCATCGTGGCGCGTATGCTCGACGTCAACCCGGAATGGGACAACGAGCAGATCAGCCTGTTCGTCGGCGACGGCTTTGTGTTGATGTTCCAGGAACGCCCGGGCGATTGCTTCGAGCCGGTGCGCGACCGGATCCGCCAGGGGCGCGGACGCATTCGCCAGATGGGTGCCGACTACCTGGCCTATGCCCTGTTGGACGCGACGATCGACCGCTACTTCCCGGTGATGGACGAACTCGAGGATCGGCTCGACCGGCTGGAGGAATCGATTTTGGCTCAAGCCGATAAGACCGCCGGTGCGCGCATCTACCAGATCAAACAGGAAGCTATCGGCATGCGCCGCCTAGTGGCGCCGTTGAAGGAGGCAATCTATCAACTGCTGCGCGACGACAACCCGCTGTTGTCGGACGAAACGCGCACCCATCTGCGCGACTGCCACGATCACGTGTCGACGATCATCGATCGCGTCGAGTCGTTCCGCGAAAACGCATTGGGGTTGATGGACGTTTATCACGCCTCGTTCACCAGCCGCCTCAACGAGATCATGACGGTGCTCACCATCATTGCCACGATTTTCATTCCGCTGTCATTTATCGCCAGCATCTACGGCATGAACTTCAGCCCCGACGCCGGGCCGCTAAACATGCCCGAGCTTCGCTGGCGCTATGGTTACCTGTTCGCGCTCGGGCTGATGGCCGCGGTCACCCTGGGCCTGCTGGGCTACTTCTGGGCCAGCGGGTGGATCGGTAGCCACAAGCGGCCCGCCTCCACCGCCGAGAAAACAAAGGAGAACAGACAATGAAACAGTGGTTGCTGCTGGCTTTGTTGCTGGCGTTGTTTTCCTTCACCGCGTGCGTCGGCGACGACGACGACAACGACGATGGGGCCGACGACGACGCGATTGATGACGATGCCGGTGATGACGATGACGATGACGGCGACGACGACGACGTGGATGACGACACCGCCGACGACGACACCGCCGACGATGACACGGTTGAAGAAGAATGGCCCGGTCCGCCGTGGTACGGCTGCACCGAGGAAGACGAGCCGGCCGACGCCACGGTGATCACGGCCTTCGACCTGGCCGATCAGTACTACGGCGACCCCGACCTGCGCACGATCAATGCCGAGGTGAATTTCCCGACCTCCGGCGATTGGGAGCAGGTGACCATGCGCCTGGAACTGTCCTGCCCCGCCGACGGCGATTGCGACGATTGGGACCGCCTGGCCAGCGTTTATCTGGTCAACGATCCGGGTACGGTCGACGAAGAGGTGATGGAGTTGTGGCGTTACATCACGCCGTACAACATCGGCATGTGCATGCTGGTCGACGTGACGGCCTACAAAAACCTGCTGGTCGGCACGCAAACGATCCGCTCGCTGATCGACACCTGGGTTGGGCCCGACTCGTCCTCCGGCCATGGTTGGCGCGTGACGCTCAAGTTCATCTTCCACCCGGCGAAGGACGAAAACACGCCCGACCAGATCTTCAATCTTTGGCCGTGGGTCGTGCTGGAGCTCGGCAACCCCGACAATTCCGTGCCCACGCAGCTCGGCGAGGCGACGGCCCTGCTGCCAGCCACCGTTTCGCGCGCGGAACTGCGCGTGGTCGCCACCGGCCACGGCCAAGGCAACCGAAGCAACTGCGGCGAGTTCTGCTCGCTCGACCATCAGGTGCTGGTCAACGGCACTTCGTATTGGTTCAATCCCTGGCGCGGCGACTGCGCGCACAATCCGTTGAAGGACCAGGACGGCACCTGGCCCTACAACCGCAACGGCTGGTGCCCGGGCGCGCCGGTGGAGCCGCAAATCGTCGACGTGACCGACGACGTGTTGGCCGGCGTGGAAAACGTCATTGGCTACGACATCGTAGTGGACGAGGGCGTGGCCTACGAAAACACCTGCCGCCCCGGCGCCGGAGACGAAAACAATTACTGCGAAGGCTGTGTGTTCGACGATCAGCCCGGCAACTGCGACTACAACGGCAGTTACCACACCACGCCAATCGAGCTTCTGTCCGTACAGTTGTATGTGTGGGAATAGACAGGCGATTTTGAGGCGGGTGCCGTACACGCCCGCCGCTTCCCAAGACCGCCTGAATCGGCAATAATCCGCGCTGCGAACCGCAATAAGGAGCGATTGATCATGAAACGTTTTGGGTTGGGTTTTCTTTTGTTTTTGTCCTTTCTCGCGTTGATCGCCGCGGCCGGTTGTGATTGCGGCGGCGGTGACGACGATGACGACAATGGCGGCGGCGACGACGACAGCGACGACGACACGGCCGATGACGACACCTCCGGCCAGTGCGGCGATCCGTTGCTCGACCAGTACGCGGCACATTGCAGCTGGTACGACAATCCTTGCGCAGCCGAAGCCGGCGAGTTCTACATCGACGACAACGACCCGTTGTACGGCGAAGACGAATACCTCAATGGCGAAATGGAAGGCACGCAGTTCATTCTCGACACACCCTTCCACGTGCAGAAGATCAAGATGTACTTCATGGAACCGGGCGGCCAGGCGAAGATCCACGTATACGCCGACCTGCTGGGTTCGGAACCGACGCTGCAGCCGCTGAACGAAGACGTGACGCCGGTCGAATACATGGAACCGGTCACCGTCGACGTAACCCAAGAAGGTTGGGTCGAAGTCGACGTCTCCGACAAGGGTTTGATGTTCATGCCCAGCACGAAGTTCTGGGTCATCTACGAGCATCTGTCCGACAACGGCTTGCCCACGCTGGCCTACAGCCACGCGCCCAACACCTACCTGCGCAGCCGCTACTACCAGGAAGAATGGGCCATCGAGAACGAGCCGTTCGAGTGGGGCTATGCCTCCTACTACTACATGATTCACCTGGTCGGTAACCGCTTTTGCGTGTGGGACAAGCCGTCATACTTCACCGACGTCACCATCGATGCCGGCATCAACGTGACCGGCCAGCACCGCACCGCGTGGTCCGACATCGACGGCGATGGCGACTACGACATGATCCTGACCAAGCTGGGCGACGCGACGCTCGGCAGCCGCATCGTGTACTACGACAACAACGGCGACGGCACGTTCACCGACCTGTCGGCCGAAAGCGGGCTGAACGGCGAATACTATTCGCAAACCACGGCCATGGTCGACTACGACAACGACGGCGACCAGGACGCAATCATCATCGCGCCGGTGCCGTGGCCCACGGCCCGCGGCGGCGACAAGGCCGACAAAAACACGGCGGACGACGATACGGCGGACGATGATACGGCCGACGACGACACGGCCGACGACGATACCACCGCGGACGACGACACAGTGGAAGAGCACTTCAGCCTGATTCTCGAAAACGACGGCAGCGGACACTTCACGCCAAAGACCGATTCCGGCCTGGCGGTGTACGGCAACCTGTCGAGTGCGTCGCTCGGCGACTACGACCGCGACGGCTGGCTCGACCTCTACGTCGGCGCCTGGTTGAAAGAGTATCCGTATTCGCCTTGCGATCCGGACTACCTGTTCCACAATGAAGGCGACGGCACCTTCACCGACGTCTCCGCCGCATCCGGCGTCAACGAAGGCAGCCCGGCCGCCTGCTACGGCGTGAACTGGGTCGACTACAACAACGACGGTTGGTACGACATCTTCGTCTCCAACTACGGCCGCATGCGCAGCTTCCTGTTCGAAAACAACGGCGACGGCACGTTCGACGAAGTCGGCCACGAAAAGCACCTCGACGCCGCGCGCGATCGCCAAGCGGGCAACGGCTTCGGCAGCGACTTCGGCGACATCAACAACGACGGCTACTTCGACGCCGTGTTGTCGATGATTGCCCACCCGCGCTATCAGCCCGATTCCGGCCCATCGAGCATCAGCTTGAACGGCGGCCCGGAAGAAGACTACGTCTACACCATCGCCAACGAAGAACTGGGCTTCGGCGTGGACGAAGGCGACGTCGATCCGAGCTTCATCGACTACAACAACGACGGCCGCCTCGACCTGTTCATGTCGGCCCTCTACGACGGCCACTACAGCCGCATCTACGAGCAGCAGGAAGACGGCACGCTCATGGACACGACCTACTGGGCGGGCGTGGCCGTTCACGATTGCACCGGCAACGCCTGGGCGGACTTCGACGCCGACGGCGACCTCGACCTGCTCGCCGCTTACCGCAGCCCGGGCGGCGGCGTGTTCCTGTTCCGCAACGACCTGGACACCGGTTACAACTGGGTGCAGATCCGCCTGGTCGGCACGGATTCGAACCGCGACGCAATCGGCGCGAAGATCACCGTGACCGCCGGCAGCCTGGTGCAGGTACGTTATGTGCAGGGTCCGCGCGGCCATTACGGCGCCACGCCGCAGCTCCGCCAGCACTTCGGCCTGCGCACCGAAGGCGCGATCGACTCGATCGAAGTGCAATGGCCGACCGGCGAAGTCGAAACCTGGAACGCGGCGAACGTCAATTCGTTCATCACGCTGACCGAGGGCGACCCGACCATCGCCTACGAATAGCGCCCATTTCGATCAATCAAACCTCCGGGGCGCGGCCGGCCGCGCCCCTACTTTATTCTCGGCCGCTCGCGTGTTAATAATGGGTTGTTCAATTTGCAGCGAGGTGCATCATGGCGAAAAAGACAGCAAAAGCCGCGGCGCAGCGTCGGGCACGCCAGGCGATGAAAAAGCATCAGAAGGAAAAGCAGCGGAAGCAAGCCAAGGTACATCTGGCTGTCAGCGAAAACGCCGTCCAGCACCAAATGCTCAGTGAGTTCGGCAACGTCCAGAACTTTATGCGCAACGTGCTACACTTGGCGGAGTTGTTCAAGTCCGATCCCGACCTGCAAACGCTGCGTTACGATCCCGAACAGACGTATGCGCAGTTCGACCTGGCGGCCGATCGTGCGCCCCTGGCCGACCTCTATGCCAAGCGCGACGACTTGCCGGCCTACGCCGAGGAGTTCGAGGAATACTGGCACGGCAAACGGCGCACGGTGCTCGAACCGCTGGTAACCGACGAGTTCGTAGAGAAGTGCGACAAGGTGTTCCGCAAGCTGCTGGTCACCAAGAAGGGCTTTAAGAAAGACTACCGCGCGGCAATGGCCGGCCGTTTGCTCGTGCAGAGTCATACTGCCGCGTTGCAGCGGTCGGAAGCGCCGCTGGAAGACAACAACCTGTGGGAACTGGTGTTGCTGGCCACGTTGAAAGAAAACCCGCGGGAACTCCCCCCGCCGCCACCCGAGCCGATGGCGGAAAGCGAACCCGCGGTCGAACCGGCCGCTCCGGCGCCGGCGGCGGAGTAGACGTTGCCAACACCCCTCTTCTTGAGTCTGCCGTCTGATGTTCAGGACCGCGTGCTGCTCGCCGGCGCGGAGGCCTTGCGCAGCAAAGGCCTGCGCTATGCGACCTTAGCCGACGTGGCCGAGCAGGCGAATGTGCCGCCGGAAGCCATCCAGCAGTATTTCGAAGGCATGCCCGACCTGATCGGCCTGGTGCTCGGGCGCGGTCTGCAGTACTTCAACGAAACCTACATTGCCATCGGCGGCGAAAACGTGCCGTTCTGGGAACGCGTTTCCGGCTTGTTCGAACTGGCTGCCGAAAAAGGCAGCCGGCTGGGTGCGTTCGTCAACGTGTATCTCAACATCGGTGCCTCCGGATTGACCGACGTGATCCGGGCCGCGGCCGACCGTTACGAGAAACGCGCGGCGATGTTCTACCTCAATCTGACCAGCACCGGCATCAAAGAAGGCGCGGTTCGCAATGATTTCAATCCGGTGTTCATCGCCTACCACATTCACGACCTGACGCGGCTGATGATGGCGCGCCGGGTTCACGCGCTCTACCAAGCGCGATCCGAAGCCTATTTTTTGGACTATCCCTTGACCGACGATGGCGACCGCCGCTTGGCGCGGCGCCTGGTGGCTGACCTGAAGGTGCTCTACGCCGTTCAGCCCCTGTAACCATGGAGCAGTCGCGACAATGGATTTCCTGCCATGGCTGGTTGGCCTCGTGGCGCTGCTTTTATTGTCTCGCCTGTTCATGATCCGCATCGGCGCCCGCGCGTTATATCACTCGTTGCAACCCCCGCGACGCGTTGCCGGCCGTCTCAACGAATTGAAAGCCGAAGCGCCGCTGGCGATCACCTGGCTCGGCCACGCGACCGTATTGATCCAACTCGGCGAGCGGTTCGTGCTCACCGACCCGGTGCTATTCGATCACATCGGCCGCCTGCAACGGCGGTTGGTGGAGGTCGGTGTCGCACCCGAGCACCTGCCGGCGATCGATCTGACCTTCGTGTCGCACCCGCACCTCGATCACCTCGATTCCGGCAGCCTACGGAACGTGCCCGGCGATGGCGCGGTAGTCACGCCGCACGGCGTGGGCCGACGGCTACCGCGCGGACTGCCGTTCGGCGAGCGCTTTGGTCTGGGCATCGGGCAGTCGACGTCTTACCGCGGCCTGCGGGTCACCGTTGTCGGCGCCAAACATTGGGGCGGCCGGTGGGGACTGGACGGCTTGTGGGATCGCGCTTGCGGCGGACTGGTCATCGAGGGCAACGGGTTTGTCGTCTATTACGCCGGCGACACCGCCTACGACGGCGAACTGTTCCGCGAGATCGGCCGACGGTGGAATATCGACGTCGCGCTGTTGCCGGTCGGCCCGTACCGGCCGCGCTGGATCATGCGCCGCAACCACCTCGACGCCGACGATGTGCTGCGCGCCTTCGACGACCTGCGCGCGCGGCACATGATCGCCACCCACCATTCGACGTTCATCCAGAGCTACGACCGGCTGCACGCCCCGCGCCGCGAATTCGCCGCCTTGGTCCGCGAGCGGGTGGACGGCAACCGTATCCATATCCCGTTCTTCGGCCGCCAACTGCTCTTTGCGCGTCAGGATGGCCGCCTGATCGTCACCGCCGAGCGCGGACCGACTGAGCTGTTCGAGTAGGACTAAACCGGATCGACCAACCAGCCGAGAAAGAGAATGGTCCGTTCGCCGCCGGGCATCGTGCCGGCGATGGCGAACAGGAACGGACGGTCGACGACCAGACGCGCCGCCGGCCCAGCGTGTCATAGCCGGCGGCGATCGTCTCGTCCGCGAGGCCGGTCAGGCCAGGCGCACTGGCGAGCGCCTCGCGCGTGGCCCCGCCGGCGGCGTGATGCAACATCGTCAGACACATCGACACGCCCAATGGCGAGATCATCAGATTGCGTTGATCCTGGGTGGGCGCGAGTTGGACCAGTAGGCGGAAACCGAATTCGTTGGCGGCGCGGGCAACGGCGGTGGCCGGTTCCACCCCGCCGCTCCGGCCTAGGCGATATCCGGCGATGCGCCCCGCGCCACCACCGGGTTGCGCAGGCGGCCGATGCCTTCGAGGACAACCTCGACCACGTCGCCGGGTTGGATGCGCGCGACGCCGGCCGGGGTGCCGGTGGCCACCACGTCGCCGGGTTCGAGCGTCATGATGGACGAAATGTACGACAGCAATTGCGGCACGTGGTGCAGCATCTGGCGCGTGCGCGCGTACTGCTTGCGCACGCCGTTGACGTAGCTTTCGATCAACAGGTTGCCCGGGTCGAGGTCGGTGGCGATGAACGGACCCAGCGGCGCGAAGGTGTCGTGCCCTTTGCCGCGCGTCCAGGTGCGGTCGCTGCGCTGCAGATCGCGCGCGGTGACGTCGTTGATGCAGGTGTAGCCGAGCACGGCGATCGCGGCCTCTTCGACCGTTGCGTCGCGCAGCGTGCGGCCGACGATCACCGCCAGCTCCGCTTCCAGCTCGACCTGCTGGGAAGCCGCCGGTATCTCGATCGCGTCGTCCGGCCCGATCACCGCCGTGCCCGGTTTGAGGAAGATGTCGGGTTGCGCCGGCGGCTCGTGCCCCATCTCGCGCGCATGCTCGAAGTAGTTGTTGCCGACGCCGACGATCTTGCGTGGCACCAACGGCGCCAGCAGCTTCACCTGGTCGAGGGTGTGGGTCTGGCCGAAGACCTGCAGGTGCGCGAACAGATCGGCGCCCATGTCGCGCACGCCGTCGCCTTCGAGCCGCCCGATGCGCACGCTGTGGCCCAACTGATATCTGGCGATTTTCATGTTGCGTCCCGCCTCGCCGCGTCAGCGCAGGCCCAGCACATCCTGCATGTCGTACAGACCCGGTTCGCGCCCCTGCAACCACCGCGCCGCGCGCAACGCCCCTTTGACGAAGTTGTCGCGAGTGGTCGCGCGATGCGATAACGTCAGCACCTCACCTAAGCCGTAGAAATGCAGATCGTGGTCGCCGACGATATCGCCGCCGCGCACCGCGTGCAGACCGATGCGGCCGTACTCGCGCACGCCGACCTGCCCCTCCCGGCCGTGGTCGTAAAACTCCGCTGGTTCCTCGCGGCCCCACTGCGTCGCGACGACCTCCGCCAGCCGTAGCGCCGTGCCCGATGGCGCGTCGACTTTGTTGCGATGGTGCGTCTCGACGATCTCGACGTCGTATTCCTCATCGAGCACCTGCGCCGCCCGCCGCGCCAGATGAAACAGCAGATTGACGCCGACGCTCATATTCGGCGCGAGCACGATCGGCGCCTGCTCGGCCAGTTTGGCCAGCAGTTCCTTCTGTTCAGCCGACAGGCCGGTTGTGCCGATCACCAGCGGCACCCCGCGCGGCGCCACCCACTCGGCGTGCCGCAGCGCCGCCTCGGGCAGCGTGAAATCGATCACCGCATGCGCGCCCAGAATGACGTTGCGCACGTCGTTCTCGAGTGCGACGCCGAGGTTGCGCCCAAGCAGCATGCCGCCGATGTCGCGCGCCAGATCGGGGTGATCGTGCCGCTCGACCGCGCCGAGCAGCTCGTAGCCGTCGTGCGTGGCGATATAGCGCACCAGCGCCTGCCCCACGCGGCCCATCGCGCCGGTGACGATAAGTCTCAGATTGTTCATTTTCCGCCGCCCAACAGGCCGAGCTCGCGCAACACGACGGACAGCCGCGCGACGGTCGTTTCGGCCGCTTCGGTCATCGGCAGCCTCATCGTCGGCCCGCTGTGGCCGAGCAGGTGCAGCGCCGCCTTGACCGGGATCGGGTTGGTTTCAATGAACAGCGCGCGGAATAGCGGCCAGAGCTGCCGATGGATCTTCTGCGCGCCTTGCAGGTCGCCGGCCTGCCACGCGTTCCAGAGCGCGACCATGCGCGCCGGGTCGACGTTGGCGGCAACGCTGACCACGCCCGCGCCGCCCACCGATAGACACGGCAGGAACAGCGCGTCGTCGCCGGCCAGCACGTCGAGCCGCGGGGCGAGCGCGACGATCTCCGCGGTGGCGGTGACCGTGCCGGTCGCTTCCTTGACCGCGACGATGTTCGGGTGTTTCGCCGCTTCGGCGATGCTTTCGGAGGTCATGTTGATGCTGGTGCGTCCGGGGATGTTGTAGATCATCACCGGCAGACCGACCTCGGCGATGGCCTGGAAGTGCTTGATCATGCCGGTTTGCATCGGCTTGTTGTAGTACGGCACGACCGCGAGCACGCCGTCGGCCCCGGCTTCCTTTGCCGCCTGCGCCGCTTCGACGCTGGCCGTGGTGCTGTTGCTGCCCGCGCCCGCGACCACCTTCGCCCGGCCCTGCGCGGCGTCGCGGCAGATGCGGATCATCGCCTGTTTCTCGCCCGCGTTCATCGTCGGACCTTCGCCGGTGGTGCCGGCCGGCACCAAGCCGTGCACGCCGGCGGCCACCAGCCGCTGCACGTGCGCCGCGTAGGCGGCTTCGTCAAACGAGCCGTCCGCCCGCATCGGCGTGGCTGTCGCGACATAGATGCCCTGGAACATCGCACTCCCCCTCGGTAGTTTCGTTGCCCGTCGCCGGCGCGTGGTCAGCAGCCACACCCGCCGTCGTCGTTGTTGTCATCGTCGTCCGCCCCGTCGTCGTCACCGGCCGCGTCGTCGTCGCCGACGGCATCGTCGTCGACCGCGTCGTCATCGGCGTCGTCGTCGGCCACCGCGCAAGCCGGATCCTCGGCGTCGGCCAGGCCGTTGCAGTTGTTGTCGACGCCGTCGTCGCACGTTTCGGCCGCGTCCGGATTCACCGCGCCGTCGACGTCGTTGCAGTCTTCGCCCAGCCCGCCGCAGTAGGCCGACATGTAACCGTCGCCGTCGTTGTCACAGTTCAGGCGCATCGGCGTTTGCGGATCACCGAACAGGAAGAGCGTGTACCACGACCAGCGCATCATGTTCTGCGGCGAGAGCAAGCCGATGCAGTCTTCCTTGCCCTTGTCCATCGCCGCGCCGATGTTCGGGATGCCGTCGTTGAACAGCGCATCGGCGAACTCCCAGTCATAGACGTTGCTTGGGCCGTCGAGCCGGCCGCGCAGGTAGAATCCGTAGCGCGTGTTCATGAAGTAGGCAAAGGCCGCGTGCTGCGTCTTCGCGGTGAACTGCTCGGCCATGCAGTCGACCGATTCCTGCCCATAGAGGCTAACGCTGTCGACGCTGCCCGAGTAGCAGCCCTGCGACAGGCCGAGGTAGAAACGCGTGTTGGTCAGCTCGTTGACGGTCGACGGGTAGAACGTCATGTTGACGGTGACGTCGGCGTGGCCCATGTGGTTCAGCCACTGGAACTGATTGGAATTGATCGCCGTTACGACGTGCTGGTGGCTGAACAGGTTGTTGTAATCGTACAGCCGCGTGATCGGCATGGTCTGGTCGCCACAATATTCGTAGACCTTGTCTTTCATCTCGCCGCCGGAGCTGACTTCGTCCGCTTCCTCGCCGACGAACAGTAGGCGCTGCGGCATTTGGTAGTCGTCTTCGAACGCCGTGGTCTTGCCGGCCATGATCTTCACTTCCCACAAATGTTCGACCGCGAAACGCCCCACGTGCACGTCATAGAGCAAGTCGACTTCGCCGCCGCCGGGACCGTCATTGGGCTCGCCCCAAAAGTTGTTGCCGTTCTGGTTGTAGTTGCCGTCCAGACAGCCATAATACTGGTCGGCGGCCATGCGGGAATCGGTGTAGGTCGAGCCGTCGTCGGGGTCGGTGCCGGAAACGTACAGACCACGCAGCTTGATGACTTCCCGGTCGCGGTCGGCGTCACCGACGATCAGCACCCACTGGAGTCCGTCGTTGTAACGCTGCACGATGTAGTCGCGAATCTTCTTCTGATCGGTCTGGCCCGCCATCTGCGCCAGGATGTCTTCCAACGGGACAATCTCACAACGCAGGCCAAACAGATCGGCTTTGTGCTGCACGTAGTCTTGCAGCGCGTTCACCCATTTCTGCGGGGTGATGACCAGGTAGTCGATTTCGACGCGCATCGGTATCGTTTCGACCTCGTACCGGGAGAGAAGTTCCGGATTGTCGACGCGCGCGCGCAGTTCGCGCAGATCGTCGGGCAGGCCGCGGAACGGCAACAGCTCTGCCTCCGCCCGCCGCTGCGGCCGCGTGGTTACGCGCACGGTCAACTCGCTGGTAAAGGTTAGCTCTTCGTTCCCCGGCACGTATTGCACCGGGTAGAGCACGACCGGCAGAATCGCCACGCCGCGCTTGTGCTGCACCGACAATGGCTGAAAACGCGCACTCGGATACGGTGCCGTACCGGCATAGATGTCGTAATTCGGTTGGGCTTCATGTTCGATCGGTTCGCCCCACGGCCCGAAATTGGGGCACCACGCCGCGGTGGCCTGCGCCACCACGCGCGCCTTGGCCGCCTCGACGCGCACCGCCACCACTTCGTGGCCCTGCGGCAACGCGACCCACGCCGTCTGCGCCGGCACGATCGGGTAGCCGGGCACCAGGAACTGATTCAGGCCGGCGAGCACCGGCTCGACTGTGCCGTCCACGTGCTCAACCAACATCGGTTCGGCAAAGCGGTAGGTGAGCGCAATTTCGTCGGCCCACGCCTGAGCGCTGAGCAGAAACAGTATAATCGTGGTCAACAATGCACGGCGCATGGGGTTCTCCTTTGCGAGCGGGGAAACACCGGCGGCTATCATAGAATGAAGCGAAAAAAATGGAAAATGCGGCCCGGCCGGCCGACGTCAATCGCCGCGGCCCAACCGGTGCTCGAAGTCGGGTCCCAACTCGGCCCGGATGCGCAGCGATTGGCCGCGCCAGGGCAGTACGAGTTGGGAAGCGTGCAGCCAGAAACGGCCGCTCGGTTCGGGCGGGCCGCCGTAGAGTTCGTCGCCGAGCAGCGGGAAGCCGGCGTGAGCGGCATGGGCACGGATCTGGTGCATTGCGCCGGTGGCGCAGTCGGCCCGGAGCAAGGCATAGCCGGGCCGCTGGTCGAGCACCTCGAACTCGGTGCGTGCCGGCACGACGCCCCGTCCCTTTTCATCGCCGACCACCACCCGCGCGGCGCGGCGCGACGGATGGGCGATCGGCGCATCCACCTGAAACGCGCGCGGCGGCTCGCCGGCCACCAGCGCCAGGTATTCCTTGCGCACCGCATGGCGGTCGAACGCGTCGCGCACCGCGCGAAAGGCCGATTGATTGCGCGCGGCCAGCAGCACGCCGGAGGTCCAGAAATCCAGCCGGTGGCAGATACCGGGCTCCAGCGGCGAGAAGCCGACACCGTCCATCTCGGGGAAACGCGCCAGCAGCGCCTGCGCCACCGCGCCGGTTTCGTGGGCCCGTTGCGGCGCACTGTGGCGGCCCGCCGGTTTGTCGACCGCGACCAGGTCGTCGTCGAGGTACAGTACGGCCGGCGCGAGCTCGTGGTCGGGCGACGCGGCGCCGAATTCGGCCACGACCACCGCCACCTGCTGACCGGCCGCCAGCGTCGTGCCTTTGGGCAAGACGCGCCCGTCGACCCGCACCGCCCCGTCGGCGATCAGCGCCATCGCCCGTTTGCGCGAAACACCGGTCACCTCGGCCACGAACTGGTCGAGCCGCTGGTCCGTGTGCTCCGCGCCGACAACATACACCTGGGGTTGAGCAGTCACCTCGGTTCCTTTCGACCCGCCGTCGTTCCGGTTCTGAACCTTCGCCGCGGCCGGCGGTCTGAATGAAGACCAACGCCCCGCCGGCGCCGGGGTCGGGCGTACGTTACGGTGCGGCCGCGGTCATTGCAAGTTGCTTTCGGCGCGTTCAAGATAAACTTCTCTTCATGTCTGGGAGGATCGGATGCGACGCGGATTTCGCTTCCTCTTGCTGATTTTGGTGCTGGCGGTACTGCCGGCCTTGGCCGAGACCGTCATCGTTCTGCAAAACGGCGATGAATTGCGGGTGCCGGCCGTTTCCTTTGACGGCAAGCTGTTTACGCTGCCCGACGGGCGCCGTATTGCCCGTGAAACGGTGAACGAAGTGCGGTTCTCCGCGCCGGTGGAAATCGGTGAGATCAATTGGCGCTACGACCCGGCGCGGTACGCCAAGCTGTTCGCCCAGGGACGGGAACTGGCGCAGAAGTACCCCGACCGGCCCGGCGTCATTTTGGAAGACATCGGGGTCTACCGGCTCGAAACCGACGGCACCAACTGGTACGACTACCACTTCACCGGCTTGGTGTTGAAAGAAAAGACCCGGGCCTGGGCGCGCACCAGCAACTGGGTCGATCCGAACCGCGAGCGCCTGACCGGGCCGTTCGGCGTGGTGGTGCACCCTGACGGCACATTCCAGGCGGCCGGGGCGAAATTCGTGACCAAGACCGAACCTTACGCCGGCACGCTGTTCTTCAACCGCGGCGTCTCCTACCAGCTTATGATCCCCGAGGTGCGCCTCGGCGACATCGTCGAGTACTGGTACCGCAACAAAACGGTCAAGCCGATCCATCCCGACTTCTTCTTTCCCGAATACTACTTCCAGTCGACCTCGCCGGTGGCGCTCTCGAGCGTCGATATCGTCGTGCCGGCCGCGAAAAAGCTGTTCTGGGAAACGCGCAACATGCCCGCCGCCCAGCAGCCGCCGACGGTCACCGACAACCCCGACGGTTCCACCACCTACCGTTGGGCGATGACCGACGTGGCACCGCTGGAAACCGAACCGCACATGGCGCCGGAGTTGGAATATGCCCCCACCCTGCGCGCGCGGGTAATCGAAACGTGGGACCCGATCTTCGACCTGCTGACCGAGTTCTACCGCACCCGGATCGTGGTAACCGACTCGGTCAAGCGCGCGGTGGCGGCCGCAGTCGGCGACGCGACGGACGTCGAACAGAAGATCGCGCGCATCTACCAGTATGCGCAGCGCAAGATCCGGTACATCTCGATCAAGACCGACTTCGGTACCGGTTTCACCGGTCATCCGGCCGAAGTGACCCTCGCCAACGGCTACGGCGATTGCACCGACAAGGCCATTCTGATGGCGACGATGCTCAAGGCAATCGGCGTGGAAGCCCATCCAGTGGTGCTGGGCACCTTCGGCTTTGCGCACGAACTCTACGCCGTGCCCAACCTCGCCGGCAACCACGCGATCACCAAGGTCTTCCTCAACGGGCGGTCGTTCTTCCTCGACGCCACCGCCGAAACCTTCCGCTACCCTTTCTTCCGCTGGGACGACCACGGCCAGCCTTACGTCGATGCGCTAGGCCGGACGGTGGGTTGGATTGACATGCCGCCGCCTGACAGCAGCCGATCGAACATCGAAATCGATGTGAGATTCGACGCGCAGGGCGCGGCGACCGTAACCCGCGTCGACACCTCGATGGGCATCTTCGAAGCCGCCAACCGCGGCTATCTCGAATCGATCGATCCACGCACGCGGGAAAAGGATCTGCGCGAGCAGGTGCTCGATCGCGGCCCGGGCGCGGAACTGATTAGCTTCAACGACGAGAACGTGCAGGATCCGGACAAGCCGTTGCGCACCACGTTGGTCTACCGCTTGCCGATGCTGGCCAAAAAGACCGGCGGCATGTGGGTGGTGGATCTGCCGGAACTGCCTGACCGCTTCGCACAGGTGGACAACGAGACGCGGCGGACGGCATTGCTGACGCCGACCCAGTACACCGAAAGCCAGGTGTTCAACGTGCACCTGCCACCGAATTGGAAACTGGAGGACATGCCGCAGCCCAAGGTCGTACGCACGCCGCTGCTCGATTTCGACGGCCGCTACGAGCGGACCGCCGACGGGTTCCGCTTGGTCTACCGCTTCGTCAATCGCGACACGCGGGTCAGCCCGGATCAGTACACCGCCTACCGCCAGACGTTGATCGATATTGAATCCTTCTTTGCCCGCCGGGCGTTCGCCAGGGAGGTGCCGCAATGAAACGCCGTTTATTGCTGCTGGCGCTGCTGCTCACGTTGGCCGCGTGCGCTACGCCGGCCTATCGCGTCGATCCGGCCTGTCCGGACAATCTGGTGTTGCAAAACGGTGAGGAATTGCCGGGCCGACTGGTGGAAGTCGGCTTCAACGAAGTGCGCTTCGTGACTCTTTCCGGCGAGGAGAAGATCTTCCCCGCCGGCCACGTCGTGCGCATCGACCTGGGCCAGCGCGTTGGCGATACGACGCTATCGCGCCTGGCCGATCTGCGCGACCGCGAGGTCCTGCGCCTGATCGAGCAAGCCGGCACGACACCGACCGACCAGCGCTATCCCACGTCGATTCTGCTCGATGAACGCGTCACCCGCCTCGACGCCGGCAAGGTCACCACGTTCTGGCGCCGCCTCGAGCGCATCAACACCCAGGCCGGCCTGGACAACGCTAACGTCACCTACACCTACAACGCTCTGCGGGGGCGCGCGAAGGTCGACTTCGGTTACTCGATCTCGCCTCAGGGCTCGATCAGCATTCTGTCCGCCGGTTCGGTGAAGGACAGTGCGCTGGGCGACGGCCGGCCCGACGGCAGCCAGCAGCGGCTGGTGCAGATCGCCATTCCGGGCGGCAAGGTCGGCGGCTTCATCTATTTCCAGTTTTCCGCCGAGAACAAGGTCGATGACCTCTGGAACCTCTACACGCAGCGGGTGTTTGCTTTCGAAGGGCCGACCAAGGTCATCCGGTCGATCATCGATGTGCCCGCCGGCATGCCGCTGGCGTTGTTGGAGCGCAACCTCGGCGACCAGGTCACCAAGACCGACGAAACCGCCGCCGGCCGCCGCACGTTGATGTACCAGGCGACGGCGCTGCCGCAGTTGCTGTCGGAACCGATGATGGTGCCCTGGTCGGAAGTCGCGCCAATGTTCGCCGTGGGCCGGAAGGTCGACTGGGGCACATTGGCTGCGAACTACCGTCAGGCGTTGACGCCGCGGTTGGCGGACGACCCCGCCGTGGAGGCGCAAGCCAAGAAATTGACCGAAGGCCGGCAAGGGGCCGAAGCTGCGGCGGCGTTGTATGCCTTCGTGCTGCGCGAGGTGCGCGACGGCGAAGTCAGCATGTGGGACCGTGACGGCCTGCCCAAGCCGCCGGCATCCACCCTGGCCGATCGGCACGGCAATCAGTTGGATCGCACGGTATTGCTCTATGCGCTGGCCAAGGCCGTTGGGCTGCCGGTTCACCTCGGACTGTTGTCGAGCCGGATCAGCCATCTTCCGGTGGAGCAGATTCCCACGTTGGGTTTGGCCGACACGCCCATGTTGCGCTTCGACCTGCCTGGGGCGGAACCGGTATTCGCGTCGTTGGGTGACAGCAACCGCATCTTCGGCATGCTCGATGTCGCCGAAAACGATTCGTTCTACGTCGATCTTGACAGCGGCCGGCTGCAGCGGACGCCGGCATTGCCCGCTTCGGCCAACGCGGCCGACTACGTGTATGACATTCAACTTCAACCTGACGGCGGCGCCCGCATCACCGAGGAGCATCGTCTCGTCGGCGGCTTTGCGACCCCGTACCGCGGCTATCGCCATCTGGAAGCCGAACAGATACGCGACCGCATGACCCGCGCGGTGCGTTCGTTCGCATTTCGCAACCGGCTGATGGAATTCCGCGTCGACGGCATAAACGAGTTGCGCGACCCGGTCATCTTGCACCGCGTTTCGGAAACGCCGATGCTGGCCGTAGGCTCGGGCGGGACGTATTCCATCATCCGGCTGTTCGACCTACGTTTCGGCGATCTGGCCGAGGTAAATCCGGAACGACTCTACCCCTTCGAACGGTCGGGATTGCACCAGGTGAAGAACACCTACCGCTTCCATCTGCCGGCGTCGATGAAGGTCGAATCCCTGCCGCCGCCGACCAGCGCCGACAGCCCCTGGTGCCGCTACCGCGCGGCATGGAAACTCGAAGGCAACACCCTGACCTTTGAAGACATAACGGAGTACACCAGCACGACGATGCCGGCGTCGGGTTTTGTCGCGTTTCGGGCACTGTTGAAGGCGCGGCGCGAAGCGGCGGAAGCCGTCGTTCTACTAGGCCCCGCGACACCTGCTGCGGCTGCCAATTAAAAGGGTAATCACATCGTCTGCGGGCCCGGTTTTCCGGGCCCGTTGCATTTCAAATACCCTCTTCCCGGACGAATGTTCCAATATTGGGCAATCTTGGTGAATTCTATATTGCTTTTCCGTCGTCGTAACGCAATATTTCGTTTTTGGACGCATTCTCGTATGCATAAAACTTAGATTTCGTAATTTTTTGCACTGTCGAAGTGGTGAATTTTCACATTTTTCACCTTTTGCTTGTGCAAAGGTCAACTTTGTGGTATTGACTTACCAACAACGACCCTGAAGAGGGAGCAAAAAAGTGATGGAAACCACGGTGAGACTGGCGCCAGTATTTGGTGAGATGTCGTTTGGCCAAGAAGCCATGCGCAGCCGTCTGAGCAAGGCGGCCTACCGCGAATTCGTAGAGGTAATCGAACGCAACGGAACATTGTCGCGCGATCTGGCCGACCAGGTGGCTCACGCCATGAAGGAGTGGGCCATGGCTCATGGCGCCACGCACTTTACCCACTGGTTTCAGCCGATGCGCGGCGTCACCGCCGAGAAGCACGATGCCTTCCTCAGTGTGGAAAACGGAGTGGTACTCGAACGCTTTTCCGGCGCGCAGCTCATTCAGAGCGAGCCAGATGCATCGTCGTTCCCGTCAGGCGGCATGCGCAGTACGTTCGAGGCGCGCGGCTACACCGCGTGGGACCCCACTTCTCCTGCCTTCCTGATCCGCGGCAAGAAGACCGCAACACTGGTCATTCCGTCGGTGTACCTGTCGTACACCGGCGAAGTGCTTGATCTGAAGACGCCGTTGCTTCGTTCGCTGGGCGTGGTCGAGCGTATCGCGTTCAAGGTACTCAAGAAGTTCGGCAACCGCACCGCGCGTTACGTGCGGGTGACGGTGGGTCCGGAACAAGAGTACTTTCTGATCGACAAAAAGCTCTTCGCGCGCCGTCCCGATTTGCTGCTGACCGGCCGCACGCTGCAAGGCACTCCGTCGGCCAAGCATCAACAGTTCGAAGACCACTATTTCGGCGCGATCAAACCGAAGGTGCTGGCCTTCATGGAAGACGTGGATGCTCGGCTGTTCGAGCGCGGCATTCCGTACAAGACGCGGCACAACGAAGTGGCGCCGAATCAGTTTGAATTGGCGCCGTCGTACACCGAGGCCAACCTGGCGATTGACTACAACCTACAGACCATGGAAATCCTGCGCCAAGTGGCCGACGAACACGGATTCGCCTTGTTGTTGCACGAAAAGCCGTTCCACGGCATCAACGGGTCCGGCAAGCACTTGAACTGGTCACTACAGGATTCCGACGGCAACAACTTGCTTGAGCCGGGCGAGGCCCCCAAGCGCAACGTGCAGTTCCTCGTCTTTCTGTCGGCCGTGTTGCTGGGGGTGAACCGTTATGGCGGGCTGCTGCGCGCCGCCGTGGCCGATGCCGGTAACGACCACCGTTTGGGCGCGAACGAGGCGCCGCCGTCGGTCATGTCGGTGTTCATTGGCGGCTACCTGCGCGACGTGATCGAATCCATTGCCAAAGGCCAGGACGTCGCCGATTGGGAGAAGGCGAGTCTCGACCTCAAAGTGCGACATCTGCCTGGGGTCGTGCCCGACACAACCGACCGCAACCGCACCTCGCCGGTGGCCTTCACCGGCAACAAGTTCGAGTTTCGCGCCGTCGGCTCGTCGCAGAACGTGTCCGAAGCGACGGTGGTGCTTAACCTGGCCGTGGCCTGCGGCTTGGAAGACATGCTGGCGCGCATCGAAAAGCAACAGGCCGCCTTGCAGAACGAGGACGTCGCCGCCGCAGCGCTGGCGGCCGTGCGCAACGTGGTGGAGGAAACCCGCCGCATTCGCTTCGAAGGCAATAACTACACAGATGACTGGTTGAAGGAAGCCGAAACCCGCGGCCTGCCCAACGCCCGCAACACCCCGCAAGCCTTGTGCACGTATCTCGAACCCGATGTGATTCAGCTCTATCAAGACTACGAAGTGCTCACCGAGGCGGAGATTCACTCGCGGGTGGAAATCAAACGCGAAACCTATGTCCGCACCAAAGTGTTGGAACTGAATGTGTTGCGCGAGATCGGCAAGACACAGATCAAACCCGCCTTGCTGAAGCAGATCTCCTTGGTCGCCACTGCCCTGGACAATGTGCCCAACGACAGCAAGGCGCATCCGTTGCTGCGGCAGGATCTCGACCGCCTGGCCGAGCTGCTTGAACGGCTGAAGATCTGCCTCAAGGCGGCCGGCGCGGTCCTGGCCGAGGTCGACAAATTGCCGGACGTCGCAGCCCAAGCGAGCTACCTGGGCGATACCGGCTGCCGGGCGTTGGAGGAACTGCGCGCCGTGTGCGACGCGATCGAGATCGAAGTCGCGGCCGAATTGTGGCCGCTGCCGAAATACACCGATATGCTGCACCTGATCTAGGTGCCGCACACCAAGGAGGCCACATGCAAACAACCGACATGACTAGTGCCACGGATCGCGATGTTCATGTGGGTTGCGCGCTGCAGCCCGAAGCTCAAATCACCGTCCAGGTGTTGGACTTCTCCGGCCCGAACGTCTACCGCTTTCCGCTGCCGGGCACCGGGTGCGGTCTGGTGTTGGATGATGACGGCCAGTCGGCGTATCTCCATGTCACCAACGAGACGCACACCTATGTCTTCCAATCCTTGCACTTGTATGATCGCAACAGCCGCGGCCAACTCTTCGCCGGTGAACCGGCCGTGCTGGTCTGGCACCGCCGGCTGAAGAAGGCCGGGCTCTTCTATCACGGTGCTTTTCAGGCCGTGGTCGATTTCGCCAACCGCCGCGCGATTTGCCGGCGCGGCGAAGGCGCACAAGCGTGGGACGATCAATTGGTCGAGGGATTGGCCTAGCCGCGAATCCGCCCGTCGGGCAAAGCCAAATCAGAGATAGCCGAGCGTTCGCAGGCGCTGCAACATTTCCGCAGACAGAGGAACAGACCGAATGACCCGGGTGGCCAGAAATGCATCGTCGTCGTGGGTGTGAATGGTACGCACCGGTCGGGAAGCCAGCCAGGCCGGATTGATGACACTCTGCAGCACCCGCCCGTCCATGTCGGCCCCGACCGGATAGTTTTTCAAGTAGAGCAAGGTCGGCACGATGTCGGCCACGGTGGCGGTGGACGGCACTTGGCCGTCCAAAGCGATGCCCGGGCCACGCATGATGATCACGCCCGGGTCGTCCTTTTCATGATGATTGCCGACCTGGCGCAGCCGCAACGGCCCTTGCACCTCGCTGCCGGTGAACAGGCGCGCCAGCGAAATGGTTTCCGGCGACAGTCGCAGCGCGACCTGATCGCCACGTTGGCCGATATCGAACAGACTCAATCCCGCGCTGTTCCACTTGAAGGTCGCCGTCAACAGCCGGTGGTAGAGGGTTTTCGCGACGTCCGGGTCACCGCGAAGCGAGCGGAACGTGTAGCGCCGGGAGGCGACGGTGTAGTAGACTATGTCCCGTTCGTTTTCGCGCCAACGGAAGAGCGGCGTACCCCACTCTTCCTCGAACCAGCGCACCTCAAACGGTTCGTCACCCGCCATCCAGGTCGCCACGCCATTCGGTTGGACGTTCGTCGCGGTAAAGCCGGCCGCCTGCCATAGTTCGTCGGTCGGCTCGATGAGGACTCGCGGCACATCGGCGCGGAACCCGTGGTCGGAAACGATGAACACATAGTCGCGGCTGTAGTACTGCCTCAGCAAACCGATCAGGCGGTCGATGGCCTGATAGGTCTGTACCATTTGTTCGACGTCAGCGCGGAAGGCATCAACCAGGGCATGGTCGAGAATGCGCAACCGCCGGAAACGCGGGACGTAGTCGAGGTAGAAAAACGGCAGGCACTCGTGTTGCTCGCTGTCGGTTTCGCGAATGATGGTCGCAATGTACCGCCGACGTCCCTCCCGCAAGATCTTCTCGGTAAGAACGATGGGAATCCGCACCTGCAGATCCGAGTTGGCCACCCCCGCCAACAGATTGTCCGGATGCACCACCGGCGGATCCATCTGGTACAACTCCGCCTTCGGCAGTTCGGCGGCCGAGGGGGTGTAGTAGTAGTCCACCAGCGCGACGTCGCCGCCGTCGCGCGCACCCAGGATCTCCCACCATCGCTTGGCCAATACGGCAGACGACTGATAGCCCCAGACATCGCCGCGATTCTGGTAGTGCAACGTCTTGTTCACTAGCTTGCCGGTCGCAATAGTGGTCCAGGAAATCGGCGAGTAGGCTTCGTCCGTCTGCAACAGGCCGAAGCTGGAATCGACGAGAAAGCGTTCGAGGTTCGGCATCAAATCCGCCGCCAACAACGCGTTTAGTACTTTCCAGGTCGCGCCGTCCAAGCCGAGCACCACCACGCGCGCTTGCATCGGATCCCCAGGGCCATAGCCGGAAGGTGACGGGACGGTCGGCGGCGGATCGAAGAACAGGTCTTTACGAAAGCGTTCCCACAGCGCCTGTTGACGATCGGCCATCTCCGGCGTGATGGGAGTCATTTTGTTTTTTAGAAAGCGTCGACGCACCAAAGCGGTCATATCGCCGAGGTCACCGAGCGGAAAATTCTTCAAGGTGGACGGCCCGGCGATGTCACCGGATTGCCAATACAGAAAACCGGCCAGAAAGCCAACCGTCACGAGCATGAGCGCGACAATCAGACGGCCGATCTGCCGGCGGGAAAACCAGGCGAGATTCGCTCCGGGTTTGTTCACGGACGACCGTTCCCTGACGACCAGCCCCACTCCAGCTACGGACTATCGCACGGATGGGCAGAATCGACAAGCGCATTGGACCGAAGAAAAAATAGGGGCGGATTGCGCTCCGCCCCACCTGCCGTGTATTTGCAAATGACGCGCGTTACCAAGTCATGTTGAAAGTCACGTCGTCCAGGTAGATGTAGCACGCACTGATGAGCGCACCGGAGCCGGCCCAGTCGAAGCGCAACATCGTGTCCCGGCCGGCCAGGTCGGCAATCTCCGTCCCCGACAGGGGATAGCTCAATTCCTGGTAGTGGGCAATGAACGCCGCATCGGCTTCTGTCCACGCGCCGAGGTTGGCCAGCACCAGGTCGGTGTCATTGGCATCCACCAGCGTCGCGTTGAAGGTAAACTGGCAGTTGCCGAACTTCGACATGTAGTACCAGAACCCAACCGTGCCCGCCATCAGGTTGTCCGGCACGTCGAACGTTTGGCCCAGCCACGCGGTGCCTTCCTGGAAGGTCTGGCCGAACCACGCGGCGTAGTTGCCGGTGTGCGGCGTGACGTACCATTCGCTGTCGTCGTCGGGCGTTGAGTCGTCGTCGCCAGGGTCGGCGGAATAGACCAACTGGTCCCACGGCCATTCGCCATCCCAGCCGGTGGTATCGCCGGTTTCGAACCCGCCGTTGGTCGCCTGGTCGCCGTCCCCATGCGAATCGTCATCATCGGCATCGTCATCCGCGTCGTCGTCGGCGTCGTCATCGGCATCATCGTCGACATTGTCGTCGTCATCGACGATATCATCATCATCGTCGCCCGCGTCGTCGTCGCCCGCGTCGTCATCGGCTGTGCTGTCGTCATTGTCGTCGTCATCTCCCCCGCAACCCACCACCAGCGCGCAGGCCGCCAGTACCGCGACCAGCAGTACCAGTCTCTTCAGCAACTCTTGACTCATGTTTCCTCCCCCGTGTTGCCGTGTTGGTAAGGCCCAAACGAGCCCAGACCTTTTATCCGACCGTCGGTTTTCAATTCTGAAATAAGGTGCATTATACCAAAAATTTTTCTGCATTAGGACAAGGTTCTTGGCGTGACGGTGCTTTTTCACACCTGACCGGAGCCGCTCAAACCCGATTCGACACATGCCACTTTTGGATCGAAATCTTCTATTTATTACAAAATTCTGAGACCAATGGTGAGAATTTTGATTCCGCCACGGAAACTGATTTTTTGTAACTTCACGAAATGACTAAGCAAGATCGAACGGCACGCCAGATGCAAAAACCACCGCCGGGTACTGGTTCCCTTCGAGTCGGGTCGGCTGGTGGCGGGTCCCGTCACTACCGAGAAGGAGGGAACGAGAAATGAGAAATCTGTGGTTCGCCCTGATTGTCATCCTGGTTACTGCCATTTCGGCTTCCGCGGAAACCGTTTTTCTCGAAAATTTCTCTGACGGCGCGGGGCAATTCACCGGTTTTCAAACCTCATCCTGCAAGTGGCACACGCCTGGTACGGCCAGCGCCCTGATTGCCTATTTCGGTGACGATCAATACGCCGAAGTCGTTCGCTCCGGCTGTGTCCTGCCGGTATGGAACGCGGCAATCGAATCCGACGCGATCGATCTGACCGGCTACACCGGCGCGGAGCTGTCGTTCAACCACTACTTCACCCAGACCGGCGCCATCAGCATGGGCCAGGCGAGCATCTCGCTGGACGGCGGCGAAACCTGGCAGCCGGTCTACACCACCGACGGCACGGTGACCGGCGAGATCCAGACCATCGCCATTCCGCAGGCGGACGGCGAGCCCGACGTGCGCATCCGTTTCTATTTCTCATACTACGGCGGCGCGCTGGCTTCGAGCTGGGGCGTCGACGATGTGACGGTGGAGGCGTCACCGCTGGTGGATGACGACTCGGTCGACGACGACGTGATCGACGACGATTCCATCGACGACGACGTGATCGACGACGACACCGCCGACGACGATACGGCGGATGATGATGTGACCGACGATGACGCGGCCGACGATGACGCGGCCGACGATGACGCGGCTGACGACGACACGGGCGACGAGGAAACCGACATCGCCTACGTCTACAGCGTCAACCTTTCGCGCGCGGAAGACTTCGCCCTCTTTCTCAATGGCGAAGGCTACCGCGTGTCACTGCTGCAAATCGCCGAACTCGACGCCGCGCCCGACCTGGCGGAAATCGAAGTGTTCTTTATGGACAGCGACACCACGCTGGACTGGACGGCGGAGCGCGCTGCGCTCGTGCTCAACACCGGCAAGCCGATCATCGGCGACGGCGACGGCCTGTCGTTGCTGGCGTACGCCGACGGCTACCTCGGCGCGAATCACTTTGCCGGCGTCGTCGACCAGCAGGCAGTGGAACCGGCGGCCGATGCGCACCCGATCTGGCACGAGCCGTATGAGGTCGACCAGTCCGATAACGGCGGTCCGCTCCCCATGCTCATCTCGCCGATGACGATTCGGGGTCTGCAGAACGACGGCTCGAATCCGGCCGGCGTGCAGTTCCTCGGTCAGTGCGAGAGCTACACCGACTACTACGCGGTGGCGGTTGAAAACATCCACTACGCCGTATGGGCCTACGCGGTGATGGGTCCGTCGATGTACACCTCCGCCGGCCAGCGCCTGTTGGTCAACCTGATCGAATACGTGCAGAGCGAGCCGGTGGACATCGGCTACGTGTACGCCGGCGACGATGTGCAGGCGCTGCTGTTCCAGCAGTTCCTGGCCAGCGTCGGCTATACGGTGGATTTGCTGGAGATCGGCGCGCTCGGCGGCAAAGCCGATCTGGCGAAATACGAGCTGTTCATGGTCGACGACAACGCCGGCGCGGAGGCGTGGACCGAAGACAAAGCCAAGCTGTTGATCAACTCCGGCAAACCGATCGTTGCCAACAACGGCGGCGTGCACGTGTTCGACTACACCGAGCAGTACCTGTCGGCGGAGAACTGCTTGGAGCTGGATCCGGCCGTAGGGTTTGCGCCGCAGTCGCTGGATCATGCGGTGTGGCATGACCCGTTTGAATTGGGTCTCGACGGCAGCGATTTCGACGTGCTGGCCGCGGCGGCCGCGTATCTCGGGTTGCACGACGACGCCAGTTCGCCGGCAGGCGTGGAATTCCTGGGCCGCGACCTGACCTATCTGAGTCACTATCCGCTGGCGATCCAAGACGGGAAGTACGCCCTGTGGGCCTTCGGCGTCCAGGCGCCCGACGCCTATTCCATGCCGGCGCAACGCCTACTCGTCAACGTGATCGAGTATCTGCAGGCGGGCGAGGCGACAGACGACGACAGCGCAGACGACGACACCGACGCGGATGACGATGACGCGGCTGGTGACGACGATGACGATAGTGGTGGGTGCGGCTGCTAGTTGACGCAGCCATCGCACCAGGGCCCGGGTCGCGCCGCCCCGGGCCCCTTTTTTACCGGCGGCGGACGAACACCAGGTAGAACACGACCGGCGCCACCAGCCAGGGGATTTGCGGCCACAAGGTAAGCGGGTGGCCGTTGAGCGTGGCCAGCGTCGGGTTCCACCAGTAGCCCGCAACGTATACCCAGGCATCGTTCCACACGCTGGATACCTCCACGCCGACCGACGACACCTGCCCCCATGCCACCAGCACCGCCAACTCGTCCCAACGGAAACGCGTTAGCGCCGGCGCCGGGCATAGGAGTTTCACCAGCCACACGCCGACGACGAACAGCCCGCCGTCCCACAACGTGTGCGCGACGAGAAAAACGAGGTAGTGCGCCGGCAGCGGTCGCTCCCAGGTGATGAACGGAACCGACCCGTGTTTGCTCAGCACGAAGACCGGCACTTCCCAGAACAGACCGAGGAAGCAGCCGAACCAGAACATTCGCCACAGCCGCGGATCGATGTAACCGCGACGCCAGAGTGCGTACACGGCCAGCGGCGCGCCGAAACCAATCATCAGATCGAGCGCGTAGTAGAGAGTCACGCTACCTCCGCCGCCTAGCGACCGGCCCGCAACCATGCGATCGCGGCGGCTAGTTGGGTGTCGATACCGGCGGCCAGATCAGCCGGATCGGGTTCGACAACAATGTCGGGATCGATGCCGCGCCCTTCGATCTGTTCCCAGGTCGGTACATACCGCCGCTGCATCTGAGAGAAGTAATACGTAGTCTGCGAGATCGGCAGCACGTCATGGTCGGGCGCGCCGGTGCCGCCACAGGAAGTAGTGCCTAGCAGGGTAAACGAAGGGACCAGCGATGCGCCGGCGACAAAAAAGTCGGCCGCGCTGAGGCAGCCGCCGTTGACGAGCAACACCACCGGTTGGCTGGTCGGCGCCAGGCCAGGAAGAATCGGTTCCGGAATCCACGGCGTGAACGAGTCGTGCGCTGGGCCGAGTTTGTAGCGCACATGCACGGGCCAGATCACCTCGCCCAGAAACCGGGCCAGCACGGCCATGGCCACCAGATCCGAGCCGCCATGGTTGTCGCGCACGTCGAACACGAGTCCATCGCGATCGGCAAACGCCGCCAGCGCGGCGTCGAGCTCCCGCAGAATCGCCTCTTGATAGCCGTCGTTGAGATTGGTCAGTTGCACGTACGCCAAATCGTCGCCGATCGGCTTGGCATGGACATAGGTGCCGGCGGCGTCGGCGAGAAACTCGCGCAAGGGGTCGCTCTGGCATGTGCCGTACCAGGCCGATCCATTTCGCGCGAGTGGAATTTCCATTTGCTCGCCGTCGCGTTCGACCGTATAGACCACCTGTTGCGGCCCGCGCGCGTAGCGATCGACATACGGCAGCACCCAGCGGTCACAACATTGATCGGTCGAGCAGCCTTCCCACGAACGGGCGCGGGCGAGTACCGCGTCGACCGCTTCGCCGTCCAAAGCAACCACACGATCACCCAACCACAACCCCGCGCTTTGTGCTTCAGCAGTCAGATGAGACAGATGCACGCCGGCCGCGTCGCGCTGCAGACACACGCCGGTCGCGTCCCGCGCCGGCTGCCGCGCGGCGGGCACGCGGTTGAGGCTCGACCACGTATGACTGTCGCCGAGCGCCGCAGTGACGGCCGCCAACCGCAGTTGAAAGGCGGCGACATCAACCTCGGCGCACGCGGCGTCGCGCTGGGCACTGTATACCGCGTCCCAATCGATGTTCTTCTCGATGAAATAGGCATATCGCTCGTCCAGCGTATGCCAGTAGCGCTCGAAGTCGGCGCAGAACGGACCGGCCACATCATCATCGGCCGTGTCGTCATCCGTCAGGTCGTCGTCAACGGCGTCGTCATCGATCGCATCGTCATCAAGCGTGTCGTCATCGACGGATTGATCGTCGTCGGTATCGTCGTCGGGCGCGGCGGCGGCGTCATCGTCGTCCGGCGAACCGGCGCAGGCCGCGAGCGCAGCGGCAGACAGCAAGCATAACAGCATGACGACCATCAGGCGCATGCGGCATGTTAGGCATGTTGACGCTCCGATTTCAACGCGGTGGCTCGGCGGCGGCGCCGTTTGTTGACATGACCCGGCCGACGCGATAGCGTCCGCGGCAACGGTTTGTCGGCGTGGAGGCCTGGCGATGAAAGCGCGAGCCCTGTTGCTGCTGCTAGGATTGTTGCTGGTGCCGCTGTCGGGCGTGATCTTCGCCACCGATGGCGAAACCGATGAAGACCGGTCGCCCAATCTCATCGTCGGCATCGTAACCGGCCTAAACTACCACAGCGGCCGCGCGCTGGAAGTCGACGCCCAGTCGGGCGCGAGCAAAGAACTCGACGAGTCGGTCTATAGCGACTCCGGCATGGCGACCGGCGGCTTCGTCGACTTTTCGCTGGTCGACATCGGCCCGGGCAACTTCGGTCTGCTGGGCTCGTTCTACTACAGCTTCCCCGACATCTACTACGACATCGGTCTGGTGTCACGCTACCGGATGATCTTCGCGCTGCCCAGCGCGACCGCGCCGACGATCGAGCCCTGGATCGGCCCGGGGGCGTGGCTGACCTTCAAGGACAAGATCGACAAAAACTACTACTTCCTCTTCGGCGCCTCGCTCGGTTGCGACCTGCAGCTCTTCACGCCCGGCTTCTACCTCGGCCTCGGCGCCGACGCCGAACTGGCCAACCCGGTGCCGGTGTACGAAGACGTTATCGTCGCCGGCCAGAAACACACGCTCGAACGGCGCATCAACAACTTCACCGGTCTATTACGCGTTTCCTATCGTTTCTTTTAGCAACACACAGTGACAAAAAGCGGCATTTCGTCGCGCGAAATGTCGTCACGGTAGGCCATTCTTGGACGATTGCGAAAACCGATTCGGAGAAAAAGTCAGTCGCTTATTGGACTTAGCGTTTTACCCGAAAGATGGCAAAGGTTTTGCTAGATTGATCTATCGTCCGGAGGAACCAAACTGAATGAACCCCTTGCAAGGGGAGGAGGGGTTCGCGGGGCGATGCCTCCGGATTTTCTCGCATCCGCACACCGCCGCCGAAGAGTCTTGACCGGTTGAGTTCGACGACGTCCCTGTGCTAGAAAGCGCCGATGTTTCGCCACCTGAAATTTACCGTCTGCTTGATCTGCTGCCTGGCGTGTGCGACGGGCTGCGGCAAATCCGCGCCGGCCGCCAACGTGCCCGATGCGGTGCGGCAACACGCGCAGCGCGCGGCCACGGCGCAGGAGATGCTCTATCAATCGGCGCCCGGCGGCGAGGCGCGCTTTGCGTCTTCGCTCGAGGAACTGCTGGCGCTGGACGCCACGTTGACCGACGATCCGCAGATCACCTTCCGTTTTGACGCGGTCAACGAAGGTTACCGCCTGACCGTGCAACGCGGCGGCGAAACTTCGCCCTTGGTGTGTACGCCGGCGGATGGCTGCGTGGCGGAAAAGAAATAGCCCGGCGGCGGCCGCAGCCCCTACCCCCTCTTCATCGCCGCTTCGATGTCTTTCACCGCTTTGACAATGCCGGTGCCGAGCACGCGCGCGCCGGTGTCGGTGATCAGCAGATCGTCTTCGATACGGATGCCGCCGAAGTCGCGGTACCGCGCGAGCAGCTCGTAGTTGATGAACGACTCGTGGCGTTTCTCCGTGGTCCACTGGTCGATGAGCGGCGGAATGAAGTAGACACCCGGCTCGTCGGTGATGACGAAGCCCGGCTCGAGCGCGCGGGCCAGGCGCAGGAACGACAGCCCGAACTGCGGCGAGCGCTCGTCGCCCGGCGCGTAGCCCACCGCGTCGCCCAGGTCTTCCATGTCGTGCACGTCCAGCCCCAGCATGTGGCCGATGCCGTGCGGGAAGAACAGCGCGTGCGCGCCGGCCTGCACCGCTTCGTCGACATCGCCCCGCATCAGGCCGAGGTCTTTCAGCCCGGCGGCGATGGCGCGCGCGGCGACGAAATGCAGATCGCGGTTGGTCACACGGGGCGAGGCGGTGTCGATGACCGCCTGTTGCGCACGCAGCACGACTTCGTAAATCTCGCGCTGCGGCTCGGTGAACTGGCCGCTGACCGGGAAGGTGCGCGTGATGTCGCCGGCGTAGCCGCGCGGCGATTCGGCGCCGCAGTCGATCAGCAGCAGATGCCCGGGCTGCATGACGTTGCCGTAGTAGTTGTTGTGCAGCACCTCGCCGCGCACCGAAACGATCGGCAGGAACGCCTGTTGCCGGCCCAACGCCAGGGCCACGCCCTGCATCAACCCGGCGACCATCGATTCGGGCACGCCCGGCCGAATGGTTTGCAACGCCACCTGCATCATCGCCGCCGTCGCGCCGATCGCGTTTTCGATCTCGACGATCTCCTCCGGCGACTTGAGACTGCGCTGCTTCACCACCGCCTGCACCAGCGCCGTCGACACGCCCTCGGCCACGTGCGCCGGCGCATAGTCGAGCAGCTTCGCCAGCCACAGCGTGCGCTCGCCGCGATAGGGCGGCAGATAGTGGATCGTCACGTTCTGTGCGCGCAGTTTGTCGAGTGTCTGCTTGAGCCACTCGAGGTTGCCGATGTCGCCGATGTTCGCCGTTTCCGCATACTCGTGCACCGCCGGCTGCGGCCCCATCCAGATCACGTCGTCCATCGTCACCGGCTCGCCGAACAGAATCTCGTGGCCGTCGGGCAGAATCAGCAGCGCCTGCTGCGGCACCGCCAGCCCGGTGTAGTAGAGGAACGTCGCATCCTGTCGAAACGGATACGCGTTGGCCGCGTAGTTCCGCGGCGCCTCCGCGTTGCCCAACAACAGAATCGCTCCCTCGCTCACCAACTCGCGCAGCTTCGCGCGCCGACCCGCATAGATCGCCGGATTCATCGTCTTCCTCGCCGGTGGTTCAGGCTTCAGATTCGGTCATGCCGGAGGCGGTGTCAACGGATGGACGGCATGACGAAGAGATGAGGACTTGAGGCTTGGGGAATCAGGTGCCGGGCGCCGGGTCTCGGATCCCCCGGACTCTTTCCGCGCTCACAGACCGCAGATGCTGGCGCGTGCTTCGGCGAGCCACTGCTCGCGGACGTCCTGACCGATGCGGCCCGATTCGTTGCATTCGCGAGCCACGTCCTTCACGCAGTCTTCGTATTCGCCGCGGTTGGCCCAGGTGGACTGGCAGGGGCAGCGGCGGTCGAGGGCGCATACGTCGACTTCCTCGACCTTCGGCTCTTCCAGCAGCCGCGGTTTGACCTTCGGCAGCGGCTCCGCCTTGTACACGGTTACCGACGGGCGAAGCACTTCCGGCTCGGGCTGGTAAGGATCGACGCCCTCGGCATAGGCCCACGCCGCCGGTCCGCACTGGCCGACGCCGAGCGGGTCGTCGCCGACGCCGGCGAATTCCGGCTGGTGCCCGTCCATCACGTAGACGTAGTCGGCGTTCGGGATCCGAAACGTGCTGCAGATGACGTAAGCCGGGTGGTAGCCGCGGATGCCGTCTTCGGGCAGCGGCAGCGATTTGCCATCGAGCACGACCCAGCGGCCGACCACCGGTTTGTGGTGGCGGTTGTGGTACATGGTGCGCAACTGGCCGACCGTCGGAGCCCGGCCGTTGAGGAGATAGTGCTGGTCGGCCAAATCGCGCAAGGCATTCAATTCGCTCACAGCAGACCGGGTACTCGCCCGCAAACGCTGGACCAATCCCTGGTTCAGCGCGCCGGCGGTGATGATCCCCACCACCGTGATGGCCAGCAGGACATCCACCAATGTGAAGCCGCTAGCTCTTTTCTGCCCCTGGCAACATTTCAACAACACCTGCCCCTCCAGTGGCTATGTATGGCAGAACTCATGCCAAACATCGGAGTCGTCCATCCGATATAGAAATTTCGGCAGGTTGGCCATGAAAGGCGAGTATCCGTGCCCGTCGAAGCGCGGGAAACAGTCTCACGTTTCGTAATGCATCGTTTCTTTCCGACGGAATGGGCTATCGGAAACAAAAACGCGACGGCCACCGGGTCTCCCTCCAGACCCAGTGGCCGTACCGTGGGAGGTATACTCTCGCCGCGCTACATCCCGCAAATGCTATGGGCTGCATCGGTGACCCACTGCTGGCGGGTTTCCTTGCTGATCTTGCCGGCTTTCCAGCATTCGTTGGCCAAGTGGACCACACAGTTCTCGTACTGACCATGGTTCGGCCAATTGTTTTCACACGGGCACTGCTCGTCGACGTTGCATTCGTTCGACAGCGGGTTGCCGCCAGACGGATTGCCGGGGGGCTGCTCCGGCGGATTGTTGGTCGGCGGCGGACTGGCCGGGGGGTTGGCCGGCGGCTCGGGCGTCGGTACCGGGGCCGCCGGTTGGGCAGGCGCCGACCCCGTGCTCGGTCCGCACTGGCCGATACCGATCGGGTCGGAGCCCACCTTCGCCACCTCAGGCGGTTTGTCGTCGAGGCCGTACACATACGCCACGTTACGGATCTCGTACGTGCTGCAGATGATGTAAGCCGGCTGGTAACCGTTGACGCCTCCTTCAGCCAACTTTACCGAGCTCTGCCCGTAGCCGACCGACATCACGGCCCACCGGCCGATGATCTTGTCGTTGTGCGAGCGGTTGTATTGCGCGCTCAGCTCCTCGATCGTCGGCGGCTGCTCGTGTTCGTGGTAATACACCGTCGCCAGCGCCTGCAAATCGCGGAGCTGGTCGAGGGCAAACACCTTGTCCGCCTCGTCGCGATAACCGACCAGGCGCGGAAGCGCGATGCCGGCGAGAATGCCGATCACCGCGATCACCACCAGAAGTTCAGTCAAAGTGAAACCTTTTTGACCGTTTCGGTCCGATCGACGCTGCCTCATTTTCTCGCTCCTCCGTGTTGTGCGGGGAATAAAAGCAGGACCCGTGCCAAACACCGTTTCGGAGGAATTTGTCACCTGATGTCAGAAGGTTGCGCGCCGCCGGCACCGCGTCCGCCACCCGAGACGAAATCGACGAAACATCACGTTTCGTAATGGAGCGGTAAAAACGTAGGTATGGGGAGTGTGGCTGATGGCCAATGCAGGCCGTTTGTTGCCGCCGCCCTATACCCCCGGCGCAAGCACCACGTAGCCCAGCACGGCGAAGAAATGGCAGGCGCTGGCGGCCAGCACGAAGACATGCCAGACGGCATGATTGAAGCGCAGGCCTTTCCAGCGATAGAAGATCACGCCCAAGCTGTAGAGCAGGCCGCCGGCAGCGAGCCAGAGCAGTCCGCCTCTGGCCACCGAACGCATCAGCGGCACGATCGCGACGATCATCAGCCAGCCCATGCCGAGATAGATCAGCACCGGGGCCTTCTGCAGGCGTTTGATCTGCGCCAGCGTGAGCGTGATGCCGGTCACGGCCAGGCCCCAGATCACGCCAAGCATCGACCAACCCCAGGCCCCGCGCATGTTGACCAGCAGAAACGGCGTATACGTGCCGGCGATCAGCGCATAGATCGCTGCGTGATCGGCCAGGTGCAGCGCCTCTTTAGCGCGCGGGCGAGTGAACAGATGGTAGAGCGTCGAAGCGAGAAACAACAGCACCAACGTCGCGCCGTAGATGCTCACCGCGACCACGCGCCAGGTGTCGCCGTACCAGACGGCATACACGATCAACAGCACGAGCGCGACGACAGCGAGAGCGGCGCCGAGCCCGTGCGTGATGCCGTTGACGACCTCTTCCGCCCGGCTCTGGATCTTCGTGGCGCGAATGGTCAAGGACCGCTTACTGCGCCAGCGGCAGATCGACGTAGATCGTGCCGCCTTCGCGGTAGACCAGCAGCACGGCATGCTTGCCGGCGTTCTTGAGCATCTGCGAGAACTCGCGGCCGTCGTTGACCGGGCGGCCGTTCACTTCGGTGATCACGTCGCGCGTTTCCAGCCCGGCCTCGGCGGCGGGGCTGTCCGGCACCACGTTGGTCACCACCACGCCGCGCAGGTTCGGCGGCAACTGGAAGCGCTGAATGATGAACGGCGACAGATCGGTCACGTCGAAGCCAACGCGCACGTTGGCGTTCGACGGCGGTTCGATCTGCGGCTGGCGGTTGGCGGTCGCCTCATCGGCCGGACGGCGGGCCACCTTCACCTTCAGATCGATCTTGTTCTTGTTGCGCAGCACCACCAGCGCCACCTCACTGCCGATTTCGGTTTGCGCCACGGTGTTGCGCAACTGCGTCGCGTTCGGCACTTCTTTGCCGTTGTATTCGAGAATGATGTCGCCGCGCTGCAGGCCGCCCTCGGCCGCGGGGCTGTTGGCCGCCACATCGCTGACCAGCGCGCCGGTCGGCTTGTCGAGCCCGAAGTGTTCGGCCAGGCCCGGATTGACGTCTTGCACGAAGATGCCGACGTAGCCGCGCCGGACTTCGCCGTACTGCACCAGGTCGTTCATCACCGAACGCGCCAGGTTGATCGGAATGGCGAAGCCGACGCCTTCCGAACCGCCGCTGCGCGAGAAGATCGCGGTGTTGATGCCGACGAGCTGGCCGCGCGTGTTTATCAGCGCGCCGCCGGAGTTGCCGACGTTGATCGCCGCGTCGGTCTGAATGAAGTCCTCGTAGTCGAGAATGTCCATGTTCGTGCGGCCCTTGGCGCTGACGATGCCCATGGTCACCGTGTTGCCCAGGCCGAACGGATTGCCGATAGCCAGCACGACCTCGCCCAGGCGAAGCTGGTCGGAATCGCCTAGCGGGAGCGGTTCGAGTTCTTTCTCTTCCACCTTAATCACGGCCAGGTCGGTCTTCTCGTCGGTGCCGACGATTTTCGCCTCGACCTCGCGGCCGTCATTGAACTGCACCATTACCTTGGTCGCGTCGGCGACCATGTGGTTGTTGGTCAGGATGTAGCCGTCCTTGCTGACGATCACGCCCGAACCCAGTGCGCGCTCGCGCCGCTCGCGCGGGCCGCCAAATGACGGGTTGCCGAAAAAGCGCCGAAACACAGGGTCATTGAACAGCGGATTGGGCTGGCCCTGCTGGCGGATCACCTTGGTCGAGGAAATATTGACCACGCTTTTCACCGCCCGTTCGGCAATGTCCGAATAGCCGGTCGCGCCGGGGATCTGCGGGCCGCCCTCGCCCTCGACCACTTCGGGGGTGGGCTTCAGGTCTTTCGGCTTTTCCGACTTCCCACCGCAGCCGCCGACCACCGCTGCCGATGCAACGAAAACCACCAATAACACAAACACATACAAAGCTTTTGTCTTCATCGTCCGCTATTCCTTCTCGTTCGCCCGTCGGCCGTTGCTGGAAAATCCCTACGTTCCACCTCACCCGGTGCCTATCCGACACCCCTTCTCGGTGGAAAGTTTAGACCTCTCCGGGCGTGCGAAAGGTACACATCCCGAGGGCTTACGGCAAGCCCCCCGGGGGCCGAAAAAGCGGCAAGATCGGTGGGCGCCCCCTACCGCGCCGCCAGCGGGTCGATGATCTCCCCCACCCCGTCGGCCAGGTGGGTGGTCAGGAAGTCAGAAGTTCCGCTAGGCAATCACTGCATCAAAGACGCGACGTTGAAGTGATAGATGTGAACCAGTATCCAACCGTACAAGGCATGAACGATTGCCGCTTCGAACACGATGGAAATCAGATCGAAAACAACAAAGTCTTTTCGCTTCGCAACGAACGCTAGCACAGGAATTCGAATGAGTGCGTATTGGAGGATAAGAAAGAAACCTCGGTAGCCATCGTAGTAGTTCGCAATGGTCCCAATCCCCAACGCGTACCAGGAGAGAAGGTTGTACGGGACAAGAAGCCAAGTTGTCAGCTTGGCAAAATAGAAAACGCACCCGATTTTCGGCCAACTGCGGTGGTAAGCCCGCCACATACCGTTGACCAATGCCTGGACCGCCAGACCACCCATCACACCGGCGACCATGGCTTGCCAACCGTCGCTACGAATGAACCAAAAATATAGCCAATCGAACAAAGGTCACTCCTTGAACAGCATCCGCTAGGTCAGACCCCACGCCGGGAAGACATTGGCAATGATCCATTTCATGATCGACAACATCAGAAATGGCTCGACCATCGCCGCCGCGAACTCGAAAGGAACCACATCCTTTTTGCGCAGGACGAACAAGACGACCGGCACCCTGACCGCGAGATAGACAGCGCAAATCAGCAGCTCATTGTTCGGACCAAACCACGGACGATGTTGGTCCGGAACAAGAAAGCCAAAGACATTGGTCGCTCCGTAGGGCACAACCAGCCAGGTCACCAGTTTGAGAATGAAATAGTGCCATCGAACATACGGACGTTGGCGCCTGCCAACTATCCACCCGGTGCAGACCAGCGTATGCACAAACACTCCGGTCGCCAGCCCCGCGAGCACCAGTTGCCAGCCATAGTTTCGGATAAAATACCGACAGAACCACGCCGCCGGTTCCGAGGGACCCCAGCACGCCGATTCACAGAGATGGCGGACTAGAACTCGTAAGTCAGTCATCATGATTGCTCATTCGCACGTTCTCCACCGACTAACGCACACAAGGAGGACCCGGTGGACCACCAATTAGGCATTTAGCCAAGCGTTCCTGAAACACTTCGACGCGGCTGGTAAGACACCCGGCTTGGACCGCATCCGCCCAACACTCCGTGTCCTCCCTAGTGTACTTTGATAGGTGACATTGTTCGTGCATGATTAGACAAGACCGTTCGACTTCATCTAGATTGGTGCGTTCCCGGAAGAAATCGCGGCTGAGGTTCAACTCACAACTTCCGTCGGGTAATCTTAGTGCAGAAGCAGCCGGATCAGGTCGATTATTTGGATAGATGTCATCGCAAACAGTGACGGTGAGTCCTTTTGGACAATCCCAACTGCAGGCATAAGCATCAAGAGTTGGGTCACTTAGAAGAGGAAACAGCGCCCAGAAGGAATCGGGATTGCCGGCTTTCAAAAAGGTAACGCAATCATAGCCTGGTTGTACTCTCCATCCGCTCTTGTCTGCCCAATTCAACGGATTGTTGCCCGTATAGATGAACGGATTGATCACTGATTGATCGTGGTGTGGCACCTCCGCCTGCACATACCTCCCCACCGCCGGATCGTAGTACCGGTGCCAGTTGTAGTGGAGGCCGGTCTCCGCGTCGAAGTACTGGCCCGGCATTCTAATGTTCATCGTCACCGCCGTGCCGTCGCCATCGGGGTCTTCGTTCAACGCGACAGCCGCGCCGATGGGCTCGTGCCAGGTTTGCCAGACGACGTGCATCGACCTTCCCACGGGTTACCTCTGTTACAACGGCTCAAAATACCATCAGGTCAACCGACAGTTCAAATCGCATGCCGACTGACGATCCGCCAGAAACGACGTCATCCACAGCAGGTCGAACCCGGCCTTGTGCTCCACGTCGTCGGACGCGTGAGCGAAGGGGATATGCATAGCTCGAGCGCAGCCGAGGGGCGATTGTCACTCCGACCGAGGCGCACGAGTTCGACGAGCGAGCCGAGCAGAGGTTCCTTCCTTGAGTTGCGCAGCAACCATTTTGCGGAAGGGATCAGGTCTGGGAAGGGATCCTTTCCGCTCGCCCGTCGCGTTCGCTTCGGGCTTCAGTCGGGATAACAGGCCCCGATGTAAAATCCATCGCCTTGTGAAATCTGTCACAGCATTTCGAACGGCCATTTCAGCCCCTTCGAGCCGTCATTCAAAATGTGCATTTTCGCTCTTACAGCGGCGCGTCTCCGCACGCACGAAATCGGCAAAAACCACGGTTGAAAAATGCTCTTTTGACGGAAATCGGACCTAACGAAAACAAGCACTTGCCTGCCGAAAACGACTCGTTTTGCGCGGTTTTTGGCGATGAACTGAAAAGGGGGGTCTTTAAAATCAAACACTTGCGCGACGTGGTTGTACGAAAACGTGGCGTTTTTCGGCAACAACGTCTTTTTGGACAGGCTTCACAGGATAGGCACGATCGACAGGAACGGAGACATTGGTATTGGTTTGTGGTTATTCACACAGTACCGCGACCCGTTCTTCCATATCCGAAACCCGGTCCCCTAATCCAGCGTGACTAAGCTCTCGCCCCGCTTCACGTTCGCGCCGGGGGGCGGGCCGAGGGCGGCGACGGTCATGGGTTGTCCGCGTCGAACTCGGCCACCCATAACTCGTCGCCGGTGGGGGAGTATTTGACCGTGATCATGCGCGAGGAGTTTTCCGCCCCGCCGACAGCGAAGACGTCGCCATCAACATCGACGGCCACGGCGCGCAGGTCGCAAACGGACTTGGGCTCCGGAGTGATCACTGTCCAAGACAAATCCCGATTTCGGACGAGACTAACCGGCTATGTTGAAATTTTATAATTGAAACACGCACTGCACTATTATCCCAGCCAGCAGGCTGGCTAGGTTGGCGGCAAACGACGACGACGCCGCGCGAGCAAGAGAGACCGAACGGACAACAAGATAGAACACGATCGACTCGACGGCGAAGGTGATCAATTCGCCGCTGATTGCATAGGCAAGCCACGGGTGCACGACAGTGGGCCAGACGAACCAAAGCAGCGGGTGGGTAATTGTGGTGCAGGCAAAGCCGCCCAAGGCCCCACGCCACCATGGAGCCCGGCCGCGCGCGAACGCAACGTAGATTGGGGTCTCGATCATTTGGCCGAAAACGAAGAAGGCAAACCAGAGGGCGATGGGATTCCATTCAGACACGTTGCTTCCTCAACACCCGCACCCGTCATCGTTGTCGTTGTCGTCGTCGTCCAAATTACACGGCAGGTATTCGTCCGGATCGATCAGCGCCGCGCAGTCGTCGTCGTTGCCGCATTCCTCACCGCTGTCTTCAACTTGAATGGTTTCGGAACCGGCATTGTCCCAGCCGCTGGGCATCTTCTGGAACAGGGTGTACAACGCTTGGCCGGCTGGTACGCATGCGTCTTCGAAGATATAGAGACGGTAGTCCCCGCATTCCTTCAGCGGATCTTCCGCCGGTATCTCCCAGTCGTCCATGATGCGTATTGTCTGACTGTCCATCGTACGCTCCAAACGGTAGGGTCCACTGGAAAAATAGCCTTGGAAGACCAGGCACACGTTCTGTTTGAACTGGAACGCGTCCTCGATGACGCCAAGTTGGATCGGGTTGCCGATGGCTTCTTGTCCAATCATAAGTACGAGACCTAGAAGGATGAGGCTGCACCGGGCTTTCATCAGACTCCTCCCGCAAGCGCGGATTCCATCACCGCATTCAATACGCCAGACATCAATGGCGAATCAGCCGTCGCGTAACGAAAAACGAAATGCAGGTCAAAGGTTTTTTGTTCGACCGCGTCTTCACCAAATTCCTCGACATAGGCATACCCACCATAGAACACGTCAACCTTACCATGAAGAAGGCTTTTGGCAGAAACAGCCAATGCGGTATTGCGAAGTAGTTCTTCTTCAATGATCGGCAATATGTCAATTGCTTGCCCGGTCACGTTCCGCCACCTAGTGCTCACTTTTATCAGGCGCCCTTCGGTCGTGAACAACAGTTTGGCGTACGATCCTTCGACCGGTGTGTTTGCTATCACGCGGTCGACATACACCAGAAAAGCGGCCGTTAAACGATCTCCGACATCGAAGCCGAATTCATCCTCTGCTTGATCGATGATCCGCTTCACCGAAATGTCGTGGATTTCGTCTGAAGGAACGTCGAGCGACTGCAACAAATCGATCGATTTGTTTGTCAGGTCTTCTTCAGTCACCGGCTCTTCGCCCTCTGGGAAATGTTTCAGGTCTGAAATCGTTTTGTCTACGAACGTAAAATGGCCGCTGGTTTCCCTGCGACGGATCTCGAAACGGTCATTAGTGAGTATCGACCAACCGGAATGGTCCTTTTCCAGAATGGCGTCAGAGATATCTAGGCCGAGCGTGTCCGCGTCGTTGTACAGGAGAACCACAGGGTTGCTGATACAGTCAAGTTGGTACTAGTGAGTTGGTGTGAATTCGTCGGAATATGTCAGGCTTGGTGGCACGCGGTCAGGAATTGGGTATTTCTCGTTATTCAAGATCGTCAACGCAGAAGCGACGGTGTCCCGGCCAACATATGCTACGGGACATTGGTCATGATATATCCCCGATCCGAATGGATCCTCGAATTCTTCCGGGAAAAATAGTTCAGCCACCCATTCTAACGCAAGCGCAGCGCTGTGAGAGTCGTGCGCAAAATCCTCGTACGCATACGCCAGATTGCTATTCGCACTCCTAAACCACGCCAGGCCATGAAACCCGTGAATCTGGTGTACTCCGGTGAAAACCGATCTCCACGACTGATATGAGTTGTCGTCGGTTTGCAAGCTATGGCAAGAAATGACATGCAACCAATCGAGGTGCATCCCTTGGTCGCCAAGCCGCATGGTGAATTCGGGCGCCAAGTAGCATGACTCAAGGACGCTGCTTTCGAACGTTTGCAATTTCATTCGAAAGAAAGCCGGAATCGTCCCCGACGTACCACCGTGCCCAGTCATCCAGGCAATCCTCGCGTCATCAATGTATTCGTAATCTTGTCCACCGCTAAATAGGTCGGGATCAACGAACATCGGATGCTGGACGGGGTAGAAGATGGAATTGCTCCATCCCCAGTCGGCCATCTCGGCGCGATAGCGACTCAGCATTGCTACGCCCGGAAGGTTGTTGCTGGCCGTGCAGCGCGAATCGATTTCGTAGCTATCGTTGTTGAAATGGTATACGTCCCAAGAAGCTGACAATTCGGTCGCTATCAACGTCACGAGGAGAAGGCCAAGGGGAACCACTAGCCACATGAAATCCCTCTTCAATTCTCCAAACGATTTGTTATTGATTCACTCTCGTCCCAAATTCGGAATTGTTTTTGACGGGCTTCGTTCAACATGTTCCAGCCGCCTCCCAAATTGCAAAAATAACCATGTGTTCTCCCAGGATCGAAAACAACTCAATCCCCTATCGAAGTACGCTGGCCCGGAAAGTGCCGTTGCCCGAATCGTCCGACTAGTCGTTGTCCACATAGTAAATAGCCAAGATAACCTCCCTCCAAGATGGTTGCGTAGTACGTTACTTTGCTAATTCCGATGCCGATGATACTTTTTTTTCAAGTTGTTAAAGGGAATGTGCGTCCCGAATTCGGGATGAACGTGTTCCGCCGCTTCAGATGGGTGGCTTTCGCCCCTACCCCAACGTCACCAGGGTTTCCCCCCGCTTCACGTTCGCCCCGGGGGGCGGGCCGAGGGCGGCGACGGTGCCGGCGGCCGGCGCGGGCAAGGCGTTTTCCATTTTCATGGCTTCGAGGATGACAACCGTCTGGCCCTTCTTGACCGTCTCGCCGACTGCAACCAGATAGCGCACGACGGTGCCCGGCATCGGAGCCAGCACCGAGGTGCCGGACGATTCGTTCTCGTCCATCGTCTGCACCCGCCGGATGCCGCTGTGGCGCCCGGGCTTGAGGTTGCTCTGGTGGGGCGTCGGCATCGGCTTCGGCGAGGGAGCGCTTGGCGGTGCGCTTGGCGGCGGCGCGGCCGGACGCGAGGCCGGGCCAGGCACCGGCGGGGTCAGCTCCACGGCCACTTCGAACACCTCGCCGTCCACCGCCACGCGATAGGTGCGCGTGTTCTTCAGATCGGCGGCGTAGGTCTTGGTGGTCAGCTCGCCGGACAGCGCCTTCTTGATCAGCGCATCCTCGCGCTGCACGTCTTCCAGCGTTTTCGCCGGCTCGCCCGGCGGCTGCGGATCGAGCCCGTATTTGTAGCGCAGGAACGCCAGCCCGGTGCGCGGATACAGCGCGTAAAGCAACACGTCGCCGACGCCTTTGGCCAGGTCCTTGACCGCCTCGGCGGCCTTGTCCATTTCGGGTTCGAGCACGTCGGCCGGGCGGCAGGTGATCGGCTTCTCGCCGCGCTCGTAGCCCTTGAGCACCTTGGCCTGCACCTTCTTGTTGATCGGCGCCGGCGGGCGGCCGTAGAGGCCGAAGCAGTAGTCCTTCACTTCCTGGCTGACCATCTCGTAGCGGTGGCGGCCCAGAACGTTCATTACCGCCTGCACGCCGACAATCTGGCTGGTCGGCGTGACCAGCGGCGGATAACCGAGGTCGGCTCGCGTGCGCGGCAGCTCGGCGTACACCTCGGGCAAGCGGTCGAGCGCGTCGGCCTGCTTGAGCTGATTGACCAGGTTGGAGATCATGCCGCCGGGGATCTGGTGGCGGATCACGCCGGTATCGATGACCGCCATTTTGGACGTGTCCAGGAAGTGACGGTACTTCGGCGCGATCGACTCGATATAGTCGCCCGCCTTGGCCAGCAGATCGAGGTTCAGACCGGTATCGCGATCGGTGCCGGCGAGCGCGGCGACGAAGGGTTCCGCCGCCGGCTGACTGGTGCGCAGCGCGAAGGGCGCGAGCGCGCAGTCGATGACATCCACCCCCGCTTCAATGGCCTTCCAGTACGCGATGCCGCCGGTGCCCGCGGTGTAGTGCGTGTGCAGGTGCAGCGGCACTTTGACGATCTTCTTCAGCTCGCGCACCAGCAGGTAGGCGTCGTCCGGCGACAGGATGCCGGCCATGTCCTTCAGGCACAGCGAGTGCGCGCCGAGCTCGACGAATTCCTTCGCCTTGCGCCGGTAGTAGTCGAGATGAAAAACCTCGCCGCCGACACGCCGCTCGGTCAGCGAGAAACAGATGGTCGCCTGGATGTGCGCGCCGGTTTCCTGCAGCGCCTTGAACGAGGCCTCGCAGTTGCGCGGATCGTTGAGCGCGTCGAACACGCGGAAGATGTCCATGCCGCACTCGACGGCGTGGTGGCAGAACGCGCGCACGACGTCGTCGGCGTAATTGCGGTAGCCCACCAGGTTCTGTCCGCGCAGCAGCATCTGGAGCGGCGTCTTCTTGACGCGGGTTTTCATCCAACGCAGGCGGTCCCACGGGTCTTCGCCGAGGAAGCGGTGGGCTACGTCGAAGGTCGCGCCGCCCCACACCTCGAGCGAGTGGAAGCCGACCGAGTCGAGCAACTCGGCGACCGGCTCCATGTCGCGCAGCCGCAGGCGGGTCGCCAGCGCGCTCTGGTGCCCGTCGCGGAGGGTGGTATCGGTAATCTTAAGCGGACGCTTTGCCGGCAATTTGTATCGCTCCTGCCTGACCAAATGCAAAGGGGCTGAGCCAGCCCCGCATATTGTCTTTTTCGTTCAATGCGCCTGCGCCGTCAAGGGGAGCGGCGGCCGGCAAACGGCGCCCGAAAAGGAAACGGAGGCCGGACCCCGTTTCCCGTCGCGTAACAACCCCAATGACCGGCGAAACTTGATGCGGAAGTCGCGCGGCCATGATTGGCCCGTATCGTGGCGATATCAGCCTGAGTCGCCACGTTGTCCAGAACATCCAACCAGCCGGCCAGTTCGAATGGGAAAGCTCGCTCTCCCACGATTGAAGTTCACCGCCCGGGGGGATACAATGATATTCTATCCATTGGGGGGGTCAATCATGTCTGGACCGCGATCCATCAAGGAAATCGATCTGTCTCCGAAACCCGGCAAAAAGTACTGGTCGTGCGACCGCGAATGGCGCGAGGAGTTCATCTACTTCGTGCTGGTCGATCGCTTCCATGACGACTTGAAACGGCAGCCGGTCGTCGGCGAGCAGCGTTCGCGCGGCAGCGGCAACCCCGACCAACTGCGGCGCTTCTGCGGCGGCACGCTCAAGGGGCTGACCGCGCACCTCGACTACATCGCCGGCCTCGGCTGCACGGCAGTGTGGCTGAGCCCGATCTTCGAAAACGACGAGGCGCCCAACCGCAACAGCGGCAGCTACCACGGCTATGCGACGCGCAACTACCTGAACATCGATCCGCGCTTCGGCACGAAAGAAGACCTCATCGCGCTAGTGGACCGCGCGCATCAGCTCGGCCTGCGCGTCTTCCTTGACGCGGTGGCCAACCACACGGGCAATGTCTTCCGCTACCGCGACGGCGAAGAGGTCTGGTTCCGCGACGACTGCGCCCAATATGAGATCGGCGAATGGCGCGATCCGCACTATCCGGTGCCGATCGAACTGCGCGACCCGGCGCGCTTCCACCGCCGCGGGCAAATTCGCCCCTGGGCGTGGGACGCGGTGCCCGAAACGCAGTGGGGCGACTTCGTCACCCTCAAGGGACTGAACAACGACGAAACGCCCGAAGGTATTGTCACACAGGAGATCATGATCGCCGTGCACCGCTACTGGATCCGTGAGGCCGACATCGACGGCTACCGCATGGACGCGGTCAAGCACATGGGCGACATGGCCGTGGCCCGCTTCGCCCAGGCGATGCGCGAATACGCCTACAAGCTGGGCAAGCGCGAGTTCTTCCTGTACGGCGAACTGGTCGCCGGCGATAACGCCATCCACCGCTACACCGGCCCCAACACGGCCGGCTTCCGCGGTGACAAGACGATCTATTACGGCCTGTCGTCGGTGCTCGACTTCCCGCTGTTCTGGACCCTGCCCGGCGTGATCAAGGGCTTCGTGCCACCCGGCAATCTGATCGCGCGCTACGAGGCGCTGAAGGAACAGGGCCTCAGCCGCGGCGAACTGGGGCGCTACCTGGTCACGTTCCTGGACAATCACGATCAGATCGGCCAGCAGCGCAAGATGCGTTTCGCGGCGCAGACGTGCGACGAGCAGGTCATCGCCGGCATCGGTTATCTACTGTGCGCACTGGGCACGCCGTGCATCTACTACGGCACCGAGCAGGGCTTCGCCGGCGAAGGCGGCGGCGACGAGTATCTGCGCGAGGCGATGTTCGATCTGGAAAACCCGACGCGCAACTACCTCAACCCGCAGTGCCGCATCTACCGCGAAATCGCGGCCATCGCCAAGGTGAACCGCGAGAAGCCGGCGCTGCGTTTCGGGCGCATGTACTTCCGCGAGATCTCCGGCAACGGAACCGACTTCGGTCTGCCCACCGGCCACCCGTGCACCTTGGCCTTTTCGCGCATCCTGGCCGACCAGGAAGTGCTGGTGGCCTTCAATACCTCGACCACCGACGCGCGTTGCGACCACGTGGTCGTCGACTACGGCCTGCACCAGGCCGGCGACCGCTTGCGCTACCTCTATGGCGACACGGGCGAGGTAACGATCCAGGCGCATCCCGACCCGAACAACAAGTCGCTCTTCGTCGAGTTGCCGCTGGCGCCGATGCAGTTCGTGATTCTGGGGTAAGGAGGAAAGCAATACCGATGGCCCGTTTTCGCATCTCCCCCGCGTGGTGGCCGGTCATGGCCGCGGCGTCGCCGGTGCTGGCCCCCGTGCTGGCGCTGCAGGCGCGCAAGTTTTATCAAGGACAAGGCGAAGCCGCGCGGCGCAACGACGAACGTCTCGCCGCCGCCGCGCCGCTAGAGTTGCCGGAGTTGGAACACGTCGAGCTCACCGTGCTGGTGGATCACCGCCACGAGCCGGGGTTCCTGGGCGACGCCGGCGTGTCGTATCTGCTGCGTTCGGAACGCGGCACGCTGTTGATGGACGTCGGTTTCGGCCCCGACCGCCCCGCCCTCTCCCACAACTGGCAACGCTTGCCGATCGATGCGAATTCGATCGACGCCGTGCTCATCTCGCATCTGCACCTGGACCACATGGGCGGCCTGTCCGCCACCCGCGCCAAACGGGTAACGCTGCCGCCGGACATCGTCTTGCGCCCCGGCACGCCTTGCTACCTGCCCGCGCCGAGCGACGCGCCGGGTCTGCAGCCGGTGGTAGTCGAGCGGCCAACACTGCTGCCCGGCGGCTTCGCCTCGACCGGCCCGCTCTCGCGCATGTTGTGCTTCATGGGGATGACTGACGAGCAAGCCATCGTCGCGCGGCTCAAAGGCCGCGGGTTGTTCGTGCTGACCGGCTGCGGCCACCAGACCGTCGAAGCGCTGTTTGCGCTGGTGCGGCGGCTGTCGCCCGTGCCGATTCACACCTTCGCCGGCGGGCTGCATTTTCCGCTGACCGAATCGCGCGGCGCCCGCGCCGGCATCCAATTGCAACAGATACTCGGCACCGGCAAGGTGTGGTGGGAGCGGATCACGGTGGCGGATCTCGACGCGGCCATCGCCGCCCTGAACGAGGCGGGGCCGCAACGCCTGCTGCTGTCCGGACACGACTCGTGTGATTTCGCGCTGGACCGGATCGAGCGGCAGGTCCGGGCCCGCACCGAAGTGCTGCAAGCGGGGGCCAGCTACATCGTGTAACCGCGCCACAAGGAAAGGAACGACGCCATCCAGCGACGGACCACTCGGCTGCAAACCCGATGGAAAGCGGCATTCTCCCTCGCCGTGGCGTTGATTGCGCTCGATTGCGCCGTGCCGCTGCTGTTGCCCGATATCGGTCCGCTGGTCATGCGGGATCCGGTGCTGGGCTGGCGCGCCCAACCGTATGCCGACTGCTGCGACTACACGACATTGATAAAAGACCACCGCATCGTGCGCTATCAAATCGGCTCGTGGGGAGAACGTCGCAACCGGCTCGATGTCGAACCACGCGTGCGACACCATCATCTCGTCTTGTGCTTCGGCGATTCCATGACCTTCGGCTAAGGCGTCAACAACGACGAGACCTTTCCGGCGGCTCTGGAAACAGACCTGAATGGTACCGTCACCGTCATGAACTTTGACATGGCCGGTTTCAACGCCTGGCAGAGCTACTTGCAGGCAGCGCAGTGGTGTGCCGCACTGCCGCCGCGGCTGATCGTATTCCAGCTCAGCAATAACGACGACGATCCGCCTATTCCGCTCGACGTGTATGCGGCGCGGCCATGGCTGGCGGTCAGCCATCTGGCCCAGATTCTGAATTACGAGATCAACCGCCCCTCGCCGGCGACCATGCGAAACATGGACACGTACACGGCCACACAACAGATGGTGAAGGTGGCCGAACGAGCCCGCGTGCCGTTGATCATTATTTACGGCGGTACGCCAAAAAGCGTGGGCATGCCGGATCGATTGCGGCAGCTCGGCGCAACGGCCACCGTTCCGGTCGTGGTGTTCAAGATCTTCGCCCCGGCCATCCTGCGGCTCCGGTCTAGCCGCCATCTCAATCACAAGGGTTCCATCCAACTGGCGATCGACCTGGTGAATACAATCCGAAATCTCGGCCTGAAAGAGCTTTTACAACCCGACGACCTACCCCCATGATCTGGTAGATTTTGACCTGTCTGACCGCCATATCTCGCGGTTTGTTCTTGACATCGTTTGGCCGTCCGGTACCCTGTTGAATGGCTCGAAAAGGAGAATCGCTGTTTCCCCGGCCGGGGAAAGCGGGAGGTATATCGTGCCGCGCCGCCGGTTGTGGTTGTTTGTGTTGCTGTGTCTGCTGGCGCCCGCGGCGGTTTGGGCGCAGGAGGGGTTCAACGCTCACCTGCTGACACCGTCGTACTTCAGCGGACGCTATCTCACCTTTGAAGATGCGCGCACCTTGTTGCCGGGCGCTTGGGCGACCGGGGCGCTGCTCGGCTACGCCAACGCGCCGGTCGAGGTCCGCACCGACAACGAGCGGACCAACGGCGTGCTCGACAGTCTGCTCACGCTCGACGCGTTCGGCGGCTACGGCGTGCACGACATGGTCAGCATCGGCGCGGGCCTGCCGGTGCACCTGCTCACGCGCGGCCGCTCGTTCGGCGACCTGGGCAATGCGGATGACGCGACGACGCGGCAGTGGGGCGCGGCGCTGGGCGATCTGCGACTCGCGGCCAAGGTACGCCTGCTCGAAGAAGGCATCTGGCCGATGGGCGTGGCGGTTACCCCGTTCATCACCTTCCCCACCGGCAACGCCGCGCGCTTGCTCGGCGAGGGACGCGTCACCGCCGGTCTGACGGCGACCTACGAAATCGACCTGGCCTGGGTGCGGCTGGGTCTGAACGGCGGCTGGCACTACCGCGGCGGGTCCGACGTGCTCGGTACGCGCGTGCGCAACGGCTTCCCGCTCGGCGCGGCGCTGACGCGCGACGTGTGGGAAAACATCAACCTGAGCCTCGAGCTGCATGGCGAGGCCTATGAATCCGACAACGGCCGCCGCTTCGCGGGCAGCCCGCTTGAACTCGACCTGGTCGGCCGCTATGCGCTCGGCGGCGGACTGCGCTTGCTGGCCGGCGGCGGACCGGGCGTGACCAGCGGCGTTGGCAGCCCCGACTTCCGGCTCTTCGCCGGCCTCGACTACCAGCCGGTGCCGGTGGCCGCGCCCCCGCCCAGCGCCGGCGATCTGCGCATCGTCGTGCAGGACGAAAACGGCCAGCGGTTGGAAGCGGAAATCGGGCTGGAAGGCCCCGAACTGCGCATGGGCAGCACCGTGCAGGGCGTGTTCGTGCTGACCGACCTGGCGCCCGGCACCTACACCGCGCGCGCCTCGCGGCCCGACTACGAAACCGGCGTGCTGTCGGTGAACGTCAACGCGGGTCAGGTGGCCATCGAGACGATCGTGCTGCACAAACCGCCGACGCGCCTGAACATCGTCGTGCTTGACTCCGCCACCGGCGCGCACTTGCCGGCGAAGATCATCTTCAACCCCGGCCAGCCGGGCGAGAACACCGTCACCACGGAAAGCGGCGAGTACAGCCAGCCGCTCGAACCGGGCGCCATAACCTTCACCGCCGAGGCCGCCGCGCACGAGGCGGTAATGACTACGGTCGACGTGGCGCCCGACAAGATCACCACCGCGACGGTGCACCTGCGCAAGAAGCTGGTGAAGCGCGGACAGATCTTCTTCGATCTGAACAGCGCGGTCCTGCGGCCGGAAAGCAATGCCACGCTCGACGATATCGCCGTGCAGATCAAATCGTTGAAGCCGACGCGGGTGGAGATCGAAGGTCACTGTTCGGCGGAAGGCAGCGACGAATACAACCTCGAACTTTCGCGCCGCCGCGGCTACGCCGTGCGCGACTACCTGATCAGGCGCGGCATCGACGCGCAGATCCTGGAAGTGCGGGCCTTCGGCAAGACCCGTCCGATCGCGACCAACGACACCGAAGAGGGCCGCGAGCGCAACCGGCGTGTGGAATTCATCCTCACCGAAGAACCGGGAGGGGCCGAGGAATGATGCGCTTGATTCGGCTATCGTGTTTCGCGCTGGCCTGGGCGGTTTTGTGGCTCGCGGCGGCAACGCCGGCGGTAGCCGACACCTTCGATCTGGCCGAGGCAGGCACGGCTTCGTCCACCCTGCTCGGCCCGCAAGACGACGCCAATCTAGGCTATGCCGTGGCCGCCGGCGATCTCGACGGCGACGGCTCGCCCGACCTCGCCTTCGGCGCGCCCGGCATGGGCCTGGCGCCGGTGAACTACCGTCGCGGCGCCGTGTATTTGTTGCTCTCGCGGCAAGGCGTGCAGGGTGTCGATCTCGACCTATCTGCCGACGCGGCCGACGTGGTGGTGCTGGGCGCCGCCGAGCAGTACCTCGGTTCGAGCATCGCCATCGGCGACCTCAACGACGACGGCATCGCCGACCTGGCCATCGGCGCGCCGCGCGCGACCGGTCCGGACGGCGAACTGCTGCTCGGCGTGGTGCTGATCTACTTCGGCGGCGAAACGTGGCCCGGTACGCTGCAGGCTGCCGATGCCGACGTGACCATCTGGGGCGCCAAGGCCGACGGCCAGTTCGGCGCTCGCGTGGCGGTGGGCGACTTCGACGGCGACGGCAAGACCGACCTGTTTGCCGCGGCCCCCAACTATGAGGACGTCGGCCACCCGGCGGCCGGCAAGGTGTTCGGCTTCCGCGGCGGCGACTGGGTCACCGAAATCGACCTGCGCGCGGTCACGGCCGACGTCGAGATCAGCAGCGCCACGACCAGCCAGCGCCTCGGACTCGGCCTGGCGTTGGGCGACATCAACGTCGACGGCCAGGACGATCTGATCCTCGGCGCGCCCGGCGTATCGCTGCCGCTGCCGGGCGGCAAGGAAGGCAACGACGGCGCGGTCTACGCGATCTTCGGCCGGTGGTTGTCCGACGAACTCTCGCTCGACCTGGCCAACGACCCGCCCGACATCGAATTCGAATGGGCCGACCAGCTCGACAACCTCGGCCTGGCGGTCGCTTGCGGCGATTTCGACGGCGACGGCGCCACCGACCTGGCCTTGTCCGCCCCAAACGTACCGGCCAAAGGCAACCAGGGACAGGTGTTCGTGGTTTACGGCCGCGCCGAGTGGGCGAGCGTGGTCAGTCTGGCGACGGCCGACGTGACCATCACCGGCGCCACGGTGGGCGAACGCTTCGGCTTCGCCCTGGCCTTCGGCGACATGAACGCCGACTGCTCGGCGGATCTGGTGATCGGCGCGCCGCGCACCCTGACCGCCGGGCGCGCGCTGGTATACGTGATCGCCGGCAGCGATGACTTCCCGTTGGAGCACCATGTCAATCTGGCGACGGACGCACCGTTGCACAAGGTGGTGGCCGCGACGACGGAAGATCAGCTCGGCTTCGCGGTAGCCACGGCGGATGTCGACGGCACCGGCACGGCCGACCTGGTGCTGGGCGCCCGCGCGGCCGACGCGACCGACCCGGCTCGCGTGGAGTCTGGCATGGCGTATCTGATTCTATCTCCCGACGTCAACGAGCCGCCGATCGCCGATGCGGGAGACGATCTGGAATCGTCCGCCGGCCAGCCGGTCATGCTCGACGGCAGCGGGTCCAACGATCCGGAAAACGCGCTGCTGATCTACGATTGGGAACAACTTGACGGGCCGGTTGACCTGGAGATTCAGGAAGCCGACACGGCCTACCCGATCGTCAAACCGGTCGTAATCGGCGTCTACCGTTTCCGGCTGACCGTCTACGATTGCGCCTGGGCCGCCACGCCCGACGAGGTGGAACTGACGGTCACTGCGGGAGCCGATGACGACGATACCGATGACGATTCCGGTGGTGATGACGATGACGACGATGATGACGACGGCAGCAGCGGCGATGACGATGACGACGGCAACGACCTGATCGGCTACGACGACAACGACACCGGCGTATACGGCGGCGGCGGATGTAACGGCTGAGCCGGGCTCGTCAGCGCTTTGCCACCCGCAATTACCTCGGCCCGTTTTTGCCAGACCGAAAAATTTTTATTCCCGCATTCTCCTGACTAGTTAGAAAAACCGACGGGACGAATGCGACCCAAAAGGGGTATGCAATTTACGTTAAGTAGGGGGAGAGAGGGCTGTGGCCACTCGCCAGACCTCCCTGGCCCAGTCGCGTGAATCGCGCTGAGCCAGAGCGAACGGCTGGTTCGTTTGGTTTTGGGTTCCTGAACCGGGACTCCACCTACTGGTGGCACACCCGGCACTGGGCGGAGTTGGCGAACTTCTTCCCGTGCATGTTGCGGCCGTGGCAGAGCGTGCAATTGTCGTCGCCGTGCTCGCCGGTGCAGCCGTTGTAATTCGTGCCGCTGGCGGAATGGCAGGCGACACAATCGGCCGGCGCGGAGTGCGCATGGCCGTGCGGCTCGGCGGTGGAGCAATTCATGAGCTCCGCGGCGTGGCACAGGTAGCAGTCCCACGTAGCGGCGTGGTTTTTCGGGTAGTCCGGACCGGCCACCACGTCGTCGTCGGCCGCATCGTCGTCGGTGACGTCGTCGTCGGTGACGTCGTCGTCGGTCACATCGTCGTCGGTGACATCGTCGTCAGACACGTCATCGTCGGTGCCGTCGTCGTCGCTGTCATCGTCGGCGACATCGTCGTCATCGTCATCATCATTGTCATCATCGTTGTCATCATCGGCGCTGGTGTCGTCGTCATCATCGTCGTCGTCGCAGGCGAATATCCCCTGCAACCCAAAGGCGAGCGCGAGCAGCAGGAAGAACAACAGAATCGGGCTCTTGGTCATCGTTTTCATGCTTCCTCCGTCTGGTGCCGACTCACGAACTCAAGTGTTTATTTTACCTTTCGGTCAGACCATCGAGCAAGCCTTTTTTCTCCTCACCAAGCTCTAACACTTCTTTTCCCGCGCGTACCGGGCCGCTTCCTCGGCGAAGGCGCGGGCGCGCAGTTGACGGCCCAGGTGGCTCTGCAGCATGGCCTGTAAGGCGGCGCGGGCCTCGAGCAGTTCGTCGCGCGTCCAAGGCACGGTCCACAACTCGTCGGGACTAGCGTTGAGCGCCTGCAGCATGCGGCGGCGCGTGGCGCCCGACAGGCGGGGCGCGGTGGCGTCGGCACGGGCGGCCACGACGGTACCGCCGTGGCGCGGGTCGAAGGCGGCCACTTCGTCGTCGGCTAGCGGCCGGTTGGTGACTGCACAAGCGGTCAGGCGCGGCGCGAACCCCGCGGCGGCCAACACCCGCAACTCCAGCGCCCGGCTGACCGGGGCCGGATCGGCCCCCTCCTCCAGCCGCCGCAACGCCGCGGCCAGCAGGGCGAAAATCTCGGGCTCGGGCGCATCTTCCGCCGCGAACGACGAGGCGACTTCCGCCAGATGGCAGCCGGCGGCGAGCAAGATCGGCGAGGCGCTGAGCGGCGAGAAGGCCTCCAACAATCGCGCGCCAGTCAGCAGCATCAGCTCGCCCTTGCGGCGGGTCAGTTCGACTTCCAGACAGTTGAGCAGGTCGACCACGCCGCCGAAACGCTTGTGCGATTTGCGCAATCCCTTGGCCAGCGTGCGCACCAGGCCGAGCTCAGGGGTGAGCAGCACGACGATGCGGTCGGATTCGCGGAAGTCGTAGCGTCGCAACACGATGGCGCGCGTGACTTCCGACCGGCCGGGCATGGCTAAACCGTCACGGCGGGCGGCGCGGCCGGCGGCGCCACGGGCTTGCGCGGCATGACCTTTTGCCGCACGGCCAGGCGGAGCGCCGGGAAGACCATCGCCACGCCGACAATGACCGGGAACGAAACCAGGTAGGAAATCGCCACCGCGCGGTTGTAGGTCAGCAGCGACAGCGCGAAAAACACGAGCGTCACCGTCAGCCAGTTGCGCAGGTAGTGCGGGTGGCGGATGGTGCGGTCACGCCAACCGGCGAAGAACTTGGTCAGCCAGTAGGTGCCGAAGATGGTGAACACCTGCATCAGCGGGAAGATCATCCACAACGGGCGGCCGGTCGCTTGACCCATGCCGCGCAGGAGCATGCACCAGTCGGCGAAGAACCATTGCAGCACAAAGGCCATCAACGATTCGCGGCCGAGGAACTCGATTTTCTTGTTGATCGCCCAGGTGCCCTTGTAATAGCGGCGCACGACCAGAATGGTCACGCCGCCCAGCGCGGTCGACCGCAGCATGAAGTCGACCTTCGCCCGCAGGTAGAAGTCGAGCGACATCTTGTTCATGTAGTGCGGCACAAGGAATGACGCGGCGAACAGTCCGATGAACAGCGTCCACATGATCCATTCGCGTTTGGTGCCGGTCCAGGCCAGCATCGGCGCCCCGAGAATGAACCACGAAACCCAGGGCAGCAGCGAGAAGTGCACAAAGAGGAAACGCTCGCCCAGGTTGAAGGAATTGATGATCTGGAGCACCAGCGCGTTGAATTCGCGCAGCTTGAACATCTCGGGGTGGGGGTAGTTCCAGTACAGGTAGTTGTAGTCCACGACCGTGCCGATCAGCAGCACGGCGATGATGATGGAAGCCCAATGCGGCCAACGGCGGCGCTGGATCAGGTAGGCTACCGCCGAGCAGGCGGCGACGCCGCAGAAGAGTTCCATATGGCCCCAGGTGCGGCGGTTCACGCTGTAGATCACGCCCAACACGAACAGCACGAGGTTGCCCAGCAAGTAGTTGGCGGTGGTGCGGCCCGGGTGCGGCCGCGCGTTGTCGTTCCAGGCGGCGCGCGCGGCGTTCATGCCCGAGGCGATGAAGAACCACGCATAGAGCTGATAGATGCCGTCGAAATGGTAGATGTAGGCCCACGAGTTGGTGGGCATGCCGATCATCACCGCGACGTGGCACAGAAACATCAAAATGCAGCCGACGCCGCGGAACCAATCCAGATCGCCGTCGCGTTTCGGCGCGGCGGCCGGAGCTACTTGGGTCACGCCATTCTCCCGGGATGTTCACTGATTCGTCGGCGCGAACCCGGCCGGGCCGGTTCGCGTTGGGGTGACATTAACGGATTTTGCGGCGGCTGGCCACCGGACGGGGGTGGTTTGCCAGCCGCAAAAGCCGCCTTTAGAATGCCGAACCGCAGGCCGTTTGACGAGGAGATCCCGATGAAACGTCTGACCCTTCTCCTGTTGTTGTTGCTGGCATTTACCGCTGTCGCCACGGCGGCCACCGGGCCGTCGATTCTGTTGCGCAGCCGCACCATCACGCCGCCCGCCACGACGTTGGCCTGGGCCAAACTGGCGCCGTTCAACGGCCGCCATGTGTTGGTGCAGTTCCAAGCCACGCCCAACGCGGCCGAGCGCGAGGCGCTGGCCGCCACCGGGCTCGAGTTGCTCGTGCCGATTCCGGAGCACGCCTATCTCGCCTATGTGCAGCCGCGGCAGTGGGCGGCGATGAAATCGCCCTCGCCGTTGCGCTACGTGGCGGAACTGGCGCCGGAAGACAAGATCCATCCGCGCCTGCAGGCGGGCAAGATCGAGGATTATGCGCTGGTGGGCGACGGCCGTGTCGATCTGTACGTGCGCTTTTTTGACGACGTGAGCGCCGACGACATCGAAGCCGCGATCGAAATGGCCGACGGCGAGTTGCTGCAGTACCTGCCTGAGGTCGGTGCGGCCTTCGTGCGGGCCAACTCGCCGGAAGACGCCTACGTGCTGGCGCAGGCCGACGCGGTGATGTGGGTCACGCAGCCTTCGCCGCCGTGGGGCCTCTACAACAACGCGGTACGGCCGGTGGTCGGCGCGGGTATCGCGCACCAGGCGCCGTACAGCGTCAACGGCAACGGCGTGAAGGTGCTGGTCTACGACGGCGGCATCGTGCCGGGCACCACCGGCAACGCCAAGCACCCCGATCTGGGCGACCGCCTGGTGGTCGGCCAGACCGGCGTGCCCGACATGATCGGCCATGCCAACCATGTTTCGTGCACCGTCGCCGGCGACGGCTCGCTGTCCGGCGGCACCTACGCCGGCATGGCCCCGCAGGCTTCCATCATCACCATGGACTTCACGCCCAGCGGGTTCATTCTCTTCTACAACAACCCGGGCGACATGGCGGCCAGCTACGGACACGCGATTCAGGATCTCGGCGCCCAGACGGCCAACAACTCCATCGGCGCAAACATCGGTCCGAACAACTACGATTGCGATTGGCTGGGCGATTACGAAGGCTCGGCGGCGTTGATCGATGAGATCATCGGCGGCAAGTTCGGCCGCGAGATGATCATCGTCTGGGCCGCCGGCAACGAGCGCACCAGCGGCTGCGCGGGCGACTTCCACCTGATCCCGCCACCGGTGCCGGCGAAGAACACGATCACCGTCGGCGCGACGGATGTGACGACGAACGAGATCGCCTACTTTTCCAGCCGTGGCCCGACGGACGACGGCCGCTTGAAGCCCGACGTTGCCGCGCCCGGCCACCAGACCGGCGGCGGCATGGCCGACACCGGCACCAAGAGTTGCGTGTCGAACATGGGCCAGCCGCGCTACATGAACATGAGCGGCACCAGCCAGGCCTGCCCGGTGGTGACCGGCGCGACCGCGCTGGCGCTGGAGGAGTGGGCGAACGTGGTCGGCGGCGACGATCCGCCGCCGTCGCTCATGAAGGCGCTGATGATCCACGGCGTGAAGGATCTGGGCCGCCCTGGTCCGGACTACACCTTCGGCTACGGTCTGCTGCAGATTCCGAACTCGCTCGATTTGATCCTCAACCAGAGCTACCTGCAACTCACCCTCGACCAAGGCGAAACCTGGCGGCAGAAGTTCCGCCGCGGCACAGGCGCGGTGAAGGTCACGCTGGTATGGACCGACCCGCCGGGCCCGATTCTCGCTCAGCGTGAACTGGTCAACGACCTCGACCTTTCCCTGGTCGGCGGTGGCGAAACGTTCCTGCCCTGGGTACTTAAGCCGAACCAACCCAACGTGGCTGCGACCAGGGGCGAGGACCACGTCAATCCGGTCGAACAGGTGTACATCGAATCACCGGGAGAAGAGGTCTACGAAATCGTGGTGCAGGCGACCGACGTGCCGCAGGGTCCGCAGGCGATGAGCTTGGTGTTCACGGGCCTGGAGAGCTGCGACCTCGACGGCGACGGCTTCGACGACACGGCTTGTGGCGGTGACGACTGCCGCGACAACGACGATAGCGTGAACCCCGAAGCGACCGAGATCTGCGACGACGGCATCGACAACAACTGCGACGACCTGCTCGACGAAGAAGATCCGGATTGCGCCGCCGGCGACGATGACGCTGGCGACGACGATGCCGGCAGCGATGACGACGCGGGCGACGTTGACGATGACGACGACGATGGCGGCTGTGGCTGCTAAACGTTAGCCGGAAGAACGGACGAACCATAGGGGCGGGGCTGCGGCTTCGCCCCTTTTTTTTGACCTTTGCGTCGCCTTTTCAAGGTGTGGTATTAGTCGTTTGGACGACTTGTCCAACAGCAACCGACAATCCATCAAAACATGGCGCATCACCGTAAGATGTCGGGCAATCGTTTGCAGGACGACAAGAGAAGGAGGATTCGATGAAAAAGCTGGTGACAGTAGCCTTGGGGCTGGCGGTGCTATTGCTGGTTGTCGCGACTGCGGGGGCGGTGGACACCAACTATACCTACTGGCAACGGATCACGCCGATCATCGACGGAACCATCGACTGGGACGAATGGGCCGGCGCCTACCGCATCGACTTGACCGGGCCGCCGGTGACCTACTTCTACATGAAATCCGACGGCCAATATTTGTATTTGGCATGGGACGTTACCGGAGATACCACCAACAGCGGGCAGAACGACCAGGCGATGTTCTATTTCGACACCAACAACGACAACACTTGGCCGTCGACCTGTGTCACCAGCAACGAGGGTCGGTTCACGGTTGCCGGCAACAACAACACGTATTTCCGTCCATTCTCGACCGAAGGCACGTGCACAGCGGTGACCGGACCGGCCGCGATCGTGGCCACCGCGGCCTCCTTCGCCAGCGGTCATATGGTGTATGAAACGAAGATCGACTTTACGGTCGACCCGATGAATCTCGATCAAGGGGCCGACATCGGCTTCGCTATGTATTATTTCGACAACGCCGCGGGGTATCTGCTCTACCCGACCGACGCGTCGATCGGCGATCCGACCCTGTATGCCGACCTGTTCTTCGCCACCGAGCCGGAGGAAATCGACATCCCGTATGTTCACATCCCGCCGCGGATCGACGGTGTGTTCGAGGACGAAGAATGGAACGATGCGGTGGTGGTCGAAGCCGCCAGCATGGCTGGCGGGGTGGATTATACGGCCTATTATCTCGCCGACGCCGGCTTCCTCTATGGCGCGTTCGTGACCAATGACACCACGCTGACGGATACGGACGAAGTCATGGTGTACTTCGACAATGACTACAATGGCGGCTGGCCGGCTGACTGCAGTGACGAAGGGAACTACTGGCTTGACTACCACGCCGCCGGCAACGTGGCGATGTTCCGGCCGTGGCAAGAATACTCCGTCTGCTCCACGGTGCCGGCGGAACACGTCTATTCGGCCACCACATTCCAAGGCGACGGCAACGTGGTATTCGAGTTCCGGGTGGCCTCGAATTCCACCGAGATGAACGTGGGCCTGGGAGACTCCATCGGTCTGCGCACCGGCTACACCGACTGGACGACCTTTGGTTGGGCGCAGTGGCCGGAAGAGGCCATGTGGATGAGGCCGGGCACGTATGCACGGGCAAATCTGCCGGAATTCGAGAGACCGCAAGTGTCCATTCCATGGGCCGAGGAACCGCCGACCATTGACGGCGACCTGGACGCCGGCGAGTGGGACGATGCCTTGGAGATTCCGGTCATCGGCGACCTCGAATACGATCTGCACCTGATGGCCAACGGCGACTACCTGTACCTGGCCGTTGACGACCTCGGCGATGTCGCGCTGAGCAGTGGCGACCGTATCGACATCTACTTCGACAGCAACAACGACGAAGCGTGGCCGACTTCTTGCGGCAATGAAGGTTATCTTTCGTTCATTTATGGAGCCGGCGGGCCGACCTATATGTTCACGGCGATTTACGGCGCGGGTATTTTCTGCGCGCCTGTCGCCGGGGAAGACATCGTGGGGGCTTTCGGCACGACCGCTGAGGCGCATGTGCAATTCGAAGTACGTATGGATATGGCCGGCGGACAGTTCTCGGCCAATCCGGGCGATGCGGTAGGCTTCGTCTTCTACACACACGACACAAACATCGGCGACGGAAGGCAATGGCCGTACATCTTTGCCCCGATCCCGGCATATTTCGCCGAAGCGACCTTCCCGACCTGCGACGGATGCTACATCGACTACACGTGCCACCCCGACGGCACGGTCAATCCCGACAACGAATGCCAGTGGTGCGACACTACCGTCGCCACCGACGGCTGGTCCGACCATGACGGCATCGCCTGCACCTCTAACGGCACCTATTGCGACGGCGAGGAAATCTGCTCGGCCGGCGCGTGCACCTCGCCCGGCGATCCCTGCGGCGATGACGGCGAGTACTGCAACGGCACCGAGTCGTGCGACGAAACCAACGACCAATGCGTCAGCTCGGGCGATCCGTGCGATGCCGACGAGACTTGCGACGAAACCAATGACGAATGCGTGGAAAACGTCGACGACGACAGCGACGACGACGCCGATGACGATGTCACCGACGACGATATCACCGACGACGATATCACCGACGACGACGTAACCGACGACGACAGCGACGATGATGATGATGACGACACCGCGGACGGTGGCGGCGGCGACGATGACGATGACAGTGGCTGCGGCTGCTGACGAAGAACGAAAACCGGCAAGGGTTTGGGGCTAGCCTCTCGAACCCGGCTTCGGTCAAAACACAAGGGCGGAACCATGGTTCCGCCCTTTCTGTTACGCCGGCTCTACTCCCCCGCTACCGGAGGCGCGCCTGGAATCGCCACGATGATGCCCACCGCGGCGCCCCAGATCTCATCCTGGTCGTCGTGGCTCGGATGGTAGCTGACCTGGCTGGTCAATTCGAAGTCGTCGGTCAGCATGACGTTGTAGCCAAGTGCGAATCCGCCGATATCGGAAGCCAGTTCGCCCTCGGCCTCGTTGGTGTTCGACAGGTGATAGTATTCGGCAAGAAGCTGATGCCGTTCGGCGATGGTCACGTATGTGCCGTAGGTCTGGTTGAGGCCATGGTTGATTTCGTACTTCTTCTCCGCCTCATCCGCGTTCGTCGCCGGATCGTCGGGTGTCGATTCATCGCGACCAGCGATGGAATCCTCCAGCCGGGCGTACAGCCCCCAGCGTCCGAGGTCCGGCAGCAAATCGAAGTTAAGTTCGATCGCCGGGGTCACCCCCATTTCACCCATCGCCTCCCCACCCATGCCGATATCCAACATAAGGTCGAGATCGAAATGGTCGGTATCGACGGGCGTGCCGAACAGGCCGAACGAGTAGCCGCTTTCACCGTAGGTCAGGTATTCGTCGGCGGCGGCGCTCAGCGATACGTAGCCGGAAAAGCGCGGCAACAGGCCATAGCCGACCAGCACACTGCCACAGACCGCTTTCTCGTATTTGTCGAGGTTCAGCCCGTCGATCCCCATACTGAATTCGAAGTCTGCCGCATTTTGGTCGTAAGTCTCGACGGTGTCGGCGCCGTAAGCGGCGGTACACCCAACAAGCAACACTAGACAGACTACACCGACGCTCTTCTTCAACAGTTTTCCCCTCCTCGCGCCGCGTTTGGCGGTCATTATGCAGAATCCACTTGTGCTTACGGGCCTAGGCCGAGGTCGGCTTTCGCCGGAGCACATGCGCCAGCCCCCAACCGATGCACAACGTACCCAATACGCCCAGTCCGCCGGCAACCGCCGTGGCGACACTCTCGTTGGTGATGCCCGGCATTGCGTAGTCAGCTACCGGCGCGTGTTCCCAAACAACGGTACCCGGTTCTTCAGCTTTTTTCAGAAAACCCTGGTCCTCTGCCACACGTTCCAGGCCGTCTGGAGAAGACGACGCCCAAGGCGAAATGAAAATGGCGAGGAAGAAACACAAGCCAACGGCGATCCAAAGATAAGCCTTCGTGCGATCGTTCATTGCACACCTCTCACCGGTGCCGGCAGAAGATCAGGCCTGGCCAAGGCAACCATGTTCACCACAGTGGTGGTAATCAGTGCTTCTCCCACACCGATTAGTGCGTGCACGCCACCCATCGCCGGGATGATCAAGCCGGCAGGCGACGTGCCGGAAAGAGCCAGCATCATCGCGCAGACCAACGACGCCGCCACTACTGACGCCCAAGAGGCGATGGCGGTGGCCAGCGAAAAGCCCAGCTTTGTTTGCGGCAATACCCGCCGCAACAGCAGATAAAGGCTGGTTCCGCCGATGCCGCCGACCACCCCCATGATCAGTATGTTTGACCCGAGCGCGGTGAGGCCGCCGTCGGCGAACACCAGACACTGAATGATCAGCACCAGGCCCAACACCAGACAGGCGTTGAGCGGGCCGAGTAGAATGCCGGCCAGTACCGCACCGAGAAAATGCCCGCTCGTACCACCGGCTACGGGAAAGTTCAACATCTGCGCCGCGAACACGAACGCGGCGGTTACGCCCAACAACGGGGTCGTTCGTTCATCGAGGGTGCGCCGGGCGCGCACCATCGCAAACCCCATCGTCGCCGTTGAAATGGCGTAGGTTACAAAATTGATGGGAGCACTGACGAATCCATCGGGAATGTGCATTTGCTGTCCGTCCTTTCCAACGTTGGTTGTCTGCTCCAGACCTTGTGTTACGATTTTATAAATCGTATTACTGACTGTCAAGTATTATTTACCCCCGCCAACACCGGCCGCCGGCGCTGCTTTCGTTGGTTGACGGGCAAAAAGATGTTAGATAGCTTGGAGGCGAACAAAAATTTTTGTGGTTGGGGAACTGCTATACAAACGTGATTGCCGAACCGGGGAAAGCGGCCCCTCTCAAACGCGAGGAAACGGGAGGCTTCGACAATGCCGATGCAGAGAATCTTGATGATGTTGGTGTTGGTTGTGGCGTATTTGGCCGCTGGTTGCGGCGAAATCGAGTCGGACGAAGAGGGCATCATCTCTGATTCCCTCTCCGGGGCGAACGACAACCCGGTCGATCTTACGGCGACTTCAGTCAAGAACGCAGAGATGGGCATCAACACGTCATCCACCGGCCGGCATGTCGACCCGATGGTCGCCACCAGTTCCGGCGGCCGGTCGGTTGTCGTCTGGTCTGCTGGCACCGGTAACGTAGGCGATTGGGAGGTCTACGCGCGGATATTCGGCGTCGGCGGCTCACCGGTCGGCGGCGACTTCGCCGTCAACTCGAATACCGCCGGCGATCAGGTAACGCCGGCGGTGGCGTTGGACGAAGATGGAAAATTCACGGCGGTTTGGGCCTCCAACCAGACCGGCGATTCCGACATTTATATGCGGCGCTTCACGGCCACCGGCGGCCAGCTTGGGGCCGACAATGTGGTCAACACCTACAGCAGTTCCGATCAGACCGCTCCCGCGATTGAGATGGCCGACAATGGCGCGTATTTGGTGATTTGGGTGTCTGCCGGCCAGGACGGCAGCGGCTTGGGCATTTACGGCCAGCGTTTTAGTGCGTCCGGCGAGATGCTGGGCGACGAGTTCCGCGTCAACAGCACCACGACCGGCGATCAGATTGACCCGGCAATCGCCATGAACTCCACCGGCGACACCGTGGTTGTGTGGCAGTCCTTGGGGCAGGACGGCAACATCTTCGGCCGTTTGTACGATGGTGACGGCGTGGCGCAAGGAAGCGAGTTCCGCATTAACCCGACCGGCGGCGGCACACCCGCCCATCCACATGTGGCAATGGCCGAAAACGGCACGTTCGTCGTCGCGTGGGATGAGTCGGCGACTGGCGAAACCACACGGGCCTTCGCCCAGCGCTTCACCGCGGCCGGCGCGGCAATAGGCAACAAGTTGGCGGTCAACACGTTTACTTACGCCGATGTCGCGGTGGAATCAGTGGCCTGCGACGAAAGCGGCGATTTTGTCGTCACCTGGCGCATGGAGGGAACCACCGACGGCGAGCAGCCCGCGATCTACGGCCGGCCGTTTTTCGCCGACGGAACCACCCTCACGAACGAGTACATCATCAATTTCTACGTCTATGACGACCAACGGCATTCGACCGTGAGCATGAGCCCGAAGGGCAAGATGTTTGTGGCTTGGGAATCGGTACAGGCGGGCGGCGCGGTTACCTTCGTCAAAGGCCGCTTCCTCGACGCCTGCTTCTACGACGAGCAATGCGAAGACAACAACGGTTGCACCAACCAATGGTGCAACGTCAGTTTCTGCAGCTACCAGAACAACACCCTGCCCTGCGACGACGGAATCTGGTGCAACGGCGACGACAGTTGCTATCTCGGTGAGTGTCTCGTTCACGCCGGAATCCGGTGCGTGGATGACGGCTTATGGTGCAACGGCATCGAGCAATGCGATGAAAACAATGACGAGTGTTACAGCGTCAATGACCCGATGACGAATCCCCGTTGCCCCGATGACGGCCAGTGGTGCAACGGCGAGGAATCGTGTGACGAAGATGCCGACATATGCGTGAGCGAGTACGACGAAGCCAGCCCCCGTTGTGAACAAGACGGCGAATTTTGCAACGGCGTGGAATACTGTAATGAAGGCGCCGACGAGTGCGCCTCCACCGGCAATCCCTGTGACGACTGGGAAGAATGCAACGAAAACACGGATTCGTGCGTTTTGCCGGACGATGATTCGACCGACGACGACAGCGACGATGACGCGGACGACGATGTGGACGACGACGCCGATGACGACAGTGATGATGATAGCGATGACGACAACGATGACGACAACGACGATGATGCCGACGATGATGACGGTGACGACGACGATGATGATCTTATCGGCGACGATGACAGTGACGACGACGGATTGCCCGGCACCGGTTCGAGCGACGATATGACAGGTTCCAAACCCGACAGCGGGTGCGGCTGCTAACCATCCCGGATTGTCGCCTGTATTTTCCTCTTGACAAACAATCGAGTTTATAGCACTAATTGCATCGGATTTGTCGGACAATCATGAGGTGCTGTCCCGATGAAGCTCACGTCCCGTAGCGAATACGCTTTGCTGGCGCTGATCTATCTAGCGCGGCACGACGGTGAAGGTTACGTGAGCGCCGAGCACATTGCCAAAGAACAGAAGATCCCGCTCCGGTTCTTGGAGCAGATTCTGTTGGCCCTCAAGCGCGCCCGCTACCTGATGAGTTCCAAAGGACAACACGGAGGGTTTCGCTTGGCCAAAGATGCGCACGAGATTTCCGTGGCGGAAATCATTCGATTTTTTGACGGCGCCCTCGCCCCCACAGAGTCGGTGAGCCAGCATTATTACGAATCAACCCCCATCGAAACCGAAGAAAAGCTGGTGGCTGTGTTCCGGGAAATCCGCGACTACACCGCCCGCAAATTGGAGGAAACCACGCTAGCGGATGTGTCATAAGTCCTTTTTTTTCACCACTATTCCGATATTTCAGATCGGACAAGGAGGTAAAGCGACATGCAAACCATTACTATTCTGGGTGGCCACGGCAAGAACGGCCAGCCCGAAGCCGTGCAACGCATCGACCTGAACATGGGCGATGTCGTCAGCATTGTCGGGCCAACCGGTTCGGGCAAAACGACACTGATCAATGACATCGAGCTGTTCGCTGCCGGCGACACCCCCACCGGCCGCAACGTATTGATCGACGGTCAACGTCCGCCGGCCGCTTATCGTGACAACCCGTCGTCTAACCCGATTGCGCTGATCACTCAGCACACCAACTTTCTTTCAGACCTGTCAGTGCGCGAGTTCTTGCGGGTGCACGCGAGCATCCGTTGTACCGACCCGTCAAAGGTCGATTCGCTGGTTCAGGAAGCGGTGGATTTCGCCAATCAGCTTACCGGCGAGCCGATCATCATGGAAAACACGATGACCGAATTGTCGGGCGGCCAGACGCGCGCCATGCTGATCGCCGATGCGACGATCATCTGCAATACGCCAATCGTGTTGCTCGACGAAGTCGAAAACGCCGGCATTCACCGCACGCGCGCGTTGGAGTTGTTGCGCAAACACCGCAAGATCTTCATCTTCGTCACACACGACCCGCGCATCGCCCTGCTTTCCGACTACCGGATTGTGATCGAAGGCGGTTCGATCACGAAGCTGCTGCATACGACGGCAGAAGAGAAGGAATGTGCGATCACCGTCACCCGGTGGGACGACATGTATTCCTCCCTGCGCGAAAAGATCCGCCTGGGCCGTTCCCTCAACCTCAGCGATGTAAGGGGCTTGGCATGAAATTGGTCATCTGCGCCGGTCCGACGACCACCGGCAAAACCTCGGTCTTGCGGCACGTCACCAAGAAGTTGATCGCCGCCGGGGAACAGGTCGCGTTTTTGAAGATCGACGTGCAATACGCCGACGAAGACGAAATGTTCGCGCGCGAATTCGGCATTCCCACGCGCAAGTGCTACTCCGGCGAACTGTGTCCGGACCACTGCAGCGTCATGGTGGTGGGCGACGCACTTCGCTGGGCCGAAAATCAGGGTAGCCAGACCCTGTTGGTCGAGACGGCCGGCCTGTGTCTGCGTTGCGCGCCGTACGCCGACGGCGGCCTCGGCATCGCCGTGCTCGAAGCCACCAGCGGCATGAACCTTCCGCTGAAAGTCGGTCCGATCCTCTCCTTGGCCGACATCGCGGTGGTCACCCAGATCGATCTGGTATCCCAGGCCGAGCGCGAGGTGTTCCGCGCCCGCATTCAAGACGCGGCGCCGGAAGTGCGCATTCGCGAAGTCAACGCGCTCTATGGCATCGGCGTCGACCCGCTGGTGGAAATGATACGCCAGGCCCCCGAGGTGCCGGCGACCCTACAACTGCGCGGCAATCCGCCGGTCGGCACCTGCACGATTTGCGTCGGCAAAAAGGAAATCGGCTGGGAAAAGCATTTCGGCGTGGTGCGCCCGCTGGACAACCAAGTCTTCTACCGCGGCGAATAAGCGCTGTCGCCCTCAACGAAACCGAGGAGTTACTGATATGCAAGCAACCGTCAATATCCCTGAACTACCCGGCCTCGACTGCGGCCTGTGCGGATACCGTACGTGCGCCGCGTTGGCCGAACGTATTGCCGCCAACCCCCCGGCGATCAAACGCTGCGTCATGCTGTTGAAGCTGGCCGAAAACGAAAAAACCCGCCAACAGATGGGCGTGAAACCGGCTCCGGCCGCCGCGGCCAAGAAGCCCGCGCCGTCGTCCGCCGCGACTTGCGAGCCGGCGGCTTGCGCCGCTTGCGCAACCAAGCCCGCTCCGGCCTACACATGGCAAGAAGACCAGGCGGAAACGGTATGGAAAGACAGCCTGGGCCGTGATTTCGATTTCTATCTGGAACACCTGCCCGAAGACCCGGGCCCGCGCGAAATCTGCTTACCGCACAACCCGATGTTGACCCGCGAACTGGATATTCAGATCGGCGATGTGATGATCGGCCGCCCGCTCGGTATGTCGTGTGGCTGCCCGGTCACCCACTGCGGTGTGGTGCGCGACGTCGACCATCGCACCGGTGTGATCACCTGGTGCGTAACCGGCCCGTTGCGCCCGCGCGCGGAAGGCTTCAAAGACATCGGCTACTACTCGGCCGAAGCCTATGAGGGCATGGTAACCAAGACGAACAAAGAAATCCGCATCGGGGCGCGCTACTTCTTTCAACCTCGCCTGTGCATGCTGCAGTGGCGCCATAGCGGGTTGGTGAACTTCATCAACCACACGCCGGACGGTATGCGGATCCGTCTGGAAGGTCTGTTGATCGGCTAGTCATTCACTTGCGACGGGGTGCGCATGGCGTGCCCCGTCGTTTTCACCGCCCGCCCATCGTTTACACGCCAAAGACCACCCGGTTCTTGCCTTGCCGCTTCGCGGCATACAAAGCTTTATCCGCCGCCCGCAATAGCTCGTCGATCGTTTGAGCGCAGGCTGGACTGCTGACCGTGCAGCCGAGACTGGCGGTCACCCGGACCGAACCACCGGAAGGCAATGGGATCGACAAACCGGAAAGAGCCGCCCGCAGGCGCTCCGCCAGACTATCGCAATCTTCAGCCGACGCACCCGCAACAATGAATAAAAACTCCTCGCCGCCAACACGAGCCGCCATGTCATAGGGGCGCATGTGGTTGCGGAAAGTGGCGGCGGCAGTCTGCAGAACCAAGTCACCGACGCCATGTCCATGCGTGTCGTTGATTTTCTTGAAGTCGTCGAGATCGGCCATGATCAAAGCAAGTTGGCCTTGTTTCCGTTGCGTCCGAGCCATTTCCCGAGCCAGATGGGTCATGGCCGTGCGCCGGTTCATCAGACCGGTCAAGGCATCGGTCGTGGCCAGTACATCGAGTTGCCGGCTCAGTTCTGCCAGTTCCCGGTTGCGTGCGCGCAGGTTGTGTTGGAAATGATTCATAAGCTGGATCATGGCGGCGGAAACGGCCAGATAGACAAGAACGCGAAAAAACACGTAGCGGGTGTCTTGGAACACCACCGCGTAGCTTTCGTGTCCCTTTGCGTAAGCCGGAAAGAAGCGCAGCACCCCGGCTTTTTCGAGCACAATGATACTGATCCAACCGAGCGTCCCCAGGGTGAAGTAGAACCAACTGGCGCGTTCCCCCAATAGCCACGAGGCAACCAGCGCCGTCATCGTAACCAGAATGGACAACGGCGTCAGTACACTGCCAAAAAAGTGAATCTGACACAGCCAGATCAGCATGATGGTCGCAAACAACAAATGGTTGGCCGCCTTATGCCCACTCGTCATCGGCCGGTCGGATTGTTCCTGTCGGCGATGGATTTCGACAATGCCGATCACCGCGGCGATGGCGATCACACTGAGCCCCACCGACACCAGACTGATGGCCCGGTTCACCTCGCCTGTGGCGACCAGAAAGGAAAAAAGGAGGGTTTGCACGATGGTGCAGACGACCAGAATCACCAGAAAGATCTTCCAACCGCGAAGCGCCGAATCCGGCCCAAAGGCGGTGACTTGCGTTCCGGATTCGTCGCCGGACAGTCCGAGCAATTCGCCGGGGCGCATAGCGCGTCGCTCTTCTGCGCTTGATTCAGCGGCCGACCAAGACATGGCTCCGTGCTCCTGGAATCGGTCATGCCGGATACGCCCGGTGGGTCGCCGAACGCTTCCGGACTACTCGCAGTTTGCTAACCGGTACACCTCAACATTGATACGCCGAATCCGAAAACCAACATCGCCAAAAACAACCGTAGAATAGTGCATGATAACCCTGCACCGCCCACAGACCTCATAAGTTTTTATCAGACAGACCTTTGCCTTTGGACCTTGCATCGGCCATTTCGAAGCCCCCCTTTAGTGGAACTCGAGCCGATGGCAGGGCTAGGCGAAAAACAATAAGCCCTATGACGACCTACGACCGGCGGCAAGTGCGCGGTCTAGCTGTGAAAACCGTCGAGGATTGAAGTAATGCTGCCTAGGCGTCGGCTTGGCGAACGAACTTGGCAAGGTAGTCGTAGCCGCTCCACAACGTGTAGAACGCGGCGATGTAGAGCACGATTGTTCCAAGCACATGTGTATTAATGAACAAAAGTTTATTGGTCAGGCCGAAGACCCAACCGAAGTTGAAGTCGTAGTGCAACAACAACGCGACTAGTGCAACGCTCTGAAACACCGTTTTGCGCTTGCCCAACTGGCTGGCGGCGATGACTTCTCCCCCACTGGAGGCGATGCCACGTAGACCGGTGATGATGATCTCGCGCAGTATAATCACCAACGCAATCCACGCCGGACAACGATTGAGGCCGACCAGCATGATCAGAGCGGTGGTGACCATGACCTTGTCCGCCAATGGGTCGAGGAACTTGCCCAGGTCGGTGATCTGACCTGTTTTGCGGGCCAGGTACCCATCCAGAATGTCGGATAGGGCCGCTATCAGAAACACCGACGCTGCCAACACCCCGTACACACGGGTGTGACCATCAACATTTACGTATTTCTCAAGATAGAGGAACAGAAAACAAAGTGGCGCCATTCCAAGACGAAAGAGCGACACCAGATTCGGCGCCGTCAAAAAATCTTTGCGTTTCATGGTCCTTGTCGGCGAAAACGCTCCCGAGTATTCAGCACGGAGGCGACAAAGCTCCGCGTCTGAAGAATAGGCGGTACCGATCCGCCTTTGCGGACGGCGCCGGACCCGGCATTGTAGGCGGCCAGGGCGAGCGTCAGGTTGTTGTCGTATTCATCCATCAGCCAGCGGAGGAGGCGAGCGCCGCCTTCCGCATTTTCCCAAGGATTCATCAAGTTACGCACGCCAAACTTGCGCCCGGTTGCCGGCATCAGCTGCATCAGCCCCTGCGCACCCATGTTACTTGACACGTAAGGCCGGAACCGCGACTCGGTCCAAGCGATTGCGCACAACAGCTCAGGTTCGAGCCCATAGCGCAATGCGACGTCACTAAGAATCTGCTTCAATTCCTCGTGGGTAAAGGTCGCGCGGCGGGCCGCTTTTTCGGCTGCCTCTTGGCGACTTTCCTCCACCAGCAAGGCTTCACGCCCGTCCGGCGGGAGGTTGGTATAACGCAGCAAGGTATCCGGGGAGTTGGGCACCTGAGGTGTGCCCAGGTCAGCGGCAGACACCGCCACCCAGATCAAAGCAGCCATCAGCGGGCCAACGGCCCATTTCAGTCGTCCGGAATTCATCATCCTCGGCAATGCAATTCAGTACAAAAACAGGTGTAAAAGGTAACGTTGTCCACATGGCATGTCAAGGCCTGTTCGACTTTCCATAAGTCATTGAATTCACTTGATATTGTACTGGAATATTCCAGACCGAACTTACTCGGCCGGGCCAAAAAATGGCATTCCAGGCCAGAAAGTGCTTGTCGGTCGCGGACTACAGTTCCTGCCGTCGCAAAGCCCAGGCGCCGAGCAAACAGGCCGCAATCGCGTAGTGTACCGAGTATGGCAATAGAAGCATATAAGTGAGTGTCGGAAGGTCTTTGTAAGCGAAGTCCTCGTACCTGATATAGAAGCGTGAGGTGGGCGGCAGCACCGTGTATACAACCCGCACCACCACTATCAGGGCGTCGGCGATCAAGGGGGTAAGTTTGGACGCCATCAAAGTGAATTTGTCGAGCAACCAGTCATCCCAGGCCGAGAGAACCAGTAATCCGGCGGCAAACCGGGGCATGACCAAAGACAACAACATCGCCAGCGCCATGACGGTCAGGTGAATCGGCAACAAATGGACCTGATAGAGAACGCAGGCTGCCCGCAAGGGGGCATTGCCGACCATCGCCCCTAGCAGGATCGCCAAGGTCAGCCCTACCGCCAGAACGGTCAGGTAGATCAGGCCACCCAAGAGCTTGCCGATTAAAATCTCGGCCAGTGAGATCGGCCGAGTGAGTGTGCTGCGTAAGGTACCATCCGACCGGTCAGCATGAACCAGTGAAATGCCCAACCAAATAGCGCTTAGCCAAACAATGGTCCTGCCCATGAGGTTCGAAAGACCGAGCGACATATCCGTGCCATCGCCGCCGAGCCATTGAACGCCGAACACCAACAGGAACAACATAGCGGCGGCCAACCAATAGTGCGTCCGCCAAAGGCGCAGCAAAGTGAAGCGGGTGACGGCGAGAATCTTCATTTCTCCTCCTCCACCCCAACAACCTGCATGAAGAAGTCTTCCAGATCGATACGCTCTCCCTGGGCAGCCACTACGTGACCGCCCGCCACCGCGATGCGACCTGCCAGGTCGGCCAGTGCCGCTGTGTCGGCGACGGCTATTTTCCACAAACCGCCTTCTGCCCGCTCTGCGCCGGCAAACATGGCGGTGTCGACACCCTCAGGTAGGGCAAAACGAACGAAGAGTCCTGCTTTCGCGGTCAGCAGATCAGCCAAGCTGCCCTCGGCGCGCACTTCGCCGCGCACTAGAATCGCCACGCGGTTGCACAAACGTTCGACTTCACCCAAAAGGTGGCTGTTGAGGAACAGGGTGACCCCGCGTGCGGCCAAACCCGCCAACAAATCGCGAACTTGTCGCCGGCCAATGGGGTCCAGTCCGCGTGTCGGTTCGTCAAGAAAGATGATCTCCGGCTCCGGCAACAACGCCGCCGCCACTCCCAAACGCTGTTTCATCCCCTTGCTGTAACCGCTGACCGGCCGGTCGGCGGCTTCCGTCAAGCCAAGAGTGGCCAAAGTCTCGTCGATCCGGCGAGCCAGCACACGCGACTCGATGCCGCACAACCGGCCATGGTAAGCTAACGTTTCGCGCCCAGTGGCACCCAGGAACATTTGGGGTTCCTCGGGCAAATGGGTAGCCCGGGAAAACAGATGGCGCCGGTCGGTCAGCACACGGCCAAAGACGCGCAGTTCCCCGCCGTCGATACGGGTCAGGCCGAGCGTACAGCGCAAAGCGGTTGTCTTGCCGGCACCGTTGGCGCCAAGCAGGCCGAATACGTCCCCGCGACGCACGGTGAAGGTAGCGTCACGCAACGCCATCACGCGGTTTCGTCGCGTGCGGAAGGTCTTGGTCACGCCACGTAGTTCGACCAATGCTTCGCTCATGGCGGCGTCCGTTTGAACCGCCGGGTCGGCGCCGGCAGGTATTTGGTGACGATGGCATTCAGCTCAGGGTCTTCCGAGCCGATGATCTTGGCCGCGGCATAGCGAACCCGCCCCTGCCCGTCGACCACGTAGACCGTCGGCGCCTGAAACACCCGAAACAGCTCCGCGCGAGTTCCTTGCCGGTCGATCACGATCCGGTTCGGATTCAAGCCGAAGCGGGCGACCCATTGTCTTTGGCGTTCGGTGTCGTCGCCCATCAGCACGGGAAATACCACGGCGCGATTGTCAGCCCAACGTTGGTTCCACACCTGCACTGCCTGGCCCAGGCGACTGGCCGATTCCAACATCGGGTCGACGAAGACGTACACCAACACGCGTCCGCCATAGAGGCTGGTATCGATGCGATCGCCGGCCATGGTCGGACCCTGCAGGGTCGGAGCGCTGGAACCGACCGCCAGCAACCGCGGACCGGTGGCCCAGCTTTTCGCTTTGAAGGCGACGTACAACGGCACACCGGCCAGCACAAACAGTACCAGTGCGATGGTCGCTCGACGCCGGTTTTCGGTGAGCCAACCCGCCAGTTCCATGGTTACCCCTGCGGCGACGGGGGCGGATGCCGGCGGAACTGAGCCTGCCGGAGCGACTCCGCGGTGCCATGCGCGGTTTCAAACGCGGTCACCGCCTGTTCCAGTTCGCGGACGACCGGCACCTGACTGTCGAGTTCGATCAGCTCGTAGGCAAACCGATTGCCGCGCGGTTTCGATTCCGCCAGTTCGCGCTCCCAGCGTTCGACACTTTCCCGATAGCGGCGATAGCGCTCGAGCGTGGCTTGATCGCCGGCGTAAAACTTCTCCACTTGCCGGGCGCCACCCGCCTTCTGGGTGATGGCGTCGACGTAGGAGCGGTAGCGTTCGATCTTGCGGCGTAGGATCTTCTGTTCTTCCAGATCGTCGTAGCCTTTGCCCGGCTCGACGACGGTCAGATCGACGCGGCCCACGTAGCGCCCCAACTCGAACAGACCGAGCACGGGCACGCGATCCAGCCGATCGACCTGCGTGGTGACGATCTTGGCCTCGCGGCTCTTGACCACGAAATCGACGCCCGACGTTTCCTTCAATAGCGTTTCCAGCTCATCCCGATCCAGGTTGGCCAACAACACCAACACGTCGCACTGTTTGCGCAAAGCCGGAATCAGCCGTTGCGCCGCGGCCAACGGGTTTTCCACCACCAGTTCGGCCGGCCACGCCACACCGGGCGGCAGGCCGTCCCGTTTGGCGGTCACCAGCCCGAGCACGCCGATACGCACGCCGGCGCGCTGGATGATCTTGCTGGCCGGCCACACGGGTTGGCCGGTGCGGCCGTCGTTCACATTGGCCCCGAGCACTGTCGTGTTCATCTTAGCGGCCACTTCCCGCGCCACATCGATGCCCAAAGCGTAGTCGCGCGTGCCGAACAACACCGCGTCGTAGCCCGCGCGCGCGTAACCGTCCGCGATCAACATCGCCCGGGCTTTTTCGGTCTGCTTCTCGGTCTCGGTTTCCGGCCACAAGGCAAAAAGAAAGTCACCCGCTTCCAACGCCACGATCCTGTCGGGGCGTTCGCTGCTGCGTAAGCGGTTCAGATAGCCTACTCGCCGCGCCAGGCCGCCGGCGGCGCCGCCTTCGCATTCGCAATGCGTCAGTTCACCGCGGCCGTCGTTGGAAAATACCATGGTGACCGTCGGTGCCTGTGCCTTGTCCGGCTTGGCGCAGCCGACACCCGCGATAACGATCATCACCACAACCAATATCCAGGATATACAACGTATCTTGTTCACAGCGACCCCGTCGGTTCTTGGACCGGTTCGATCACCTTGCTGACCGGCTGATCCGGCGCGTCCGGAAACAACACTATGCCGCACGGCCCGGCAGACTGCAGTGCCGTCAATCCTGCCGACAGCTCCCAATCGGGCAACAGGCGTTCGCCACCGGGTGTCATCGCCTGAATGCCTACGACCGCCCGTTCGTTTGCGCCGGCCAGTCGGTTCAACCCGACCGCCAGCTTCTTCATCGACTCGTACGCCTGTTGCCCGGTCAGGCCGTTGGCCAGCCGCCACGCCCGCCAGTCGGCCCAGGCAATCAAATGATCGTAGGGCAGACGGGCCAAGGCATCGACATCCACGCTGGTGTCACGCAACCCAGCGATCGGGTCGATCGAGGCGGCAGTCGGCAGAATCAGGCCAAGGCGGCAAGAAGGATGCACGCCTTTGATGGCGCGGCCGATCGAATCGACCACGTGGGTTACCCGGTCGGCACGAATCTCGCACATGGCCGCGTAGTCCTCGCGCCTTCCGCCGCTCAGCGCCTGGCCGTTTTGACTGACGACCAGATCCGCCAACGCCACGGCGGGGTCGATTTCCCGGCCCAACCGGCGCTTGGCTTCGGCCAGGACAACGTCGGCCAGCCCCTCGTTCGGCGCGTAGCCGAGATCGCGATCCAGCCAGATGGCGTCGACGCCTTGCAGCGCCAGATCACGGGCCAACGCCACCAGACGATTGACGTTGTCGTCCTGAAAGAGATCCAGATGCGCGGTGTCGGGTTCAATCACTCGCGCGCGCACATTCCAACGCTTGTCGAGAGTTTCCGGTTTGGCGCCGGCGACCGCCGCTCGCGTCGGCAATGCGGCCACCAGTTTCAAACCCGCCTTGTGCGCGGCGACCACCAGGTCGGCCATGACGTCGGCGCACAACGGGGCGGCCTCCGAGGCAAACAACGCCCCCATGGCCGGCGCATTGGCCTCCAGAAAACGGTGGTTGCCCGCGCTCGGCAAACGGTAGGCGGTAACAACCACCGTGTTGTAGCCCAGCCGAGCCAGACCGTTCATCGCGCGCTGCACGCCTTCGCGGTCGGTTGCGGGAAAAGCATCGTACCAGACCGCCAGTACGCGTCCCCACTGGGCCTGGATGGCCGGCAGCGGCAGACGCTCGCGGGTATGCGACCGCGCCTGTTCGAGCCGCAACCGCGCTTCGAAGGCCGAGGTTCCCAACGGATAAGCGCGCAAGTAGTACTCGAAATGCGCCGCGGCCGCCGCGTAGTGTTCCATGCGGAACGCGCATTCGCCGGCTTTAAACACCGCGTCCGGCGCGTAGGGGGCGTCGGGCTTGGCGCGGTACACGTTCAAAAACACCGTTTCCGCGTCTTCGTACCTTCCGGCGTAGAAATCCGCCAACGCTTTTTTGTACAGCGAAAGCATGTCTTCGGCAGCCGCAACCAGGCCGGCCACGGCGACCAGCAAAAACAAGATCACTACGATGAGGCGACGCATGGCCGGAGTGTAGTCTGAACCGCGGCGAATGACAAATTCGGGCGGCAAGCTGTCAGCCGCTACTGCACCGACCCGAAGCCTTGGGTGAAGCTGGCGTGCCACAACGACGATTCGCCCAGGTAGGACACATGCACGCCGGCAGTGCTGTCTAACGTGATGGCCGGCCACAAGCCCATGCCGCGAATCTTGTCGACTGCCGCATGCGTCCATTCGCCCGTGGTGTTGGCGGCATAACGCAGTTGCTGGTTGTTGTCGTCGTAGTAGGCGATATGCGCCCGGCCCTGCAGATCCACCGCCAGCGCCATGGAGCGGTGGACTTCACTGACCAGATCGGCTTGCATGTACACCCACGGTCCCGGAGCGTTGGTGGCATACATCAACAAGCCGCGATTGGTCGCGGGGTCGGTTACGAAATAGGCCAGATGCGGCGCGCCGCGCGTGTCGACCGCCAGGGACGACCACGGACCGTAGGTCGCCAGCGGGCTTATCACCGCCACACTCTTCCACATTCCTTCGGCGTTCGTGGCGTACTTCAGCAGCTTTTCACCGCCATTGAAGTAGCTGAGATGGATCTTGTTGCGCACATCGACGGCCAGCGACACGTTGCCGGACACCGCACCGAGCGTCTCCACCGGTTCGCTTTTCCAATCCTCACCAATACGAACGGCATGACGCAACGTTTTCTTGATGTCGTTGCTTACAAACGTCAGGTGGGGTTGGTTCATGCCATCCATGGTGAGCGACGGCACGACATCGGCGATGTTCGATTCGACCGTGGTGCCCAACCAACTGCCGGTCTGGTTGGTAACGTAGTTGATGGTGTGTTCCTGCGGATCGAGATAAGCCAAGTGAACGTTGCCAAAGATGTCCGTCACCATGGTGGGGTGAGTGCCCACTTCGGCGATGCGCCGCCGATCCGCAACGTGGCCCGGCCGACAGGTATAGAGCAATACCTCTTTACCCTTGATTGCGGCGACATAGGTTTCGCCGCCCCGGCCTAGAGCAATCGCCGTATTGTCGTAACCCGGCACTCCTTCATCGACTCGCTCGATAGACGGAGGAAGCTCGGCGGCCAACACCAGTGTCGCCACGCACAAGACTACCAGACCACAACAAAGCCAAAACCCGCGCATGACCGCCTCAATCGCGTAGATGAATGGAATAGCTATACAATTGCCACCCCGGCTGTCAATTGCGGCCTGGTCGCCGGGGCGAACGGACGGGGGTAGCGTCAAGAGTTTTGTGTCAGGAGTAGGGGTGCGTTTGTTCCCTCCTTG
>CAZEDX010000013.1:32840-81800 GCA_964511015.1 uncultured bacterium | reverse complement strand
CCGAGTCAACCAAAGTAAAATACATGCCGTCAGCCTGAACCCGCAAGGCGAAATCCAGCATTTCACGCGTTTCCTGGAAATTCATCGAAAACAATACGTTGGCCAGTATCACCTCACTACCTGGTGTTTTGTGCTCATGGAACAACTTGAGGTGGCTTTCGATGATTTCGAACGTTTTTTCAGTCTTGTTCGGGTGGGCGCGGCTGTAAGTTGTCGGCGTTCCCGCCCACAAGCTGACGGTCAATTCGTCAACACCGCTTCTCGCCAGACGAAGGACACCTTCCCGGCTGATGGCCGAAAAATTGGTCGTGACGGCACAGATCATCCCGTGTGATTTGACGCGCTCGACCGCCTCGAAAATCGCCGGATGAAGCAAAGGTTCACCACCACCGGTAAAGCGGATGCGCCTTGTACCCATGCCTGCCAATTCGTCGATCAATCCCAACAGCATCTCGCGCGGCATTTCCTGTTTGAACCATGCCGGCGACGGTCGTAACTCACCAAGCAGCGGACTATTGGTCCAACACGGCAGGCAATTGTTGTTGCAGCGGTTGGTCGGATCGATCACCACATGTTCCGGCCCAACATAGGCGGACTGCCCATCCAGCACGCCAGCCAAATCGCGATGATCTGAGAGGAATTTCTGGAACGGGTCGTCGCCGCACCGGGCACGGCCGTGACTCGCCGGTGGCGTGAGTACTGGCGGCTTTTCTCCGTGCCAACAGTACGAGTCGATCGGCGCCCCTTCGCTTTCAAAGGTATATTCGATATCTACACCTATCGGAATAGGGAGTTCCGCCACCCACCGACGCCGTGCCGGTTCGTAGGTCATTGCCGTGCGCGTCGGCGAATTCCCGCCAACCGACCAGAGAACATCGACCCGCTTGGTGAACGGAATCGCTTCCAGGTACTCAAGTTTCAGGCAACCGGCCCGGAGGTTTCGAAAGAAGGATTCGATCTCGGCTTCAGGATAAAACCGACCGGTCGAGGCGGTCTGCATCGACCAACGACGTCCTTTAGGTAAACCCGCCAGCACGTAGTCAGCGAATAGCGCATAGCCCAACGCCATGCCGTCGTCGCTGGCCGCCGGCTGAATGAAGATATGCTCAAAGGGTGTATCACGTAGCACAATCTGGTTGGCTACGCTGTTCAAGGCCACCCCTCCGGCTAAGCACAGGTTCGGGCAGTGTGTCTGCTCGTAAAGATGCGCCGCGACGTGGACGAGGGCTTCTTCCAGCCGCTTCTGCGCAGCCCAGGCAAAGGCCTTGTCGCGATCGGTAATCTCGCCGTGCGGATCACGCGGTAAGCCAAAAGCGGCGAACCACTTCGGTGACATTCGCTTGAATGATACCGGATCTTCGAGCACGTGATCGCCCGACCAGAACAGTAGCCATTCAGGGTTGATGGAAACGCCTCCCTGCGGTTCTAGCCGCAGGATGTCTTCGAACAAGACGCGGAACTCGTTTGGGCCGCCGTGGCCGGCCAACCCCATCAGGCTGCCCTCCTCCATGCCCAGGAAATGGGAACAGAGTGCGTAAAAGTAGCCCAGACTGGCCGACGCCATGTAGTTTTCAATCTCGACCAGTGGCCTACCGCGAACCGCATACAGAAGGCTGAGGCTCTCGGCCGGATAATTGCGCGCTTCCGCCGATGGTTCTTCGTGCAGCAGTTTATCGACCGTCGGATGACAATGCTTCGCCTGGAAACCCCGGTCGCGAAACGCCAGTTCGTGCGGCAACACACCCCACCGCGAACGATCACGCACCAACGGTGCGATACCGCCCGATGCGTCAACCGATAGAATCGCCGCTTCATCGAACGGACTGGGAAAAAAGGCACTGGCGGCGTGCCCAAGATGGTGATCAAGTTGTACGACGTCTTGCGGCCGAGGAAAATCCGGATACACCGCGATCGGCGGGTGATCGCCTGGTGGGTAATAGAATGAAGTGTCACAGGCGATCACCGAAATATCATCCCAGTTGATGCCGGCTTCGGCAAGGACATAGTTCAGCGCTCGCCGTATGCTGTTTCGTGGATCGCCGCGCCGTACCCGGCACAGACGCTCTTCGTTGATTGCCACCACCAGGCTACCATCTCGCACCAAGGCCACCGAACTGTCGTGATCGGATACAACCGCGCCCACCACAATCAACGGCTTAGCCATTCGCGGTCACCTTGCTCACCAACAGCGGACCGATGGCCAAGGCATCGATCGCGGTGGAGGCAAAACATTGATACGCATCGAGTGGCGATTCCACGATTGGCTCGCCATGATCGTTGAAACTCGTATTGAGCACGATCGGCACTCCGGTGAGACGATGAAAATGTTCGATCACCTTCCGGAAAGGTCCGTCACCTGGTGCTACGGTTTGTATGCGCGCGGTACCGTCCGCATGAACGATCGCGGGCACCAAAAGGCGTTTGTCTTGGTGAACCGTGGCGACCAGAAGCATATGCGGGCTCGGTTCCTGCAGACCGAACCAATCGGATAGGTATTCCAACAGTATTGCCGGGGCATAAGGACGGAACCACTGCCGGTGTTTCACGTGCTCGTTTAGGCGGGCGTGCATGTTGGGGTCGCGTGGATCCGCCAGGATGCTGCGACAACCCAACGCACGTGGACCGAATTCTGATCCTTGCTGGAACCAACCGACAATCCGGCCAGCGGCAATCAGCTCCGCTGCTGCTGCCGCAATGTCCATCGGACGGGCGATCTCAAGCGGCACGTTACGCAACGTCCAACGGCGTCCGGCACGGTCGTCATGGTAGACAAAGCCGCTCACTTGGCCACCGCTTGCACTTGCTTACGCCTTGCGCGCAACCACCAGGCGGCGCCCAGCAATACCGCCCGCTGTTCCGGGGTCATGGCGCGGTACCGGCCGGCCAAATGTTCGATGCGTCCCATGTCGTCGCACGATTTGTAGCAGCCGATGCGTGCCTCGGGGTCGTTGCCAATGTTTCCGAACCACGGGTCAGCCTTGATTAGCGTATTGGTGGTTCGCCGCCAACGTTTCTGCGCTTCGCTCGTCCATAGCTCTTTGAATGAGGTTTGATGCAAGTTGCCGGTTGGAATGCGATGCGCTTTCAGGCAACTGTTCATATCACCGTCCGCCATCACCCGGGCAAACTGCCACCCCACTGTGCAAGGCATCGAATCGATGATCGTTTTGTCGTGTTCACCGGTGGTTGTGTGTTCACCACTGATCCGTCGCAGAAACTGGTCGTATTTAAACAGATGCAGCCGCGGAGGTTTTTCACTTTCGATCCAATCCCGAATGCGCAGAGCTTCTTCGTAGAGCCATTGTCTTTGGTTTTCGTCAAGCAAGAGGGCATCCGTACGATCCGGAATGGTATCGAGCACCGTGAATTCTACCGACTCCGACTTCGTTTCCAATGCAAAGTCGATCATCAGTTTGATCTCATGGAAGTTCAGATTGCTGATGACATTGTAAACCTTGATGAACGGCAGCGTCTTTTTAATTTGATTGAGCCGCGTCAGGTTTTCTTTGATTTGGTGGAACATCTCCTCAGTCTTGTTGGGATGCAGCAGACTGTACGTTTCTGGCGTGCCCGCCCAGACCGAAACCGTCATGTAGTCGACACGCTGGTCGGCGAGGAATTGCACGACGTCGTCTTTAACGTAGGTGAAATTGGTATTGACGTTACAAATCAGGCCGCGTTTCTTTATCTCCTCGATTATGTGCAGCAGATCGGGATGACAGAACGGTTCACCGCCGCCCGCAATATAGACCTCCTTGCTGCCAAGATCGACCATGTCGTCAAGAAGTTGCAGAATGATCGGTAGTGGTAGTTCTGCCGCTTTCTTGGCCGGCGCTAATGCCTTGTCCAACAACAACGGACTATTGCACCAACACGCCAGACAGTCGTTGTTGCAATGATTGGTTGGATCGATCTGCACAGTGTGCGGCCCGATAAAACTCTCCTCGCCGTCGAGCACGCCGACGATGTCGAGATTCGCTTCAACGAACGAACGAACCCGACCGATCAAACCGTTGCCCGCCACGGTTGACGCCGACACTACATCTGCGTCGGTCAGGAAACCGGGAGCATTCTTCTCTCCCGGCATTTCATCGTAGGCCGGAATCATCTTTTTTGATTCGACCGCAGGAAGTGTTTTGTTTACCTTCTTTTCCGCCGGTGGGGGGGCTGTTTCGGTCAGGAGGTCACTTTTTTTTTTGCCGCCGGCAATGCGCCAGAACAACCAACGGCGTTCATGCAGGCCCATTTCGTATGCCAATAGCAGATTCTCGGCGGTTACGCCCCAGTTGTACTTGGTTTCCGCCCGCCGCCGGGCTTTGGCCGATAGCTGCTTGCGCAATTCCGGATCACGCAACAGCCTCTCAACGCCGTCGGCCAACGCCACCGCATTGCCCGGTTCGACCAGCACACCGGCATCGCCGATCATCCGTGGCACTTCACCCATGTTGCTGGCCACGATCGACGCCCCCGCGGCCATGTACTCACAGATCTTCAACGGGCTCTTGCAGCGAGTTTGGGGAGTGTCTTCAAAACAGGCTACCGCTACGTCGGCCGCGGCGATGTACTCCGGGATCTCTTGATGGTCAATCGCCCCGGTGAACACGACCTTGTGGCCGATCTGCAGTTGTTCGGTGATCTGGTACAGTTCGCCGAATCGTTCACCACCACCAACCACCACGAAAGTGGCGTCGACGCCGCGGCTCAACAATTCCTTTGCCGACTGTAGAAACAACTCGAGGTATTGGGCACCGTGAAGCTGACCGAGGTACAGCACCATCGGCCCTTCAACATTGTGCATCGCGCGAACGCGTTGTCCGTCAATACCCGGCCGGAAGCGTTCAAGGTCTCCGCCGACGTGGGCTTCGAAAATGCGATGCGGTTTTACTCCGGCCGCCAACGCCATTTCGCGCAACGATTCGGAAGCCACGCTGACCGTGTCCACCATCCGCGGTAGAACACGTTCAAAAGTGCGAATGGATACCCCGACCACGCGGTTCATCGGGTTGTAATTGTAGATGCCGTATTCCCAATCGTCCCAATCGTAGTGGACTGGCTTGCTAAGACGGTAGGCGGCCCAGATCGCCGGCACGCTGACATGCGGAAAACATTTCTGGAAGTGGATGACATCCGCCCAACGCGCGAACTCCAGCGTGCTCTTCATTTTGGCGACAAGGGCAAACTGGTGACGATAGGCGGGAATCGTGGTAAATGGATATTCCTGTCGTGCCGTCGCGTCTTCCAAACTTATTCGCGGATCGAGCAAGTGATAGATCAAGCGCACATTGTGCCCGCGTTTAACAAACTCACTGGCAAGATAGGTGACGCGGACAGTCCAGGGCTCAGAGTTCGAGTAGATGTCATGTGGGTGAAGCATCAGGATATTCATCTACGACCCCGGAAACACCTTTTTCCCTGTTCGCTTCTGCCAGAACTCCATGTATGCGTTGGTTGCCAGGTTGACCGTGAACAAAAACGCCAGGCGTGGCAGTTGTGTCAGAACGCGCTCCAGACGCTTGCCGCGCCGTTTACGGTTTTTGAGATTCTCGTCAGATTCAAACTCGGCCAACAAACGTTCGTGCAAGGCCGCACGTTTGCGTAACCCGGTGACCTCGCCCTCCAAATCGCGTGCCGCGCGGCGAGTCTTTTCCAGATCGGCGCGCAAGGCTTCCGACTCCGCAAGCCGATCGTGCAACGCCGCGCCGGTTCGTTCCACATCTTGGCGCGCCTGCGCCACAGCCCCTTCCAGAATGCCGATTTGGTGACGTTGTTTCTCCGCGCGGTCCTCGAGCATAGCAAACCGCTTTTCACCTTCCTCGACGTAGCGCTCTTTTTCGAAAATCACGCGTTCCAAATCGATCAGTCTGCCGGCCACCTCTTCATTCAACGCATCCAACTCACGCACGAGGCGGTCATTGTCCGCCCGTTTGACGGCCAGCTCTTTCTCGAGCCCCTCGATTTTTTCCCGCAACTCACCCGCCACTGCGTCCAACGATTTGATGCGCGCATCACGTTCTTCAATACGCGGTGTGATTTCCTTGATCTCCGCCGTCAGGCTGGACAATTCGTCTTTCAGGCGACTAATCGTTTCCTCACTGGCCGCCAGCGCCTTGGTCTTTTCCGCTTCCAACTCCTTGAGGCGGACTTCGGCGTCTTCGCGCACGCGATCCAATCGGTCGGCCAACTTGGCGATTGTCTGATCGCGCTTGTTGATCTCGCGCTCGGCTTGCTCCCGCGCCTGGGTCAGCAATTGTTCCTGCGACTTGTGCAGATCGGCCACCGCCTGATTGTGCTGTTCATTAATGGTCTCGATCTTCACATTGAGTCGTCTTATTTCGGCATTGAGTTCGCGTTCGGAATCCTCGCGCCTCTCGACCTCCCGTGTCAGACGGCGTTGAGCTTCCTTGGCCTCATCTTCCAGGCTACGCTTTAGCCGTTCGACCTCGGCTTCGTGCTTTTCCACAAGAGAGCGAATATTCTGTTCGTGTGTCTTGCGGGCTTCTTCTTTTTCGGTATTGGCTCGTTTGGTATCTTCCGCCGCGCGATCCCGTTCCGCCGCCACATCCTTCGTCAATTCGTCGATGCGCTGTTGCAAACGATTCCGTTCAGCCTCGAAATCGTGTTTGACCTCTTTCAGCTCGGCATCTTTTTTTTCGATAGCTGCCTTCACGTCGGCTGCGGCGGTCGCACGCAGGTCTTCCTTGGCGGAGTTGAGCGCCTTGATCTCGTCGCTGGCCTTGGCCATTTCCGTGGCCATTTCCTTGACCAGTTCATCGATCCGCGCCTGCAGCTTGGTGCGTTCAGCCTCCGCCTCGCGCTTGACCTCTGTCAGCTCGGCGTCTTTTTTTTCGATCGCCGCCTTCACCTCGGCGGCCCCAGCCAGTCGGAGACTTTGTTGCTCCTTGTTGAGCGCTTTGATCTCTTCCGCGGCCTTGGCCTTTTCCGCCGCGGCATCTTTTATTAATTCGTCGATACGCGCCTGCAATTTCACGCGTTCATGTTCAAACTCGTTTTTGATGTCCTTAAGCTCGGCGTCCTTTTTTTCAATCGCCGCCCGAACATTCGCCGCGCCGGCGTCACGCAGCGCTTCTTTCTCTTTGTTCAGCGTTTTGATCTCGTCGCTGGCTTTGGCCCTTTCTATGGCTATTTCCTTGACCAGTTCATCGACCCGCGCCTGTAGCTTATCGCGCTCCAATTCATGCTCAAGTTTAAGCCGCTTGAGTTCTTCGTCTTTCTTTTCGGTGACGGCTTTGATGTCGGCCGCGGCGGCGTAACGCAACTGTTCTTTCTCTTGCGTCAGCCGTTTGATCTCGGCCTGATCGTTCTTGCCGGTTTCGCTCAGCTCCTGCCGTAGTCGTCGCAGTTCTTCGTCGCGAACCTGCACCTCGCGATCGAGCTTCTCTTGTAGCCGGCGCAGGTCGTCTTCTTTCTGCCGGACTTCCGCGTGATTCCGGTCCGCTAACGCGCGCAGTTCCCGGTCGTGTTCCAGGATCAACTTCTTTACCTGCTCGGAAAGCTCTTCCAACTTCTTGTCGCGTTCGCGACGATCGATTTCCGCTTGTGTGCTCGCCCGCCGCAACTCAGCGTTGAGTTCGGCCACCTCGTTCTTGGCCTCGAGGATTTGGTTCACACTCTCTTTGCGGAAATAGTCGCGGAACCCCGAGAGAACCGATGCTTTTTTTTCGCGCAGTCTAGGGTTGTCGATAAATCGTGCGAGCGGCAACACCGCGCGTTCCCAGGTATACCTTTCACCCGCCAACCGCTGCGCATTGGCTCCTTTGTGCTTGACGATTTGCGGCGACGAGAAGATCTGGTCGAAGACCTGCTCCAAAGCGGTTGGATCCCTCGGGTCGACCACCCAGCCGGCGTCGTATTCCCTGATCGGTGAAGCCAGTTCGCCATAGTCGCCGTAGATCACCGGCAGACCGCACCACAAATACTCCACCGTCCGAGTGGTAAAAGCGAGTTGACGTTCACTGTTGGGTTGGTACAGGTCGAAGGCCACCGAACTTTGCGCATAGGTCGAAAGGAGTTCGTCGCGGGGGACGAAATCTCGTAAGGTAACCCGGTCCATATTCGCGAGACGTTCGCGGTAGTCACGGAAGATGTTCTTGTTGATCGCATACAACGGATGGTTGTAATTGATCGGCGGAGCACCAACAAAAAGATCGAGTGTCGCGTTTTTGTCCGCGGCAACACGCTTCGCAAGTAGTTCCAAGCCGGGGAATGGATCTATCCAAGGCCAAGTGACTCCACCAAAAACAAAACGAAGCCCTTTGGGCCAGTTGTGCGCAGGAAGATCTTTTCCCAAAGCTACCGGCACAACCTCGAGCGGGGCGTTCTGCGGATCAGCACCGGCCAATAGGAACCAAGAAAGGAAGTACTGCTTTTGGAATTCGCCCGGGCAAATTAGCAAATCCGCCTTGCCCAGAGCGTCAATTTTGGTCAGTGCGTCGGAAAGAAAGCTGCTGCCCTCTTTGAAGGCGTTTTCGAGACTAAGCGGGCCGTGCAGGTCGATCACCAGCGGGATTTTCAAATCGTCAATAAAGGAGGCCAGTCCCCACTGCTCGACAATCACGATATCAGGCATGACCTCGAGGATCATGTTGTTCAAAGTCTCGGGCTCGTGCAATAAAGCCGTGTATTCGTCGGGTAGTTGCACGTCGCCGGTCACCGCTTCTTTGGGTAGGCTGTAGCGCACTTCATGTCCGGCCGTCTTCAGGCCTTCGCCCAAACCCCAAACGCGCAAGCCGCCACCGCGAACCGGCTGACCCGGCCAAGGCAACATCTCACATGTGACAATCAGAACCCGTTTCCTCATGGCCGGTCGATCTTACGCGAATCGCGTGTTGCGGTAAAGAAGTAGTCGTACCGACTAAGGGGAATTTCCGCCAGCCACTCGTTGACCGGAAACGTCTGTTCGTCTATGGTGAGACGTTTTTTTCCGGAAGGCGCTGGCAAATGGCCGATGAGAAGAAGGACATACAACAGGAACCCGAGGCAATCGGCCCGGTGACACCGCCCGCTCCCTTTTTTGTCGACGAAACATTCGATTTCAAGGATTTCGAGAAAGAGCCACCACAGCACTTTAGTGTCTGGTTCTGGGGACAGTGGATCGTGCTGATCGGCGTCGGTTTTGGCCTGCTCTCGGTCCTCAGCGGCGGCTTCGAAAACCTTTCCCAATACGGCTGGAGTCCAACCGGCGTCAACTACGCGTTGTTGTTGTCGAAAACCGAAAAGCTCTTTGGACTCGGCCTATTGGCCATGTTACCGGCGACGATTTTCCTGATCATCGCGTTCGAACGAAATCTAGCCGGCCCGCTCGAGGCAACCACTCGCTGGGTCTTTTCTCCGAATCGTTTGCGTTGGTTGGTTCCAGCGTTGGTGCTGGTCTGCGGCGCGATGGTCGTCATGTTCGCCCTGTTCGTACTAAAAGACACCCCGCTGACTGATGACGAAAACGTTTACCTGTTTCAAACGCGCATCTTCGCCAACGGACATTTGACGCTACCTAGCCTGCCAAATGATGGAGAACTGCCGGATCGATTGTTCGAAGATAACATTTTCCTTGTTAATAATGGCAAGATCTTCGGTCAGTATCCACTGGGACAAAGCTTTACCCTTCTAGTGGGCTATCTGATTGGTTGGCCCCGCCTGACCAGCGTCTGTTGGGCGCTGCTGACTGTCATTGGCGTATTCTTGCTGATCCGGCAGATCTATGGAGAAAGATTCGCATTCATTGCGGCGCTGTTGACCGCTTTCAGCCCGATGTTCCTGGCCACCTCGGCCACATTGCTCAGCCACTCGACGGAACTCTGTTTCCTCGTTTGGTTTTTCTACTTTTCCTATCGCACCTGGCGCGAGGACGCCGTGTGGCCTTCGTTGGCGGCCGGTCTCTGCTTTTTCGTAGCCTTCCAGGTCCGCTCGGCCACGGCGCTCCTGGCCGGCGGCCCCGTCGGCTTGGCTCTCGCCGCGGCCCTTTTCCGCAACTACCGGAAACAATGGCCGAAGATCCTGATTCTGGGAGCGACGGTGCTTGGTGCAGTATGCACTTCCTTCCTTCTGAACTACCTTGTCAACGGCAATATCTTCAAGACGAACTATCACGCCGCCTGGGGTGAAGGACGCACGCCGTTCCGCCACCCTTTCGGTTTCGGCAAAGGTGCCTGGCATCTGGTACACACTCCCGGACAGGGCGTACACAATGCTTTCAACAACTTATTGCGCTTGAATTGGTGGCTTTTTGGTTGGCCGGTCAGTCTGATTTTCGTTTTCGCCTGGGCCATGCGTAAAGACAAAAGGCCGATCGAATGGATCGCCTTGTCTACTGTCGTCTTCACCTTTGTGATGTATTTCTTCTACTTCTGGCCCGGCGTCGCTGATACCGGTCCGGTTCTGTATTATGAGCTTCTTGCTGCCCTCTTGGTCTTGACCATCAGCGGTATCGAAGCAGCTCCCCGCATGTTACTGAGTTGGATGCCCCGCGCCGCTGCCCGTCGCCGGGTCGCTTTGTTTGTCGTTTTCTCCTGCCTGATTGCGTTTGCCACCTTCCACCAAACCCACGCCCGAGCGTTGGGTATAACCGTGACGCACGTCGGCGAACTAGATCGTGTGCTCAAGCGTTATGACGTGCCGGCACACGCGGTGATTTTCACCAACTACTATTTGAAGGGCACGAAAGACTACAATTTCCAGGATAGCTGGGTGGTGGGTCGACCACCGACCAGCCGGTTGTTGGGTGATAAGCGGCTTTTCTATACCAACTACGGCCGGGAAGCGAACCAGAAATTTGTCGACAAATACCACCCAGGTGTCCCGGCTTGGGTCATCACTTGGAATGCCCAAGGCATCCCCGAGGTTGTGCGATTGGCTGACTATGCAATCGACAAACTGACAGACAATTTGCCGGATTCGCGATGATCGCCAAGTTGTGGAAGTACTTTTTAGCCACCCGCCCGATTGAATCGAGCCTGATGATCGGGTTCCCGCTCATCGGCACGATGATTGCTCTGCCAGCGTGGCAAGGTGTCGGCTGGTTAGTGATCAAGTTCTTCATCGCCACCTACCCTCTGGTCATGTACGTCTACTGCCTCAATAGCTTCGGCGGGATCGAACACGACCGTCTGAACTACCGCCTGAATGAGAATCCGGCGGTAACTGGCGAAGTGACACCGGCCGAACTCAAATGGCTCGCCCAAGGCGGCGCGTTCGTTTCCGGGCTTTTGTACTTTTTTTGGTTCCCCTATTGTCTCCTGCCGTGGCTCTTAATCATTGCGAACTGGACGCTGTATTCGCACCCTCGCATCTATGCCAAGGCGTGGCCGGTATTTGGCACCACGCTGCATTTTATCGGTGGCGTTCTGCAGGTTTTGCTCGGTTACGCCGCCGTCCAACCAACCGGTTGTGGCGCCATTCTGATTGCCGTCTACTTTTCATTGGTGTTTTCTGCCGGTCACCTCAACCACGAAGTCAAGGACCACGATCCCGACCGTGCAGCCGGTCTGCTGACCAACGCGGTCGTTTTTGGTCCGGAACGCATGTTCTCTATTGCCTTCGGGGTCTTTACCTTTGCCTTTGTGTACTTATTGGTTCTGGCCGTCGCCGCCGTATTACCGTGGCGCCTAGCCTTGCCGTATCTAGCGATCTACCCTTTCCATTATGTGTTGCACCGGCGCGCGACGACCGGCGGATGGCGCGGCTATGACCGCACCTATCAGATGATCTATCGTGCTTTGTTCCTGCTGGCCGGCCTGGTGTTGGTGCTCACCCAATTCTGGACTCTTCCGCGATGAGGTTGTGGTGATGAGCAAAGCGCATCATGATGTAATAGTGATCGGTGCCGGTCCCTGCGGCAGTACGGCCGCATATGAAATCGCCAAAGCCGGCTATGACGTGCTGTTGTTGGAACGTTACCGCGTAGCCGGCGAACTCAATTCCTGCGGCGGCGGACTCGGTCATTTTTTGATCAAGAAGTTCGATCTGCCGGAACACCTGCTGCACAAGCGTGTGCGCAAGGTCAAGCTCGATTTGGGTTGGACGCAAAAGACCTATCAAGCCGCCGACCCGATCTACGTGAGTGTCAAACGGACCGAATTCGATGTGTTTCTCGCCGAACGCGCCGCGCAAGCCGGAGCCAAATTGAAGCTTTTCCAAAAGGTGGTCGACTACGACCCGTTCCATAAGCGACTCAAGGTGCAGGATCGCGCATCCGGCGAGCTTTATCACCTCACGGCAAAAATCGTGATTTTCGCCGATGGCGCCCGCACCATGGCTTGGCCGATCTGCCGCATCGGTGTCGATAGCCGACGCGACACGGCCGTCGGAGTGGCCTACGAACTTGGCTGGCCGGGTAACCCGCTCGACGCCTTCGAGTTCCTATTCCGCGAGCACGAACTGCCCTACGGCTACTATTGGGTCTTCCCGACCAATGACACGCTCAACGTAGGTATGGGCGGTCCGGTGAAACAATTGGGCGGTCGTATCGGCGAGATGCTGCAATCCTTCATCGAAAGTCGGCCGGAACTGCGCGACCTGCCGGTGGTGCGCAAATCGTCCGGGTTGATCCCAACCTACGTGGCCGAGCAACTCCACGGTGACGGCGTGATGGTTGTCGGAGATGCCGGCGGGTTCGTCAATCCGCTCACCGGTGGCGGCATCTACCTGGGCATGGTCAGCGCGCAAATGGCGGCCCGCGTCGCCGGTGAAGCTCTTCAGGCCAATCGCTGCGATTGCGCGTTTCTCTCGCGCTACACGTTTCGCATGAAACTCACCCCGTTCTATCAGGGACTGCGCGTTTTCCATGGAATGGTGACCTATAGCCAGAGGCATCTAGAGCGGACAGGCAAACCGATTCTCGGCAAGATCTTCAAGGTCTATTCCGACATCGGGGATTTCGCGCTACGCCGTCTCTAGGTTTTCGCTTTCGACTCGACCATTCGTTGCAAATACTCGGACATCCATGGTAGGCCGGCTACCGCAATTGCCAGCCGCGCCAAAATGAAAAACAAAATACCGCCGGCCACCAGTGCTTCCGGGTTTTCTCGGGGAAACAAGACCACCAACGTCACCTCACGTGCGCCCAGTCCGGCGAAGGTGACCGGCACCAGGCCCGCGAGCAATACTCCCGGGAGCATGGTCCACCAACGCGCGAATTCGATGTCGACCCCTACCGCGCGTAAACACAACGCGAGGACCACTGCTTCGGCAGCCATGATGCCCACCGCGTAAAGTGTTTGGCATAGTAACCCTCGTCCACCGGCGCAAGCGAACGCCGCTAGCAATCCACCGCTCCATTCCCGCGCGCGTGTGCCGAACAAGGTGGCCGCACGCTGCACCAACTGCTGGCCCCATGGGGCAACAGCTACAGCTTCGCCAATTACTGCCGCCAGCACAATTGCCAGCGATGCCAGCTCCCTATCCACCAAGGCACGAGCCAATAGTGCGGGCAACAGAGCGGTGAGAAAGGTGAATTTTTCAAAAGCCATCGCGCCCAGCGCCCGGTCGGTGGAAAGGTCATGTTGCCGTCTGAGGTATGGTAGTCGCAGAAACTCGCCAACGCGTAGGGGCGAAAAGAATTTGAGCGGTGCGCCACCCATACGCATGATCCACGCCTCTCGGAAGCTCACGGAGACGCCGACCAAACGGAGGATGCGACGCCATCGGTCAGTCACTCCGAGCAGGTGGCTAAAGCATAAGACAGCCACGGCAAGCATGAGTGGGCCAACACGGGCGCCGCTGAGAGCACCGAGCAGCGTTCCCCAATTGAAACGCCGTATGAGATACCCCAACAGCAACAACGTGCCGACAATACCAATCAGGCTGGAGGTACTTCGGGTCGCGGTTCGCTGTTCGGCCACAACTGCTCCTTTGCCATGAGCATACTCCGCCCAAGGTGTCGACGCAAAGACAACGACTAGCGAGGGGCAAAAGTCGTTGCTAAGATCGCGCACATGATGACACGCATGTGCACCTCATGCTTCACTGCTATGGTCTTTCTGGCTTTGTTGTTCGAAATGGCTTGCAATCGCACGCCGCGCACGTTCACGATTAATGTGGTTGCCGATCGCCATTGCGCTCTGACGGCAGCATTGGAGGTCGTGAATACGCAGTCCGACCAAGCGTCGGTCCACGGTGTATTTCTGCACCTGCGGGCAACGCGGGTGTTTGAGGAAATCGAGCAGGCGGTGGCAACCAACGCGGCCGACGCGGCTCTGGTTCCCGGTAGCCAGGCTGTGTTGTTGCTCGGCGCCAACCCGGATTGGCGGCTCTATGGCGACCTCGGCCCTACCCGCCGCCTCGTGGCTTTGGCCGCTAAAGGATCAATCCCGACCGCGGGGATCAATTTCGCCGGGCGTGACGGCCATCTGGTTTGGGAATTGTGGGGCGACACCGTGCGGCGTGTGGCCGGCAAGCCTCTCAGGTTGAATGATCCACCTCCGCACATCAAACCGCAGTACCTGACTGCCGCCAGCAACCTGTTGGTGATCCCCGAACCGCTTTCACCCGATCTTGTCGCCCGGACGAATCTCAGTGAATACGCCGCGCTCGAAGAGCACCTTTTCTTGCTTGTCCGCCGCAGTTACGTGCTGCAGCACAAGAAGCTGCTGGCTGGGTTTTTACAACTGCTCTGCAATCTGCCCCTACAATCCATTGGCGATCGCGATCCGTTCCTTGGTCGCATTGCCGACACACTTCTTGCCGACCCCGCGTGGGCGCGCTCACAAATGATCAAGATCAAGTTGAATGGTGCCAACGCCGCGGCCTGCCGCGATTCGATGGCGGTGTCCGACGAAACACGCAAAGGTCTGCTATCGCTAGTCGAAGCCGGCAAACGGGCAAAGCTAATTCGGCAAGGCTTTATGCTTGGTCCCGCAATCTGGTGATCTTCTCCAGCAACAGCGGCACGATCTCCGGCCCGGGCGACATCGACTGCTCATATCGATAGTTTGGATCGGCCCAGAACTCGTGCGGCAACAAATACCCCAGTTCGTCATTGGCCAGATTGAGCACCCAGGTGTATTCACTCCCCAGCAGATCTTTAATGGCGAAGCCAACCGAAGGTAAGGATTCACCGGGCACGGTCGCCATCGTGACCGGCCCGATCCGCGCCAGGTTGGTCTCGGTGTAGACTGTCCGCCCGTCAGCGGCCAACAGCCACCGTGGAAACACGTTCAACCTTGCTGCCAGCAAAAATAGCCGGTTGGTGATGAGGTACGGAAAAGTTTCGTGTATGGTCGTAATCGTCGGCACATCGACCGCGCGGCCGTGATCGGCCAGAGCTTGTTGTATATAGCGTGCAACCATATGCCCCAACCGACTTGCGAAAGGCGAGCCGACCATCGGGTCGAAAGAACCGTCGTCGCGAGACACCGCGCCGGTGACCATGCCCCCCAGGGAGTTCTGCACGAACACCGCCGTTCCTCCGAGCAAATCCTCGAGAACTTCGTTGGTGACCCCCGGCCAGCCGGCGCTCACCCGCTTGTGCGAGTGCCCAAAAAACTCCGGATGACAGGCATAATGATATATAATCGCGATTGTTTCGCGGTCGGAGTTCGTGAAACGGATGACCTGAATCTGGTCGTCCTTCAACCCTTCGTGGCGCACATTGCGCGACAGGCCTACCGACGGCGTGACGATCTGGGCCACGGTCATGTTCGCCGAGCGCATCAGCAGAACCGCGCGCCGGGCCGCATCCGCCGACGTATCGACGACAAATTCCATGTACGAGTCGTCGAGCCCAGAACGCAACGGTAAGCCGGCGATCATAGGACCCCAAAAGCCAATGGTGTCGGGGCTGTCATGCGTGTGCGTGGAGCAAACCCATACTCGCGATCGATCGAGTTGCGGCAGGCGATCGCGGATCCGTTCCACGTAGCCGTGCATGAGCCCCACCAGATCAAGGGAAACGATCACCAGTGGTGATCCGCCGTCGGATAATGCCAAGGCCCGCGCCCAAAGCGGATCGCGAATGCCGGTCACTCGTCGATTCACACCATGACCGCCCATCCGCAAGCCCGCCTGTTGCGGTGTGATCTCCATCTTGGTCGCGCCGGCCAACAAATGATTCATGTCATCTCCAAGAGGCGCATACCAACGAAGCGGCTCAACAGACGCACACGAGTTGCAACGTGACCATAACCGATCATCCAGTGATGTCCTAGCGCATGTTCCGAAACAAAACACAAAAAATTGTTCTCGTGGTGCGGCAATGCCACTCGGACCGGGTTCCCAGGAAATGCCATTTCTGCCGGCACCGCTTCGGCCTCAATCACCGCCAGTCGATAGCTGGCCGCATTGCCAACCAGATTGACCATGGTCACGGGGCCTGTGCGTCCCGGGAAAAGAACACATAAGCCATCATTGGCCAGACGAGCCGGCGCAAAGTGTACATGTCGGGATCCGGTGGACAGGCTCATATGTCCGTTGCCGCAATGGGACAACAGTGCGATGTTGGTACGCGGATCGAAATCGAGCAGATCGGTGTTGTGTACCGGTTGGCCGGTCAGTTGTTGCAGAATCCACTGAGCAACGGTTCCGTTCACGTCTCCTTCGCACCCGATAACGACACCCTCACCCGCCAAAACAGACGCGGCTAGACAGAAACGGCCCATCAAGTCCGGGTAACAATCAACCGCCACGCCGCCGAGCTTGTGGGTCACAATCAGCTTGCGTAATGACAGTAGAAAAGCCGCTGCGCGCAACCCATCTGCTTCTGTGCAATCTATCCTCGCAGCTTCGCTGCGCAACATCTCCCAGGTGGCGCGAGCCTCGGTGTCGTCGACCTGCTTGATCCCCTGCACAAAACGCCACATCGACAGCGGTACCACCTCAACGCCCAAGGCCCGGCGCAATCCCATTTCGTCGAGAGCGATTTCGGTCATGCCCGCCGTGCGGTGTCCGAGTTCGCCCACACGCAGTTCATGCAGGTCACGGCTGGTTGCGCATGTTGCGGCAAAATCGGCCAAGGCTCCCGCCGACGACGGGTCATCAATGTCTCCCAGATGAAATACGAAAGGCACACCCAGTTCGCCGAGGACCATGCCAAGTTGTTGCGTTCCGCAAAGTGAACCGGTTTCGATTCCGCGTATCGCCCAGGTCAGGCAGGGTACGTCAAGTTTGAGTGCCAAGCGTACGGCCGGCGAATCATCGCTCCAGGTCGCCATCATAAAGACAAGACCGTCGATCTCGGCCTGTCGCAACAGCGCCGCCGCTTCGTCGGCCAGATGAACGTCGGTCAATTCCTTCTCGAACACCGTCATACGCCAGGGCTTCCGGCTCATCCATGCCATCGCGGCGGATCGCAACTCAGCGGCTTTGGCGAAACCGACTTCGTTCGGGTGAGCGGAAACCACCAGGCCTAAATGCGGAAGTCTCATATAGTCCCCCACCCTTCTTTTCCCACTCGGCGCTGCAGGCGGATCCGGCGGTACTCCAAACGAGCACGCGTTTCCTTTTCCTGATGACGGGGATCGGTCAAAGCTCGATCGACCAATTCGATTGCCCGGCGAAAATCACGCTCACGATGCTCGCACCACTTGGCGAGTTCCTCAATAGCGAAGAGATCGCCGGGGTCGTCCTGCAACATCTTTTCCCACAACTGCGTTGCCTCCGACCACCGGCCGGCTCGCCGATATAAGAGCGACAACAACCTCCCCGCTTCGCGTGCCGTTTCTCCCTCGCACTGTTCGACCAACCGCGCGATCAACTCCTGCCCACGGTCTATGTCGCCGCGGTCCAATTGCATTCTTGCCGCCGCCAGCAAATCACCGACGTGCGGCTCTTCGGCTTCATGGCCGCGCTCCACCAACTCTGCCATATGCACCAACAACATGGCCATGGAAACGACATCCAGGCGGTTGTGCTCAAGAACGTCGGCCATCAGCCGCCCGTCGCGGTAGCGTAGCCAATCAAAGTATCGCTGTGGGATTTCACTGCCGGGCACGTCACCCTTCCGATGAACACCCAACACCTCCTCCTCCAACGTGCCAAGCCGTGCGTCGTCCAGGCGGTGGGCAAACAGACGACGCGCCGGATGCAGCAGATCCAGATGTGGCATTTCGCCAAGTGCATCGCGTTGGCGGTTCAATACAAATCGCGAGGAGAGCAACCCGACATCGAAGGACTTGCCATTGAAGGTGACCAGAAAACGCTTCTTTCCGGCCCAATCGGCCAACAGTGCCAGCGCCGCCGGTTCTTCGCTGAAATCTCGCGCGAATAACTGGCGCGTCACAAATCCTTGGTCTTCATACCAGCCTAGTCCGATCAGAAACGCCAGCGTTCCCGTGCCGCCCGCGAGACCCGTGGTTTCGGTGTCGAGAAACAGCGCATCGGAGAAAGTGAATTCGTGCAATTTCGCATCGCCGGCCAAAATAGCCGCCGCGTGCATATCCAACATGGTCATCTCGCGAATGCGCCGCCGGCCGTAGAACGCCCCCGCATCCACCAGCCCGGTCGCCACGTAGATCGGACCGAAACGCGTCGGCACTTCTTCGCCGCTGGTGACGGTCGACAACTGCAATGGCGCCGGGCGCGGCTCCGACTTCGCCATGGGCACCTGGCCCGGCCGCCGCTCGAGAATCTGCGCTATGCGTCGCCGCAAATCATCAATCTGCTGTTGGCGTTCGTCTGCGGCGGGCGGCGACTTGTCTTCGTGCGTAAGCCGTTTCAGCCGGTCGCGGACGCTCATGTCCGATCCGCAATCAACTGCAGAATGGCGCCGGCGACTTCCTTGGCGCGAGTGCCGACCTCGAGCGTCGGTCCAACGCAACTAGGGCAACCATGCGCGCATGGGCAGGAAACGATCGCGCTCTGACCGGCGGCCAGCAGTTGGTCATGCTTTTCGAACAACAACGCCGAGAAGCCAATGCCGCCCGGGTAGGCATCGAAGATGAAAATGGTCGGATCATAGGCATCGACGTTGACCGGCGCGGCGCCCTCTTCGACTTGTCCGGGCATGATACTGCGTTGACCCAAACCGTGTTGCACGAACCACTTGCCGCTTTTGTCACCAATACAGCGATCGACGTCACGCACATCCGCCATCAAAAGCATCACCGCCAGGTGCTGCAGGCAATACGCCAGCCCGCACAGGCCGTCGATCAATTCGGCCCGCGTGTAAGGAAGTTGGTCCAGCAGATCCTGCGGAATAGTGAACCAGTAGCTGGTGGTGTGCAGGTCTTTCTCGGGCAACGTGATGTCGCCATAGCCAACATTTTCCGAGGTATAGAACTTGATTTTCTTATACCCAATCACCTTGCGCACTACCTGCACCTCGCCGTGCTCGACAATCACATGCGGCCGCCGACTGGTATCAAAGACATCGATCGTGCGGACATTGGTGTAGGTCATGGCGTCGGTATAATAGTCGACATCCACCTGATGAACGTAAGCTTTCTTCCGTTCGAGATCGAGCTTGTCCACGTGATATTGTTGCGATTCCACCATGTAGATCGCATCCTGATGCACGGCGGTGAAGGCGCTGTCCCAATCCACTTCGGCGATGATGCGGTGATCGGCCGTGTTGGTCGTATCAACCACCACTACATTTTCGGGATTCACTGTGCGCAAACTGACCTCGTCCGCCGGATAGCTTTCGGCGGCCCAATGCCAACGGTTCTCCACCCGGTGCAGCACACCCTTTTCCTCGAGGTAGGCCAACAATTGCTCGAGGTCTTCCCCGCCGAACTTTTCGCCCCGCTCAAACGGCAATTCAAACGCCGCGCTCTTGATGTGATGGAGCAGAATCAGCAAATTGTCCGGATTGATGCGACAGTGCTCCGGCGAACGGCCGAAAAAATAGTCCGGGTTCTCGACAATAAACTGGTCGAGCGGGTTGCTGCGGGCGACCAAAATCGCCAAGCTGTGGCCGGCGCGCCGCCCGGCCCGGCCGGCTTGTTGCCAGGTAGCGGCTATCGAACCGGGGTAGCCCACCATGATGCAGGCCTCGAGTTCGCCAATGTCGATCCCAAGCTCGAGCGCGTTCGTGCTGACTACCCCCATCACCTCGCCGTCGCGCAAGCCACGTTCGATCTCCCGCCGCAGATTCGGCAGGTAGCCGCCACGGTAACCGGCAATAAATTGCCCCGGGGCCACTTTACGGCGCGAGAATTGGTCTTTGAGATACTTGGTCAGTATCTCCACCGTCAGGCGGCTGGTGGTGAACACAATGGTCTGGATGTTGTTTTCAATCAGCGTCGCCGCAGTGTGGCGAGCTGGAGTCAAGGCCGACTGCCGAATACCGAGTTCGCGATTCACAATCGGCGGATTGTAAAGCACAAACGTCTTGCCGGCCGTCGGCGCGCCGCTGCGCTCGATCAGGGTAAATGGCCGCTCGACCAGTCGTTCCGCGTGCTCGCGCGCATTGGCAACCGTGGCCGAACAGCAGATGAACACGGGGTTGGTATTGTAAAAGCGGCAGATGCGTACCAGGCGGCGCAACACGTTGGCTACATGGCTGCCGAACACACCCCGGTAAATATGCAATTCGTCAATGACGACAAAGCGTAGATTGGTGAACAGCTTTTGCCACTTGGTGTGGTGCGGCAAAATGCCCGCATGCAACATGTCCGGATTGGTGACCACCACGTGGCCCTGCTTGCGAATGGCCTGCCGTGCGTCATCCGGCGTGTCGCCGTCGTAGGTGAAGGTCTTGATGTCGGCGCCCAATTCGCCAATCAACCCATGGACTTCGTGCATCTGATCTTGCGCCAGCGCCTTGGTCGGGAATAAGTAGAGCGCGCGCGTTTCCGGCTCTTCTAAAATATGCTGCAAGACTGGCAGGTTGTAGCACAGCGTCTTGCCACTGGCGGTTGGCGTGACCAACACCACGTCTTTTCCCTGCCGTACCATATCCATCGCTTCGGACTGATGGCTGTAAAGCCGCCCTATTCCCCGTTTTTCCAGCACCTCGCGCAGATGAGGATGGACCCAATTTGGATACGGCCGGTATTCACCCTGTCGCGGCGGCAATTCTCTGAGTGCTCGAACGTTTTCCGTAAAACGACGGTCGTCGCGCAGACGCGTTAGCACTTCGGTAAGTTTCAACTTTGTCATGTGCCCACCGTCATCGGGTCGCAGCGGATCAAGTTCCGCCCGTGGCCGTCGGCGCCAGTGGCAGGTCGATCACGAACACCGTGCCCACGCCGAGTTGGGAACGGACGGAAATTTTGCCGTTATGTTCTTCCACGATCGTACGAGCCGTGTGCAGCCCGAGTCCGATCGCTCCGCCGTCGCTGCGCGTGGTGAAGAAAGGCTCGAAAATGTGTTCGGCCACGTCGGGCGCAATGCCCGCGCCGTCGTCTTCGACTTCGACCAGCACCCGGTTGGCCGCGATGGCCGTGCGTATGGTGACGTGCCCACCCGGTTGCGGCAATGCTTGGTAGGCGTTGAACAGCAGGTTGCACAGCACCTGCTCCATCTGCGTTTCGACGCCCAGCACCTTGGGGCTCTTGTCCACAAGATGCAAATTGCACACGGCGGATCGTTGCCGGCGTACGGGGTCTAAAGTGTTGACACAGCGGTTCACCACCAGGTGCAGATCAATGGCGCCGTAGATCATTTCTGTACCTTGGCGCGCGAACAACCGCAAGTTTTCCGTCAGCTTGGAAAGCCGATTGGCGTTGGTGAGTATCCGCTGCATTGACTCCCGCAGCTTGTCCGGGCGTTCTTCCTGTTTGATCAGGGAGAACTCACTCTCATTGATGATTGCCGTGATCGGATTGGTCATGTCGTAGATTGCACCGGCCGCCAGTTGGCCAAGTTTGGCGAACCGCTGTGCGACCACCAGTTTTTGCCGCGTTTCTCGTTCCGCCTCGTGATCGGCGCGCACACGGTCGGTCAGCGATTCCAAGTCATAGAAGCTCTGGGTGAGTTCGCGGTTGGCCGCCTTCAACCGTTCATCACGGTCGCGAATGATCAGCCGGTATTCAGCCAGTCGTCGTTGCAGATGGAAATTTGCCAGCAGCGCCAGGCAGGCGCATAGCACCAGACCCAGCATCAACGTCCAGGTTTCTATCGACCATTGTCCGGTGGAGCTGCCTTCAAAGACGACGGGCAATGTAAACCGCCCGGTGCGCATCACAGCGGTAAGGGCCAACAGAACAAATCCTCCCGCCGTCACCACTGCGGTCTGCCGCAAAGAAGAAAACACCGTCGTGCCGATGAGCACCAGGAAATACAAGGGGATATACGGGCTGGCCGTCCCGCCGGTAAAGATCAACAACACCATCACCGCCAGCACATCGACACTGGTCAGAATCATCCCAAGATAGGGCGGAGTTCCGCCCCGCCAGTACCAGCCGCCGGCACCCAAATAGGCTGTTAAGACCAGAGCAACCAAAGGCCAGAAAAACCATTGGCTGGCCAAAAGCCAACCCGGGTTGGTCGGCAATATCAGCGAGAGCAAGACGGTTACCAACACACCGATCCGCACCGTGATTGCCGCTAGCGGCAACAACCGCTCTTGGTCGCTCAGGATTTCGGCCGGATTCGGCAGCCTAGGCATGTCTCGTTCTTCCCCAAAAGGCAAAGGTCGTAATCTGTCGAAATGCTAACAAAGGTGCGCGGACAAAGAAAGAGGATTTCCGGCTACATACACAGATAACTATCCCGATCCATCCCGAATTAGGCCAGTTCGCGAAAAATGGCGTCGCCGGTTTCCATCGCGATCTGCTGCACTTCGGCGCGCGCCGCGTCAGCCTCGGCGGTGTATTTCTGGTTAAATGTGTCGTCGCCGGTCCCGGGCAAGTTGATCAGCACGTTCATCACCGCACCCAATACCGCCGCGCGAGCCATCTGTAGCGCGGTACCGATGTCCGAGCGGCAGTTCTGGTTGGTGATCGGGTGTAGGTGACGAACAAGCCGCGCCACTGCCAGCGAAGCCCGCATCGTTTGAGCCGGCACCTCAGTCGCCGTTTTAGAAGCCGCGCGCATGGCGGCCGTTCGTGCCGCCTTCTGTTCGTCGGTGTCCTTCGGCATGGCCATCGCCGCGCCAAAAGCACGATAGGCTTCGGTGTCGGCATCGACTAGAGTTAGCAACTCGGTTCGTGCCGATTCCAGTTCCGTGAGCTTCGCTTGTACTTCGGCTTCATGCGCCGCGTACTTCTTCTTGCCGATGGTTAAACGGCAGACCATCGCAGCTAACGCCGCGGCCTGCGCCCCGGCCAGGGCCGCCACGGAACCGCCCCCCGGCGCCGGGGTATCCGACGCCAGCAGATCCACAAACTCCGTAACGGTCATCGCCACCAACTGCTTTTCCATTGTCGACCTCACGGGTTGCTCTCGATCAGAAGATCGAGCACTTTTTTCTCGGGTTCAAAGGGAACCAAATCCGACAAGCCAAGACCGCGCACCGCCGCCGTTATGGCCGCCGAGTCATCAAGATCCGCTCCGCCATAATGGCGGCCGGCCTCGACCATTGCCGCCAGTGGCACCAGTCCGACGATTTCGGAACCGGTGACTTTGGCGCCATATTGGCCGGCCAGTTCGGTGACTTTGTCAAAAACCACGTGCATGTTCGTGTCGGTGAAATCGGTCAAATTCATCGACACCTGTGCCAGTTTGCGGCCCGGCACTTCCAATGCAAAACCCATTGCCTTTACCGACTTGTACAGTCCGGGCACCCGCGTATCGCCCTGCTTGTAACCCGAAGCCCGAATGACCTTGGCGATCTGGTTTGCGATCTCCACGTTGTCCGTATCGAGATTGATGTTGTATGCAATCAGAAATTGCCGCGCCCCAATAATGCACGCGCCGCTCTCGGGCACAAAGCGCGCGGGACCGAAATCCGGCGCCCAGTTGTGATCCTGAAGTTTCTCGGCCAGTCCTTCATACTGTCCACGACGCACTTCCGCCAGGTTTACCCGCTCCGGTTTGCGGGCGGCTTCGCCATAGAGATACACCGGAATGCCTATTTGATCGCCGACCCGGCGGCCGAGCTTGCGGGCAAGTTTCGCGCAGTCGGCCATCGTGACCCCGCGCACCGGCACGAACGGGACCACGTCCGCCGCGCCCATGCGTGGATGCTCTCCCTGATGCTGGCGCATGTCGATGACCTGGCAAGCGGCGCGAATGGTGGCAAATGCGCCGTCCACGATGGATTCCGGATCGCCGACAATAGTGATTACCGTTCGATTGTATGTCGCCTCCGGCTCTACCGAGAGCAACTTGACGCCGGTGCGACGAATTGCTTCGACAACGAAGTCGATCTTTTCCTGTTCGCGGCCTTCACTGATGTTCGGTACACATTCGATAATCGCACTCATCAAACCTCCAATAGGTCAAGGCATCGGGACTGCCTGAGCGGAGATGCCGTAGCGACGCGAGAGTTCCTCGGCGAACAGACGCGCGTCGGTTTCGGTTTCAAAGACCCCCACCAACAACTCGCAAGACCCGGAGCGTAAATAGCAGCGTGTTTTGTGACCTGCTTCCGCGAAACGTTGCGCGGCTTTCTCAGCTTCCGCCAACGTCGCATAGCGGCCGGCAAAAACGGTATACCGCATCTCGACGACTTCCGGTGGTTGCATGCGCCGGCTGCCGACGGTCAGCACTGTGTCGAGGCGGTCGCGCGCACGGGCCGCATAGGCGGTGTTGGGATATAGCCGGAGAAGTTCCTGGTAGAAATGGCGCGCCCGGCCTTGGTCCCCCATCATCTCGGCCGAGTGGCCTAGGTAGAATAGTACCTTCGGCATGTCCAGGGCATCGGGTCCGGCCTGCAATGCTTGCAGGTACGCTTGATGCGCGCCGCTCCAATCGCCGCGTTTGACCTTCGCGTCGGCCAATCCGACCAGAGCCAACACCCGTTGCGGGTCGTCAGGGTACTTTTCCAAAAACTGGGCGAAACTGGTTCCGGCCAGGCGTCCACCCTGGTAGCTCATCTCGAGCGCTCCTTGCAACAGCAAGACCTGCGGCGCCAATTCGTGATCGGGGAACTGGGTCAGGAAGTCGCAGCAAGCACCCCGCGCCGCCAGATCCTGACCGGATAGGTGGCTCAGCCGGGCCATTTCGGCCAGCGCCGGAGCTACGGCAGGCTGGCCGCTGCAGGTATCCATCATACGTCGTAAACGCCGGATTGCTTCAAACAAAGGCTGCGGTGCGCGCCCGCCGGCGAGCAACAGGTCACACTTGCGCGGCGAATTCGGATACGCGGTTAGAAAGGCATTCAGCGCGGCATCGGCTACCTCTACGTTCCCCGCGGCATAGGCGGCAAGGATCTTCTCTGTATCTTCTGCCTCGCCCGCACTCGCCACCACCGCAGCGAACAGAGCAATCAACAGACAAGATACGATCCCGCGACGCAAGAAGAGCCCTTTCTTTGGTGGATCGGCCGGGCGGGAATCAGTCGGACTTGCCGCCGCTGAAAGAGGTTTGATAGACCTCGTCGTTTTCCGCCGTGCCGCGCAGCCGGCGCAATTCCGCCTGCGCCTCTTCGAGTCCCCGGCGCGCGCGTTTGGCTTCCCGGTGCGCGTGGAGGACTGTACCCATCGACAGAATCATCACCACGAATCCACCCAGCAAAATACACATGCCGAAGTACTCGGCGACATTCGGCGCATAGATCGTTTCATACGCGTAGCCGAACGGCAGGTTCAGCTTCAAGGTAAATGCCCGCGACAATTCCGTCCGGTTCGAATTAATCGCTTCCGCGGTCAACAAAACCAGAATCAAGAAAAGGAACGCCCAAATGACAATCGCTTTTTTCATGGCTTCCCCGTTTCGCGCGGTTTTTCGTATACCTTGTACGCACCGATTTCGTCCAAAGCGGAGATAATCGACGCGTAGCTTGCTTCAATATGTTCGCTGATCACACGGCAATCGGCCAGTACCGGCATAAAATTCACGTCGCCGTTCCAACGCGGAACGATGTGCAGGTGCAGATGTCCGTCCATGCCCGCTCCGGCGACCCGGCCGACATTGACCCCCAGATTGAAGCCGTGCGGCTTCATTACTTGTTTCATGGCGCGCACTAGCCACTGAGCCATGGCCAGCATGTCTTGCCAAATGTCCACCGGCAGTACTTCCACCTCGCCGATGTGCGCGTATGGCGCGACCATCAGGTGGCCGTTGGTGTACGGGAACTTGTTCATTATCGCAAAACAAGTCTCACCACGGACCAGAATGAGATTCGCCCCATCGGTGTTGAACGGCGGTTTGAGGCAGAAAATACACCCTTCCGGCTTTTCTTCCTTGATGTAGCCGATGCGCCATGGTGCGTGCATGCGATCCATCTTCTCGTCTCGCTCCCGCCTAGCGGCTGACGTGCGTGAACGTCAGTACGCCGTCCTGTTCGGTCAGCAAACCCAACGACGGAGGTCCGCCTCGCGGCTGGGTCAGGGAACCGGGGTTAAAGTAGACCACTCCCTGTCTCTTTTCCAGATGCGGTTGGTGAGAATGTCCGAACACCACCGCCTGCACCTCGTCGCGGGCAAACAGCGTCGCCACCCGGTCCACCATGCCGTTAGGGCCGCCCCACCCGTGGGTTAGGCCGACGCGCCAACGGTCGAAGGTCACAATCCGTTGGCCGGGCAGACGTGGATCACCGAGTGATTCGTCGCAGTTGCCGGCCACCGCATAAATCGGTATGCCGGCAAAGGCCACTGTTTCCAGCCAATCGAGATCGCCCACGTCTCCGGCGTGCAAGATCGCGTCGATGTCGGCGAATTGCTCGATGGCCCACGAAACCGCAGGATCGTCACGCCGCACGCGGGATAGGTGCGTATCCGCCAAGATCCCAACCCGCATTGGAGGGCGCCCCGCCGCTATTTCTTAGGGCTGTCGACGAGCTTTTTCAATTGCTTGCCCGCCTTGAAAAACGGAACTTTCTTGGAAGGAACCTGCACGCGATCAGACGTCTTCGGATTGCGTCCGACTCGCGCCTTGCGTTCACGCAAGTGAAAGCTGCCGAAGCCGCGGATCTCGATCCGGTCACCAACGACCAGGGCTTCGGTCATGCGATCGAAAATCGTATTGACGATCACTTCGGCGTCACGTTTTTTGCCGCCGGGAACCGCTTTGGCCACGTCATTGACCAAATCGCTCTTCGTCATCGATCCATTACCTCCTCAGCGAAAATAGAGACGCCCGAATGGCGCGGGCGATCTCTCCGCGAACAACGCGCGTTGCAAATGTGTGGCAACCCCTTCAACAAAATAGTCCAGCCAACTTTTGTGTTTCTTCTCGGGATAGACCAGTTCGACCTTGCCGGCGATCTTCAGCTCTTTCTTCAGCAGGTCGACGGCATCGTAGAAATTGCCCAGTTCGTCGATCAGGCCGGCATCCCGCGCCTGTGCGCCGGTGAAGATGCGGCCGTCGGCCAAGGGAGCGATTTCTTCATACTTCTTCTTGCGTCCCTCCGCCACCGCGGCGATAAACTGCCGGTGCACGTCGTCCACCGTGCTTTGCAGCATTCGTTCCTCTTCGCCGTTCACGGTGCGTCCGATATTGCCGGTGGCCTTGAACCGGCCCGATTTGACTACCTGGCTCTTGAGTCCGAGCTTGGCAAAGGCTTCCTCGCCGGTGATGAATTCCATCAGCACTCCGATCGAGCCGGTCAGCGTGCCCGGATTGGCGATAATACGATCCGCAGCGCAGGCGATGTAGAATCCGCCCGACGCCGCGGTGCCGCTGAGCGAAGCCCATACCGGTTTCCGTTTCGCGGCCTTGCGCAACTCGGTGTAGATCTCCTGCGTCGGACCCACCGCGCCACCGGGCGAATCAATATGCACCACGATCGCCCGCAGCGAGCTGTCCTCCGCGAAATCCCGAATCGTCTCGTTGATGTCGGCGGCCGATTCGATCAGGCCGAAAACTTCGACCACGCCGAAGGAATCGCCCATCAGCGGCACGTCGACGCGATGCTGATCAAAAATCAAGAACGAAGCCACCACCAAAAAATAGAAAGCGACCGCTACGAGGCCGACGATCAGGAATCCCCAAAGGACCGGATGCCGCTTCATGTACGAACCGCCCTATCGAATGACTAACCCCGGGAGCGGATGCCGTTGCCGGTTCCGCTCCCGGGAAACTCGCCACTTGCTTATTTGCCGTCGGCCGAAGGTTCTTCCGCCTCAGGCTCGCCCGACTCTTCGGATTCCTTGGTCCGGCCCTTTTCCTGAGCCTTCTGAATCAGGTCGCCGATGTGGATCTTGCCCGAACCCTGTTTTTGCATGAACGAAGCCAGATCGCCCTTCGAACCGCCCTCTTCGAGGTTGCGGCGCGACAGGCGGATCTTCCGCTCGCGCTCGTCGATCTTGATGATCTCGACTATAATCTTGTCGCCGACCTTCACCTGCTGCGTTGGGTCTTCGACCTTCTTCGAGGAGAGTTCGGAAACGTGGATCAGGCCTTCGATGCCGTCACCCAGGTCGACGAAGGCGCCGAACTCGGTAACGTTGTTTACTTCCCCCTCCACCACATCGCCGACGTGGAAGCGGGTTGTAATCGTCTTCCAAGGATCTTCCAGAATTTGCTTGATACCCAGGCTGAAGCGCTCGTTTTCGCTGTCGATGTTGAGCACTACCGCTTCCACTTCCTGGCCCTTTTTAAACATTTCGGCCGGGTGCTTAATGCGCTGGGTCCAGGAGATATCGCTGATGTGGATCAAGCCGTCGATGCCCTCGTCAATGCCGACGAAAATACCGAAATCGGTGATGTTGCGAATCTTGCCCAGAATGCGCGTGCCGACCGGATACTTCTGCTTGACGATTTCCCACGGGTTGGCCGCGGTCTGCTTCAGGCCCAGGCTGATGCGCCGCGCTTCGGTGTTGATGTCGAGCACCACGGTTTCGATCACGTCGCCGACGGCGAGGATCTTCGAGGGATGCTTCACTTTCTTCACCCAGCTCATCTCGGAGACGTGGATGAGGCCTTCGATACCGTCTTCCAACTCGACAAAGGCGCCGTAGTCGGTCAGGCTGACGACCTTGCCCTTCACGCGCTGGTTGACCTGGTATTTCGCGGCCACCTGGTTCCACGGATCGGGCTGAATCTGCTTGTAGCCGAGGCTGACGCGCTGGCGCTCTTCGTCGTACTTGAGCACCATGACTTTGATCTCGTCGCCGACTTCAAACAGTTCGGACGGATGATTGATGCGGCCCCAGCTCATATCGGTGATGTGCAACAGGCCGTCGATGCCGCCCAGGTCGATGAAGGCGCCGTAGTCGGTGATGTTCTTCACGATACCGTCGAGCGTCGCGCCTTCCTTCAGGTTCTTCAACGTTTCTTGGCGCAGCGCCTCGCGCTCTTTCTCGAGCAGGGCGCGGCGGCTGAGTACGATGTTGCCACGGCGCTTGTTGAATTTCAAAATTTTGAACTCATATTCCTGGCCGATCATCTTGTCGATGTTGCGCACCGGGCGCAGATCAACCTGGCTGCCAGGCAGGAACGCTCGCACGCCGATGTCGACCGAAAGGCCGCCCTTCACGCGCGACACGATCCGGCCCTTCACCACACCGTCGGCGTTGTAAGCATTGTATATCTCATCCCACACCTTCATCTTGTCCGCCTTTTCCTTGGACAAGATGATCATGCCCGTCTCATCTTCCACCGATTCCAGGAGCACCTCGACTTCATCGCCGGCCTTCACGCGGACGGCTTTGTTTTCGTCGCGGAACTCATCGAGCGGGATCACGCCCTCGCTCTTGTAGCCGATGTCGACCATCACCCAGTCGCCGTCGATGGCAACCACGCGGCCTTTCACCACGTCGCCTTCGTTGTGCTGATTCAACGAAGTGGTTTCGAACAACTCGGCAAAGGACATCTCATCCGGCGATTTCGCCGGGGCCGCCGTGCCCTGCTCGGTGGCCACCTGGTTGTTGTTAAGGTTACCGGTTTCGTTCATGGATACTGTTCTCCCTTCAACGTATATTTCGAACGCCCGTAGGCGATCGATGCACACCACTCACCCGGTCCGGACCGAAAAAACCGTCACCGGACGGCTTTCACGCCGGTTTCAAGCACTCGCAGCAGGCCGAAAAATCCCCATAATTCAGTAGGTTGCGGCCAACCTAGAGTCTCAAAGACCGCGCATTATACGGCACGCCAATCCGCCCCGCAAGAGCAGTCGAAAGCACTACCTATACGTTCTGGGAAGATTTCGCCACAAGCCAGCGACATCACCCCACAAACTGCACAATGCGCGCGAAGCCGTCAGCCTTCAATGAGGCGCCGCCGACCAACGCACCGTCCACATCCGGACACGCCATCAGTTCATCTACGTTGTCCGGTTTCACCGACCCGCCGTATTGAATGCGCATCACTTGCGCCGCACCTGCGCCGAAGCGCTCGTTTAGCCATTCACGAATGAACGCGTGAACTTCCTGCGCCTGGGCCGGCGTTGCGGTCTTGCCGGTGCCGATCGCCCAGACCGGTTCATAGGCCAGCACCAACTTCGGCGCCAACGCGGTATCGAGTCCGGCCAACCCTTCTTCGAGTTGTTGCTTGACCACCGCGAAGGTGTGGCCCGCTTCGCGCTCGGCCAACAGTTCACCGATGCAATAGATCGGCGTCAGGCCCGCGGCGAACGCGGCCACGATCTTCTCTTTGCAGCCGGCGTTGGTCTCACCGAAGAATTGCCGCCGCTCGCTGTGGCCAATCACCACATAGCGGCAGCCGGCGTCGGCCAGCATCGCCATCGATACTTCGCCCGTGAACGCGCCTTCGTTTTTCGGATAACCGTTCTGCGCGCCCAAGGCGATGGTGGTGCCGGCAATGGCCTCACGCACCGTCGCCAGCGCGGTAAAGGGCGGAATCAACACGATATCGCGGTCGGCAACCTTGCCGACCTTTGCCGCCAAGTCGGACGCCAACTCTTTCGCCGGACCAGACAGCATGTACATCTTCCAGTTGCCTGCCAAAATCGCTCGCCGTGCCATGTTTGCTCCTTCGCAACGAAAAACCGGAAATCAGCTTTCCAGTGCCGCCACGCCGGGCAGCACCTTGCCTTCCAACAACTCGAGACTCGCGCCGCCGCCGGTGGATACGTGGCTGATCTTGTCCGCCACCCCGGCTTTCTTCACGGCCGAAACCGATTCACCGCCGCCGACGATCGACACCGCGCCGCTGTCCGCCACCGCCTTGGCGATTTCGAAAGTGCCGTTGGCGAACGCCGGCTGTTCGAACACGCCCATCGGGCCGTTCCAGACGACAGTCTTCGCGCCGGACAGCGCCTTACGGTACAGGTCGATGGTGCGCGGTCCGATGTCCAACCCCATGCGGTCTGGCGGAATGTGATCGTTGTCCACGATCTTGGTTTCCGCAAATTCGTTGATCGCCGTGGCCACCACATGGTCGAGCGGCAGCAGAAGCTGCACGCCCTTCTTTTTCGCTTTGTCCAACACGTCGCCGGCATAAGCGATCTTCGCCTGGTCGACCAGACTCTTGCCGACGTTGTGCCCCTGCGCCGCGAGGAAGGTGTAAGCCATGCCGCCGCCGATGATCAGGCCGTCGACCTTCGACAAGAGGTTGTCGACCACGCCGATCTTGTCGCTGACTTTCGCGCCGCCGAGGATGGCCCAGAACGGACGGTCCGGATCGGCCAGTGCTTCCTGCAGGTAGCGCAATTCCTTGCGCATCAGGTAGCCGGCCGCGCGTTCCTTGATCACGCGGGGCAACCCTTCCACGCTGGAGTGCGCGCGGTGGCTGCTGCCGAACGCGTCGTTGACGTAGACCTCGGTCATTTCCGCCAGCTTGGCGATGAACTCGGGGTCGTTGGCCGTTTCGCCCGGGTGAAAGCGGAGGTTTTCCAGCAGCAGGATCTCACCGTCCTTGAGCTGCATCGCCACGACCTTCACGCCGTCTGAGACAACGTCGGGCGCCATGATCACCTGCCGTTCGAGCAATTCGGCCAGGCGCTCGGCCACCGGCATCAGCGACATTTTGTCGTCGCGCTTGCCCTTCGGCCGACCCAGATGGCTAGCCACGATCAGCCGCCCGCCCTTGCGCATCACCTGGCGAATGGTCGGCAACACCGCCTTAATACGCGTGTCGTCGGTGATCTGGCCCGCGTCGTTCAGCGGCACGTTCAGGTCGGCGCGGATGAATACCCGCTTGCCCTCGAATTCCAGTTCGTCGATAAATTTGATCGCCATGGCCGAATTCCTTTGTATAGGGTCTGGGAACCTTATAAGTCCGAACCCCGGCACAAGCAAGCAAGATGCCGGGCGACGGCCGGGTCAGCCGCACCGGGGCCACAGTGGTTTGGGGGTCACACGCGCAGGTCGATGAGGCTCGCCGCGGTGTCCGTCGTCACGGTCTGTTTGCCTTGTTTGTCGTACTGCGCCGGGCTCTGTGCCTGGCTACCGCCGGCTACCGACTTGGTATTGCTGGCCTGCAGGCCCTGCTTTTCTTCCCAGGCAATGAGTTCCGGGATCGAGACCTTGCCGTCGCGGTTGGTGTCGCGCGGGTCGTAAATCGTCAGCGAATCCAATAGGCCACCAGACCCGCCGGCCGACGACGCCGCGCCAGTGGCCGCCGCGGGGTTGGCTTTTACCGCCATCCGCGTCATCGCATTGGCCGCCGCACCACCGATCGCTTCAATCGCCATGTTTCGTGCCCTTTTTGCTAACCGGACCGGATCATACCCATCGCCTCCGACAGATGCAACGAAAAAAGGAACCCGTCTGGCGCGGCGCCAGGCCTTGATGTTGACGCGGCGTCGGACGTCGTGATTACATGGTTCATCTTCGCCCGTCCGGTGGCCGCGGCACATGAAGACAAAAACCTTTTTGTCGAGGAAGTCATGAATACCTCCCGTTGGTTGGTCTGTCTGCTCGCCGTTCTCTCTCTGCTGCTCGTTGCCTGTTCCTCGTCAGACGATGGCGACGGCAGCCAGGCCGATGACGACCTGGCCGACGACGACGCCGGCGATGACGACACAAATGACGACGATGCCAATGATGATGACACGTCCGACGACGATACCGGCGATGACGACACAAGCGACGATGATATCGATGATGACGATACCGAGCCGCCGCCCACCTCACCCGGCTACGTCTACGTGCCAGCCGGTTCCTTCAACATGGGCAGCCCGGCCGGCGAACTCGGCCACCGTTTCAACGAGAATCAGCACCAAGTCACGCTGACCCGTCATTTCGAGATGAAGGAAACCGAGGTCACACAGGCGGAATTCGAAGAAGTGATGGGGTACAACCCGCACTACTACCCGCCGTACGGCGACGGCGACATGATGCCGATCGAATCGATCACTTGGTACGATGCCGCGGCCTACGCCAACCGCATCTCCGCCGCCGCCGGCTACGATCCGTGTTACGTGCTGGCCGATATTCAATGCGAAGACGAAACCACCGGCGACACGGACTCCTACTGCGCCAATAACGGCGGCATCAGCAAGGCAACACTTACCCTCAATGAAGTGGACACCCCTTACGAGTGTGCGGGATTCCGACTGCCGACCGAAGCAGAGTGGGAATATGCCGCGCGCGCCGGCACGACCGCGGCCACCTACAACGGCGACCCGACTCTAATCACCTGCGACCCGGTCGACCAGGTGATCGACGAGATCGCCGTGTTTTGCGGCAACTCCAACAAGTCCACCCAACCGGTCAAGCAGAAAGTACCCAACGACTGGGGCCTGTACGACATGATCGGCAACGTCGCGGAATGGACGTGGGACTGGTACGAGAACGACTTGACCGGTCCGGCCATCGACCCCGCCGGCCCGGCTGACGGCCACTTCCGCGTTCTGCGCGGCTCGACCGCGCGCTACATGGGCGCCGTGCGCAACCGTGCCGCGTTCCGCACCGGCCATACGCCCGACTTCCGCTGGTACCTCAACGGCGTGCGCCCCGTCCGCACGTTGCCGCCAGAGACTCCCGCCCAACGGCCCAGCCCCGTTTTTGCGCCGCCGGCTGCCGAACAAGACCGCGCTGTCGTCAGCAAAGACTGGCCCAACGAGTTGCCCTTCGAATTCACCCGCCCGGCGGTGGGTGACCCGCTGACGCCCGAAGAGATCACCACGTTCACGCAAAAGGTGACCGCCTTCTATAAGGCCAGCTACTATGTTCAGCGCCTGCAGTGGATCGGCTACGGCATGTCCGCCGACAACGGCCAGGGGTGGCCCGATTACAAATTGCAGATCGGCGACTCCACTGCCAGCAAGCTCGACGGCGTGGTTACCATCAGTCAGACTGGCCCGTCCGACAACCTGATGATCCCCACCGGGAAGCTTTTTGCCAACATCGCCGCCGCCTACCTGGTTTCGGCGGACGAAGACATGCGCCAGGTGCTGGTCAGCCACGCCAAGGGCATCCAGGCTTTGATCTGGGGACTGACCTTCACCGACAACGACCCTGAACCGATGCTGATGCCGCGCACGCCATTCCCCGCCAACCACAGCTACACGGAGGAAGGCGGCCGCGAGACGGTCATCGACTACGATCCAATCAAGCAATACAAGTTCGACTGGAACGGCTGGACGATCCCCAACGAATACAACCCCTACTTCGGCGAAACCACCTGGGTGCGCAACATGCGCAGCAAAGACGACGTGCCGCACATCTACCGTGTCGTGCCGTGGCTGATGCGCCTGTCGACCGACGCGGTTGACGAAGACGTGCGCGAAACCGCCGCCGGCGCGCTCGACGCCCTCACCGAATTCGCGCGTGATATCGTCGATACCGGCTACTACATCCGCACCAAAGACGAATGGGGCAACACCTTTATTCCATGGAACATAGACTACCCGCGGCTGGTCAACGACCTGGCGAGTTTCGAGGCCTACACCGATCTGTTGCCGAGCGCCGAATGCGACCCGCGCCTGGCCTCGGCACTAATCGCCTATGGCGAGCCGCTCGGCGTCGATTGCGGCAACGGCATTGGCTGGATCTACGAAATCGTCGCCTCCTACCAGCACTACTTCAATTGGGCCATCATCCGCTACTTTCACGTCGCCGCCGCCCATATCGCGTTGATGACCGAGAATAACGACGTCGCCTACGATCTGTTGGAAGGCCTGGCGCGCCGCGCCGACGACATGATGGCCGGCTTCGGCAACTGGGAAGACTGGCCGGAGTTCGAACCCGACCAGGCGGCGTATCTGCTGGCGATGGCAACCGTCGGCCTGCCGCTGACCAACGAGGAAGCGCGCCTGATTCGCGACCAATTCACCGCAGCGGTCGATTGGTACGACGATTGGGGCTACTACGATCCGTGGGATCCGTCCGTGCCCGATGGCACCTTCCCGCAGCGCCCAAGCCGCGACATCGCGCCGGACAACAAGACGGTGCGCTGGGAAGAACTGATTTTCTTGCTCGAGTACTGCGGTTCGCCGTTCCGCAACCCGACCAGTGCGGAAGTAGTCGACTGCGAAACCGTGCTCGATCCGGCGCTGTGGTGATCATCGCGCCGTTCGCTTGAATCCGGAGTGTGTCGATTCATTCTCGGCACTTGTCTCGGCGGCTCGCGGCATAGTCTTTGATTGCCGGTTAAATTCACCTCCCAAGGGACTCCACCGGTTCCGATTTTCGATTTTCAATGATACGAAGGTACCAGCTAGTTTTTCGATCCAGGCCTATGGGGAACATTTGGGGAAAAAGAACAATCTCAAAGGCGAGAATCGGTTTCTTTGCTCGGCCTATTCGTCTTCGTCCGTTTTGATTGGCTCTGACGTCATATCCACCACAAGCGAACTAAAGCGAACGTCGAAAAATTGGCGAAAGACCGCGTACGAACGATCCTTCGGCCAGAGTGATTCATCAGTGCACCATGATTCAAGCTCTTCCTCGAATAGCTTCTGGAAGTGTCTTCTAAGCCAGTCATCTGGTCTTCCGTCTTGTTCTGGAATGAGATAAACGGTAGGTTCATCGTTCAAATCCTCCAGCGTCATTTCCAGATCGGGGTCGGGGCACCGGTTAATCCAGTCAATGAAGCTTTGCCTGGCAATCAGAAGAACTGCTGACCGATTCACAATAGGAAGACTCATTTCACTAACCTCTATTTGGCTCTAGCTAGCCGGTGTCGATACATACCTATTGCGGTTTCCGAACAGGCTTTCTGAGACTGCTCCGAACCCAGTTGAAAGCTCGGGACACGCTCTCCGCTGTTTCGGATTCAACACAAGCGGCATGCTGGCTTGTTGCTCTTTGCGTCTGTGCATTATCGCCCCCTCGCAGGAAATCCACAATTGGAAAAAACCAATACAGAATCAGGTTTATTGTTGGGGTGGATTTGTCAACAACCTGCCAAAATTCGCGGACACCCATATCCGCGTGAGTCCATGGCAGCCCAATCTACTCGTTTGGTTCTGCGGAAACGGGCCACCATGAGCCCGCAGAAGCGAAGCCTTCTGTTTGCTTTCGCATGCGTTCATCGACACCCATTCGCAACGCTCCCTGTCGTGTGAAAGTGTATAGGAAATGCTCCGTGTGAATCGCCTCGGTCCCCTTGTTATTGAGGCGGCGTACAAAATGGAGCCGGTGGCACGGGCGCCGGCGTGGCCTGCTCCGTGCACCGCCGCTTGCCGATCAACGTCATTTGGGCCGGGGGCTTTTCCCGCGTATTTTGTCATTTCCCATTTGCCCGTCCCTGACTACAATACCGCCACCATGCAATCGATCGAGCACGCCATCCCTCCGGAACTCGCCGGCGAACGCGTTGACCGCGCGCTGGCCGCGCTGCAATCCGGCCTCACGCGCAGCCACGCCGGACGGCTGGCCAAGGACGGGCTCGTGCTGCTCGACGGCCAACCGGTCAAGGCCTCCGCCACCGTGCGCGCCGGGCAGACGCTCGCCGTCACCCTGCCCCCGGCTCCGAACCCCATCGCGCAGCCGCAGGAAATCGCGCTTGACGTGCTGTACGAAGACGAGCATCTGCTGGTCATCAACAAGCAGGCCGGGCTGGTCGTCCACCCCGCACCGGGACATGCCGACGGCACGCTGGTTAATGCCGTGCTGCACCACGCGCCGGAGCTGGCCGCGATGGCGCACGAAGGCCGGCCGGGCATCGTGCACCGCCTCGACAAAGGCACCAGCGGCGTGATGGTCGTGGCCAAGACTTACGCCGCCATGGCGGCGCTGCAAAAACAGTTCGCCGGACGCAGTGTGAGCAAGGTCTATCTGGCTATCGTCATCGGCACGCCGAAGGATCGCGAAGGGCGCATCGAACTGGCCATCGGCCGGCACGTGCGCGACCGCCAACGCATCAGCTCGGTTACCACGCACGGACGCGCCGCGACGACGCTGTATCGCGTCGAGCAGACCGGGGGCGGATTGAGCGTGCTGACCTGCACCCTGCTCAGCGGCCGCACGCATCAGATCCGCGTGCATTGCGCGGAGTCCGGGTGGCCGCTGGTAGGCGACGAAACGTACGGCGGCATCCGCCCGCTGGCGCGGCTCGGCAACGCCGATTTGCGCGCTGCCTGCCAGTCGCTCGGACGCCCCGCGCTGCATGCGCGCCGGCTGGGGTTTGCGCACCCCGCCGACGGCTGTCCGCTCGCGTTCGAAGCTCCGCTACCCGACGATCTGCGCCACCTGATAAGACTCATGGAGGGACTTCATGCCTGAGCTCGTCAAATGGCGTTCGCTACTGCTTGCTTCGGCGGGGGTGGAAGCGCGTTTCTACGGCCGTTTGGGCGGGCACAGCACCGGCCCGTTCGCTTCGCTCAATCTGGGCACCAGAGAGGGTGACGACCCCGCCGCCATCGCCGCCAACGAGACGGCGGTTTTGCGCGACCTGCAAGCGGACGGGCTCTACCTCCCGGCGCAGGTGCACGGCATCAAGGCGGACGTCGTCGTCCAGCCCTACCGCGGCGTGGTGCGCGGGCCAGAGGCCGACGCGGTCTGGACCAGCATCCCCCACCTCGCTGTGGGAGTACTCACCGCCGACTGCGTACCCATTCTCATCGCGCATGAAAGCGGTTCGTTTGTGGGGGCGATTCACGCGGGTTGGAAGGGCCTGCTCAAGGGGGTGATCGGCCGCGCGATCGAACGCATCGGCCGCGTGCACAAGACCCAGCCCGGCGAGCTGCTGGCGGCCATCGGCCCCGCCATCGACGTGGCCCATTATGAGGTTGACGCCGACCTCGCCCGGCGCTTCCGGCAAAAGCCCGCACTCGGGGGAGTGGACTGGCCCAACCCTCGCCGCAAACCCCACCTCGACCTGCGTTTGATGGCGCTGGCCGACCTGCGCGAAAACGGGGTGTGCGCGGGGTGCGTCGAACTGGTCGGACCACCCACCAGCGACGACCGTTTGTTCTCGCATCGACTGAGCGGCGGGAAGACCGGACGGCAACTATCGGCCGTTTTCATGCCGTGAAATCAGGCGGCTTTCGCCGGTTTACGGCTTTTGATATCAATCACTTACACGCCGGATATTGGCGTGAAAATGAGTCGATTTCGCGTTTTTCGGCATAGTGAAATCAAGCACTTACCGACTGAAAAACGCCGCAAATCGACTGTGCAAAGGAGCGTTTTCGTTGTCACTGAACCCCTTTTTTTCGCCCAAATCGGTGGCCATTATCGGCGCCAGTTCGGTTGCCGGGAAGAGCGGCAATATCATCGTGGATAACCTCGTCCATTCCCGCTTCGCGGGGGCGGTCTACCCGGTCAATCCGCGCGCAAAACACATCCTCGGACTGACCTGCTACCCTACCGTCGCGCAGTGTCCAACAACACCCGATGTCGTGGTCGTCGCCGTGCCGCGCGAACTGGTGCCGGCGGCAATAGAACAGGCGTCCGAAAAAGGCGTTCGCTATGCCGTCATCGCCACCGGCGGATTCGCCGACACGGGCGACCAGACCGGCCTGGCACTCGACGCCGAAATCGCCCGCCTCGCCGCCCGGTCCGGCATGCGGTACATGGGCCCGAACTCGATCGGCACGATCGACTCGAACACACGTTTCATCACCAGCATCGTGCGCAACGACCCCCTGCCCGCCGGACCCGTATCGCTCATCGGCCAGACGGGTCTTTTCGCGTCCGGTATCACGCGCTGGCTGGCACAGGCTGAACCCTTCGGCGTGGCCAAGATCGCCTGCCTTGGAAACAAGGCCGACATCGACGAAATCGACCTGCTCAACTTCCTGGCCGACGACCCCCGCACCGGCGTGATCGGTTGCTATCTGGAAGGTACGCGCGACGGCCACGCGTTCCTCGAAGCGGTGTCGCGCGCGACATCCGTCAAGCCGGTGATCGTGCTCAAGGGCGGCGCTAGTTCGCTGGGCAGCGCGGCGGCCGCCAGCCATACCGGCACCCTCGCCGGCGACGCGGCGGTGTTCCGCGGCGCCTTACGTCAGGCGGGAGCCATCGCGGCCGAGGATTGGGAAGACCTCTTCTCGCTGCTGGGCGGCTTCGCGCACGGACCGCGTCCGACGGGGAATCGCCTGGGCGTGGTCAGCATCACCGGGGCCGGTTGCGTGCTGGGCGCCGACGCCGCCGCGCGCTACGGCATGGTGCTGCCGGAGTTGTCGCCGGAGACGGTCACCCGCATCCGCGCACATAGTCCGGACTGGGCGCCGCTGCGCAATCCGTTCGACATCTGGAGCACGATCGAGAAGCTCGGCGTGGCCGACGCCTATCGCCACGTCGTGACCGCAGTCGCATCCGATCCGAACATCGACGCGGTGGTGATGGCGACGACACTATTCCCGGGCACCATCTTCGACTGCGGTCCACTCATCGCCGAGGCTCGCGCCGTGGCGCCGCACAAGCCGATCGCAACGGTGCTGCTCGGCGGCGGCCCCGACGAGAACCGGGCCTGGACGACGGCCGCCCACCGCGCCGGCGCGGCCACCTTCCCGAGCCTGCACCGGGCGATCCGGGCCCTAGCGGCGATGCGGGCTGAGTAGTTTTTTTGAATTGATTTCAGGATCGAGAGAATCGACGGGATCGAAAAATGTCATCCTGAAGCGCAGCCGAAGAATGCATGGAAGGGTCGGACTTGAAGCAGACATACAACAACATCAAAGGCAACAGCTTCAAGGTGAAGATCTGCATCAATCACATTTTCAACACCAACCAGGTGGTCATCGACTCCACGCTGACGGGCATTCAGTCGAAACCGCACTAGCCTGATTGGCAACCTGCCGGCGAACACGCGAAAGCCGGGATGAAGCTTTGTTCGCCGTCCACCAAAAAGCAAAACGCGCCGGCCCCCAAGATCCGGCGCGTCTCGCAGAGGAACCGAGCAGTTAGTTCTCGGGACAGTAGACGTCGATCCCCAGGCCGTTATTGATCGCATCGGCGATGTTATTGGCCAGGCCCAGGTTAATTCTGTTGAGAATGTATATTTCGACTTGGTTGAACGCCTCACCCACGAACAAGGCGTCGGTCAGCTCGGGCAGAAAAAGCGGTTCCCTCTCGTCGAGACCGGCGGCGTAACCGAGTTCACCGTACAGGTTGTAGGCCGCCAGGTTCAATACCAGGCCCGCGAACTGACGGCGAGCATGCTGCAACAAACCCGCGTTGCCCTTGGACAGGAGCGCCGTTTCCAGATCATAGGCGTCGGCAAACACCACGGTCAGGTTCAGCGCTTCGGCTTCGATCGCATCCACTTCGGCGGCGGTGTACTTCGCCGCTCGGCTCTGCTGCACCTGCTGCTTCCAGAAACCGATGGTCTTGCCACAAGCGAAAGCTGGTGGCTCTTCCGGGCAGTCGCCAAGACCGAAATCCGCGGTGGTGTAGTCGACGCCGTTCAGCCGGATCGTCACTTCTTCGGCGGTCGTGATATGCAGGCCTTCCGGAATGGTCGACCCGTCGAGGCTCGCCACGAAGCAGAAGCCACCGTCGGCCGGAACGTCATAGTAGCCCGGCAGACCGCTGGCATCATTGTGGGTGAAATCGTAGTCGTAATACTCGTCATAGCCGTCGATCAGGCCGTTGCAGTCATAGTCGCGCCAGAAATCAACGCGAATGCCATTCAGGCCGGAGTCGGCGCCGTCGTTCTGGACGCCGTCGCAGTCGGCGTCGTACCAAACGCGATCGCCCACCATGACCCAGCCATGCGCGCTAGCGGTAGCGGCGTAGAACATGCCGGTCAGAACAACCACCAGAGCCAACAAATATCGTGTGTAGTGCCCCGTCATTTTTTGCCCCTTTTTCCTTTTTAGCACCTAATATCAGTCAAAGTTGTTAGAAACAACGTTTATCGCAGACTTGGACTACTTCTATAACTTCTTATTCTTCTATTGTCAATCTATATTTTCAGTCAATGCATTTTTTTCGATCTTAACGTTCCCCTGTTTCGAGACAAGGCTTCAAGTATCTTTTTCCCGGAATTCTATGCACGCACACAAAATCTTATTATCATTGACGTTTTTCATATTCTTGGTTACAATTCGATCAGTTTTCCCACCAGGAGGATGAAATGAAGGGCAGATACGCGCTGCTACTTTTGCCGCTACTTCTTTTTGTCGATTCGGCTTCGGCAACCGGGAAAAAAGTGGCAACCGACTGCACATACAACAGCAAGAAGCTCTGGGGCAAGGTACAATTCGTCGATTCATTCCCTGATTTCAAGGTCAAGGCGGTGGATAACTTTCCCGACCTCAAAGTGAAAATGGTCAATTCGTTCCCGGACAAGTGCGGTTTGTGGCAGAGTGTGGATTCGTTTCCTGAATTGAAGATTCAGCTAGTCGACAACTTCCCGGACTTCACCGTCAAGTTTGTCACCTCGTTCCCGGGCTTGCCCTAATCGGCGGTCACACCCCGGGCGGAAACGCGCTTGATCGGCGCGCGGCGTCCGATCACATTCAGCCCGTGCTTCACACATTTGCGGAACCAGCGATGCAGTGTGGCGTTGTTGTTGACCGGCTTGGTCGACGATACCGCGCTGCTCTTGCCCGGTAGGAACCATGTGGTTACCGCCGGCCCTTTGATCTGCATGGTATCCGGACAAAGCATTTTGGCGCTCGCCCCGCGCAGCGCCCCGCCGACCGCCAGACAGAGAGTGTTGGCGAGTTCGTCGTCGGGCGGGGTCCGGAACGTGACGTCGACCAGCAGCCGCCGGCGGTAGGCACGGGCCAGCAGCGTCTGGCAATAGCCCTGCAGATCGAACTCGAACGGTAGTTCCTGCAGCCATCGGCTTTCCTTGCGCGGCACGAGGTAATAGAGCCAGAACAGCACCGCCGCGCCAAGCGCCACGCCGCCGCCCGTGATCGCCCACACCCACCAGATCCGCCATGCCGCGATGACCACCGACACCGCGCCGATGATCAGCAGATAGCCGGTAACCTGCACCATGGAATCCGCCATCGGCGACAGGCGCAGCGAGCTGGTCAGTAAGCGCGAGCGGGCCAGGTCTGCTCCGCGCTTTTCTTTTACCTCTTTGCGTTCCTTGGCCCGGCGTTGCTTTTCGGCTATCTCGAAGCCCCGCTTGGCAAGTGCGTCGATTTCGCGATCGGTATCCGCCATTTTCCCGCTCGTTTTGTCGTTTGTGGGTTGACGGTCAGCGTAAATTGCCTGCGCGGGCAACGTCAATCGACCTGGAAACGGTAACTTTACTTTCGCCACTGGTTTGTGGATACTACCCCCACTTTTGACTACTACCCCGGCTGGTTGGTGGCACACCGGTCGGCATGGCTACAACGAGAAAAGCTCGCATGCGCAATCCGTCGCAACACCTCGCCCTGGGTGCGGTGGCGATCCTTGTTCTGGTGGCGGCGTGTTCTTACTTCGGCCCCGAGGTCGATCTATCCGACCAGGACGTGCGGTTGACCATTCTGCACACCTCCGACATCCATAGCCGCATTCTGCCGTTCGACTACGTGCCGATGTACACCGAACGCAAGCTCGGCCTGGTCGAAGAGCGTTCGCCGTTCGGCGGTATCGCGCGTGTCGCCACAATCATCAAGGAGCAACGCGCCAAGGCGAACCGCTGCCTATGGGTGGACAGCGGCGATTCGATGCAAGGCGCGCCGATCTTCAACGTCTTCCGCGGCGAACCGGAGCTGCGCACGCTGACCGCGGCCGGACTCGACGCGTTCGTACTGGGCAACCACGAATTCGATGCCGGTCCGCAGAACGCGGCCGACCAACTCTCGCGTTGGGCCGGTTTTCCGGTCTTGAGCGCCAACTACCGGTGGGACGTGTCCAAGCCCTTTACCGAACAAATGAAGCGCCTGCTGAAGCCCTATGTCATCCGCAACCTGCAGGGGCTGCGGGTGGCGATGATCGGCATGAGCAACACCTCGTCCATGTACTCGCTAGGCGAAGCCGACAACTCGCTCGGCGTGCAGGCGGTGGAGCCGATCATGCTCACGCAGCAGCTCGTCGACGAGGTTCGCGCCGTCGCCGACGTCGTGCTGGTGCTCAGCCACCTGGGCTTGAACGACGACCTGATGGTCGCGCGCAACGTTTGCGGCATCGACGCGATCATGGGCGGCCACCACCATATCGCGCTCGACCCGCCGACGGTCGTGCCCTACGCGCCGGTGCGTGACGAGGTCAAAGATTTGCCGGGTTTCCACATTCGCGAAGGTTGCCGCGGCCACAACACGATCGTCAGCCACCCGCAGGCGTTTGCCAAGTTCGTCGGGCGGCTCGATCTGGTCGTGCGCAACGGCAAAATCAAATCGCACGCCTACCAACTGCTGCCGGTCGATGCGACGACCAAAGACGATGCGGCCGTGTGGGAGGTGCTCGAGCCGTACTACATCGAGCTAGCGCGCACGATTGACTTGGATCGCGTGCTGGCGGTGGCTGAGATTACCCTCAAACGCTTCGGCGAAACCGGCGGCGACTCGCCGCTCGGCAACTTCGTTGCCGAGGCCATGCAACTGCGGCCTGGCGTCGAGACCGATTTCTGCGTAACCAATTCCCTGGGCATCCGCACCGATCTACAGGCCGGTGACGTGGTGCTGGAAGACCTTTACAACGTGCTGCCGTTCGACAACACGGTCACCACCATGTACCTTTCGGGCATCGAGGTGCAGGAACTGCTCGACTACGCCTCGCGCCGCAGCGCCCAGCGTGGCTGCTCCACCCAGGTGCAGGTTTCGGGCGTCACCTTCACCATGAATTGCCGCGAGGAACGCGCCGAGGACATACGCATCAACGGTATGCCGCTGAACTACGGCGCGGTGTACGAAATGGCCACCAACGATTACATGGCTTGGGGCGGCTCGGGCTTCGAAATGCTGGCCCGCAACACGACCAAGGTCGACACCGGCATCAGCATGCGCGACGCGGTGGTCGAATTCATGGCAAAGCACCCGACCCTGCCTGAATGCTTCGAAGAAACGACGGACATCGAAGACTGCGCGTCCGGCATCGCCGTGGCCGACGGGCGCATCGATACGGTGTACTAGATGATGAAGAAGCGTTGGTGTCTACTCGCCCTCTTCCTGCTGCTGGCCTGCAGCCAGAACGTGGGCCAGAATTCCGGTTTGAGCTCGTTCGCCGTGACGGTGGTCGAGGGCGACATCGGCAGCGCAGACAACCGCATTGCCTTCCCCGAGGAACCGGTCCGCTACGTGCTTGATATTGAAGCTCGCGACGCCGAAGGCAAGCGCGTGCGTTCGCTCAACCGCAACGTCGCCATCTCCGTGCAGCCGGTCGGCCGCCTGGCGACAGGCCAGACCAGCCGCATCGCAGTGACCGACGGCCGGGCGGACGGGGTAGAGATTTGGATCGAGCGCTGCCACGGCGATGTGACGATTTGGGTCGAGGATGCCGGCGGGTTGGATGAAGCCGGCACGTTCGCCGCCGGCGCCAGCCCGGTTTTGCATTTCGCTCACCCGACCATCGCCCAGGTGCAGCGGACCGACGACATCGAGAATTCGCCGCTGTCGGGCGACTTTATCGAAATCAATCTCACCGAACGCCGCGCCGTGGTCACCAACATCAAACGCGACGGTTTCTACTGCCAGGATATTGACGAAACCGGCGGCGCCTACGCCGGCATATACGTCTACACGCACAACAGCCCGGACGACGTGGTCGAGGGCTCTTATCTCACTGCGTTGCGCGGCGAGGCCGAGGAGTACTTCGGCTTCACCGAGTTGAGTTTCCCCGACTACCTGGTCGGCGATGGCGAGTTGGCCCTACCCGACCCGGTGTTGATCGACGCAACGTTGCTCGCCGACGAAAACGCGATGGAAGCGCTCGAATCGAGCCTGGTGGAAGTACAAGGTGTCGTGGTCTGTCCGATGGACGAGCAATACGAACAATACGACCAGTGGAAAGTGCTGGTCGATCCGAGCGCGACGTGTGACGACACGATCGGCGCCATTCTGGTGGCCGAAACCGGCGGCATCGAGGGGCTCGATCCGCCCTCGCTCACCGGTCAGACGCTCGACCATGTCATCGGCACGTTGCGCTATCACTACCTGGCGGAACCGAGTTGGATGATCGTGCCTCGGCGCGCATCCGACGTCGAATAGCGACACAAGGAGGGACGGGAATGAGGTCCAGACTGATCAGCATCCTGCTTCTGGTATTGGCCCTATTGACGTTGGGCGGGCTTGAAGCCTGCGCGGTCACCGACAACGGTGATGACGACGACAGCGGTGATGACGACAGCGGCGACGACGACGATGACGACGATTCCGGCGATGACGACGCCGGTCCGGGCGAAGAAGCCACCATCTATGACCTGCAGCAAGGCGAGGTCGAGGCCGGCACCCGTGTGCAACTGAGCCAGGTCATTGTGACCAGCCAGTTGGCGGAAGGCGCTACCGGTTTCTTCGTCGAGGAAGCCGACCAGGGCCCGTATAGCGGCATTTACGTCTACGTCACCGGCGAAGCATCAGGCGAGATCAACCCAGTGGTCGGCGACGTGGTCAACATTGCCGGCGAATATGACGAATTCTATGACCAGTCGGAACTCGTGCTGACCGCGGTCGGTGACTACGAGGTGGTCGATCACACCGATCCGCTCGAACCGGACGAGGTCGATCCGAGCGAACTCGAATCCGACACCGAAGACGCCGAACAGTGGGAAGGCGTGCTGGTCGCCGTGACCGATGTTTCCGTGACCGCGTCCGATGACGGCTACGGCAACTTCATCGTCGACGGCCCGGTGGTCGTGGCGCCGTTCTTCTATACTGACGGCACCGACTTCGAGCCGCCTGCCGGCACCCATTTCGACTATCTCGCCGGCCCGATCGAATACTTCTACGGTCACAAGCTGTGCCCGCGCGACAACGAAGATATCGACGGCGACTGGCAGCCCTCCGGCAGCGGCGACGATGACGATACCAGCGACGATGATACCGGCGACGACGACGATACCGGTGACGATGACACCGGCGACGACGACGCGGTCGAAGCGACCATCTACGAAGTGCAGGACGGCACGATCGCGCAAGACACCCTGGTGACCATCAGCAATGTGGTGGTAACCAGCGACATCCGGACGAGCGGCCAGGGATTTTTTGTGCAGGAACAGGCCTCCCCCGGCGTCGACTACGAACCGGCCTATTCCGGCATCTACATCTTTTTGAATATCGGCGCGGGCAAGGCCGTGGATGTCTCCGTCGGCGACGTGATCAACGTGACCGGCACGGTCGACGAATACAACCTGATGGACGAAATCAAAGTCACCTCCGAAAGCGACATCGAAGTAGTGTCGAGCGGCGGCGATGTGCCGGATCCGTACGTCGGCACGGCTGCGTTCTTCGGCGGCTGGGAAGGCGACGACCCCGAACCTTACGAAGGCGTGCTGGTAAAGGTGAGCGACGTGGTCGTCACCAGGAACGCCGGCTCGGGCGTGTACTGGATCGCGGCCATTACTTGCTCCACGTTGGACGAGGACAACGTGCGTGTCGACGACTGGTTCTACGACATCGGCGCATCGGTGTCCGACACCTTCGACTACATTCAAGGCCCGCTGTCGCAGAACAGCAACGACGGGTCGGGACACGTGGACTACCGCATTCAGCCGCGCAGCGCGTCGGATGCGGTGGCGTCGGAATAAACGAACAGGCGCTCGGGGCGGTCGGCACGGCCGCCCCGTTGCTTTGTGATGGGGGTTCCGGTGAAAAGGCTTGGTGTTGCCTTTGTGTTGACGGCGTTGATTTGCGGCGCGGCCGTTGCGGCCCAGGCGGGCGATTTCATGGATACGTGGGTCACCTTCGCCATCTCCGATGACAACCTGTTGGCCGGCGCGGCAGACCGCTCGCCCGGCACCGGCTTCCACTACACCGGCAACCAGGCCTTTTTCGACAATCTCGACCGCTCCGCCACCGGTTACGAGACGCTGGCCCATCTGGTGCTGTACAAGCGCCTGAACAGCTACTTCCCCCACCTCGAACTCGAGGCGGCCCTGGTGATCCAGCTCGAAAACGTCACCGACGAAGTCACCTGGGAAAACGAAACGCAGCTCGGCGACGACGGTTCGTATATCAATTTGAACTACTACTTCGACGCCGCGACGATGCGTGGTGACCGGTTGGGGCTAACGCTCTTTCCGGTCAATTCCGACCGCTTCCGGCTTGGCTACGCCTACGATCTGTCGTGGGGCGGCAACGTTACCTGGCCGACCAACACCCAACCCGTGCCCGGCATGAAGCTGCGTTGGGATTTCGGCACGGCCGATTCGGCCACCTTGGGCGGCTACCTTTACGGCGGCGTGAAGGCGGCCCGTTTGCTCAATCAGCAGATCAACGAAGTTGACACCTACTACGGCTTCCTGGCCGGCCTGGGCCTCGACTTTTCGCATACCGTCATGTGGGAAGCCAACGGCGGCTTGTTCCAGAAAGGCCCCTTCCCGCCGCAAACGGTGGCGGAAGAAATCACCGACAAACCGATCGATGCGCACGGTGCGTCGACGCGGTTGACGTGGCGTTCCGGCATGCCGATCGGCGAAAGCGTCGACTTCCGGCTGTACCGCAATGACATGGACTCCGTGCGGCAAGCGCTGGCGCCCGAACAGTACGACGACAGCTTCTCGCATCGCGTATCGCTGGAGGCGACCTACCGTGAACAACAGATGCTCGCGTGGGACGATCCGACCACGGTGATGTACGAGCCGGCGATGGCAAGCAACCTGAGCCTGCGCTTCAAGTACCGCAACTGGCGCTTCCATGCCGATGCAGTGTACCGCCAGCTTTCCTACATTCTGTTCGACGTGCCCGGCCTGGCGCCTTACTACGCGTACCCGGACGACGCGACCACGACGGACGAGTTCTTCGTCGCCGGCGGCGTGGACTACTTCTTTCCCAGCGCGCACCTGACCCTCGGCCTGGTCGGCGGCTACAAACGCCCGGCGACCTATCAGGGTCCGACCGATATTCCCGACGCGGCGACTGACCAGAACATCATCGTGGTGCGCGACGTGGGTGACATGGAAATTCTGCCGGCCGGTGAAAATGCCTTCGACATCGTGACGATCAAGCCGACCATCCGGCTCGATCTGGCCGACGGCTTCGGCTTGCTGGGCGAAGTCGACTACACGATCGACAACAACCGCACCAAGTATATCGACGATGAGGAAGGCATCGCCAAACGCGTGTTCGACGACTACAACGTGACCCACATCTTGGGGTTTTCTTTGCTCATGCAGGCACGGTTCTAGGCGGATTCCGCGTCAGTTCTTCGCCGGACGCCGCCCAGCCACTTCGCGAATCAGATAGAGCGGGCGATTTTTGGACTGCTCGTACAAGCGGCCGACGTATTCCCCAATAATGCCCAGCGACACCAGCGTAGAGAAACCGAAGATGGCGATGGCCAGAATCAGGCTAGTCCAACCGCGCACCAGTTCCGTGCCGAACAGCAGGTACTTGGCGAGCGTGTAGAGCAGGTAGCCGAGCACCGTCGCCGAAGAAAGGAACGCCAGGTAGTATGCCAGGCGCAACGGGAACGAACTAAACGACACTAGCGCGTCACTGGCGAAGGCGAGCATGCGCGCCAGCGGGTACTTGGTCGTACCGGCCGTGCGCGGCTGGCGTTCGTAGCTCACTGTGGCCGTCTCGTAGCCGAGCCAACCCACCATGCCCCGCACATAGCGGTGTTGTTCGTGCAGTTGTCGAAACGCTTCGACCGCGCGGCGGCTCATTAGCCGGAAATCGCCGGCATC
>CAZEDX010000013.1:9127-32830 GCA_964511015.1 uncultured bacterium | reverse complement strand
GACCGGCGCATTGGATTGGCCGTAACGTTGGAACAAGCGATAGAACGCCGCTGCGGTCCAGAGCTTGAAGGCCGATTCGCCTTGGCGGTGGTTGCGCACGCCGTAGACGATATCGGCGCCCTGCTCCCACTTTTCGATCATCTGCGGCACGATTTCCGGCGGATCCTGCAGATCGGCGTCGAGACAGACCACCGCGTCGCCGCCGGCCAGATCGTAGCCGCAGGTCAGCGCCATCTGGTGACCGAAATTGCGCGAGAGCGAGATCCCGGCCACGCGCGGGTCCGCCTTGGCGAAGTCCGTAATCTGCGCCCAGGTCGAGTCGCGGCTACCGTCGTCGACCAGCACGAACTCGAAGGCATACCTGCTCTGCAGGCGGTCGGCCAGCGCGGTCAGTTCGCGCCGCAAGCGAGGAAAGACCTCCGCTTCGTTGAAACACGGGACCACCAGCGAAATCAGCGGCCGGCTCGGCTGTTCCATAAGCAATTCACCGTTTCGGCAATTACCTTCTCTGCATAGCTCATTTCGGCGGCAACGGCAATTCCACAATCACAAAACGCGACCGACCACCCGGCTTGACGGCCTCAAACAGCAACCGGGCCTCCGGATTCAACGCGACAAACGAATTTAGTTTGACCTGCGGTAGATCGAGCACGTATACCGCGCGGCGAATCGTGCTTGTATCGAGAACCACCGGTGGCTCATGGCGCAAATATGGTTCGGGCCGGTAATAGAACGGTTCGGTCTGCTGGAGAAAGAAAAGCACCGGTTGATCCTGCGACCAGGCGGCCACGCGGACCTGAATGTTCGGCAGCCCGGCGGCATAGACGTTCAGGAAGTCTTTCGGAAAGCCGTCGATCGGACCGGTGAAGACCGTAAGCGGCCCCTGCTGTGCTTCCAGCTTCAGGCGCGCCAGCATTTCGCGTGCGCCGTAGCCGGCCGGCCAGTCCGTCACGTACTGCTCGCGATCCGGCGGCCACAATCTGGCCTGTGCCGGGTCGACGAGGATCTGTGTCGCAAGACGCGCCGGCCACAACGCGGCGAGCAAGATGATTGCTGTCACCAAACCTCGCCAGCGCTTTGCCGACGGCTTGTCCGGCGAAGCGATTGAACCGAGCAGATCAACAACCGAGAGAAATAAGATCGGAAAAAGAAAGAGCAGGTAGCGCGCGAAGAAGCGGTGCGCGAGCAGCAGAAAGACTAGACTCGGTCCGAGCCAACATAGTGTGGTTGCCAGCGCCCAGACAGATTTACGCGCCAGGCCGCGGCCAAGTTGGACGGTTGCGAGGAGAATCAGCCCCGGCCCAAGGTAAGTCCAGTACACACCGCTTAGCCGTTGAACATTGATCGCCCATTGAGCGGTAATGCCTTCCGCAGCGGCCAGATGGTGAACGTTGTGGAACAGGCCGACACCGAGACGAGTCAGCGGAAACGCTGCGCCGAGAAACAAGATGAGTCCGGCAACCAGCCAACCGTATGCCAACCGGCGGACGACTTTCGACCAGGCAATGGCTTCGCCGTGCCACCAATCGGCCGCCAAGAAGGCTAGCGGGAAAGCCAAGGTGAGATAGGCGATCTCTTTGTTCAGCAGCCCCAAGCCACCGAACACGCCGAAGAACACGGCGGCGCGGTAACCGTCGTTTCGCACCACATGCGGCGCGAACCAGAACGCGCCGGTCGCCAGTGCCATGGTTAGCGGATCGTACAAGGCCATCCGCTCATGCAGCAGCATGAACGGTGAAATTAAATAGAGTACGGCGAACAGCGCGGCGGGGCGCCATCCACCCTGGTGGTAGGCCATTTGATAGAAAGCCACCAGGGTGACCAGGCCAAACACGATTGACAGCAGCCGGCCGGCAACCAGCGGATCGGCCGTTAGCGGCCAGGCCAGTGCCAGCAGCCAAACATACAGCGCCTTCAGATTTTCCCACTCGAACGTGACCAGCCAATCGCCCTGCCGCACAAGCTGGGCCATGCGAAGGTAGTAGGCTTCGTCGTTGAAGATCGGCAACGCCAGCAGGGTCGACAGGCGTGAGGCCAAGTATAGCGCGACCGCGCCGGCCAAGACCGGATATCGGTAGCGACGAGAAGCAGGCGCGAGATTCATGTTCGTTTCTACGCTCAGCGATGTTGTTGGCCGTGTCAAGCGATCGCAACAGCCAATCGGTTGCACCGAGAAACGCCGTCGCGTTACGATGCCACCGTGTTCAAACGCCTCATCATAGCCTTGTTGTTGCTGCTTGCGCTCGCGCTGGCGAGTTGGGCAATTCATGGCCGCCGCCCGGCCAGCGAGCGTGATTGGGTCTACGATGACCTGTTGGTCATCGCACACAACGACTTCATTACCCACCCAGCGAATCTGCTCCGGCTTTGGGGACGCGATTACCTCGTGCAATCGGGCGAACAGAGCTATCGGCCGGTCGTGACCGCAACCTACATCATGGATTACGCTCTCTGGGGCCGTTCGGTGCGGGGATTCACCTTCACCAATCTGGCGATCCAGGTACTCGCCGCGTGGCTGTTGGGTTTGGTTTTGTTCCGAGCCTTGCCGAAACAAGAAGAGGTCGGCGCGTCATCGGCTCTGTTGTACGTGCTGCATCCGGCGCTGATCGAAACCGCTACCGTACCTTCCAACCGCGAGCAGATTCTCAGTGTGCTGCTCTTGTTAGTGGCGACATGGTGTTGGCTCTCCACTACGGACGCACGACGCGCCTGCCGCTGGTTGTCGCCTCTCTTCTTGTTACTCGGCTGTCTGACGCTCGAATGGTGTGTTGTCTGGCCCGCCGTTCTTTTCGCCTGGCGTTATACGCATGGCGACTCTTGGAAAAAGGCTGCGTGCGCGGTGGCGCCCGAGGTAGCGGTCGCGGCGGTATTCGTCGTCTTGTGGTTGGCGGCCTTCCCACGATTTCCCGGCGCGGCCGATCCGATCCGCCCCTCGGCGGGGATGGGGCTCTGGGCGTTCAGCTCGATCTTCTGGCGCTACATTCACGTCGGCATGGCGCCGGATTGGCAAGACCTCTCGCCATCCTACTTTTTTGTCCAGCCGCCGTTTGCAACAAGCTTGGTGGGGCTCAGCGCACTGTTACTTGTTGTCATTGCTGCTGTCGTTGGTGTGTTCCGGCGGTGGCGCTGGTCTGTGGGGGTGTTACTCGTATTGCTCGCCCTGTTGCCGGTGAGCCATGTATTGATGCCTTTCTGGATCCCTTACGCCGACCGCTACCTGGCGTTGCCGCTGGTCGGTCTGCTGCCGTTGCTGGGGAGTTTGTTTTTTGCCCGGCGACCGGTTTGGGGACTTCTTCCGTTATCGGTTGTCGCCGGGATCTGGTTCGTCGGCGCCTCTTCGTATGCCCAGATATGGCGCAACAACCTGACGCTGTGGTCGAACGCGACACTTCGGCAGCCTCAAGACACCGTTAGCTGGACCAACTATGGCGCCGCCTTGCTTCAAGTCGGCAATAACGAGCGTGCGCTTGAGGCACACGGGATTGCGTGGCGGTTGGCACGAAAGGTTGGAGGTGAGAGAGCTTTCTATGTCAGCAACTACGCCCATGCGCTGGAATCGAGCGGTCGTGTCGCGCAGGCGTGTACACTCCTCAAGCGCAATCACGAACGATTCCCGCCGGATCGCACTTGGCTGCTGGATCTCGCGCGTGTCTGCGCGGGGCCAGACCCGGGTTTTGCCCGCGAAGTCCTGGCCGGCTGGCTGAAGGTCCATCCGAACGACTGCGCCGCCTGGAACTTCTACTGTTTTACCCGGCGTGGCGAGATTCCCGCCTGTTTGAAAGAATGGCTCGTCCATTGTCCGGACGACCCGCGCCTGTGGTTGACCACAGCTTCAGCCCACGCCGCGGTGGGCGATGGCGAAAAGTGTCGCAACTCGTTGGCGGTAATGCGCCAAAAAGCCGATCCGGTCTGGCTGAAAAGCGCGGCTAAGGCATTACCGAACTGCCCCTAAAAACTCATTTGAGCGCTTCCTGCACCGGCAACATCGCCTGGTCGATGGCTGCCAACAGCGAGCCGTGGAACTCACGGTCAGTCAGCACATACCGGTTGAAGGCGCAGCCGAGCACCTCACAGATGCGTCGCCGCGAGCCTCGAGCAGATCGCGCACGATGAACGGCAGTTTTCCTTGGGGGAGCAATTGTCGTGTTGATGACGATTTTGATCTTGTAGGACGATAGATACCTTGCGGGCCACTTGACGCCCCCGCTCGATTTTCCGAGAATCCTGCGCCATTGTGTGTTTAATACGTTGACGTCGTGGTTCGGGTGGCAACGCCTCGACGTCGACAGCACGCACTCACTGATGAACGGAAACGTGGTGGACCGGACATGACGCTGAACGACCTGCCAGGGAACGGGGCGACTCCGCCGGAAAAGCCCACTGTCACTGAGCGATTCAAGCGTGTGGTCGTTGGTCAGCCGCGGGATCTGACCGATCGGAAAATCTTTCACCGCCTGGCGTTGTTCCCCTTCCTGGCCTGGGTTGGGTTGGGCGCCGACGGACTATCGTCATCGTCTTACGGCCCGATGGAAGCATTCCGCGCCCTTGGCGATCACACCTATCTCACCCTTGGCCTGGCGGCAATCACCGCGATCACCGTGTTCATGATCGCGTCGGCGTACAGCCGTTTAATCGAAGATTTCCCGCACGGTGGCGGCGGCTACGTGGTGGGTTCGAAGCTGCTAGGCAACCGGGTCGGCGTCGTGTCGGGATGCGCGCTGATGGTCGACTATGTGCTAACCATTACCGTTTCGCTCGCAGCCGCCGGCGACGCTCTATTCAGCTTCCTGCCGCTGGAAATGCACTTTTTGAAACTGCCGGCGGTCATCGCCGCGGTGATCGCGTTGACCGCCCTCAACATACGCGGAGTGCGCGAGTCCGTATTGGTGCTCATGCCGATCTTCCTGGTGTTTCTGGCAACCCACATCGTCATGATTCTTGGCGGCATCATTTACAAAGCGCCCGAGATATCGGCCACCTTGCAGCAAGCCAGTGAAGGCTATCAAACCGGTTTGAGCACTCTGGGCACGGCGGGCATGATTCTGCTCTTTCTGCACGCCTACTCCCTGGGTGGCGGCACCTACACCGGTCTGGAAGCCGTTTCGAACAGCATTCCGATCATGCATGAGCCGCGGGTTCACACCGCCAAACGGACGATGCTGTATATGGCGTTGTCCCTGGCCTTCACCGCCGCCGGCTTGATCGTTTGCTACCTGCTATGGGATGTGGCCTTCGAAGAAGGCAAGACCCTCAACGCCGTGCTGGCCAATCGCATGACTGCCAACCTGCCAGGCGGTTGGCTGTTGGCGTTGATCACGATTCTTTCCGAAGGCGCGCTCTTGGTCGTCGGCGCTCAGGCCGGCTTTATCGGCGGACCGCGCGTGTTGGCCGACATGGCTCACGATTCGTGGGCGCCACGCAAGTTCTCGGCTCTTTCGGATCGGCTGACCACCGCCAACGGCGTCATGTTGATGGGCGCCTGTGCAGTAGCGTTGTTGCTGTATAGCGGCGGCGCCGTACAGACCCTGGTCGTCATGTACAGTATCAACGTGTTTTTGACCTTTTCGATTTCCATGTTCGGTATGGCGCGCTCGTGGTATCGGCCGCGGTCGAATGAACGGTGGTTCAGCCGCTTTGGCCTGTTCGTGGCCACGTTCATTTTGTGCATTACCATTTTGATCATTACCACCTTGGAGAAATTTACCGAAGGCGGTTGGGTCACCGTGTTGGTTACCGGCGGCGTGGTCGGGCTTTCCTTTATGATCCACCGTCACTACCAACAGGTCGGGGTCAAGCTGAAAGAGCTGTTCGTCATGTTGAAGGATGTGCCGGTGACCAAGCTTGATGAATACCAAGGCGCGAAGTTCGATCCGAGGCTGCCGACCGCCGCGGTGTTGGTCCCCGGTTACAGCGGCCTGGGCATCCACACGGTGCTGCACATATTCGCCAAATTCCCCGGCCATTTCCGCAACCTGGTATTCTTGTCGGTCGGCGTCGCTGATGCCGAGGTCTTCAAAGACCAGAGCGAATTGGACTTGATTCGCACCCGCACTGAAGAGCAGCTCAACAAGTACATCGACCTGGCCAAGCAGTTGGGCGTGCCCGCGCAAACGCGTTTTTCGGTGGGCACCGATCTGATCGACGAGGTTGAAAAACTCTGCCTGGAAGTAGCCAAGGAATTCCCCCAGACCACATTCTTCGCCGGCAAGATTCTTTTCCAGCGCGAACGCTGGTATCACCGCCTACTGCACAACGAAACCGCGTATACCGTTCAGAAGCGCCTGCAATGGGCCGGACGGACGATGGTCATTTTACCCGCACGCCTGCAGTAATTCCCGCCGACATCGGCATCGCAATATCACTTATTTTTATTTACACAACAGGAAGGGGATACTCCAATAAGGCCGGTTTTAGAAATCGCCAGCACACCAAATGTAGTGGCTAGACCGGATTGACTTCGTGCGTCATTTGCCTTATAACGCAGCGACTTTAGCGTCTGATATAGAGGGGCATTCATGTCGATATCCGCTCTGGGCCGAGGCAGGGTTCAATACCCAGGGCGAAAATTTGCAGTTCAGGTTCCCGTTTTTCCCGATTCGCTTCTTCGAAAGGAGGACCTAATGATTGTTGGAGCGAGAAAGGGCTCAATCGGCAGGCTGCGCACCCCGTTGAGGTTGCTGGCCGCACTTGCCGTCGTAACGGTGGTCGTGCTCGCGTCCACCGCGGCCTACGCCAGCGAAGCAGATTTGATCATTCCCGATCTCAGCTCGGTCGCCTTCTTGGGCGGCGTTTCGGGCTACAACCTTTTGTTGTTCGGTTTGGTCATCTGCCTGTTGGGCATGGGCTTCGGTTTGATGCAGTACATGCAAATCCGTAATCTCCCCGTCCACAAGGCGATGGCCGAGATTTCGGAACTGATCTATGAAACCTGCAAGACCTACTTGTTGACCCAAGGCAAATTCATCGCCATCCTGTGGGCCTTCATAGCGGCGATCATGGTCGTCTACTTCGGCTTCCTGCGTAGCATGAATCCATTGCAGGTGGTCATCATCGTGTTCTTCAGCATCGTGGGCATCCTAGGCAGCTACAGCGTGGCGTGGTTCGGTATCCGTATCAACACGCTGGCCAACTCCCGCACCGCGTTCGCCGGTCTGGAAGGCAAGCCCTATCCGACAATGGCCATTCCTCTGAAGTCGGGCATGAGCATCGGCATGCTGCTGATCAGCGTTGAGCTGGTCATTATGCTCCTCATCCTGCTCTTCGTACCGGGCGAATTCGCCGGTCCGTGCTTCATCGGCTTTGCGATTGGCGAGTCGCTGGGCGCGGCCGCGCTGCGTATCGCCGGCGGCATCTTCACCAAGATCGCCGACATCGGCTCCGACCTGATGAAGATCGTCTTCAAAATCAAGGAAGACGATGCGCGTAACCCGGGCGTCATCGCCGACTGCACGGGCGACAACGCGGGCGACTCGGTTGGTCCGACGGCCGACGGCTTCGAAACCTACGGTGTCACCGGCGTTGCGCTGATCACCTTCATCACGCTGGCCGTAGCCGATCCGACCGTACAGATTCAGTTGCTGGTTTGGATCTTCGTGATGCGCATCGGTATGATCGTTACCAGCGCCGTGTCGTACTACATCAACGGCATGATCGCCAAGGCGAAGTACGGCGCCTCCTCGAAGTTCAACTTTGAAATTCCGCTCACCTCGCTGGTGTGGCTGACCTCGGCCATTTCGATCGGCATGACCTACCTGCTTTCCGCCCTCTTGATTCCTTCGCTCAACGGCGACGGCACCCTGTGGTGGAAACTGGCTACGATCATCACCTGCGGCACGCTCGCGGGCGCGATCATTCCGGAACTGGTCAAGGTGTTCACGTCGACCCATTCCGGCCACGTGAAGGAAGTCCTTACCGCCTCGCGGGAAGGCGGCGCTTCATTGAACATCCTGTCCGGTTTCGTCGCCGGCAACTTCAGCGCCTACTGGCTTGGCGCCGCGATCATCGCCCTGATGGGTCTGGCCTGGGGCGTGAGCACGGCGGGCCTTGATGTCAACTATGGCGGCATCATGTCCTACCCGGCCATCTTCGCTTTCGGTCTGGTGGCGTTCGGCTTCCTGGGCATGGGCCCGGTGACCATCGCCGTCGACTCCTATGGCCCGGTAACCGACAATGCGCAGTCGGTGTTCGAGCTCTCGACCATTGAGACGATTCCGAACGTCGAAGCGCAAATCAAGAAAGACTTCGGCTACGAGCCCAAGTTCAGGGAAGCCAAAGAATACCTGGAAGAGAATGACGGCGCGGGCAATACTTTCAAGGCGACCGCGAAGCCGGTGCTCATCGGTACTGCGGTGGTCGGCGCGACCACGCTGATCTTCTCGATCATCCAGTTGCTCATCGGCAAGTACGGCGGCCCGAACGTCTCCGAAGGCTTGTCGATCCTCAACCCGTTGTTCCTGCTCGGCTTGATCACGGGCGGCACGGTGATCTACTGGTTCACCGGTGCGTCCACGCAGGCCGTCTCGACCGGTGCTTACCGCGCCGTCGAGTTCATCAAGAAGAACATCAAACTGGAAGGCGGCGGCGAAAAGGCCTCCGTGTCCGACAGCAAGAAGGTCGTTGAGATCTGCACGCAGTACGCCCAGAAGGGCATGTTCAACATCTTCTTGGCCGTGTTCTTCAGCACCCTGGCATTCGCCTGCCTGAACCACTACTTCTTCATCGGCTACCTGATCTCTATCGCGGTGTTCGGTCTGTTCCAGGCCATCTTCATGGCCAACGCCGGCGGCGCGTGGGACAATGCCAAGAAGTTGGTGGAAACCGATCCGCAGTTCGGCGGCAAGGGCACCGAACTGCACGCGGCGAGCGTTGTGGGCGACACCGTCGGCGATCCGTTCAAGGACACCTCCTCGGTGGCCATGAACCCGATCATCAAGTTCACGACCCTGTTCGGCCTGCTGGCGCTCGAACTGGCCATCACGATCGAATCGGTGGGCGTGAAGGTCGGCCTGGCCGCGGTGTTCTACCTGATCGCGATCGTTTTCGTCTATCGTTCGTTCTACGGGATGCGCATCCCGATCACGACGAAAGACTGACGTCGACGAGCCAAGCGCTCTTCGAAGGGCCGGCCGGAAGCGGTCGGCCCTTTCTTTTTGCCTGCCAATAATGAGTGTTCGCTAGGTTATGAACTGGCGGGTGAACTCTGTTCTATTTCTTCTGGTAGGCGCGGTGACGACTTTGCCGTTCGGTTTCGGAAACGCGGCAACCTTCCTCACAAGCGGGCGCGCATTCGCCATCGCAAGGTTCGATGTGGACCAGTACGCTGGTGTTCTCATAGTGCTCGTTGATGCAGCGGTTGATCTGCTCGGTAAGCGCATGGGATTCATTGACTGACATTTCCGGATCGACGATCAGATGAAACTCGACAAAGCGGAAGGCGCCGGCTTTCCGGGTTCGCAAACGATGATAGCCTTTCACTTTTAGCGATGAGGTGACGATGCATTCGCGCAGCCAAGCCAATTCTTCTTCGGGCAACCGCACATCCAACAGATCGCGCGCTGCTTGTTTGGTAAGATCGTAGGCGGCTTTGAGGATCAACAGCGCCACCAAAATCGCGGCGATCGGGTCGATCAACTGTACGTTCCACTCCGGACGGATTGCGCCGGCCACCCACACAATACCCAACGCCACCATGACGCCGGCGGAGGTATAGACATCGGTCCGCAAATGCCAGGCATCGGCCACCAAAGCCACTGAGTGAGTGGCGTGCCCGACCTTGAACAGATAATGCGAAACGATGATGTTGACGGTCGCCGAAATACCCATCACCAAGACACCCCACATAGCCATGTCCAATGGCTCCGGATGGAGAATCCGTTTGACCGCTTCGTAGATAATCCAGCCCGCAGCGAGAAAGATCAGCAACGCTTCGACAGTGCCGGAGATGTTCTCGACCTTGCCGTGACCGAACGGATGGTCGTCGTCGGCGGGTTTGCCGGCAGTTTTTACAGCTAGCAAGGCAATCACGGCCGCCACGAGGTCCACGGCTGAATGAATCGCTTCGGACATCACCGAAACCGAACCGATGAGGAAGCCAATCACTAGCTTGCCAAGGACAAGCGTTGAGTTCGATGCCACCGATAGCCATGCTACGCGCGCTTTGCGAGCGTTCTGGTCCATGCCCCCTCTTAACGAAAACACCCCGGGGAACAAAAAGTCCCACGGGGCGAATAACCCGTTGCCCGTCGCCGAGCCCGGCTGCATCCAGACGGTTGGATCGCCTGATCTTGTGGTCATGGTACTGAAATCGTTGTCCGAGTCAATCGCATTTCCGTCCACGGTATGGCGCCACAAAAGAGAGACTATGGACATCGCTTGCCAATTCGCTAGGATGAGAATAAGTCAAATTTGCGACGCAAGGTGAAGCGCAACCGATGTCCGAACCATCAAAAAAGGCCGACATCATTGGGGACCCACAGGATTCCACGGCGATTCTTTTCCACGCCACGGTGGAACAGGAGTGGGAACGGCGACCGAATACGATTTTGGAAGCGCACCCTTATATGTGTGGCTACGCGTTCCTGTCCGTGCTGATGCTATTGATTTTTGCCACGCACTTGACCACCTTTGCGATATTTTTCCTCTTCCTCTATTTGATCTCCGACTTCCTGACCAACGACGTTCGCCGTTATGCGCGCTTCCTGCCCAAGGCTCTGCTCTTCTCCATGTTGTATGTGATCGTCTTGGGCATACTGACCGTGGTAGTCTGGCGCGTGGTGCCAGATGTCATTCGTCGCCTCCCGGCGTTGGCGCAGGAAGCGCAGAATGAAGCGGTCCAGCAGTTCGAAATCGCCAACCAAAGGTGGGCGCTGACCGACTACGTCGACCAGGCGGAAGTGAACAAGACCATCATGTCCGTCACCACTGCCGTAGTACCGCGCTTGTATTCCTGGTTTTCAACCTTCTCGAAGGGTTTTATCTATTTCATCTTCGCTTGCGTGGTGAATTTGGTCCTGTACCACAACATCGGCAAGATCGACGAGGTATTTGCCCGGCGACCACATAGCTTGATGGCGTTTCTATATCGCTTTTCCCTCTCTCGCATACGCATTTTCTACTACTACTTCAAGCGCGTCATGGGCGGACAATTTATTATTTCGCTCGTCAACACAGCCATTTCCGCGATTGTCATTGTGGTTCTAGGATTGCCACAACCGGCTTTGTTGATATTGCTGGTCTTCACCTGCGGCTTGTTGCCGATCGTCGGCAACCTGATTTCCAACACCATTCTGACAGCAACCGCTCTGGTCAACATCGGCGTCTTGGCTGCCGCTATCTGCCTGGGAATGTTGGTGGGCATTCACAAGCTCGAGTACTTCCTGAATTCGAAAATCATTGGCGACATCGTGCATCTGCCGATGGTGCTAACGCTGACTTCGCTGATCGTTTGCGAAGTGTTGTTGGGTGTGATCGGCCTGATCCTTGCGATTCCAATCGTGCTCTATCTGCGTCACGAACTCGAATACATTCCCGGATTGTCGCGCGACATGCGCTTGGACCAGACCATCAAACCCTGACCGTAACCGCCCATACCGGAGGCTACCCATGGAGAAGCACACCATTCTCGGCGTCCATATCACCAATCGCGTGAAAAACGTACCGGCAGTGCAAAAGGTGCTCAGCGACCATGGCTGCAACATCAAGACCCGCTTGGGCTTGCACGATGTCGACGCCACTAGCTGCTCGCCGAGCGGGTTGCTGGTGCTTGAGCTCTACGGCGACGACGCCACGTTGGCGCAGGTGGAAGCGAAGCTGAAGGCTGTAGAGGGGGTGGACGTGCAGAAAATGGTCTTCACCCACTAAAGGCGGTGCCAACGTGACAGATCTTTTCGCACAGTTGGCCAAGGCGCTGGAAAACGGCGAAGATGCCCAGGTCGTTGCCTTGACCCAGCAGGCGCTGGCCGGCGGCGCATCCGCTCGCGATATTCTTGAGCAAGGTTTGTTCACGGGCATGGGCGTGGTCGGTCGCCTCTTCCGCGACGGCGAATTGTTCCTTCCCGAAGTGCTGCTCAGCGCTCGTGCGATGAATGGCGCTATTGCCGTATTGGAACCCCACCTCGCCCAAGGTTCGTCCGCCAAACTCGATAAAGTAGTGCTCGGCACCGTACGCGGCGACATGCACGACATCGGCAAGAGTATTGTCGGCATCATGATGCGCGGCGCCGGCTATCAGGTCGTCGACTTGGGCATCGATGTGCCGGTCGACAAATTTGTCTCGGCGGTCAAGGAATTGCGCCCGGTTGCCGTCGGGCTATCCGCTCTGCTCACCACCACCATGGTGGTGATGAAAGACGTCATCGACGCCCTCAAAGCCGCCGGCCTGCGCGATCAGGTGAAGGTGCTGATTGGCGGCGCCGCGGTGACGCAACGCTTCGCCGACGACATCGGCGCGGACGGCTATGCCGAAAACGCGTACGGCGCCGTGGCGTTGCTCAAAGGGGAATGATGCGTCAGGCCAGGTACTGGTCGTACCACATCTGGAAAACCAGCAGCGTGAACAGCGCGTGGGCGTAGTCGGCGCCGCCGGCCATGTGTCGGGCGACGAGGTCAGCCACGAACTCCGGCTGCAAGAGCCCCTGTTTCCGCAGACGTTCGCCATCAAGGTAATGTTCGAGGGTCGGCCGCAACTTGCCTCGGAACCAGGAACCAAGTGGAATGCGAAAGCCCATCTTCTTGCGGTCGAAGACCGCCGCCGGCACATAACGGTAGAGCAGTTGTCTGAGCAGGCGTTTGCGGACCCTTCCCTGCAAAACCATTTCCTGGGGCAAACCGAGCGCGAATTCGACCACACGGTAGTCGAGCAGTGGGGCGCGCGTTTCCAACGCACAGGACATCGACGCGCGATCGACCTTTTGCAGAATGTCGTCACACAAGTAGATTCGCGTTTCCGCCGCGCGCAGCCGCCGGTGCAAGGGCACATCGCCAAGCGTCCCAAGCACACGCGTAAGCTCGTTGTCGGCTGGGAACGGTTTGCCGGTCAGTTGCGGCAACTCGTAGCGGTTGAAAATGCTGGTACGCAGTTGGAAATACGCGGTCACATCCGGCTGATCGATGCGGCGGCCGATTTTCCTCCCGCGCGCCCCAAACTGGCAGAGCAAGCGCCCCACCGGTGCGCGCAAGAAGTAAGGAATCCATGTCCAGCGCGCGAACTCGAGCGCCCGTTTGTAGCGATCGTAGCCGAAGAACAACTCGTCGCCGCCATCGCCCGACAGAGCAACCGTCACGTGTTTGCGAGTCAGTTCCGACAGCAAGGTGGTCGGCAACGCGGACGGATCGGCAAACGGCTCGTCGTAGATGTGCGGCATCCGTTGGATCAGGACCTGCGCGTCGTCGGGTTGGACGACCATTTCCGTGTGTTCGGTACCCAAATGATCGGCGACGGCCTTGGCGTACGGGCCTTCGTTGAACTTGGGATCTTCGTAGGCAATGGTAAACGTCCGCGGCCGCGTCGCCCCCGCCCGCAACATGTAGGCGACGATCGTGGACGAATCGATGCCGCCCGACAAAAATGCGCCTAGTGGCACATCGCTGATCAACCGCAAACGCGTGGCATCGGTCAGCAGGCGGTCAAGTTCCTCTTCGTATTCCGCCATGGTCCGCGGTCTAGCGGTCGGATGCGCCGGGCCGGCGAGCACGTCGTAGTACCGTTCGGTGCGCACCTCACCACGCGCGTCGACGGTCAGCCAACTTCCGGCCGCCAGCTTGCGGCAATTGCGTAGCAGGCAAGCCTCACCCGGCACATACAGGAACGTCAGATAGGCCAGCAATGCATCGTGGTCGAGTTCCCGAGCCAAGGGCGGATACGCCGCCAGCGCCTTGAGTTCCGAGCCGAACGCAAAATGTCCGCCCTGATGATGATAGAAAAGCGGCTTCTTGCCCATGCGATCGCGCGCGAGCACCAGCAGATCGCGGTCGGCATCGTAGATTGCCATGGCAAAAAAGCCGTTGAAGTGCTGAAAACAGTCGAGGCCCCATTTGCGATAGGCCCAGCCGACCACTTCGGTGTCGGAGGTCGTCTGCGGTTGGCGGTCGGCAAAATGCTCGGTCATCAACTCACGGTAGTTGAAAATCTCGCCGTTGAAGACCACGGCCAAGCGGCCGTTCTCGAAAAGCATTGGCTGATTTGCCGAGTCCGACAGATCGATGATTTTGAGGCGGCGATGTCCCAACGCGACCGGCGCATCAGGCAATGGTTCCAGCGCGGCGCCTCTGTGCTCGGCAAGAAATAGACCGCTGGCATCAGGCCCCCGATGAACCAGTGTGTCAGTCATCTGACGCAAGGTTTCCCGCGAGATTCTTGCACCGCCAGTTTCAAATACGCCACAAATCCCGCACATTTCTCCACTCTTCGAATTGCGGGCCGGAGTGTAACAGAAGCGGTCGGCGAAAGGAATCTAGAGCAAAAAACACCGATGACCGAAATCACCGGTCCAGGTCCGCACCTCTTTGTCCTTCCTCCTTTTGACTTTTTGCCCGCGCTCCGGTAAAAGAGGGACGCTTTCAAACCAAACTCGGATCCCTGGGGGACCCGCTTGAAGAAGTATTCGACGTACGAGGAGGCCGGCGTAAACATCGAGGCTGGCAACGATTTTGTCCGGCGGATCAAACCGTTGGTCCGCAAGACCTTCCGTCCGGAAGTACACACTGAACTCGGCGGATTCGCGGGGGCGTTCTCGATCAACCCCACCAAATACCGGCATCCGTTGCTGGTCAGCAGCACCGACGGCGTCGGCACCAAGCTCAAGATTGCGTTCGATATGAACAAGCACGACACGATCGGCATCGACCTGGTAGCGATGAATGTTAATGACATCGTCGTCATGGGCGCCGAACCGTTGTTCCTGCTTGACTATTTTGCGTGCGGCAAGCTCGCGCCCGACGTCGCGGTGAAAGTCATCGAAGGCATCTGCGAGGGTTGCCGCCAAGCCGGCTGCTCTCTGATCGGCGGCGAAACGGCGGAAATGCCGGACTTCTACCCCGAAGGCGAATACGACCTAGCCGGGTTCACCGTCGGCGTGGTCGACAACGACAAAGTCATCGACGGCTCCACCGTAACCGTCGGCGACCGCGTGATTGGCCTGGCCAGCACCGGCCTGCATTCGAACGGCTTCTCCCTGGCCCGCAAGGTCGTTTTCGACCAACTGGGCTTCAAGGTCACTGACCGTGTCTCGGAAATGGGTTCGGGCACCGTTGGCGAAATCATGCTGACCCCGACCCGCATCTACGTGAAACAGATTCTCAACTTGATCCGCGACGTAAACGTCAAGGGCATGGCCCATATCACCGGCGGTGGGTTGATCGACAACGTCCCGCGCATCCTGCCGGCCCGCTGCAAGGCAACGATCGATCTCAATGCCTGGCCGCGGCTGCCGATCTTCAAGTTCCTACAAATACAGGCCGGGATTAGCGACTTCGAGATGTACCGGACGTTCAATTGCGGCATCGGGATGATACTGGTTTGCTCCAAGGACGAAGAAGAAAACGTCACCAGTCGGCTGCGCGGCCAAGGCGAAACGGTCTGGACGATTGGTGAGATCACCGAACGCGAACGCGGCGAGGAAGCGGTAGAGTTGATCGGATGAGTCTGATCGGGAAACTATTTGACGTCACGATCATCGGCACCGAGCCGGCCGGCTTGGTTGCCGGTTCGTTGCTCGTCAAACGCGGTTTCTCGGTGCTGGTCATCGAAGTCGAGAGCCAGAAGTTACAGGTCAAGCGCGACGGCTTCACCCTGACGGCTTTCCCCGGTCTCTTTTTCGGCTTCGGCCAAGGCCAGATCTTCAGTGACATTTTCACCGAACTGGGCATCCCCTTCCTCGAGAAAAAGCGCTTTTCACTTGCCGAGCCGGCCTATCAGGTCGTCATGCCCGATGTGCGCCTCGATGTGCACCAGGGCCGCGACGAACTGTTCAAGCTGCTGCAGGACGAGTTCGGCCCCGATGCCTCCTCAATCATGAGCATTTTGGGCGAAGTCGATCGCTACAGCAGCGTAGTGCGCGGCCTGCTCAAACAAGACGTCGTGTTCCCCGCTTACGGCATTCGCGAGCGGTATCGGCTCAACCGGGCGTGCGGTTCTCTCGGCGACGATTTCAAAGAGGGCAGCCGCATGGACTTCAACGAGTTCCTGCAGGGCTACCCTCTCACGCCGAAGGGACGGGCGTTCCTTGAATCGCAGTTCCATCTGCTTTCACCTGTGCACCCGGACAATCCCTCATTGTTCTTCGCGGCGTTCGTGCTGGCCTGGACCAACAAAGGCATCTTCAAGGTCGAAGGTGGCCTGAAAGTGCTAGAAGATATCTGCAAAGAGCGTATTAGCAGCTACCGCGGCGTGTTGCACCGCACGACCGACATCGAGAGCATCGATTTCGGCCGTATCAGCGAGATCAAGCTGCCGGAAACCAAAGAGCCGGTCAGAACGAAGAAGTTTCTCGTCTCGACCAACATTGAGCAATTCTACAGCCGCTTCTCGCCAAAGCACGTGAAGGGCTCCTTCCGCGAAAAGGTTACCCTGCCCGCGCACAATCTGCATCGGTTCACGCTTTACGTTGCTGTCGATGCTAATGTGATCCCAGTCGGCATGGACGAAAACGTCATTCTGCTGATGGAGCCAGAAAAGGAACTGCGCAACGGCAATAGCGTGTTCGTCAGTCTCAGCCCCGCCGAGTCGCCGGAATACGCCCCCAAGGGCAAACGACTGATCGCCGCCACGACGCTGGTCCAGGCGGAGAGCGGTGAACTGTCGCCCCAAGATGCGCGCCGGCTTTCCGACAAGATCATGGACGCGCTTCGCGACATGATCCCCTTCCTCGATGACTTCACTCAGTTCGTCGCTTACGACGAAAGTTATGCGCTGTACCAGGCGACGCGCCGCCAGACCTTCCAGCCGGTCATCGACCCGGAAGACCGCTTCGGCATCGGCTGCCTAGCTAACCGCACGCCGATCGACGAAGTCTTCTATGCCGGCAAGGCTACCCTGCCCGGCCTGGGTATGGAAGGCGAAGGCATCAGCGCCCTGACCGCGGCGAATATGCTGACGAAAACCCTGCAGAAGTAGCGCAAAAAAGCCCCTTGCATTTCGTTCCGTTTTCTGTATATTTGGCGCCCTGATTTCGGTGAAGGAGTGATCCGATGTCCCGGATGTGTGAAGTTTGCGGCAAAGGGCGCCAGGTTGGCAACAAAGTCAGCCACGCCAACAATAAGTCTAAAAAGGTTTGGCAGGCGAATCTGCAGAAAATTCGCGTGGTAACGCCGAAGGGCGAACATAAGCGCATGGTCGTTTGTACCGACTGCATTTCGGCCGGCAAAGTCCAGAAACCGATGTTCTAACCCTATTCTGCGCGTTCGCACCCCGTTTCGAACCCGAGGCGGGGTGTTTCGTATTTACCCACTTGCCCGTCATATATGGCACAATATCCACACGTAACACGGCATAACATCCCATAGTTGTTGATCTTAATAGACAAAAATCTCTTCCTATTCAATCCACGGTTTCCCGCGATTTGCCCAAGGAAACGATTGATTTCGGGGTGAGATGACGTTACGAAGGAGTATCTTTCCGATTTCAAGACGCCCTTTCCATGGCGTACAACATGAAAAGTCAGCTTTCTTGTCCGATTTGGGGAAGACAGTTTCGCCTTGTCGCACATTCAAAATGAGGGGGATCTGCGCATGGGCCTTTTAAACCTTCAAGTACAAGCGACACGCCGGACGCCCGATCAATTGATCGCGCACATGAAAAATTTCGAGCTTCGTCTCCGCTTCTCCTCCGGTGTTTGGTACATGTCTCCATCTCACAGCCGCTTCCACGACAAGTACAAGCCCGACTTGGACATAGAACAGCGGCTGGAGGTTGCCGCCAAACTGGCCGGCGACGGACTGGAAGGAATCGAGGCTCACTACCCGAACGAAATCAACGAGAAGAACCTCCCGTTGTGGAAGGATTTCTCCAAAAACACCGGCATTCGGATCGTTAGTGTCGTTCCCCTTCTTTTCTGGGATTCCCAATTCGAGTTTGGTTCTCTCAGCTCACCGATCGAATCGGTGCGTAAAACGTCGATCGCTCGCGTGATCGAAACCCTACAGATCAACCGCGAGTTGGCGACCGATTTTACCGTCGTATGGACTGGAATCGACGGCTACGAGAATAGTTTCGGGATCGATCTGGTGGCTATGCGGGACCGCTTCGCCGAAGGACTGGCCGAAGCCATGGATGCCGTCCCCGGAACAAGAATCGCCTTCGAGCCTAAACCCTACGAACCGCGGGGGCGTCACCTTTATGGAACAACCCCCGAAGGGCTGTTGCTTGGCTTCAAAGTCGAGGGCATGCTGCAACACCCGGTGAATCGCCAATTGCTCAGTCAAGGACACGCGCTAGTGGCCATGAATCCGGAGATCGGCCATATGCTCATGGCCTATGAAGACCTACCCTACGCGTTCAGCCTGGTGCTTGAATACGGCCGTCTTGCGCACTGCCACGTCAACAGCCAGCCGCTTGGCAACTACGACCAGGATCTGAACGCCGGCGTAATTTCGCCGGAGCAAATGGAAGCCGCCTTGTATGTTCTCAAAATGCATGGGTACGAAGGGTATCTGGGAATCGATATCAACCCGGAACGGATGCCGGTGGAACAAGCGATTCGTAACTCGATGGATGCGTTGCGCGCCGCCAATGACCGCGTCGCCGCGATGGACCACGAGAAGGTGATCTGGTCAACGCTCCATCCGGACAAGGCGCGCGGCTGGTTGGAGGGCTACCTGATCCGTACACGCGCGCTGCATCCAGAGCGGTTGTCGCCATTGCCGAACCTGCCAATGGAATGATCGCACGAAACGAAGGGAATCCATATGCGTTACCTTCTGGGAATCGACATTGGAACCACGGCCGCAAAGGCCTTGCTACTGAAAGAATCCGGCCAAGTTGTCGCGATCTCGTCTTCGGACTACCCACTGTCGACGCCCCGTCCTCTGTGGTCCGAACAGAAACCCGAGGATTGGTGGCAGGCTACGTGCGCTTGCTTTCGCCAGATCCAAAAAGCCGTAGGTTTCCGTCCCGAACAGGTGGCCGGAATCGGGCTCTCCGGCCAGATGCACGGTCTGGTTCTGCTCGACCAAAACGGGTCCGTACTGCGCCCCGCGATACTGTGGAACGACCAACGCACGGGTGCTCAATGCGAACGAATCACCCGCCTAGTCGGGTTTGAAAGACTCCTAGACCTTACAGGTAATCCCGTGCTTCCCGGATTCACAGCGCCCAAACTCATCTGGATACATGAAAATGAGCCCGAGATGTTCGCACAAACAAAGCACTTTCTCCTGCCTAAGGACTATGTTCGATTTCGTCTGACTGGCGAGTATTTTACCGAGGTGTCGGATGCATCCGGGACTTCGCTGTTTGACGTGAAAAGGCGTACGTGGTCGCAAGCCATGTTTGACGCCCTGAACATTCCCATATCATGGGCGCCGCATTGTATGGAATCGGTTGAAATCACCGGTCGTCTTTCCCCGACGGCGGCGAGTGAGTGCGGACTAGCGGCTGGAACACCGGTAGTCGGTGGCGGTGGAGATCAGGCCGCACAGGCAATCGGAACCGGCTTGACCCGCGAAGCAACGGTTTCGGTCACTTTGGGCACCTCGGGCGTTGTGTTTGCGCCGACCAACTCGCCGCGAACCGACCCACATGGGAGGCTCCATTCGTTCTGCCACGCAGTACCCGGGATGTGGCACGTGATGGGGGTCATGCTCGCCGCCGGAGGAAGCCTCCGCTGGTATCGCGATGTTTTCGCGGACAACGAAAAGGCGAAGGCCGCCGAACTCGGAATCGATCCATACGAATTGCTGATGGCAGAAGCCGCAAAGGCTCCGACCGGATGCGAAGGGCTAGTGTTCTTGCCCTATCTGTCCGGCGAACGAACACCCTACCCCGACCCCAACGCCCGGGGCGCCTTTGTAGGAATTACGCTTCGGCACGCGAAATCCCATATGATCCGGGCGGTTCTGGAAGGAGTAGGGTTTGGCCTTGGCGATTCGATGGAACTGATCCGAACCCAGGGAATCGAGCCTCGCTTAGTGCGTGTCTCGGGCGGCGGAGCGCGTTCCGCGCTGTGGCGGCAAATCCTAGCCGATATCTTCGGAACGGAGGTAGCAACTGTCAGTGTGACGGAAGGTGCCGCGCTTGGCGCCGCCCTGTTAGCTGGAGTTGGAGTTGGTGTGTTCGCCGATGTTTCCTCCGCCTGCGAATGCACCATTCGTGAGGACTCTCGCCTTTCGCCTGATCCCGCCGCTGTCGCTCTGTACCGACGTCTTTATCCCCAATACCGTGGTCTCTACAGGGCGTTGAAACCTTCTTTCGACAACACAACCGCATTTGTCGAGCCGGATTGAGGAAGCCTGCCAAGAAAGCGGCCTTTTCTTGGCCTGTGCAGCATAAATATGGTTTCGTTGCTCAAGAATTTTCTTGACGCCGAGCACGCAATATAATATGAACCTATACGTGTACTGTTAGTTTGGAATGTTGATGAACGAGCAGGTTCGAATTTTCACATTGGAGGAGGCCGCGGCCAAAGCCGGTCTGGCTATTCAGAAGCTACAGGAATGGTTGGCTTTGGGCATTCTCGCCCCGGCGGCGGTGGCGGAAGACAACCAACCTGTGTTCGACGAATCCGACATTGTGCAGATCCAACAACTTCGTGGGTTGGCGGAACTGGGCTACGCCGCTGGGCAACTCAAGAAAATCGCTCGCAAGGTGGGGTTGCCCGCTCCGGCCGAAGGTAAAAAAAAGCCCCGCCCGATTGAACACCACCTGACTGTCGGTGAACTGGCCAAGCGCAGCAATCTGAATCCGCGCACCATCAAATACTGGGAAGAGCGCGGCATCATCGAACCAACAATGCGCAGCGAAGGTGGATTTCGCCTCTATGCCGAGCATACGGTGTTGTTTTGCAGCCTGATTCACGACTTGCAGTTGTTCGGCTATTCACTGGAAGAAATCAAAGGCGTAGCGGACCTGTTCCGGGTTTTCGACAACTTGAACCGTCACCATTTCGCGGGCACAAGAGAACAGGCTCTTGCTGCCCTCCAAGATATGCTCGACCGGATCCAAGCCCTGTCAACAAAAATGGACGAACTCGATCAAGGAATCGAACGATGGCGCAAAATGCTGAAAGACAAACGGGCCGAAGTTCAGTCGCTTCGGCGCCGGTATGCGACAGAAAAGCCCAAGACCGTCTCATCCACACTGGAACCCGCACCGGGCGAAAGCTCGTCCTGATCGAGCCCAAGGCCCCCGGCAAGCATGTCTACTCCCGCATGAAGCTGCCCCGCCTGGGCGCGGTCTTACTGGCAACCATCGCGCGCCAGCACGGTTGGGAAGCCAAAGTCTATGTCGAAGACATCGCCCCGGTCGACTATCAGGACGTGTTGACCGCCGACGTCGTGGGCATATCGAGTATTACTTCGACCGCCGAACGCGCGTACGCCATGGCCGACGCCCTGCGGCCGTACCACGTGCCGATCGTCATGGGTGGTCCACACCCTACGTTTATGGTCGATGAAGCCCTCACCCATTGCGACTATGTGGTGCGTGGCGAAGGAGAAGAAGCCCTGCCGCTGTTGTTGGCGGCCATTCGCAGTGGCCGCGGTCTGGAAACCGTGCCCAATCTGTCCTATCGCGACAGCGAGGGCGTCACCCACCACAACCCCCAAACCAGCACGATCGAAGACCTCGATTCTCTGCCCTACCCCGATTTTAATCTGATTGTGGGCTGGCGTCTGGAAAAGAGCTTCAACGGCCGTCCAATCGTGCCCATTCAATCCACTCGCGGTTGCCCTTACGGATGCAAGTTCTGCTCGGTGATCGGCATGTTCGGGCGAAAGATGCGATTCCGTTCCACGGCGCATGTCTTGGGTGAAATTGAGCAGTACCAGGGCCAACCGATGCATATTTTCTTCTACGACGACAATTTCACCGCGAATACACAACGTGCGAAAGAGATCATTCGTTCGTCGTTGGTCGAACGTCAAATGGCGGCTAGCTGGTCCGCTCAGGTCCGTACGGATGCCGCGCGTGACGGAGAACTGCTACAGCTCATGCGAGAAACCAACTGCACCTCACTGTACATCGGTTTTGAATCAGTCAATCCGGCCGCCTTGCGCGAGATGAACAAGAAGCAGGACGTCGATACTATCACTCAGGCGGTGACTAAGTTCAATGAATATGGGGTGGACGTACACGGCATGTTCATCATCGGTTTCGACAGCGACGATCGGGAAACGATTCGCGAAACCCTGCGCTTCGCTCGCCGTAGCGGCATCGCCTCAGCCCAGTTCCTGATCCTCACCCCGCTGCCCGGCACGCCGATGTTCGATGAATTGCGCGACGCTGGCCGCCTTAAGACGATGAGCTGGTCCAACTACGATGCGCACCATGTGGTCTACGTGCCGAAGAACATCTCCGCGTTGGAACTGCAATGGGCGCAAATTACCGGTCATGCCCGTTTCTATTCGCTGCGGCGCGCGGTGGACCGATTCGCCAACGGGCAGCTCACCAACGCCTTCATTTATCTGTACGCCAACAAGATGAATCGCCAATGGAAACGGGCCAACCGTGTGTATCTCAAGCTGCTCAAGCTGGCCGAACGCGCCCGCGGCATTCACCTCAGCTTCGATTACCGGTTCGATTTCGGCGAGATCTTCCTGCAGGTACAGGCCGCGGCGCAAGGATTGATCGGCGCATAGGCCGCGGCGCCGTCAGCGACGGTGGCGACGGAAGAACTCCCACATCAAGTCATTGGCCGAGATTTCACGCGTCGGTGGATCACCACCGCGCCAACCTGCCGCTCCCCCTGGCCAAGCGTGTCCGCCACCCAGAATCGTGACCACCTCGACCTCACTATCTGCGGCGCAGTCGGTATACGCCTGCCGAACGACATGTCCGACCGTTGTCGTTTTGGGTGGCGTCGTGCACCGGTTGTAAGTTACCCAGAAATCGCGCGCTTGTTCCACGCTGCGATCTGTCCGTGGATGCGACCAATCAGCCCGGCGGCGCGGCCGCCCGCCTTCATATAGAACATGCTGGTCGGCCGTGCCATGGAAAATCATCACGGGCATGGGAAAGGTCGGGCGGCATTCGGCGACGTTGAGCGCCCCGGCCACCGGCGCAATGGCCGCCAGTTGATCGGTCATTTCGCACGCCAGGCGATACGCCATCATGCCGCCATTGGACAAGCCGGTCGCGTAGACGCGGTGCCGATCGTAGCGGACTTCGTTTGCCAATCTCGCTAACAGCGCCCGGATGAAACCGACATCGTCTACCTTCTCTGTCAAGGCGTAACCGCAGCAGTTACCCGCATTCCATGTACGCAGGTGGTGGCGGAAGCGCGTGATGCCTTCCGGATACACCACGATGAAACCTGCCCGATCGGCGGTGATGTTCAGGCCGCTAGTTCGCGCCTGGTTGTCCGCATCACCCCCGCCGCCGTGTAAGGACAGCACCAGCGGCAGCGCCGTATCGCCACTCGCTGCCGGCGGCAAATGCACAAGATACTCACGCGTTCGGCCTTGGTATTCGAACGAACCGCGGCGATCACGCTCGGCCAATGCCGAATCCAGACGAACTACCGCCCCCAGACAGAGGACTATTAACAGTAATCC
>CAZEDX010000013.1:0-9117 GCA_964511015.1 uncultured bacterium | reverse complement strand
GCGACATCATTGGTTTCATTTGCGCACATCCCGTCTTGGCGCGATGGCTTTAGAAACTCGTCGCGCCCTGCACCAGTCCGGTCAGATCGACCAGCAAAATGGTGATGTCTTCGTGCTTCGGGATTTCGTGTTGTTCGTATTGCAAACGCAGCCGCCAACAGTCTTGCAGACTGTGCAATTCGGCGGCATAGGTCTGTGAAATGAAGTAGCTGTCGATAAAGCTATACCGAGTCACATACTCGACCGTGATGAACTCCTGCAGCGTGTAGCGGAAGATTCCGGACAGAAACTCGATATCCGTGTAACCCTCGCGGTCGACGTGATACCGGTATTCCGCGCCCAACGCATCGTCGTTCACAGTGCCCATCAAGCCGAGCACGTTGAACGTCGTCACCTCGTCCTGATAGGTGTCGTATTCCGTCGCCGACTGCAACAGAATTCGGTTCAGCCATCGTCCGGCTGTCGCCAGCGTTTCAAACTCCACGCGAATCGGTTGCCACGGGCGGCGTTCGTCATTCAACACCAACGGATCTCGTTCGCGTTCGGCCTCGGCGAAATCGTAACCGTGCAATACGCGCAAGTCCGTCAGCTTGAGCGTAGTAAAACGGCGGCGGCCGACATCGAACAGACGCATCCACAGCCGATTGGTCAATCCGTAACTGATCTCCGACAGTTCATTGAGACGATCATAGCCATCGAATACCGGCAGATCGTCCTGATTCACTTCGGGCCGGTAGCGGTAGCCAAGGTCCGGTTCGATCTGGTGTTTGATGCCGCGCACCACCGGCGCATAGAACGGATACACGCGTTCGAACCGTGTGAACGCGTCGGCGCCGAGTTCGCCGGTCGCGCGGGTCACCGTGCGATCGGTCGTGCGGTCGTTGGTTTGGTAGAGATCGCCGATCCCCACGGCGTACGGAGTGACTGTCGCGTACTGGTCGAAATTGAGCGGCGCGTGCAGTCCCGGCTGAGCGCTGAGGCGTCGGCCTTCCGACAAATAGGTGTACGGATGGTTGTGGCCGGCCAGTGAATCCAAGAAAGCTTCGGCCTCTGAGACTTTCGGCCGGTAGAAGTCGGTAGCCGTCACCTCCATCGTCGCGTATACGGGTAATGTGCCGATTTGCTGACTGATCGCATCGAACATAACCAACGGATATTGCTGCCAGGTATAGCTGTTGTCCTCGTTCGTCAAATCCTGGAAATGGCGGGCCACCACGTTGAGGTCGTAGTCCTGCCAAAGGTTGTTGATGATCAGGTCTGACCGTAAAAACCGATCGTAGCGCGCGTTGATATCGTTCGAAAAATCGACCGGGTAGTCGGTATCCGACACCAGGTTCGCTTCGGTGCGAATGTAGAGGCGGCGGTACGGATTGAACGTCGACTCGTTCGACAACGCCCATCGGCGCATGCCGACAATACGGTCTTCGATAATGTCGCCGGTCGCCTCACCTTCCCAGGTGCGCGAATACCGCCAGCGCTGTTCGAGGCCAAGCTTGGTTCCCCGTTTTTCGTACCAGTCGGTGTACAACGTCGCGTCGGTATGCGGCGCCTGGTTCCAGTAAAACGGCAAACCGACATGATAGCCGTCGTCGCTTGACCAACCCGTCGTCGGCCACAAGAAGCCGGTCGAACGGTTGATCTTCGCCGGGAAAACGCCATAAGGGACATACGCTACCGCCAGCCCTTCAATGTAAATGCGCCCCCGTTCGACCACGGCGTAACCGTCGAATGTAACGTCGATGAATTCGGCTTCGACCAACCAGTCGGCTTCTTCGGCGCCACAATCACAGGTCGTGTAGTTGCCGTTGTAGATCAGGTAGCGGTCGGGTCCGATTTTCTCGATTCGCTGCCCACGGATGAAATAAGTTACTTCCTCGTTATGCACCACGAACAAGGCGCGCGCCATGACCGCGGTTTCGCGAGTCAGATCGACACGCAGGCCGTCGGCTTCTACGCTGCCTTGTTCCGACGCCACGCGGACCGCGCCTTCGCAGATCAGTTCGTGATTAGCCATGTCCAACAACAGATTGTCGGCGGTCAGCGTGGTCCCTTGCTGCCGCATCACGACGTTGCCGGACGCGCGGTAGGTGTCAGTCTGGTGGTCGTAGTTGATCTGGTCGGCTTCCAACACCACCGGCAGGTCGGATTCCATTAGGTTCCTCAGGAAGGGGGTGACATCCGGGCCGGTCCGTACCGGTTCCTCTTCCGCCGCTTCCGGTGCTCGCGGCTCGTCCTGTGCGAAGGCCACTGCGGCCATCGCCAAAAGCAGTACCAGCGCGACCGCCAATTGCTTCATGGCCCATGCTCGCCGGTCAACTGGCCGCGTACGAAACCAACCAGGAAAATGCTGCCCGCGACCAGTACCCGGCCATTTGTGCCAGCCAGATCGCGAGCCAGGTCCATCGCCTTTTCGACATTCGATTCGACCCGCGCCGGACAACCGGCCGCCTCGACTTTGGCCGCCAGTGTTTCGGCTGGTAGCGCCCGCTTCATCTTTAGCATGGTGCAGACCGCGCTGGTCACGCGCGGGGCCAGAGCCTCGACGACACCATCCACATCCTTGTCGCCCATGATCGCGGCCAGCCAGATGGTCGGTTCGTGCGGCTCCAAGGCGGCCGCGAGCACCTGCGCTCCGGCCGGATTGTGTGCGCAGTCCAACAGCCATTCCGGAGCGCCGGCAATGCGTTCCAACCGGCCGGGCCACTTGGCCGCAATCAATCCTCGCCGGATGGCTGCTTCGTCGTTCAAACCCAAAGCAAGCGCCGCCCGAACGGCCAATGCGGCATTGCGATATTGATGTGCTCCGGCGAATGGCACCGGCAGATCGGTCAATGATTTCCCCTCGAACATCAAATCGATGCTCGCGGCGTGCGACACGAAAGAAAAATCGCGGTCCAACAGAAACAGCGGCGCCCCAACCTCCTGTGCATGTTTGATCAACAGCTCGTTCACTCCCGGCAATCCGCCGGACGCGATAGCCGGGCATCCCGGCCGCATCAGGGCCGCTTTCTCCGCGACAATGTGTGCAACAGTATCGCCAAGAATATCCGCGTGGTCGATGGCAATGTCAGTGAAGACAACGGCGTCGCGCGGAAGCACGTTGACGGCGTCCAATCGTCCGCCGAGTCCCACTTCCACCACCGCAAGGTCGAGATTCCGCCGCGAAAAATGGAGCGCGGCCATGACGGTCAACAGTTCAAAAAAGGTAATCGGCTCCGGCTCGCCCGGCCGGCGGTAGGGTTCCAGCGCCGCCCACAGTTCGTCACTCAAGTGAACAACGTCTTCCGGCGCAATACGTTCGCCGTTGACTTGGATACGCTCGGTCATTGTGACCAAATGGGGGCTGGTATACATACCGGTCCGCTGGCCATGCGCCCGGGCGATGGACTCCAGCATCGCCGTGACCGAACCTTTGCCATTGGTTCCGCCGATCAAGACGGTTTGGCGTGCCGGCCGCGGTTCGCCAACCAGGGACATCAGGCGGGTGGTGTTGTTCAGGCCGAACTTCATCCCGAACCGTTCGAGGTCGAACAGGCGGGTGGCCGCGCGTCGGTAGGCCTCGTTCAAACCGAATCCTTGTGCGCACGTTCGCGGGCCAAATGGGCCGCGCCCAACGCGCCGACGAGTTGCGGGTCTTCGGGAATGGTCAGATGAACGTTCAGGCGTTGTTCGAGCGCTCTTACCACCCCGGCGTTTTTGGCCACGCCGCCGGTCATCACTATCGGCACGGCGATTCCCACCCGTTCGGCCAGGCTTGCCACCCGGTCCGACACAGCACGACACACGCCCCAGGCAATGCGCGCGGCTTTGACGCCGTCACCGATGAGACTGACCACCTCGCTTTCGGCAAACACTGTACAGACCGAAGAAACCTTGACGTCTTCATCTGATTGCAGCGCCAGCGGGCCGAGTTCTTCCAAATCGACTTCCAAAGCATGGGCCATCACTTCCAGGAACCGGCCGGTGCCGGCGGCGCATTTGTCGTTCATCACAAAGTTCTGAACCGAGCCGTTGGGACCCAGCCGAATGGCTTTGCTGTCTTGCCCGCCGATATCGATGACCATCTGAGTGGTGGGAAAAAGCACGTGGGCGCCGCGTGCATGGCAGGTGATTTCCGTGATCCGGGCTTGGGCGAATTCGACCTTGTTGCGGCCGTAACCCGTAGCCACACAATACGCGATATCCCCCGCATCCGCGCCGGCGATCGACAACGCCTCGGCAAAGCTGGCCTGGAAGGCCTTTACGCTGCTGGCGCCGGTAGGGATGACCGTTGCTGCGACCACCCCACCGTTCTGGTCGATGAGCAAGGTTTCGGTGGACAGAGAACCGATGTCGATACCGGCAAACAAGGGGGCTTGAAGATGAGGCATGGCGCGTCCCAACTCGTGGAAATCAGCGAGTCAATGTACTGCACCGCTTGCCGCACAGGCAAGCGGCGCGGTTTCGACCAGATACACAAAGGCCGGCGCGAACGCCGGCCCTCGAGACAGACAAAACGGAACAGATTAGCGCTTGCTGAACTGGAAGCGACGGCGGGCCTTGCGGCGACCGTACTTCTTGCGCTCGACAATACGCGAGTCGCGCGTCAACATGCCGGCTTTCTTCAGCTTCAGGCGCAGATCCGGGTTGAAACCCAGCAGCGCGCGGCTGATGCCGTGGCAAATGGCGTCGGCCTGGCCGGCGATACCACCGCCGTCGACGTTGATGTCCACATCAACCTTGCCCGTGGTCTCGGTCAGGTTGAACGGCTTCATCACCTTCATCCGAGCAGTCGGCCGGGTGAAGTAGTCGTCGAGTTCGCGTTCATTGATCGTGATCTTGCCCGTGCCTGCTTTCAGCAGAACGCGCGCGATCGAGGTTTTGCGTTTACCGGTGGCTTGAAAAATATTCTCGGCCATGTCCTACCCCTTACAGCTCAAGCTGCACCGGCTGCTGCGCCTGGTGCGGATGTTCGGGCCCGGCATAAACCTTGAGTTTCTTAAGCAACCGGCGGCCCATTTCGGACTTGGGCAGCATGCCCTTTACCGCTTCGCGGATCAACATCTCGGGCTTGCGCGCCAACACCTTCTTGGCCGGTTCTTCTTTCAAACCGCCCATGTAGTCAGTGTGGTGACGGTACATTTTTTGATCCAGCTTTCGGCCGGTCAGCTTCACCTTCGCGGCGTTGATGACAATCACGAAATCACCCACGTCTTCATGCCTGGTAAAGGTCGCCTTGGTCTTGCCGCGCAAGATCATCGCGATCTTGCTGGCCGCGCGACCCAGCACCTTGTTCTCCAGATCGACCAGGTACCAGCCCCGTTCGACCTCGCCGGGTTTGGCGCTATAGGTCTTCATTTCGGTTCTCCTCGCCGGAACGCCAAAACGCCTGAATGCGCTTTCGCCGGCTTCCGGGCCAACACAAACGGTTCAGCGAATTCACGCCGAAAGATACAACGGGCGCACAAAATACGGAAAACGAGAGGGTTTGGCAAGAGGGAAATTGACCCCAAACGATTTTTCTATTTGGGGAGGGAAGTCTCGATTTCTGCCCAGTTCACCTTCAGCCGATTGACCCCTTCCGCATTGGAGAGCGATGCGAACGGGAACCGGGTCGCCAAGGCCGGTAGATCGCGCTTGACTGCGGCATCCCGCAGAGCGGCGTCGGACTCCAGCACCCTAGCGATTGTGTCGAGGTGGAAATCAATATCTCCGCACACCCGCGCCCGGTTCACATCCTGGCCTAGTTCCTCATAGCGATCATCACGCAGTTGCAGAAAACCATAGTGCAAGGACGCCATCCGCGCCTCGCGCAAACCATTCTTCTCCGTCAGCAATTGCTCGTATCTAAGCAAATCAAGCGCCGCGACGGTAATGCCCGCATTGATGGTCGTCAACAGCAGAAAAGCAGCCAGCAAATCGTGTTCGACGCGCGCTTTGGCCTCGTTCTGGAAGTAATAGACCGCTTCCTTTCCACTCAGCCCGGGCTGGTTGGCCACCCGCCGCAGCTGCCCCGCGCAACCGACAATGACTTTGTCTTCGAACTCGGCCAGGAAATCGGCCGCCGTGTGGTAGAGCGCCCGGCGGGTCATAACGTCGAACTGCGCCGTTCCCTCGAAATCGCATTCCTGTTGATACTGCCGCAGCGCCCGGCGCGCGTTCGGACCGATCACACCGTCCAGGCAAGGCTGTCCTAGCGGTCCGGTCGGATAGCCGAGCAACAATAGACAACGTTGCATCACCCGGTAGTCTTCATTGGACGGCCCATCCTCGTCGACCCAGCTTTCCGCGAAGACGTCAAAGGGCAAGCCGAGGCATTCTTCGATCAGCTTCATTTGGTTACCGGCCATAGGACACCCGCCGTTTAGAAGCGCTTCTTCAGGTATTGGTAGGCGTTACGGAAGATCGCCACGCCTTGCCCCTCATCGGGCATCGACTTGTGCCGCGGCCATTGCGGATAGTTCGTGTAATGCAGGAAGGCCTCAGGGTGCGGCATCAGGCCGAACACCCGGCCCGATTCGTCGCAAATGCCGGCGATGGCATCGACGCTGCCGTTTGGATTCGCCGGATAGCTCATCGTCGGTTCGCCGTTGGCCGTGGCGTAACGCAAAGCAATCAGTTGCCGTTGACGCATCTTGGACAAGACTTCGTCGGAAGCTACCACCAGCTTCCCCTCGCCGTGACGCACCGGCAGATAGAGCCGGTCGATACCATCGAGAAACACGCACGGAGTTTTCGGATTGACCACGAGATGGGTCCAGCGGTCTTCGAAGCGGCCGGAATCGTTATGAGTCAAGGTCACGTGTTGGTCGAAATAGACCATATCCAGGGCCGGCAGCAGGCCGAGTTTCACCAGCAGTTGGAAGCCGTTGCAGACGCCGATAATCAGCTTGCCTTGTTCGATGAAGTGAAAGACCGAGTCGGCCAGTTCGCTGCCGTTGGGCAGCAGGGAGTAACGCCACAGAACGGCGGCCGCTTTGGCCGAGCCTAGGTCGTCACCATCCATGAAGCCACCGGGCATGCAAAACAGGTGATAGTCTTCGAGGTCAACCTCACCGCGCAGGATGTCATGGATATAGCAGATGTCGACCTGCTCAAACCCACCGAGACGGCAGGCGTGAGCCATCTCCATCTCACAGTTGATGCCGTTACCGGCAACGACAATGGCCCGAATGTCTCCCACGTTCGCTCCTCGTCTCGGTCTAGAACTGCAAGGTCCGCTGCCAGGCGTTTTTAAGTTCAGCGATCGGCACTCGGCACTGCACGCGGCCGTTGATGCCGACGATCTCCAGCACTGGGTCCTTTGTTACCAAACCGATTTCGGCATACATCGAATCGATCAGTCGTTCCTCAAAAGCGGTTTTGTGTTCCGGACGCACCGTCACCAGCAAACGACCCGGGCTTTCGTTGAACAGGACGAAGTCATCGCGTTCGATTCCTTCGTAGGGCACCCGGCTCAAGTAGGCGCTGACGCCGTAACCGCCAGCAAACGCAGTTTCCGCCAGGGCCACCGCCAGACCGCCATCTGACAGGTCGTGACAACTGCGTACGATGTTCGCGCGAATGGCATCGCGCAGGCGGCGGTACATCTCGATGTTGTGCTCCGGTTCGAGCCGCGGCACCTTGTTGCCCGTATAGCCGAGCTCACGGAAATATTCGGAGCCGCCCATCTCGTCGCGCGAATAGCCGAGCAGATAGACCAGATCGCCGGGGTTTTTTGCATCCATCGTTACACAACGGCGCGAATCGGCAATACGGCCCACGACGGTGAACAGCATTGTCGGCGGAATCGAGATTTTCGTATCGCCGATCTGGTAGTCGTTCTTCATCGAGTCCTTGCCCGAGATGCAAGGAACGCCGTAAGCGGTCGTGATGTCGTACAACGCCTTATTCGCCCGCACCAACTGGGCCAGTTTGTGTGAGCCATCCGGATTCTCCGGCGCCGGCACCGGGTCGGGCCAACAAAAGTTGTCGAGACCGGCCAGTTGGTCGACGTCGCCGCCAACTGCGACCGCATTACGCACCGCTTCATCAATCGCGTTGGCCACCATGTGGTAGGTGTCGATGTCCGAGTACTTGGGACACAACCCATGCGCCACCACAACACCTTCCGGGCTGTCCAACAAAGGCCGAATCACTGCGGCATCCGACGGACCATCATTGTCGACGCCCACCAAGGGTTTGATTACGCTACCGCCCTGAACTTCGTGGTCGTACTGGCGAACAATGTATTCCTTCGAGCAAACATTCAGTCGCGTCAGCACCCGCATGATCATGCCGCCCAGGTCGGTCGGCGAGACAAAACGTGGTTCCGGGAATCGCGTCGGTTTCCATTCGGCAACCAGCCGCATCTTCGGGGCGCCATCGTGCAGGAAATCCATATCGATCGCGCAAACGGTTTCACCGTCATAAAGACAGTGGAACAGACCGGTATCGGTGAACTTGCCCAACACCGTCGATTCCACATTCATTTTCTCCGACAGCGCGAGAAAATCATCGATCTTGTCCGGCGGTACTGCCACGGTCATGCGTTCCTGAGCTTCGGAAAGGAGGATCTCCCAGGGGTGCAAGCCGGCGTATTTGAGTGGCGCCCGTTCCAAATGCATTTCACAGCCGTTGGTGTCGCGCGCCATCTCACCGACCGAACTGGACAATCCGCCGGCGCCGTTGTCGGTGATTGAATTGTAGTAGCACAGATCGCGCGCGCGTAGTAGGAAGTCAGTCATGCGCTTTTGTGTGATCGGGTCGCCAATCTGCACTGCCGTCGCCGGGCTCTTCTCATTGAGGCTTTCGGAGCTGAAGGTCGCGCCGTGAATACCATCTTTACCAATGCGGCCGCCAACCATCACAATCAGATCGCCCACCTGCGCCTTTTTGAATTCGCCCGGCTTGCCGCACACCTTGGCCGGCATCAGGCCGCCTGTGCCGCAAAAGACCAGAGGTTTGCCTAGATAGCGATCGTCAAAGCATAGAGAACCGTTAATGGTCGGAATGCCTGACTTGTTGCCGCCGTGCTCCACGCCTTCGCGCACGCCTTCGAGTACACGTTTAGGGTGCAACAACCGCGGGGGTAGCGTCTTGTTGTAAAACGGACTGGCAAAACAGAATACGTCGGTGTTGAAGATGAGTTTCGAGCCG